>NZ_CP114905.1:1200000-1800000 GCF_027497195.1 Streptomyces sp. WMMC500
ACGGCCAGCGCGGGCCGGCGCGGCAGCACGCGGGTGAAGACGTGCGCCGGCACGAGAGCGTTGATCGCGCCGGAGACCAGGGTGCCGAGAACCAGGAACGGCACCGCCTGCACGGCGATGGCCACGCAGACCGTCTGCCAGGCCCGGAACGCCGGATGCGTCAGCCAGCCCTCGGTCCCCACCGCCCAGAGGCCGGCGAAGGCCGCGCAGACGAGCCCGCCCGCGACGAGGACCGCCGGCGAGGCTCGCCGCCGCCGTACCGGCGCAGTGGTGACGGTCACGTCCTCGGCAATACCCACCAGAGCACCATAACCAGCAAATATGCCTTAATCGGCCACGTACCGGCAGAGCATGTCGCGCGACCACGCCCCCGCGAGCGCCCGAAAGGCCGGTCACACGCCTGCCGCACGCACCGAGGGGCCGGCGGGGTCCGCGACCGGACCCCGCCGGCCACGGGCCGAGCCGGCGATCAGGCCCGCGGCGGCAAGGGTCGCCGCGCCGGTGGCCAGACCGGCGATGTGCAGCCCGCGCACGAAGCCGTGAGCGTACTGTTCGCTGCCCACACTGGACCCCGCCTGGGCGGCGACGATCAGGCCGAGTACAGCCACGCCCAGCGCCGTGCCCACTTGCCGCGTGGTGCTGATGCAGGCAGCGCCGAGCCCGGAGCGCTGCACCGGCAGCGCCGCCACCCCGGCCAGTTGGGTGGGGCCGATGGACGCCCCCATGCCGGCGCCGAGCAGGACGGACAAGGCGGCGAACGGCCAGAAGCCCGTGTCCGGCGCAAGCAGCGCCAAGCCGGCGAGGGCCGCACCCGAGAGCGCGTAGCCGGCGGTCATCACGGTTGTCGTACGGAAGCGGGCGCACAGCCTGGTGGCGAACGGGGAGACGGCGCTGAGACTGAGGGTCAGCGGCAGGAAGCGCAGCCCCGTCGACATGGCGGAGTGCCCCTGGACCTGCTGGAGATAGAGCGAGAGCAGGAAGAACACGGCGCTGGTGCCGAAGCCCAGGACGAACGAGGCGACGTTGGGCACCGTGAACCGGGCGTCGCGGAAGAGCCGCAGGGGCAGCATCGGCGGGGCGCCGTGCCGTTCGGCCAGCACGAAGCCCGCGGCGGCGACCGCCGCCACGGCCAGCGAGGTGAGGGTCTGCGCGGAGGACCAGCCGTACTCCCGGCTCTCGATCAGCCCGTACGTGAGCGTGCCCAGCATCACCAGCCCCAGGACCTGCCCCGCGGGGTCGAATGCCGCGTGCTCCGGGTCGGAACTCTCGGGGATGGCGCGGACGCCGAGCCACAACGCGGCCAGGCCCACCGGCAGGTTGATGACGAAGATGCCGCGCCAGCCCACCGCGTCCACCAGAAGACCGCCGAGCAACGGCCCTGCGACGATCGCGGCCCCGGCGACGGCGCCGTTGATCCCGAGCATCCGCGCCCGCGCATGCGGCTCCGGAAACGCCTGGACGAGATTCGACAGCGTTCCGGTGAACACCAGGGCCGCGGCCGCGCCCTGCACCGCCCGCGCGGCGATGAGCCCTCCGCTGGTGGGCGCGGCGGCGCAGGCGATCGAGGCGAGGGTGAAGACGGCCACGCCCGCGAGGTAGGCGCGCTTACGGCCCCAGCGGTCGCCGACCGCGCCGCTGGACAGCAGCAGCGCGGACAGCGGCAGGGTGTAGGCGTCGACGATCCATTGCATGCCCGACGTCCCGGTGTCCAGATCAGCGCCGATGTCGGGCAGGGCGACGGTCACGATCGAGACGTCGAGCAGGGCGATGAACGCGCCGAGCATCAGTCCGAGGGGTAGCCGCCAACCAGGGCGTGCGGGCATGAGCGGTCCTTTCGACAACGGTTTTCATTGCGGCGGGACCACGGTGCTACCTAAAGTCGACTTGATGTCAAACAACAACCGCAACGGCGATGGCACGGCGTCGTATGGCGTCGGCGAGGTGGCGACCCGTTTCCAGGTCGCCGTCTCCACCCTGCACTGGTGGGAGAAGCAGGGACTTCTCACGCCGGCCCGCCACGCGGGGCGGCGGGTGTACGGCGACACCGACCTCCGCCGCATCGCACTGATCCAACTCCTGCAGGGCACGGCGATGATGAGCCTGCCCGAGATCGCCGCCCTCCTCGCGGGCGGCACCGCCGACCGCGACTGGCGCACCGCGGTGGGGCAACGACTGGCCGTGTGCGACGAGCAGTTGGCACGGCTCACCTCGGCTCGCGCCTACCTGGCCCACATGCTCACCTGCCCGAGCGAGCATCCCGTGGACACGTGCCCCTATCTTGCGGAGGAGATCGACGCCTACCTGGCGATCACGCCGGACGGCTGAGGAAGGGCACCGACACCAACTGGGCGTTCGAGGCCGAGGACACGTACACCCTCACCTTCCATGCGGGCGGCACGAACGCGCCGGTGGCGACGAGGACGATGAGGCCGCCGGCGGCGAGGTTGCGGTGGTACGACACCGCCGGGCACACCCCGGTGCTCCTGACGGGCGGCCTGCTGACCGTGGCCGCCTCCCTGGCCGCGCTGGCCGTGCCCGGAGCACACCGGCTCTCCGACCCCCGGCCGCGCGGGCGGGCGGAGGTGACGAAGCCGTGAGCGGCGCCCCGGATCCGGCCGCCGTGGCCTCGGTCACCCGCACCTGGGAGGGGCGGGCCGCGCGCTACGACCGCTACTACCGTGCCTACGCGGAGGCGGGCCGGGACGTATGGCGAGCGCTGTACCGCGACGCGATCGCCGCGCTGCTCGGCCCGGCTGAGCCGCCCCTGCGGGTGCTGGACGTGGGCACCGGCACCGGCTTCGCCGCGGTGTTGCTCGCCGAACTGGGCCACGAGGTCACCGGCATGGACGCCTCGGAACGCATGCTGACGGGAGCCCGCGCCGAAGCCGCACGGCGCGGCGTCACCATCCGATGGCGCCACGGCGACGGACACACCCCGCCGGAAGGCCCGTACGACCTTGTGACCTGCCGGTACGTGCTGTGGACCCTGCCGACGCCCGAGGCGGCCCTTGCGGCATGGGCCCGGGCGCTGCGCCCCGCCGGCGCGGTGCTGATCGCCGACGGCCTGTGGCACACCGCCCGCCAGCTACTCCGCTTCCCCCGGCTGCTCCCCGGAGCCGCGCGCGACTACCTGGGCATGGGACGGACCCTCCCGTACTGGCGCGGCATCACGGCCCCCCAGACGGCCGCGCTGCTGCGGCCGGCCGGGTTCGGCCCGCCGCGACACTTCGAGCACCTGATGCCCCCTCGCCAGCACCGCGACAGCAGGGACTTCTTCATCATCGGTGCAGGACGGGAGAAATAGGACATGATCAGTGCGGCTGACGTGACCTTCGCGTACGACGGAACACCGGTGCTCGCCGGCGTGGGCCTCGAAGCCCGCTCCGGCGTCGTCGGACTCATCGGCCCCAACGGCAGCGGCAAGACCACGTTGCTGCGCATCCTGTACGCGGCGCTCGCCCCGCGCGGCGGCAGCGTGCTGGTCGACGAACAGCCGGTCACTTCCGTCCCCCACCGCGAGCTGCCCCGGCGGATCGCCGTGGTGGCCCAGGAGGCCCCGCCCGAACTCCCGGTCACCGTCGCCGACATGGTGCTGCTCGGCCGCGCGCCCCACCGCTCGGCCTTCCAGGCGTACACCGCCGAGGACCACCGCATCGCCGCCGCCGCACTGCGCCGGGTCGGCATGCGCGACCTCGCCGACCGCAACGTCGCCACCCTCTCCGGCGGCGAGAAACAGCGCACCCTCATCGCCCGCGCACTCGCCCAGCAAGCCCACCACCTGCTGCTCGACGAGCCCACCAACCACCTGGACATCCACTACCAGCACGAGGTCCTGCACCTGGTGCGCAGCCTGGACGTCACCACCGTCGTCGTCCTGCACGACCTCAACCTGGCCGCCCGCTACTGCGACCACCTGGTGCTGCTCGACGAGGGCACCGTGGCCAGCGCCGGACCCACGGCCGAGGTCCTGACCCCCGAGGTACTCGAACCCGTCTACCGGGTGTCCGTCCGCACCCTCCAGGACGAGGACTGCGTGCAACTCGTCTTCCGCCCCCGGGCTCCGGCCACCGCCACGCTCCAGGAAGACGGTCAGCGATGACCCACCTGGCCCGTGCCACACGGGCAGGTCGGCGGCGCTGCGGCCGGGGGGTGGGCCGAGAAGGACTCAGATCACCGGGCGAGGACGAGGTTGTGCAGCGGGGCGATGCCGAGCATGACGTGGTGAACGCCGTCGCCTTTCGGCCGGCAGTCGCGAAGGATCTTCCAGCCCTTCAACCGGGCGGAGACGTGCTCTACGCGGGCACGGACCCTGCGGCGCGAGGCGTTGTGTTCCTCCTTCCAGGCCGGTACCCCGGTAGTTCGCAAGGGCATACCCGAGTACTCCGATGTCGATGCCGGCCCGCACCCGAACCGGGCCTGGGCGCGCCGCGGCGCCCGCGCCCAGCGCCTGGAAGCCGACCCCACCACTGCACCGGTGGCCTCCTGGATGTTCGCGCAACGCCGCGCAGGCAACAGCAACGCGCGCATCGCCCGCTGGAACCCGGCCCACCGCTGCCGCCACGGCCGCACCAGCGCCACCGGCCCCGGCACGGACCTGCCCCGCAACACCTACATCCGTGAGGACCGCATCCTGGGCCGCCTGCCCGCCCTGCTGCTCCGCCTCACCGAAGGCGACGAGCCGACAGATCCCGAAGCGGCTGCCGCCCGGCTGCGGGCCGGGAACGTGACGTTGACCTACGACCCGGCGGACCAGACCCTGACCGCCGGCACCCCGACGAGAGAAAGGATCCGCATCTGCTGAGCAGCGCCCCCTCCACCACCGGGGACGGGCTCAGCAAAATGCACCCGTCCCTCACTCCAGGTGAGGTCCGGGTGCCGATCACGCCTGCCCCCGAATCCGCGATCATGGGGCGATTATGTGTCCGAGGGGCAAGTTGACCACTACACCCACGCCCTCGCCCAGAGAGCACGGCTACCGTTGGGTTGATCGACCCGCGACGCCGAGGCGGTGGGCCGTGAGACGAGAACCCACAACCAACGAATATGAGTCCACCCGCAGCCGTTCCGACGGTGACGCAGAATCCCAGTGTGCCCCCGTCCGTCCAGGTGCGGCCGGGGCCGCATGACGTGCGGTCCCAGCCTGACCCACCCCATCCGCAGTCGTCCGTTCACTCAAGACCCACGCAAAGCGAAGACCGGGGACCCGCGCACTCCCCTGAGACATGGGCACGCACTCCGTGAATGACGGGACGATCGCAAGACGAATTCGGTGTGCGGCCCCCTCTGCGGTGGCCCGGCGCTTCCTGACGACGCGGTTCGGACCACCGCACTGCGCTCACTCGTAACGCTCGCCCTTCTCCGCCTTGGCCAGCAGCGAGGCGGGGGGCTCGAACCGCTTCCCGTACCTGTCGGCAAGTTCCCGGGCGCGGGCGGCGAACCCGGCCGGGCCGCCGCGGTATCCGTTGATGTACTGCAGCACACCGCCGGTCCATGCGGGGAAGCCGATGCCCAGGATCGAGCCGACGTTCGCGTCCGCCACCGACCGCAGCACGCCCTCGTCCAGGCAGCGGACCGAATCCAGCGCTTCCGCGAAGAGCATCCTCTCCTGCATGTCCTCGAACGGGATCTCGCGGTCCCGTGCGGTGAAGTGCTCGTGCAGTCCGGGCCACAGACCGGTGCGCTTGCCGTCCTCGTACGCGTAGAAGCCGGCGCCGGTGGAGCGTCCGCCGCGCTCGAACTCGTCGATCATGCGGTCGACGACTGCCTCCGAGCCGTGCGGGCTCCACTTCCCCCCCTCGGCCAGGGTCGCTGCCTTCGTCTCCTCGCGGATCTTGCGCGGCAGGGTCAGGGTGAGTTCGTCGAGGAGCTGCAGGGGCGGTGCCGGGTAGCCCGCCTGCGATCCCGCCTGCTCGATCGAGGCGGGCTGGAGCCCTTCGCCGACCATCGCCACCGCTTCGTCGATGAACTTGCCGATGACGCGGCTGGTGAAGAAGCCGCGACTGTCATTGACGACGATGGGCGTCTTGCCGATCTGCCGCGCGATGTCGATGGCCTTCGCGACCGTGGCGGCACCGGTCTTCTCACCGGTGATGATCTCCAGGAGCGGCATCTTGTCGACGGGCGAGAAGAAGTGCAGGCCGATGAAGTCCTCCGGGCGCCCGACGCCTTCGGCAAGTCCGGTGATCGGCAGCGTGGACGTGTTCGACCCCAGGACCGCGTCCGGCGCCACAACGTCCTCGATCTCCGCGAAGACGCGGTGCTTGAGCTCCGGGTCCTCGAAGACCGCTTCGATGACCAGATCGCAGTCGGCGAGGTCCGCGGGTTCGGCGGTCGGCGTGATGCGGGCGAGGACCTGGTCGGCCTTCTCGCGGGACATCCGCCCCCGGGCCACGGCCTTGCCGAGCACCTTCTCGGAGTACTGCCTGCCCTTGGCAGCCGCTTCGGGCGAGACGTCCTTGACGACGACCTCGAGACCGCCACGGGCGCAGGAGTAGGCGATCCCGGCGCCCATCATGCCGGCGCCGAGCACGGCCACCTTGCGGGCGGTGTGCGGCGCGTGGCCCTCGGGGCGGCTGCCGCCGGAGTTGATGTGCTGCATGTCGTAGAAGAACGCCTGCATCATGTTCTTCGCGACCTGGCCCGTCATCAGCTCGACGAGGTAGCCGGTCTCGATCTCCAGGCCCGACTCCAGGTCGACCTGGGCGCTCTCGACTGCCGCGGAGAGGATGTTGCGCGGTGCCGGCATGTTCGCGCCCTTGAGCTGCCTGCGCAGATTCGCCGGGTAGGCCGGGAGGCTGGCGGCGACCTTCGGGTGAGAGGGGGTTCCGCCGGGGATGCGGTACCCCCTTTCGTCCCACGGCTGCGCGGCTTCCGGATTGGCCTTGATCCATTCACGGGCCTTGGCCAGGAGCTCCTCCGGCGTCTCGGCGAGCTCATGCACGAGGCCCTTGGCCAGCGCGTCCTGGGGCCGGTACTTCTGGCCCTGGAGGAGGACGTTCGTCAGTGCGCCTTCCAGGCCGAGCAGCCGGACGGTCCGGCTCACGCCGCCGCAGCCGGGCAGCAGCCCCAGGGTCACCTCGGGCAGGCCGATGCGGCTGTCCGGTGCGTCCAGGGCGATACGGAGATGGCAGGCGAGCGCGACCTCGTAGCCGCCGCCCAGTGCAGAGCCGTTCATGGCGGCGACGACCGGCTTGCCGAGCGTTTCGAGACGGCGCAGTTGCGACTTCAGGACCCGGCAGAGGTCGGTGACATCCTCGGGGTTCTCGGCCTTGCTCATGAATCCGACGTCACCGCCGGCGAAGAAACTCTTCTTGGCCGAGGTGACCACCACGCCCGTGATGCTGTCCTGCTCTGCCGCGAGCCGGGTGACGGTGGCCTCCATGGAGTCCACGTAGGTCTGGTTCATCGTGTTGACCGACTGATCCGGGTCGTCCATGGTCAACACAACGATCCCGTCGGGGCCTTGCTCCCACCTGATCATGCGGTTTTCCTGCATGGGTACGGCGTTCCTTCCGGGTCGGTGCGGGATCTCAGAGGCGTTCGATGACGGTGGCGATGCCCATGCCACCGCCGGCGCACAGGGTCACCACGGCCCGGCGGGCGGAGCGGCGCTCCAGCTCGTCCACGACGGTGCCGACGAGCATCGCCCCGGTGGCACCGAGTGGATGGCCCATGGCGATCGCTCCCCCGTTGACGTTGACCTTGTCCCAGGGCAGCCGCAGATCCTTGACGTACCTGAGCACCACCGCGGCGAACGCTTCGTTGAGCTCGAACAGATCGATGTCGTCGACCGTCAGCCCGGCGAGGTCCAGCGCCTTGCGGGTGGCCGGGGCGGGGCCGGTGAACATGATCGTGGGATCGCCCCCGCTGACCGCCGCGGACACGATGCGGGCACGGGGCGTGAGGCCGGACTCGGCACCGGCCTGCTCCGTGCCGACCAGAACCAGCGCCGCCCCGTCGACGACTCCCGAGGAGTTGCCCGGGGTGTGGACGTGGTCGATGCGTTCGAGCCAGTGGTACTTCTGCAGGGCCACCGCATCGAAGCCCCCCAGGTCACCGATGCCCGCGAAGGAGGGCTTCAGCTTGCCGAGCGCCTCGATCGTCGTGTCCGGACGCGGGTGCTCGTCCTCGGCGAGTACGGTGACCCCGTTTCGGTCGCGGACGGGCACCACGGACTTCGCGAAGTGGCCGCCCGACCAGGCCGCCGCCGTCCGTCCCTGCGAACGCAGCGCGTAGGCGTCGACGTCGTCCCGGGTAAAGCCCTCAACGGTCGCGAGCAGGTCGGCACTGATCCCCTGGGGAACGAAGTCAGTGGCGTAGGCCGTCTCCGGGTCCGCGGCGATCGCTCCGCCGTCGCTGCCCATCGGCACGCGCGACATCGACTCCACGCCGCCCGCGATCACCATCTGCTCCCATCCGGAACGGACCTTCTGCGCGGCGAAGTTCACCGCCTCCAGGCCGGAGGCGCAGAACCGGTTGAGCTGGACCCCGGCCACGTGGTGGGGCAGTCCGGCGGCGAGCGCCGCGGTCTTGGCAAGGTCCATCCCCTGGTCGCCCACCGGTGAGACGACGCCGAGAACCACGTCGTCGAGCCTTTCGGGGTCCAGCTTCGGTTGGCGCCGGCCGAGTTCACCGATCAACCCGGTGACCAGCGACACCGGCTTCACGTGATGCAGCGAGCCGTTCCTGCCACGGCCGCGCGGGGTGCGGATCGCGTCGTAGATAAAGGCCTCGGTCACTGTCCTCTGCTTCCTGTGCGCGTGGACGTCTCCCCTTGGCCCGACCGCCGACGGGCCGCACACGCGGCTCGTGGACAGTCGGCGGGGCCAGGTAACCGTCTCTATTGGCGTTATGTCAACAGTGTGTCTCACATCGTTCCGCAGCATCTAGCATCCGCAGGCCTGGCGACTTGACCGGCAGGGCTGGCCCTATGTACAACCTATTGACAGTTCGACAATACTGAGTTCATCGTGAGGTCCGCTCAACGAGTACGTTTGCGGATCGCGATGAAAGGAGTCCGCCGTGGTCACCGCAGAGCGGCTGCACGAGTCCACCGCGGGGTTGACGATCGCATGCCTGCTGCGACGCAGCGCCCGGGAGTTCGCGGACCGGCCCGCGCTCACCTCCGGGATCGGGCCGGATGCGACGACGCTGTCCTGGTCGCGGCTGCGGGCCGAGGTCGCCGCCGTCACCCGTGGGCTGGCGTCGCTCGGCCTGGGCCGGGGCGAGAAGCTGCTCATCGCGATGTCCATCACGGCCGCCGGGCCGGACGAGCTGGCGCTCCACCCCGTGGTGCCGGCCGCTCTCGACAAGGCGGTCGCGGAAACAAACGGCGTCCTGGCCCGCGTCGAGCAGGTCGAGAAGCACCAGGTCATCGCCGGGCCCCGGACGCTGGAGACCGGTGAGCTGACGCCCAGGCTGAGCGTGCGGCGCAAGGTCATCGACCGGATGCACGCCGGGACGATCGAGACCCTGTACACCTGGATCCACCCTTCGGGCAGCAACCAGCAGCCACCGGCACGACGACAAGGAAGACGGCATGGGCGGTCAGCGCCAGACACCGCGACGCAGGATGGAGCCGGACGCCCGGCGCGCCGAGATCCTCAGCGTCGCCCGCAGGCTCTTCGGGGCGAACGGCTACAACGCCGTTTCCACCTCCGACATCGCGGCCGGGGCGGGCGTGGCCAGAGCGCTGATCAACCACTACTTCGGGGGGAAGCGGCAGCTCTACCTCGAGGTGGTGCGGCAGATGATGGTCGTGCCGGCCTCGGTGTCCGAGCGGCTGCCCCCGACCAGCCCCGAAGAACGCCTGTCGATCTGCGTCGACCGGTGGCTCGAAGTCGTCGAGCGCAACCGCGAGATGTGGCTGTCCGCCATCGGCCTCGAAGCCCTCAACGACCCGGAGATCGACCGGATCATGCTCGAGGCGGATGAGGTCGCGACCGACCGCATCCTCGAGGCCGCGATGATGACCGACATCACGGAGGGACGGCAGAAGCTCCGGGCGATGATCCGCGCGCACAGCGCCATGCTCAAGGCCGCCTCCCGGGAATGGCTGGTGCGCGGCACTCTCAGCCGCAGCGACCTGCACGTCATTCTGACCCGCACCGTGCTCCACCTGCTGAACACGGTCTTCCCCGCGCTACTGAGCGACGAAGAGTAGTGCGCCATTGACACTTTCCGCGGAGGAATACACACCATGCCCCGAGTCCTGACGGACGAGCGCCGCGACCTGGTCAAGGCGATAGCCGACTTCTGCCGCCGCGAGTGCGGCACCAAGGAGCAGCGGGACAAGCTGACCGACGGCGGCCAGGAGCCGCACAACCAGAAGCTGTACGAGAAGATGGCGGACCTGGGCTGGCTGGGCATCGTCATCCCCGAGGAGTACGGCGGCGCGGGCCTGGGCATGACGGATCTCTGCCTCTTCCTTGAAGAGACCGCCTACGGTCTCGCCCCGATCAGCGGCTTCGGGACCACGATCATCTCTGCGGCGGCGTACGAGAAGTTCGGCACCGAGCAGCAGAAGCGCAAGGTGCTCGAGGGCGTGGTGGCCGGCCGCGTCGAGGCGATCTCGATGTCCGAGCCGGGGGCGGGCTCCGACATCGGCGCGCTGGCCTGCCGGGCGGAGCGCGTGGACGGCGGCTATGTGATCAACGGGCAGAAGACCTGGTGCTCCAACGCCCACTTCGCCGACCACATCCTCCTCATCGCGCGCACCTCACGCGAGGAGTCCAAGCACAAGGGACTCACCCAGTTCATGGTGCCGGCCGACGCCGACGGTCTGGTGGTCAAGGGCATCGAGACGATGGGCGGCCGCGAGGTCAACGACCTGTATTTCACCGACTGCTTCGTCCCCGACTCGGCGGTCGTCGGCACGCCGGGCGAGGCCTGGCCACAGTTGATGGCCGGACTGAACCTGGAGCGGATGATCCTCGCCGCGCTCATGCTCGGCACCGCCCGCCGGGCTTTCGGCGACACCCTCGCATACGTGCGGGAGCGCGAGCAGTTCGGCCGGCCGATCGGCTCCTTCCAGGTGCTCAAGCACCGCATCGCCGACATGGCGACCGAGCTGGAGTGCGCTCGTCTGCTGCTGGACGATGTGGCGGCGCAGATCGACGCCGAGCCGGACAAGGTCTTCGCCCGCGAGGCGTCGATGGCGAAGCTGAAGTGCACCGAACTCGCCAAGCACGTCGCCCTCGAAGGCATGCAGATGATGGGCGGCTACGGCTACGCCACCGAGTACGGCATGGAGGCGCTGCTGCGCGCCACGGTGGTCTCCACCGTCTACGGCGGCACGAGCGAGATCCAGCGCGACATCATCGGCAAGACCTACGGGCTGTAGGGGGCGGCGTGCTGACGACACGGTTCTGCGAGACGTTCGGGGTCGAGCACCCCATCGTCCAGGGCGGGATGCAGTGGGTGGGCCGGGCCGAGCTGGTCGCCGCGGTGGCGAACGCGGGCGCCCTCGGCTTCCTCACCGCTCTCACCCAGCCCACCCCCGAGGCCCTGGTGAAGGAGATCGAGCGCTGCCGGGGGCTGACGGACAAGCCGTTCGGCGTGAACCTCACCATCCTGCCGTCGATCAACCCGCCGCCCTACGACGAGTACCGGCGCGCGATCATCGAATCCGGGATCAAGGTCGTCGAGACGGCCGGCTTCAATCCGCAGGAGCACCTGCCCGAATTCGCCGCCCACGGCGTCAGGGTGCTGCACAAGTGCACCAGCGTCCGGCACGCGGTGAAGGCGGAGGAGATCGGCGTCGACGGCGTGAGCATCGACGGCTTCGAGTGCGCGGGGCACCCCGGGGAGGACGACGTCCCCGGCCTGATCCTGATCCCCGCGGCCACCCAGCGCCTGACCGTACCGGTGATCGCCTCCGGCGGCTTCACGGACGGGCGGGGCCTCGTCGCCGCGCTCGCGCTGGGCGCCGAGGGCGTCAACATGGGCACCCGCTTCCTGTGCACCCAGGAGGCCCCGGTGCACCAGAGGGTCAAGGACCAGATCGTGGCCAACAGCGAGCTGGACACCGAGCTGATCTTCCGCCCGCTGCGCAACACCGCCCGGGTGGCCAGCAACACCGTCAGCCGCAAGGTCGTCGAGATCCTCCACGAGGGCGGCCAGTTCCCCGATGTGCGAGATCTGGTCGCCGGCGCGCGCGGGCGCAGGGTATTCGCGGAGGGCGACCTTGAGGCCGGCATCTGGAGCGCGGGCCTGGCCCAGGGCCTCATCAACGACGTCCCGACGGTCGCCGAGGCCGTGGCACGCATCGTGGCGGAAGCCGAGGAGCTGATCGCCGGACGGCTGACGGACGCGTTGCGACGCTGACCCGGGACGCGAGGCCCGACCGGCCGGACGATCCTGCGCCCGGCCGACCCCACCGGTGCCGGCGCCCGGTAACCCCGTTCCGCCGCACGGATGAGGCGCGAGCGACCCTGCTGACCGTGCTGGACACCGTCGCCGACCGACACGCCCTCGCGCTGGTACGCGTCATCGGCGACACAGCGGAGCCGCTGTCCCGCGGCGCCCTCGCGGTTCGTCCCGACGGTTCGTACGAAGGCACTCTGCAGGTCACCGAGGCACTGGCCGTCGACTTCGCCGCCGCGCTCGTACGCGCAAGGCGGTTCCTCGACTGCCACGTCACCGTGTGCGATGCGCGCCCGGTCTTCACCACGGCCGAACGGTTTCCCGAAGCACAGGAAATCATCGTGGACTGGCCACACCGCTACGGCCGCGGGTGCACGCCGGCGCGAGCCGCCGGGGTACGACTTGCGCGCAGATCCTCACCGTTCACCCGTTGCCAGACCGGTGACGCATTCCCTCTCGTCAGCGCAGTGCGTGCAGCCGCCGGGCGAACTCCACGGCCCGGGCCGCTCGTGCGCGCGGGGTGGCGAACGAGGTGAGGTCCGCGTACGGGTGGAAGCGGCGCACGGTGACCGACGCGGGCGCAGCGAACGCGCGCAGCCCTTCGGCGCCGTGGATGCGCCCGTATCCGGACAGGCCGCTGCCGCCGAAGGGCAGCGCGGGGACGCCGGCGTAGCCGAGGACCGAGCCGACCGAGACGGCGCCGGCGCGCAGCCGGGCGGCCACCGCCAGGCCCTCGCGGCGGGTGCGTGTGAAGACGGCGGCGCCGAGGGCGTACGGGGAGGCGTTGGTGCGCCGGACGGCTTCGTCCAGGTCGGCCACGGCGTTGACGGCGACGACCGGGCCGAAGGTCTCCTCGCGCATGGCTGGTGAGTCCTCCGGGACGTCGACGAGCAGGACGGGACGGACGTAGGGCGGCTGAACGGACTCGGGTCCGCCCAGGGGTGTGCGGGCGCCCGCGGTCACGGCCTCCTTGACGTGGTATTCGACGGTGCCGAACTGCGAGGGAAGCGTCATGGCGCCGTAGTCGGGGGCTACGTCGCGGCCGGAGGTGCCGGGTTCGAGCCGGCGGGCGCGGCGGGTGATGAGCTGTACGAGCCGCTCGTGCACCTCCTCGACCGCGTACACCCGCTCCACGCCGGCGCAGGTCTGTCCGGCGTTGGACATCGCGCCCCACACGATCGCCTCCGCGGCCCGCTCCAGCGCGGCCGGGCCGAGGCCGGGTCCCACGATCGCCGCGTCCTTGCCACCGCCCTCGACGAGGACCGGGGTGAGGGTCTCGGCGCAGACGGCGGCGACCTTGCGGGCGGTGCTGGGCGAGCCGGTGAAGGCGACCTTGTCCACTCCGGCACGGGCCAGCGCCTCGCCGGTCCGCGCCAGGCCTGTGACGGTGCGGAGCAGGCCCGCGTGGGCGGGGACGGCGGCGTCGAAGACGCGGGAGAGGCGGACGGCGGCGCCGGGGGCGAGTTCGGAGGGTTTGACGACGACGCCGTTGCCCGCGGCGAGGGCGTAGCCGATGGCGCCCATGGGGGTGTAGAGGGGGTAGTTCCAGGGGCCGATGACGCCGATCACGCCCAGCGGGCGGTGGCCCACGAGCGCCCGCTCGTGTACGGCGAGGGCACCGGAGGGCACGCGGCGGCGGCGCAGGACGCGGTGGGCGTTGCGGCCCGCCCAGTCGAGGTGGTGGAGGGTGAGGACCACCTCGGTGCGGGCGTCGTGCACCGGCTTGCCCGTCTCCGCGGCGATGATCCCGGCGAGTTCGCCGGTCTCGCGGGCAAGGGCGTGCTTGAAGGCGAGCAGCGCGGCACGGCGCCCGCGCGGGCCGGCCCGCCGCCACCCGGCGGCCGCTTCGCGGGCGCCGGCGACGGCGGTGCGTACCTCGGCCTCCGTGGCCACGGGGTACTCGGCGACCTGCTCGCCGGACGACGGCGACAGGCAGGCGAAGGAGCTGGTCATCGGGGGTTCCTCCGGGTGCTGGAGCAGGGCGGCCGGACGTGGGCTACACCGGTTCGGACTGTTCCTCTGGTACGTCCCGCCCCCTCCGAGACGCACCCGGCGCCGCGGGTTCGGAGCCGCCGCGCCGGGCCGTCCACACCGCTGCCGTCGCGAGCAGGGCCCCGGCCAGGACCAGGGCGAGCGGAATCACGTTCTCGGCCAGCGACAGCAACCGGGCCGCGTCCGAGGCGTCCTGGACACGCTCGTCCACCGACTCCGGAGTCGACTCCAGGTCGTAGCTCAGGATGTCGAACAGCGGCGTCGTACCCTCGGGACCGTCGATGTTCGCGGTGACCTTCTGGGACTTGACGGTGTGCAGCGGTACGCCGGTGGCGGTGTCGACGGTGAACGTGGTGTCGGCCTCGGCGGTGTAGGTCAGCGACACCGGGTCGGCGAGTCCGGGGAGCGCCGCCGTCACCTCCTCCCGGCCGGCGGCGGGCAGGCCGGCGGCGAGGCCCTGCACCGCGGTCTTCGGCAGTGCCTCGGGCAGCGCTTCCAGCGTCGCCGGGTCGGCGACGGCGCCGGACTGGTGGAACTCGTAGACGTACGTCTCGCGGCCCTCGGTGGACGTCGTCTCGCGGTACTTCGCGGGCGCGGTGTCCTGGGTCGTGGCGTCCCAGAACGGGTAGTCGGTCTTCTCCGGCGTCAGCGGGAAGCCCACGGAGAGGCCGTCGTGCGTCTCCGCGTCGCTGCCGTCGGGGGGCTGTTTCGCGTCCAGGTCCCTGCGGTCGACGGCGTACACGTGGTGGGTGTCGCGGATCTTCTTCCCCTCCGGGTCGCGCATGGCGAGGTCTTCGGAGGCCACTGCCGTCCCGCCGTCGGTGTCGACGACCTGGACTCGCTGGGAGGCGGTGATGGGGAGGTCCTGGATGAAGAGGTTCTCGGAGTCGCCGTTTTCGAGGGCGGTCGTGTCGAGCAGGGAGGCGGTGCCGGCGTAGCGCGCGGTGGCGTCGAGGTCGGACGGGACCTGCGCGATCACCGGGACGACAGCGAACCGCAGGACGGCCGCGGCGGCGACCAGGATCACGGCCCCGGCGCCGAGGGCGATGGTGCTCTTCTTTCTTCGCATGAGGGTGCTCCTGTGTGCGGACGGGGTGAGGGCCGGTGGACCGCGGGTGAGGGCGGGCTGTCGGCCGGTTCGGCAGGCGAGTGCCTCACATGCTCTGGGCGCCGGTTTCGATGGCTTCGCGGATGCGGGTGTAGGTGCCGCAGCGGCAGATGTTGCGGATGCCGTCGAGGTCGTCGTCGGTGATCTCGCGGCCCTCCGCGGCGACCCGGCGGACGAGGGCCACCGCGGCCATGATCTGGCCGGGCTGGCAGTAGCCGCACTGGACGACGTCGTGGTCGAGCCACGCCTGCTGCATGGGGTGGAGATCCTTGCCGACGGTGGCGGGCAGGCCCTCGATGGTGGTGACCTCGTCGGCCGGCCGCAGGTCGCCCACGGGGATCGCGCAGGGGTTGGCCGCCTTGCCGTTGAGGTGGCTCGTGCATGCCTTGCAGACGTTGATGCCGCAGCCGTACTTCGGTCCGTTGACGCCGAGGATGTCGCGCAGCACCCACAGCAGGCGCTCGTCGTCGGCCGCGTCGACGGTGACGTGTTCGCCGTTGAGGCGGAAGGTGTGTTCGGGCACGGGGAGGCTCCCAGCGGGGTCAGCGGACGTGGTCCAGGCCGTCGGTGGGCGAGGCGGGGATGGGCGGCACGGTCGGCTTGGGTTCGAAGGAGAGGGTGCCGTGGTTGACCGGGAAGCTGGTGGGCATGGTGCCCGTGGCCCGGCCGTACGCGCAGGCGACGGCGGCCATCGACGCGGCGACCCCCAGCTCCCCGGCGCCGCCGGGTTCGTCGGAGGTGTCGGGCATGACGATGATCCGCAGCTCGGGCGGGGTGTTCCACTGCCGGGTGTAGAAGTAGTTGTCCCAGCTCGCCTCCAGGAAGTGCCCGTCCCGCAGGTGCAGGCTGGAGGTCAGCGTCTGGGCGATCCCGTCCATGAGGCAGCCCGCCATCTGGGCTTCGAGTCCGCGCGGGTTGACCGCGAGGCCGGCGTCCACGGCGAGAACGGCCTTGGTGACACGCGGCCCGGTGACGCCGCGGCTGATGGGGCGGTTCACGGTCTCGGGCCGGCAGTCGATCTCCACGAGCACCGCGTTGACCGCGTGGTACTCGGTGTGGAGAGCGATTCCCTGCGCGGTGCCGTCGGGCATCGTACGGCCCCAGTCGCCCGCTTCGGCGACCTTCTCCAGGGCGGCCCGGGCGCGGTCGTCGCGGAGGAACTCGTGGCGGAAGCGGTACGGGTCCTTACCCATCCTCGCTGCGAGCTGGTCGACGACGAGTTCCCGGGCGCAGACGACGTCGGGCGAGTAGACGTTGCGCATGCTGCCGGTGTTGAAGCCCTTGTCGGTCTCGTTGAGCAGGCGGCTGTGGGCGCCGAAGGCGTAGGGCATCGACTGGGAGAGCTGGAAGAAGATCTGCGAGAAGCCGGCGTCGCCCACCGGCAGGCTCGCGGCCATCGCGGTAAACAGCTCGCCGAGGCCGTGGCTGAGGTCGGTGGCGACGGAGGTGTGCCGCTGCTGGTAGCTGAGCACGGTGGTGCCGAGGTAGGCGGCGCGCACCCGCGAGGTGGCCATGGGGTGGGTGCGTCCCTGGCGGGAGTCGTCGGCCCGGTGCCACATGAGCTTGACGGGCTTGCCGATCTGCTGGGATATCTCGGCGGCCTCCTGCGCGGCGTCGAAGAACAGCTTGCGCCCGAAGGAGCCGCCGCCCTCGGTGACGTGCACGGTGACCCTGCTCGGCGGGAGCCCCAGCCGGGCGGCGATGACCTGCTTGGCGACGATCGGGGACTTCAGGCCCGACCAGATCTCCGCGCGGTCGGCCCGTACGTCCGCGATGGCGCAGTTGGGTTCGAGCGCGCTGTTACTGCGGAAGTGGAAGGTGAACGTGGCGTCCACCGACGGCGTCACCGGGGGAAGCCCCATCGGCAGCTCGGCCCGGCGCAGTTCCTCGCGTACCGTGTCGTCCGACTTCCCCTCCGCCGTGCCGGGTTTCCACGACACCCGCAGGGCCCGTACCGCGTCGATGCACTGGCCGAAGGTCTGCGCGCGCACCGCCACCCCGGTGGAGATCACCGCGACGTCGGTGACGCCGTTCATGGCGCGGACCTCGTCCAGGTTGGCCACCGGGCCGGGCTTGCCGTTGATGGTCGGGGGGCGGCACACCATCGTCGGCCTGGCGTCAGGGACGTCGAGGTCCATCGCGAACTTCTTGCGTCCGGTCACCGCGTCCAGCGCGTCGATACGGCTGTGCGGCCGGCCGATCACGGTGAACCGCCCGGCGTCCTTCAGCGCGACGGAGACCTGCCGCGGCTCGACGGCGGCCGCCTTCTCGGCGAGCGCACCGATGCCGACGCTCCGGCCTGCCGAGTCGGTGACGACGCCGGCCTCCAGGGTGAGGTCGCCGGCCGCCGCGCCGAGTTCGGCCGCCGCCGCCCGCAGCAGGCGGGCGCGGGCGACGGCGGCGGCGACCCTGATCGGGGTGTAGGTCGAGATGGTGGTGTTGGACGCGCCGGTGAGCTGGTTGAACACCAGCTCCGGCCGGGCGTCGGCCAGCGTGACCCGTACCCGGTCGACCGGCACGTCCAGCTCCTCGGCGATCAGCATGGCCGTCGAGGTGGTGATGCCCTGCCCGACCTCGGCCCGCGGCAGCGCGAACGACACGGTGCCGTCCGTATGGACCTCGACCCTGATCAGGCCGGCGGTCGGCAGGGCCGCCGCGGTCATCACGTCGTTGAGGTCGACCAGTTCGGTGATCTCCCCGGACGGGATCCCGGCGGCCCCGGCAGCCCGCGCCGGGACGAGTTCGGCGGCCGTCACCAGGGTCGGCGCGGCAAGCACGTAGCCGAGGAAGCGGCGCCGCCCGGGGGCGTGTCGTCCGGACGCGTTCGGCGGCGGGTCGGGATGCGTCATCGGTGTCCTCTGCGGCTCTGGTTCAGGACGGACGGTTCGCGTCGGGGATCTCGATGTGGATGCCCCGGCCCTCGGACAGGAAGACCAGCACGACCTTGCGGATGACCTCCTCGATCGTCCAGGCGGCCTCGGGGACCAGCGGCAGCGGGATCAGGCCCTCGCGGAAGGCGACCAGCAGCGGCCAGACGGTCTCGATGGTCGGCTTCCAGAAGGGCTCCCGGGACAGCCCGATCCAGTTGCCGATCTGGTCGCCCAGGGTGTACCGGGAGAAGGCCGAGATCAGCGGGCGGGTCAGGCCGGCGTCCAGCTCGGCGACGATGTCCAGGAGGATCTCGCAGAGCTTGAGGCCTTCCTCCGTGGGGCCCAGGACGGGGTCGAGGAGCTGCTTGGACTGGGCGTTGGCCGCGGCCCAGGTGGCGGGGATGTACTCGTCCCGCACACCGAGCATGTGCGCGGTCACCTGCCACACGTGCAGGTACGCCTCGGAGTCGGCGGCGCTGATCCGGACCTTCCACTCGATCATCTTGCGCATGACAAACGTAGCCAGGCTGTGCCAGGTGACCATCACGTCCGCCTGGCTGATCGGGATGGTCTGGCCGCCGCTGGTGTCGGTCCAGCCCGGGGACTGCGGCAGCAGGTTCCGTACGGCCGCGTGCACCATGCGGGTCTTCACCGCGGTCACGATCATCTCGCCCCGGGGCTGGAAGGCGTCCAGGTCCCCGACGTCGTAGCCGAGCTTCGCGGTCTTGGCGATGCGGTCCTTCATGTCGGCGCCGCCCTTGGAGTAGTACACGGCGCGAGACTCCCGGGGGATGGCGGTGCTCATCAGGCCGCTGCCGAGCCCGTACAGGGCACCGACGTAGATCCCCTTGGTCTTGTTGAACTCGGCGGCGGTGTCGAGCTTGCCCTGGTCGGCCCAGGCCGGCAGCCTGCGTGCGTTCTCCATGAACTGCCGCAGGTCCTGCGGCAGTCCGTCGGGAAGCGGCTGGTCGTTACGGGTCCACGTGCGCAGCAGCTCGTTGACGCGGGGCACCTCGCCCCGGGCGAGGACGGCCCCGAGAACCTCGTCGGCCTCGTCGTCCCACACCCACTCCGGGTCGCTGCCCGCCCCCGAGCCGGCCACCGAACCCCCGGGTGCCCACGTCCAGGCGGGCTTCGCGTGCGCGGGCGCCGCTGCGCCGAGCACGCCGAGTGCTCCCAGCGCTCCGCCGGCGAGCAGCATCTTGCGCCTGCTGAGTTCGTCCATTCTCGCGACTCCTCCTCGGGTCTCCTGCGGATGAGAACGTGCGCTCAGGTGGGACGGTTGGCGTCCGGGATCTCGATGTGGATCTCCTCGCCCTTGGTGAGGTAGAAGAGGATGTACTGGCGGGCCACCTCGTCGATCGTCCAGGCGATCTCCGGCACCAGGGGCAGGTCGATCACGCCCTCGCGGAACTTCACCAGCAGCGGCCAGACGCTTTCGATCGTGTTCTGCCAGAACGGCTCGCGGCGGATGCCGTTCCAGTCGGCGACCTGGTCGCCCACGAGATACCGTGCGAACGCGTTGACCAGGGGCCGGGTGATGTGGGTGCCCAGGCTGGTCTGCTCGGCGAGCTGACGCAGCAGGATGTCGGTCAGCTCGACACCCTCGGGCGTGCGTCCGAGGACGGGGTCGAGGAGCTGGTCGGACTGGGCGTTGGCCGCGGCCCAGGTGGCGGGGATGTACTCGTCGCGGACGCCGAGCATGTGCACCGTCACCTGCCACACGTGCAGATACGCCTCGGACTCGGCCGAGCTCATCGGGACTTCCCACTCGATCATCTTGCGCATGGTGTAGGTGGCCAGGCTGTGCCAGGTGACCAGCATGTCCCCCAGGCTGATGGGGATCTTCTGACCGCCGCTGGTGTCGGTCCAGCCCCCGGACTGCGGCAGCAGGTTCCGCACGGCCGCGTGCACCATGCGGGTCTTCACCGCCTCCACCATGCAGATGCCCTCCGGCCGGTACGCGTCCAGGGCGCCGACGGCGAAGCCCAGCTTGCTCGTCTTGGCGACCCGGTCCTCCATGTCGGCACCGCCCTTGGAGTAGTAGACGGCGCGCGCCTCGCGGGGGATGGCGGTGCTCAGCATGCCGCCGCCAAGACCGTTGAGGATGTTGTGGTAGATGCTCCTTCTCTTGCTGAACCGGGCGGCGGTCTCCAGCTTGTCCCGGTCCGCCCACGAGGGCAGCTTGCGCGCCTTCTCCATGAAGGCCCGTACGTCCCCGGGCAGTGCGTCCGGCACCGGCTGGTCGTTGTGGGTCCAGGTACGCAGCGCCGCGTTGACCCTGGGCACGTCGCCCCGCCTGAGCACCTCGCCGAGGAGGTAGTCGGCTTCGTCGTCCCACGCCTCGTGCGGGTCCGTGCCCGTCCCGTGGCCCGCCACCGAGCCGCTGGCCGCCCACGTCCACGTGGACCTCGCATGCGCCGGCACCGCCGCACCGAGCACTCCGAGTGCTCCCAGCGCTCCGCCGGCGAGCAGCATCTTGCGCCTGCTGAGTTCGTCCATGGGGCTCGTACTCCTCCTAGAGACACCGGAACCCGGTTGGTAACCTGATGCCTAGATACGGTGATACGAATCATGTAGCGTCGTATCACCGAGGGAAGCGCAGGCCGGGTCGAAGCACAAGCCTTGGGAACCAACTTCTTTGCCACCGCCGATAATCAACGGAGACCCGGGGCCCCCGGTCCCGGCTCAGACACCGCACCTTGTCCCGAGAAAGGCGACCGTGGAACCTGCATTCACCTTCCTGGCCGCGCCCCAGGACTCCGATTCGGTGCTGGAGCGCGCGTTCGCCGAAGCCGCCGAACAGGCCGACGAGAGCGACGAGACGACCACGCGCATGCTCGACGCCGCGTACGAGCAGCTCTGCCGCATGGGTATACGGCGGTCCACGATGGAAGACGTGGCCCGCCGGGCAGGCGTCTCCCGGATCACGGTCTACCGGCGCTTCGCCTCCAAGGAGGCACTGGTCCAGCAGGTCGTACAGCGCGAGTTCCGGCGGTACTTCGACCAGTTCATCGTCGACGTCCAGGAAGCCGAGACGGTCGCCGACCGCGTGGTGCTGGGCTTCGCCAGCTCGCTGCGGGCGATCCGCAGCAACCCCCTCATCGGCGGCCTGATGGACGCGGAGCCGGACGCCGTCGTGCCGTCCATGACCGGCGACGGGGGACGCACTCTCGCCGTGGTGCAGCAGTTCGTGGCGGGCAGGCTGCGCCAGGAGCAGCAGGCGGGCAACGTCGCCCGCGACGTGGACGTCGGCGTCGTGGCCGAGATGATGGTCCGGGTGTCGGCCTCCTTCCTGGTGATCCCCAGCCAGATCATCGACCTCGACGACGAGGAGCAGGTGCGTGCGGTGGCCCGGCAGTTCCTCGTCCCGATGCTGAGCGCCTCCGGCGAGGCCCGGCGCTGACCCGCGCCGGAGGCGCTCAGGACTACCCCGCACCGCTCATGCGTATCGTTCGCCCTTCTCCACCCGGGCCACCAGCGAGGCGGGCGGCCCGAACCGTTCCCCGTACCGTTCGGCGAGTTGCCTGGCCCGGTCGGCGAAGCCGGCCGGGCCGCCCCGGTAGCCGTTGATGTACTGCAGTACGCCGCCGGTCCACGCGGGGAAGCCGATGCCGAGGATCGAGCCGACGTTCGCGTCGGCCACAGAACGCAGGACGCCTTCGTCGAGGCAGCGGACCGCGTCGAGCGCTTCCGCGAAGAGCATCCGCTCCCTGACGTCCTCGAACGGGATCTCGCGTCCGGTCACGGTGAAGTGCTCGGACAGGCCCGGCCACAGTCCCGTGCGCCGGCCGTCCTCGTACGCGTAGAACCCGGCGCCCGAGGAGCGTCCGGTGCGGCCGAACTCGTCGATCATGCGGTCCACGACCGCCTCGGACCCGTGCGGGCGCCACTGCCCGCCCTCGGCCAGCACCGCCGCCTTGGTCTCCTCGCGGATCTTGCGGGCCAGGGTCAGGGTCAGCTCGTCCAGCAGTTGCAGCGGCGGCGCCGGGTAGCCGGCCTGGGAGCCGGCCTGCTCGATCGAGGCGGGTGGCAGGCCCTCGCCGACCATCGCCACCGCCTCGTCGATGAACTTGCCGATCACGCGGCTGGTGAAGAAGCCCCGGCCGTCGCCCACGACGATCGGCGTCTTGCCGATCTGCCGCGCGATGTCCACGGCCTTCGCCACGGTGCGGTCGGCGGTGTTCTCGCCGGCGATGATCTCCAGCAGCTTCGTCTTGTCGACCGGCGAGAAGAAGTGCAGGCCGATGAAGTCCTGCGGGCGTGTGACGCCTTCGGCCAGCCCTGCGATGGGCAGCGTGGACGTGTTCGAGCCCAGGACCGCGTCCGGCGCCACGACGCTCTCGATCCCGGCGAAGACCCGGTGTTTCAGCTCGGGGTCCTCGAAGACCGCTTCGATCACCAGATCGCAGCCGGCGAGGTCGGCGGTCTCGGCGGTCGGTGTGATCCGTGCGAGGATCTCGTCGGCCTTCTCCCAGGACATCCGGCCGCGGATCACGGCCTTGGCGAGCAGCTTCTCGGAATACCGCCTGCCCTTCACCGCGGCTTCGCGGGTGACGTCCTTGAGGACGACGTCGAGTCCGCCCCGGGCACAGGAGTACGCGATCCCGGCGCCCATCGTGCCGGCGCCCAGCACGGCGACCTTGCGCGCGCGGTGCGGGGGGGTGGCCCTCCGGGCGGTTGCCGCCAGAGGCGATGTGCTGCATGTCGTAGCAGAACGCCTGCATCATGTTCTTCGCGACCTGACCGGTCATCAGCTCGACGAGATAGCCGGTCTCGACCTTCTGCCCGGTGTCGAGGTCGACCTGGGCGCTCTCGACGGCCGCGGCGAGGATGCTACGCGGGGCAGGCACGTCCGCGCCCTTCAGCCGCCTGCGCAGGTTCGCCGGGTACGCCGGGAGGCTTGCCGCCAGCTTCGGGTGGGAGGGAGTGCCGCCGGGAATCCGGTAGCTCTCGGCGTCCCAGGGCTGTACGGATCCGGGGTTGGCCAGGACCCACGCACGGGCGGCGGCCAACAACTCCTGGGGCGACCGGGCCAGTTCGTGTACCAGCCCCTTGGCCAGCGCCTCGGCGGGGCGGTACTGCTGCCCCTGGAGCAGGACGTCGCTCAGCGCGCGCTCCAGGGGTGTGACCCAGATACGGGTCAAAGGGGCAATGAGTTGATCTTGAAGCTCTGAAGAGCTCAGCCGTCACCCGTTCGGCCGAGTGTCGTTGGTGGTGATGTTGACCATCGTCTGGTGCCTGGGGTGGGTTGTGACCTCGATCGAGTGGACCGCGTATCCGCGGTTCAAGCGGCTGATCACCGCGCATGAGCTGCATCTGTTCTTCTCGCCGACTCGCGATGAGCTGGAGTGGGCGGCCGGGGCGACGGACGGGGATGAGCATCTGCTGGTGCTTCTGCTGATGCTGAAGTCGTATCAGCGCATGGGGTGTTTCCCGGCGCTGGAGGACGTGCCGGAGCAGGTGGTGGAGTTCGTGCGGCGTCAGGTGGAGCTGCCGGAGGGCACGCTGCCGATGTACCGGGCTGAGCGGACCGCGAAGCATCACCGGGGCCTGGTGCGCAAGCGGGTCGGTGTGGCGTACAACCAGGCGGAGGCCCGGCGGGTCGCCGAGCAGGCGATCCGCAAG
Organism: Streptomyces sp. WMMC500; assembly: GCF_027497195.1. Lineage (NCBI taxonomy): Bacteria > Bacillati > Actinomycetota > Actinomycetes > Kitasatosporales > Streptomycetaceae > Streptomyces > Streptomyces sp. WMMC500. The sequence goes on from NZ_CP114905.1 coordinate 1,223,962, forward strand.
GAGGCCGCGGCGAAGAACCGCCCGGCAGATCTGATCAACATCGCGTTGGAGAAGGTCGTGGAGGCCGGGCTGGAGCTGCCGGGGTTCTCCACCTTCGACAAGATGGCCGCGAAGATCCGCACCGAGGTGAACGCTTCGATCTGCGCTGGCATCCACGACCGCATGGGCCCCCTTCAGCGGGCGGAGGTGCTGCGGCTGCTGGAGGAGCGCGACGCGGACGGGACGACGCTGTTCAACCGGCTGAAGAAGCCCGCCAAGGGGCCGAGCTGGTCGCATTTCAAGAACCTGACCAAGCGCATGGAGTGGGTGGACGGCCTCGGCGACAGCGCGGTGTGGATGGACGGCGTCGCCGCGCGGAAGATCACCGACTTCGCCGGGGAAGCGGACGCGGCCGACGCCCCGGCGCTGCGGGACTACGCGCCGGTCAAACGCCTCGCGCTGATCGCGTGCCTGGTGCACAAGGCACGGATGCGGGTCCGCGACGACCTGGCGACGATGTTCTGTAAGCGAGTCGGCACGAAGGCCAAGAAGGCCAAGGCGGAGCTGGAGGAGATCCGACTGCGCCAGCAGGAGCTGGTCGAGGCCCTGATCAGGAACTACCGCGTGGTCCTCAAGGACATCGAGGCCGACGGCCCGGCCCAGCTGGCCCTCGCGAAGGCCGACCAGATAACGGCCGAGGCCCGGGAGGCCCTGGCCGGGCTGGACGAGGAGGCGTCGGCCGACGAGCTCGCCCGGCGACTGGGCGGGAAGGTCTCCCCGGCCCTGCTTGCCCTGCTGAAGGCCCTGGTGGTGCAGGCCGGCGGGCTCGGCGCGGTCGCCCGGACTGTAGAGGGCTTTGGCGGGTTCGCCAAGCAGTACGAGCAGATCGAGAAGGTCTCTGCCCACCACGGCAACCTCTGGGAGCCGCTGCTGTACGGGCAGATCGGCCGGGACCGGGCGGTGATGTTCGACCTGGCCGAGAAGCTGGAGTTCACCGTCACTTCGGAGGACGGGCGGGTGCTGGACGCGCTCGCACACGCCCAACGGAACCAGGCAGCGCGTGGAGAGTACATCACTGCCTTCGACGAGGAGGGCAAGGAGGTGGACATCTCCTTCGCTACCCAGAACTGGCGCAAGGTGGTGGTCGACAAGCCCCGCACCGGTCAGTACGTCCGCAAGTACTTCGAGGCGATGGTCTTCACCTACCTCGCCGAGGAACTGCGCTGCGGCGACGTCGCCGTGGTCGGCTCGGAGGAGTACGCCGACTGGTCCCAGCAACTGCTGGAATGGGAGGCCGTCCAGGAGAAGCTGGCCGACTACCTGGTGGAAGTCGGGCTGTGCGAGGTCGACGAGACCGCCGAGTTCGACGCACGGTTCTTCCGCCGGCAGCTGGAGGACAAGCTCCGCAGTGCCGCTGCGGCGGCGGATGCCGGGTATCCGGACAACGAGGGCCTAGTCATCGACCCGGAGACGGGTATCCCATCGCTGAAGCCGCACCGCTCGGAGGGGCTCACGCCCTCGGCGAAGCGGCTGGAGCAGGAGATCAAAGCTCGGATGCCGGAGCGCACGCTGATCGGGATTCTGTCGAGGACCGCGTACTGGGTGGACTGGTGGCGCCGCTTCGGCCCGGCCTCCGGCAACGAGCCGAAGCTTCAGGACCCGTTCGGCCGCTACGTCATCACCACCTTCGTCAAGGGCACCAACATGGGCCCGTACGAGGCAGCCCGCCACATCCCCGGCGTCTCCGGCCACGAGCTGTCGTACACGGCGAACCGGCACTTCTCCATCGTGCTGCTGAACGAGGCCATCGCCGACCTGGTCAACGCGCACGCCCGCCTGGACATCTCCCGCGCGTGGGGCGACGGCACCACGGTGGCCGCGGACGGCACCCATATGGACACCTATCTCGACAACCTGCTCGCCGAGACCTCCGTCCGGTACGGCAAGCCGGGCGGCATCGCCTACCACCACATCTCCGACACCTACATCGCCCTGTTCACTCACTTCATCCCGTGCGGGGTGTGGGAGGCCGTCTACATCATCGAAGGCCTGCTCAAGAACACCTCCGAGGTCAAGCCGACCACTGTCCACGCTGATACACAGGGCCAGTGACGGTTTCTCAACGTCATTCATTTCCATGTGTTGTTGAGGGTGAGGGCGGCCTGGGCGATGTGTCCGATGCGGCTTGGGCTGAGGGTGACGTGCTGGAGGGCACGCCAGCGTTGTTTGAGTTCGGCGGCGGCGCGTTCGCCCAGGGCGCGGATGCCGCGCAGGAGCCGGTTGTGGGCGCGGGTGTCGGTGGCGAGCGGGGAGGTGATGTCGGGGTGGGGGCGGAAGGGGGTGTGCACGCCGATGCCGGCGCCGGTGTAGCCGACGTCGGCCAGGGTGGGCACGCCGTCGCGGGCCGCCGGGTAGAGGGCCGGCAGGGCATGGATCCGGGCGGCACGCAGGTCGTGGACCGAGCCGGGCTCGACGTCGGAGACCCACAGCGGGGTGCCGTCCGGGGCGGCGAGGAACTGGACGTTCCCGGCGAAGTGTTTCGCTTTGCCGGAGTACCACAGGTCGTTGCCGTTCTCGGTGGTGCCGGCGACCCGGTCACAGGAGATCAGGGTGCCGTCCAGGACCACATGGCTCATGCCCTGCATGCGGCAGCGGGCAAGGACGTCGTGGAGGTCGGGCGCGCGTTCGGCCAGGACATCGATGGCTTCGTGAAGGTAGCGGTAGCCGGTGGCCTGGGAGATGCCGGCGTCGCGGGCCAGGCAGTGCACGCAGCCGGCCTCGCGGAACCAGCGCAGTACGAACACGGCCTGGCGGAACGGGCCCAGTGCACGTGAGCCCTTCGGGGTGCCGATCTGGCGGCGGTGGGCGGCCAGTAAGCGGGCGGTGTACTCGACCACGTGGCGCGGGACGTCGAGCATGGCAGCATAGGGGACCAACGTGAAGCCTCTGGTGACGTGGACGATCTTGTGGTGAGAACCGTCCTACCAGGGGCTTCACGTCCGTCTGCACTCGGGGGCACCACTGTCCGGCCTGACCCAAGGGCGCACCCCACATCAACCCGCTTCACGAAAACCAACTCGCTGAGAAAACGTCAGTCCCAGCCGGTGTTCGCGCTCGCGCACCTGCTGGGTTTCGACCTGATGCCCAGGATCAGGAACTGGAAGGGCATGACCTTCTACCGGCCCAGTAAGCAGAGCGAGTACGTACACATCGACGTGCTGTTCGGCGAGGCCGGGAAGAACGTCATCGACTGGGACCTGATCGAGTCCCAGTTCCGGCACCTGATGCGGGTGGCCATCTCCGTAAGGGAGGGGGCGATCTCCTCATCCACGCTGCTCAAGCGGCTGCGCTCCGGCTCGCGGAAGAACGCCACCTACGCCGCTTTCCGCGAGGTCGGCCGCGTGATCCGCACCGTGCAGCTGCTGCGCTACCTCTCGGACGCCCCGCTGCGTCGGCGGGTGACCGCGGCGACCAACAAGGTCGAGGCGTTCAACGGCTTCTCCCAGTGGCTCGGCTTCGGCAACCGCGGTGTCATCGCCGACAACGACCCCGTCGAGCAGGAGAAGGCAATGAAATTCAACGCCCTGCTCACGAACGCGGTGATCTTCCACAACGCCCTCGACATCGCCGAGATCGTCCGGCAGCTGCTGGAAGAGGGCTGGGAGATCACCCCGGAGGACCTAGCCCACATCTCGCCCTACCTGACCGAGCACATCAACCGGTTCGGCGAGTACAGCACACACGAACTCGGCATCCAGCCAGAGGCATACGACCCGAAGCTGGACGTCGACTTCACCCCGCTGGGCGACCAGGACCTGGCCACCGCCGGCTTCGGTCAGGCCGCCTAACCGGCCAGGTCGGCACCGTGAGAGCCATGGAACGACGCGGAAGTTGGCGGCGCCAAGCTGGCCTGTGACCGTGCCCTTGACGGTTCAGTTGGGCAGATCGTCCAGTATCAGCCCCAGTGCGGCTGCCAGTTCGATTGCCCTGCGCGGTGTCGGGCACTGTCTGGCCAGACCGGTCTGGTTGAGACGGCCGTTTCGGGCTTGGAAGAGAACCTTCGCAGCAGGATGCTGGCGCATTTCGTCTGGAGTGAGCTCGTCGGCGACTCGATGCGCTGTGGCGACCAGAGTGGGGAACGTCGACTGCACACCCGTGGCCCACTCTTGGAGCGCCTCCAGCCACCGGCGCGCCACTGGGTCAGATGTTGAGGAGAACCGCTCTACCGCCTGAGCCAGCTCCAGCCAGGTGGAGTCGTGCCAGGGTCTGGTCTTCAGGACGGGCAACTGCCACTGGCGCTTGACGGCCGACCAGTGATCCGCTTGCGCCTTCACCGAGTGGACCGTGAATCCTGGAAGACACAGTGCGGTCAGGTTCCAGCCGTGGCAGGCACCGGTGTCGAGACCGAAGATCCTGCCATCGCGGATCATCGGTTCCTGGCCGGTTACGTGATGGCCGAACACCACCGGCTTGTCATCGGTGTAGTGCTCGTGCCAATAGCTGTCCGGGAACAGCGCTGTGAGCTCTCGTTCACCCCTCGTCGAGCCACAAAGGATCTCCTCCCGCTGGTCGGACAGAGGAATCCCGGACAGCATCGCGGCGTGGACAACACGGACGTGCTCGTTCTCGAAGTAGTACGGCAGAGTCCGCATCCAGTCGACCGTTTCGGCGTAGTGGTCGCCAAGTTGCAGGCGCGTGATCTCCTGCGCGTAGGAGAGGATCCCGCGCACGTGCTTTCGCTCATGGTTGCCCATGACCACGACCGAGTTCGGGCGTTCACGGAAAAGCCTGACCACCGCACCGGGCGCTGGACCGCGGTCGACCAGATCACCGACGCTGACCAGTAGGTCGTCTGGTTGAATGTCAACTTCATCAAGCAGTTCGAGCAACTCGTCGAAGCAGCCATGGATGTCGCCGATGATGATCGTCCGCCGCATGCGGGCGATCCTAGGGAGGCAGCGGTGCGGTGCACAAAGGATTTTGTGCGACAAGAGGTCTCCCTTGGTGAAGGTCGCCTGCATCACACTCGCAGAAATGAGTAGTTCTGAGAGGCCGGAGACCCCCGCCGGATCATGTCCGGTTTGCCTCTGATCCCCGCTCTCACAACCTCTCGCAAAACAGCCTTCGCACAATGCTCCTCGCGATAGGTTCTGCGACATGCCAGAGCTCACCGAACCGGCCGCCGTCGTCGAACAGTTCGACTGCCCCACCTGTGAAGCGCCCGCCGGAAGCACCTGCCGCACCCGCGGCGGCAAGGTCGCCCCGAAGTATCACACCCCACGCTTCATGCTCGTCTCCCAGCTCCGCGCGGAACTCGAAGTCCGCACCCCTGCCAACCGCAGCCCCGGCCGCGTGTGGGAGATGGGCCCGGCGATCGCCGCCGCCGTGCCGGAGGGCGCGACCAAGCCCACGAGGGTGGGCTACGCGCGTTGCAGTACTGCTCAGCAAGAACTTCAGAGCCAGCTCGACGCTCTGGATGAGGCGGGCTGTGATCCGGTTTTCTCGGAGAAGATCAGCACCCGGGTCAAGGTGAGGCCGGAGTTCGTCAAGGCCATGGACTTCGCCCGCACCATCAAGAAGGCCGTCCCGCACCAACGGGTGATCTTCACCGTGCACGAGATGAAGCGCCTGGGCCGCGGCGCCGCCGAGTTGCTGGCCATCGCCGAGGACCTGCGCCACCACGACATCCAGCTCGAACTCCTCACCGGACCCCTCCAGGGGGTCTACGACCCGTCCGGGCACGGCGCCGCCCTGTTCGCGTTCTTCGCCGGCATGGCGGAGTCCGAGCGCGAGTACATCCGGGAGAAGTCCCTGGAGGGCCAGGCGTCCGCTCGTGAGCGGGGCCGACATGGCGGACGCCCGAAGGTCGTCGACGACGACATGGCCGCGTTCGCCCGCAGCCTGCGGGTCAACGGGGTCCCCGTCCCTGAGATCGCAAGCAAGCTGGTCATCACCTCGGGCAAGAACAAGGGCAAGCGGCCCTCAGTCGCCACCGTCTACCGCATCCTCGCCGAGGACACCGACAGCACCGACTGACTGGACGCCTTCAGGGCTTCAAGATCAACTGATTGCCCCTTTGACGCGTATCTGGGTCATACCCCCTCCAGGCCCAGCAGCCGGACGGTCCGGCTGACCCCGCCGCAGCCGGGCAGCAGTCCCAGGGTCACCTCCGGCAGGCCGATGCGGCTGTCCTGCGCGTCCAGCGCGATGCGGCGGTGGCAGGCGAGCGCGATCTCGTAGCCGCCGCCGAGCGCCGTGCCGTTCATGGCCGCGGCGACCGGCCTGCCGAGGGTCTCGAGGCGCCGCAGCTGCGACTTCAGAGTCGTACAGAGGTCGCTCAGCTCGGCGGCGTTCTCCGGCCTCGCCGTCCTCAGGAAACCGACGTCGCCGCCAGCGACGAAGCTCTTCTTGGCGGAGGTGAGCACCACGCCGGCGATGCTCTCCCGCTCGGCTTCGAGCCGGTCGACGGCGGCTCCCATCGAGTCGGCGTAGGTCTGGTTCATCGTGTTGACGTCCTGCCCGAGGTCGTCCATGGTCAGCATGACGATCCCGTCCGGATCCTGCTCCCACCTGATCATGCTTTTCTCCGGCATGGGGTACGGCGTTCCTTCCGGGTGCGTGCGGGTTCAGAGGCGTTCGAGACGGTGGCGATGCCCATGCCGCCGCCGGCGCAGAGGGTGACGGCCGGTCGGCACGCGCGGCATCGACTCGACGCCGCCCGCGACCACGAGTTGCTCCCAACCGGAACGGACCTTCTGCGCGGCAACGTTGCGGCGCGCCGTTCTTGCCGCGGCCGCGCGGGGTGCGCACCGCGTCGTACATGAAGGCTTCGGTCATCGTCATCTGCTCCGTCGTGCGCCCGTGGAGGAAGACAGGTAACTCCGTTATTGTCATTGCGTCAATAATGCTACGACACCCTCCCCTGTGAAGCGGCCGGGACCCTCAACAAGGGCGACGTGCCCGCGTTGACGTGGTGCACCGATCTATTGACATCCAGACAACAGTTGGTCCATCGTGAGGGCCGCGCGATGAGTCCGCTGATGGTCCGCGATGAGGGGAGTCCGCCGTGGTCACCGCAGAGCATCTGCACCAGTCCGCAGCAGAGCTGACGATCACCCGCCTGCTGCGCCGCAACTCCCGGGAGTTTCCCGACCGTCCCGCGCTCACGAGCGGGATCGGGCGGGACGCGACGACGCTGTCCTGGGCGCAACTGCGCGCCGAGGTCGCCGCCCTGACCCGCGGTCTGGCCGCGCTCGGCCTGAGCCGGGGCGACCGGATGCTGATCGCCATGTCGAAGCGGCCGGAGCACTGGATCGCCGACCTGGCCGCGATCCACCTGGGGGCACTGGCCTGCAGCCTGTACGACACGCTCAGCACCGAGCAGTTGCGCTTCGTCGCCCGGCACAGCGGGGCCACCGCCCTCGTCCTGGAGGGCGAGGAGCAGATGCGGCGCTGGCAGCCGATCCTCAACGAGCTGCCGCACCTGCGCGCCGTCGTCGTCCTCGACCCGGAGGGCGTCCCGCCCGGCGGCCGGCTCGTCGTCCGCTACGCGGACGTGCCCCGCGAAGGGCCGCCCGGAGACGCCTCGTTCGAGGTGCTCACCGACACGGTCACCGCGGACCAGCCGCTGACCCTCGTCTACACCTCGGGCACCACCGGCGAGCCCAAAGGCGTGGTGCTCACCCACCGCAACGTGATCTACGAGTCCCTGATGCAGGACCACCTCGTCGCCGTGCCCGAACATCCCCGCACGGTGGCATACCTGCCGATGGCGCACGTCGCCGAGCGGGTGCTCGGGATCTACATGCCGGTCTGCAACGCCGGCCACGTCACCATCTGCCCCGACCCGGCGGGGCTGCTGCCGGCGCTGCTCGCCGTGCGGCCGCACGGCTTCTTCGGCGTCCCCCGGGTGTGGGAGAAGCTCGCCGCCGGCCTGCGGGCGAAGCTCGCCGCGCTCCCCGCGGAGCAGTCCGCGGCGGTGAAGCAGGCACAGGAGGCGGCCTGGGGGGCATTCCACCTGCGGTCCGCCGGCCAGGACGTGCCGGACCAGCTCGCGGCAAAGCTGGAGCAGCTCGACGCGCAGGTGCTGCGGCCGGTCCGGGCAGCCATCGGGTTCGACGACTGCCACCGGGCGTTCAGCGGCGCGGCGCCGATCCCCACCGCGGTCCTGGAGTTCCTGGCCGGCCTCGGGCTCCCCGTGTACGAGGTCTGGGGCCTGAGCGAGACCACCGGGGCGGCGACGGTGAGCACCCCAGAGGCGTTCGCCCTGGGCGCGGTCGGTGCACAGGGTCCGGGTATCGAGGTGAAGGCCGCCGCCGACGGCGAGCTGTTCGTCCGCGGCCCCGTCGTCTTCCCCGGCTACCTGACGGCCGACGGCCGTATCGAGGCGGCCACCGACCAGGACGGCTGGCTGCCCACCGGCGACGTCGGCGCGATCGACGAGCGCGGCCTGGTCCGGATCACGGACCGCAAGAAGGAGATCATCATCACCGACGGCGGAAAGAACATCGCCCCGACGAAGATCGAGTCCCTGCTGCGGGCGCATCCCCTCGTCGCCCAGGCCGTGGCGATCGGCGACGGACGCCGCTTCGTCACCGCGCTGCTCGTCCTCGACGAGGAAGTGGCTCCGCTCTGGGCGCAGGCCAACGGGATCGCTGCCGCCGGCCCCGGCGAGCTGGCGCGCCACCCCGAGGTGCTCAGCGCCCTCGACAAGGCCGTCGCGGAGGCCAACGCCGCGCTCTCCCGCGCGGAACAGGTGAAGAAGTACGAGGTCCTGGCCGGGCCGTGGACTCCGGAGTCCGGCGAGCTGACACCGAAGCTGAGCCTGCGGCGCAGGGCGATCGACCGGCTGCACGCCGCGACGATCGAATCGATGTACACGTAGATCCGGTAGAACAGCGGTCAGCAGACTGCGGTCAGCACGACGACAAGGACCTCGGCATGGGCAGTCAACGCCACCTGCTGGTCACACGGTCGCCAGGCCTACCGCTGCCGCCACACTGCCGCGGCGTGACGGTGCTGGGCGACGGCGCCTACCTCAACACCGGCCTGATCGTGCCGCACCGCAGACGCCCCGGGCGGGCCCTGCTACCGGGCGAGGAGGAGGACAACGCCGAGCATCGCCGGGTACGCGCCCGCGACGAGCACACCTTCGCGGCGATGAAGAACTACAAGATCCTCCGAGACTGCCGTCAACGCCACCACGGACTCCACCACGCCATCCAGGCCGTCGCACACGTGCACAACCTCGCCCTCGCGTCATGACCAGAAATCCACGCTCACCAAACCTGACCTGCCTGAACGCCGCCTTTTGCCACACGCTTCAGCCGCGGTCTGCGACCACCGCAGCCTCTCCACCGCCGAATGCACGTACGCCGAACTTGTCGCCGCCGACCTGCGGCCCTGACCGGGACGGGACAGCGGCCACCGGGGCATCGGCGCTCACCCCCGAGGTCGCCAGAGCACTGCTGTCCCTCCTGGTGAACGCGCACGAGCGCTCCAGGGACAGCGCCCCGATCCCTCGCACTCCCGCTCCACCGGGAAAGTCAACTGCTCACCAAATGGGCAACTCGGGCAAACGGGGGACTTGAACCCCCACGCTTGGCCGTTCGAAAAATCCACTGGTCAGAGCGCCACCCGGCAGCATCTTGACCTACCGCCGCCATCGGTCGCCAAAGGCGTCCACACGACAAACGGCCTGGTCAACAGGCGGACCAAAGCCGATTCTGAAGTGTCCGAGGGGCGAGTTGACCACTACACCCACGCACTCGCACGGAGAACTCGGCTTCCGTTGGGTTGATCGGCCCAGCGACGCCGAGGCGGTGGGGCGCAAGACGAGAACCCACAGCAGTGAATACCCATCCATCCAGGTCAGGCCGGGGCCGCATGCCGTGCGGTCTCGGCCGATCCCATCTCATCCGCAGGCGTCCGTTCATGTAAGCCTCACGCATAGCGGAGACCGGGGGCCTGCGTACTCACCGTCTTTGAGACTACGCACGGGACGGGCGATAGCGCGACTGCTGTGGATAATGGCCTCATGGATGTGACCGCGGCCGCCCTCCCTCCACGGTGGGCACACCTGGACGCCCGCCTTCCCTCCTCCCTGGAGGACCTACACGGACCGGACCAGGGCCTAGTCACTCTGCCCCTGCACCTCGCCTGGTCCGGCTCCCGAACCTTCGACGTCGCCGACCCCAGGGCCCGGCTGCTGCTGTACTCCATCGTGCTGACCGAGGGCCGACGCGAGGACGCTGAGTCTTACCTCGACGCCACCCTGTTGCGGCACGCCTGGCCTCAGCTCCGACGCCTGATCGGCCGTCCCATCCGCCAGGCATGGGAAGACCACCTCCTCTTGCCTACCGTCGCGTGAGCCTCGAGTCACTGCCGGCATCTCATGCCCGTGCCCTGCGTGACGGCAGCACCGTCCTCGAGCGGCTCGGCCTGCTGATCGCCGGCGGCTACGCGCTGCGCGCCCATCAGGTCATCAGCCGCCCCTCGCAGGATCTCGACCTCGCCACCAGCGCCGCACAGCCCCTGACACACATCGCCGACGAACTCGCTGGTGCATACCGCGACGCGGGCTACCAGGTGAGCATCCTGGAGGGCAGCGAACGATCCGTGCGCATGCTGCTGACCCTGCCAGACGGCATCGAGCAGCTTGAGGTCGATCTGCTGAAGGAGGCTCTCTCCCCGAACCATCTGGCCATCACCGGCCCCTCCGGAGAACACCTCCAAGCCATCTCCTTCGACGACGCCGTCGGTCTCAAGGTCCGCGCGCTGCACGACCGCTCCTACCCCGCGACCTGATCGACCTGCACGCGCTGCGCGAGCAGTTCTCCTACATCGAGCTGGAGAACCTCGGCCGCCGCCACGAACCGGACTTCGATCCCGAAACCATCATCGACCACCTCGGGGCCGCCACCCTCTTCGCCGACGAGGATTTCGTCGCCTACGGACTCACCGCCGAGACCGTCGGCGACCTACGCCGCTGGGCCAACAACTGGCATACACATCTCGTCGAGCGCCTCTTCGAGAACCGCGATGTAGACGAGATTCCCTGATCACCGAGCCTCCGGATCATTGCGCTGCAAGGGGTTCGCGTTGCGGCGCCCGGGTGTTCCCACGGAGGCTGCCGTTGCTCGGCGGGCGGAGCGTGCCGATGCGCACCGTGGTGGGCGCGGCGGCGTGCGGCGCGGTGCTACTCATGCTGCTCTCCGCGTACGCCGTCGTCAACGCGGCCTTCGACGTCACGGGCAACGGCCCGGTCCTCGTCGGCGAGGAGCAACCTGACCGGGAGCTGGACCTTGGTGTCGTCGGCACGCTGTGCTACACGCCGCTCACCGCCTGAGGCCCCCTGATAGCCGCTGTCACCCTCGACTACCACCGGCGCCGCACCCGGAGGACGGGCGCGGCTGAGACAGTGTCTTGATCGGCGTTGGCCTACGAGGGAACCCCACGCGCCTGACGCGGCACATGACCGCTCACGCGGTCCACTTGGCTGACTGGCCCTCCGAGCGTTCGTCGATCCGTTTCAGGCGGCCTTGCCCGTGAGAAGACCTGCCCCCGAGCATCAGCAAGCAGCCGGGACCAGTAGGTGGGGCCGGGAGCCGGTTTTCGCAGGATCTTTCTGCCATCCGCGTACCCGCTGCACGGAGAACGTGTCGCGAGCGGTGCGCTGCAGGGTGCAGATGTGGCCCGCGCCGGCCAACACCACATCCACGACCTGGCTGGCCGTCCGATCAGGCCCGTCCGGCCCGCGGTTTGGTCCCGGGCCGGACGGAGCGCCTCAGGAAAGGGTGCCCAGGGGCAGGTGCGCTACGAGTTCTGTGCCGCTCGTCTCGTTCGTGTCGCGCAGGCTGGTGATCTCGGCCGCGGTCAGGGCGCGGTCGTAGATGCGGAACTCGTCCATGGTGCCCTGGAAGCGCTGTGCTCCGTCCATGCGCTGCCCGAGGTGGACGGGGGCGGGATCGCTGCCCATGACGTCGCCGGCCGCCCCGGTCGCCGAGCCGGCTTCGGTGCCGTCGACGAACACGGTCAGGGTGTCGCCGCTGCGGCGCAGCACGACGTGGTGCCAGGCGTTGTCGGCGTAGGCGCGGGAGGTGGTGACACTGACGGCCGGGTCGGTGGCGTCGTTGAGGCGGGCGAGCAGCCGGCCGTCGTCCGGCTCCGCGCGCAGCCACAACTGCGGTGCGTCGTTCATGCCGTTCGCCCAGAAGACGGCCTGGCCGGTGCGTTTGTCGCCATATTTGATCCAGGTGGAGACGGTGAAGTCCCCGGTGCCGAGGAGCGGCTCCGGGGCGTAGGGCAGTTGGACGCGGCCGGTCTGGCCGTCGAAGACCAGGCCGTTGCCGAACCGCCCGTCGACCGTCCTCCTGGTGCCGTCGAAGGCCAGCGCGTCGGCGGACCGCGCGGTGTCGGGGGTGGTCGCGGGGGCGGGCAGGTCATCCGGCTCGAGCCGGACGAAGGCGATCTCCTCGTAGACGGAGGTGCTGCCGCGCTCGTAGAGCAGGCCGATGTCGCCGTCGGGCAGCTCGACCAGGTCGGAGTAGCCGGCGTAGCAGGCGCACTCGTCCTTCGGCAGGCCGCGGTTCTTGCTGCCCCAGACCTGGACGCCCTCGTCGGTGGAGTCGCTGGCGACGGTGTCGACGCCCTGCCAGGTCGCCGTCTCGTCGAAGGAGGAGCGGACGGTCATGGCCCGGCGGGAGTTGTTCCAGGCCGGCGCGGAGGTGAGGATGCGGTTGTACGGGTTGCCCTCGTCGGTGGCGTCCATCCGCAGCACCGCCGACTGCGCCCGCGGCGCCTCGTAGCCCTCGACGGGCTGGAAGCCGGCGGCGGTGAAGCTCGCCCCGCCGTCCTTGCTGACCGCGGCCAGCCGGTGCGGGCGCGCGGTGACGTCGGCATCGTTGCCGTCGTCCCGGAAGTGGTTCTGCCGGGTCCAGACGTAGACGTCGCCGTTGGCGAGCTCGACCAGGCTCAGCTCCTGCGGCTGGATCGTGGAGCTGTCCGACGGGTAGGTGCGGCGGGCGCCCTCCCGCCAAGTGGTGCCGCCGTCGTCGCTGTAGACGATCATCGCGCCGTACACCGGAGTGCCGGAGTCGTCGCGGAAGTTGTAGTTGACGCCCGCCATCAGCCGGCCCACGTGCTCGCCGCGGGTGAGCTGGACGGCGTGCACGGGCCCGGTGGCGTAGTGCCCCCACTCCGGGTCGTCGATCTGCTCGTAGAGGCTCTTCGGCCTGGTCCAGCTCTGCCCGTCGTCGGTGCTGTACTGCACGTACGGGGTGCGGGGCGCACCCGAGTTGGTCTCGCCGGGCGCCGCGGGGTCGACCGGGTTGAAGGTGCTCAGCAGCACGATCCGGCCGTCGGGCTGGCCGGTGGCGGGGGCGCCGTCGAGGGTGCGGTAGACCACGGGGGCGGCGTTGCCGCGGGTCGCCGGGGCGTCCGCGTCGGCGTCGGTGCCCTCGGCGACGGTCTTCCTGGACTCCCAGGTGCCGCTGCCCGCGGGCAGCCGACGGGAGACGAGGCGGATGTTGGACTTGTCCTCGCAGGAGTTCACCCGCTGCTCGGCGAAGGCCAGCAGCGACCCGCTCGCGGTGCGGACGACGGCGGGGATGCGGTAGCAGCCGGGGCCCGAGGCGGTGAAGAGGGTCGTGGTCTGCGCCTCGAAGGGGTCGACGGTGGCCGCGGGAGCGGCACCGGCGGACTCGGCCCCGGGCCGCGCCAGGTACACGCTGAGGCCGCCGAGCGCCACCAACAACGCCCCGGACAGGCGCAGGACGCGTCGGCGGAAGCGAGGAGTTCGATGGGAAGCGGCTGTCATGGATCTGCAAGATATCCTACAAATACCGGCGTGTCAGCGGGAGTAGCGAGACGCGAGTGAGCCGTGCCCTGGCGGCCCGGAGTTCCGCGGCGGATCAGCCGTCTGCTGGACACACCCGCGCATCGCGCTGTACGGCAAGCAGCTGCGCATCCTCCGTATCGCCGACGGCACCCGAGATGAGACCGCCGAATGGTGGCCCCGAAGGAGCAGCTCGACGAGGAACGCCACCGCGGCAAGCAGCGCGCCGGCATCGCCAAGGGGCTGTGGGTACCCGAATCGGAAGAGGCCGGGCAGGACAACCGGGTCTTCTACAGCACCGCCGACAAAGACAGCAAACACACAGGCATCAGCGTGGAGGCCGCCAAGCTCACCCCACACGTCAACGAGAACGGCAAGAACGAATACCGCCCCACCAAGAACGCCTCGAACCCCGACGTACTGGAGATCACCGCAGCCTGCCTCCAACCCCAGGACGACGCGGAGACTTGGGCCATGTTCGCCCACCTGCAGCGTATGTGCGACGACGACTATCGCGACGTCCTCGGCCTGCCGCTCGTACTGCACCTCGCCAGCCTCGCCGACGAATACGGCATTCCCCACGACGGCGACGAAGTAGTGGAACCCGACGAAGAGGAACAGCTCACCTTCGACTTCAGTGGCTTCAGCCTCGACTGATGCACCGCGAGTCGTCTGCTCCGCAGTAGCTAAAGCGTGTTGTCCGGATCATGCGTGGCATCGGCCTGATAGGCGTGCGGCTGCGGCGCCGGGTCCTCACCACCCTGGCCGGCGCTCGGGCCCCGGCAGGCCGCCCATCTGGGCGTTCAGGCTTATCGAGGTCAGCGGCACAGGCGTGTACCCCGACAGCTGGGTACTTCACGCGCCCGCCGACGCCTGGAGAACGGCCACTTCGCCGAACTGGATGCCTGCACAAGCTGGCCCGGGGGAAGGAGCCTGACGCGGAGCCTGGGGAACCCCGGCCGCACCCGACGACGACACGACGTAGACGGATTCCCCGACACGGACATCAATCCCTGAGACTCCACCACCACGGCTCGCGGCATGCATCAGAACGAGCCCGGAGGGTCGATCACGGAGACTTGTCAATACCCCTCCACCCGAACGAGTGACTTCCGTTTCCCTTCGTCGGCTGCGCGTGCGACGGTCGCAATGGCGTACCCGAGCATTCCGATCCCCTTGGGCTGGCGGGTAGCGCCTGCAGGGAGGTTCGACATGGCTTCGACGCGTACATTGCAGCTGTTCGACCTGCCTGCCGACCCGGGCGCGCTGGGCACATGGGTGGGCAGCCAGGCGACCGCGCCGAAGGCCCAGGCTGGGGTGCGGTTTGCGTTTTACGGGCGGGTGTCGACGGAGGACTTCCAGGACCCGGCCACCTCCCGGGGCTGGCAGTTGCTGCGTGCGCAGGCGCTGGTCGCCGGGCACGGGCGGGTCACCGCCGAGTTCTTCGACATCGGGCACAGCCGGGTGCTGCCCTGGCCCCGCCGCCCGGAAGCCGCCCGCCTGATCGACGCACTGGCCGATCCCGGCCGCGCCTTCGACGCGGTGGTAATCGGCTCCAGCGAGCGGGCCTTCTACGGCAGCCAGTTCGCCGCCATGGCCCCGCTCTTCGAACACCACGGCGTCCGGTTGTGGCTGCCCGAACTGGGCAGCCCGGTCGACCCGGGCTGGCCGGGCACGAGGAGCTGATGATCCTGCTGGGCATCCTGTCCAAGCGGGAGATCGCCCGCGCCCGGCTGCGCGCCCGGACCGCCATGACCGTCCAGGCCCGCGAACAGGGACGCTACCTCGGCGGCCGGCCACCCTACGGCTACCGGCTCACCGACGCCGGCCCCCACCCGAACCGGGCCTGGGCACGCCGCGGCGCCCGCGCCTAGCGACTGGAAAGCTGGAGCGGCGCACCTCTGTGCGGCGGGTTCACGACCGCCAGGTCGAAGCGCACCTCTCGCTTGTCGTACGAGTCGAGCCTGCGGCCGGCGCCGTCGACCTCGCCGGTGGCGAAGTCCGGCACGAACTCGATGTTTGCGTCCGCGAGCACGTCGCCCACTGACCGGGCGACGACCGGCCGGGCGGATGCCTCCTCCGGTGGGGTTACATAGGCGAGCTGTACGCGGTGGCGGATACCGCGCCTGCGGAAGTACTCGTCGGCCATGAGGACGAACTCCAGCGACGCGACCGGGCACGCGGCCGGCAGGCCGGCCGGCGCGACCACCAGCCGGCCGTCTTCGAACCGATCCAGCGCCGGTCGCAGGGCGGCCGCGCCCTCCGCGGTGGAGAAGGTGAAGACGTTCTCCTGCCAGCCGGTCCCGGTCAAGCCCTCGACCTCGTCGAACTGCGGCATCGCGCCGGTGGCTACCACGAGCACGTCGTAGTGCAGCAGGGTGCCGTCGGCGACGTAGACGGAACGCGCGGCCGTGTCCACGTACGTCACTTCGTGGCGTCGGCGGTGGATCCCGTCACGCAACCGCCGGGGGCGGGGCCGGACGACGCCGGACACCGTGACCTGTCCGAAGGGGGCGAACAACAGGCCCGGCTGGTCGACGTGATCGTCGTCTTCGTCGACCACGGTGATCTCGGCCTCGTGCCAGGGGCAGGAGCGCCGCAACCGGTTCGCCACCAGTGTGCCGCCGGTGCCTGCGCCCAATATCACGATCAGTTTCCGCGTCATGTCCGTACCGTCCACCCGCGCCCTTACCGGTACGCAGGGCTGCTGGGGCCGGACCCGGGCGCCGGCCGGGCCGTTCCGCAGGCCGCTCGGCCCTCGCCCGCCAAGTCCTGCCCCGCGGTGGCGAGATCGCTGCCCGGCACCAGGGCGCAAGAGCACCGGCGGAGGTAGCATCCGCGCACGGGCTTGGGAGGGCCTGACGATCCCGAGGGGAAGGAAGGGACGGGAGATGACGGAGCCCGCACCGGAGGACCGGGAGCCGAATGTACGACTGCGCGATCTGCAGTCGCTGCTGGACGCGATCACCGACTACGCAATCGTCAGGTTCGACGCCGAGGGCCGGATAGCCGGCTGGGGCCGTGGTGCCCGGCTGTTGCACGGCTACGAAGAGGACGAGGCACTGGGCCACCCCGCGGCCATGCTCTACCCGGCCGACGACCGGGCGGCCGGTCGGGCAGAGCAGGCGCTCGCCACCGCGCGGGAGAGCGGCCGGTACGAGTCCGAGGGCTGGCGGCAGCGCAAGAACGGCGAGCGGTACTGGGCCAGTTCGGTGCTCACCGCGATTCGGGACGCCGGCGGCGAGGTGTTCGGCTTCGCCGAGGTCGTCAAGGACGCCAGTGACCAGCGGCGCGCGGACTCCCTGTTCCACGGCCTGCTGGAGTCGGCGCCGGACGCGATGGTCATCATCGGGGCCGACGGCCGGATCAGGCTCGCCAACCGGCAGACGGACCTGCTGTTCGGCTACGACCGCGAGGAGTTGATAGGCCAGGAGATAGAGGTCCTGGTCCCGCCCCGGTTCCGCAAGCAGCACTACGGACACCGAACCGGCTTCCTCTCCGACCCCCGGATGCGCCCGATGGGTGTGGGGCTGGAGCTGTACGGACTGCGCCGCGACGGCTCCGAGTTCCCCGTCGAGATCAGCCTGAGCCCGCTGGAGACCGACGAGGGAGTCCTGGTCTCGGCCGCCATCCGGGACGTCACCGACCGCCGCGAGACCGAGCAGCGCCTGATGCGGCAGCGCGATGAGATCATGGAACTGTCCACCCCCGTGATCCAGGTGTGGGACAAGGTCCTCGCCCTGCCCCTCATCGGCACCCTCGACACCGGCCGCGCGGCCCGGCTCACCGAAGGGCTGCTGCAGCGGATCGCCGAGACCGAGGCCGAGGTGGCGATCCTCGACATCAGCGGCGTGCCGACGATCGACACCCAGGTCGCGCAGCACCTGCTGCGCACCGTCCAGGCGGCCGCGTTGATGGGCACGGAGAGCATCATGAGCGGGGTGCGGCCGGAGACGGCCCAGTCCATGGTTCACCTGGGCATCGACATGGGGCGGCTGCGTTCCCGCAACACACTGCGCGACGCACTCCAACTGGCGCTGGCGGTCCTTGAGGAGCGCAACTCCGCGCCGGGAGCGACGGACCCGCTGGACGGCACCCTGTGAACGGCGAGGCGGGGCCGGTCATGCGGATCGGCGACACGCTGCTGGTCTCGCTGCATGGCGACCTCGACGACGACACGGTCGTCGGGATCGAGGAGCACCTGACGCGCGAGGTCGCCCGCACCGGTGCCGGCGGCATGCTGATCGACGTCAGCGGGTTGAGCGTGGTCGACACGTTCATCGCACGGGTGCTGACCCGCATGGTGAGCATGGTGCGGCTGCTCGGCGCGGAGGTGGCGATCGTCGGGATCCAGCCCGCCGTGGCGATCACCCTGGTGGACCTCGGCGTTCCGATGGGCGGTCTCGACACCGCCCTCAACGCGGAGAAGGGACTGGCGCTGCTGGCACGGCTGCGCCGCCACGGCAGTCGCCGTGCGGACTGACACGGGACCGGCCATGGACGGCACGGACGACATCGTCATCTCCGACCAGACGGATCTGATACGGGTGCGCAAGACGCTGCGCGCGCAGGCCCGGAGTGCTGGCCTGGGCCTGGTGGACGAGACCAAGCTGATCACCGCCGGCAGCGAACTGGCCCGCAACATCCTCAAGTACGCCGTCGGAGCCCGCGGCCGGCTGTGCGCGGAGCGGGTCACCGCCGACGGCCGGCAGGGCGTCCGGGCTACGTTCACCGACGAGGGCCCGGGCATCGAGGACGTCGACGCCGCGCTCGACGACGGGTTCAGCACCAGCGGCAGCCTGGGACTCGGTCTGCCCGGCGCGCGCCGCCTGGTGGACGAGATGACCGTCACCTCGGCCCCGGGCTCAGGCACCACGGTGGTGATCGAGAAGTGGCGACGCTGACCGGCCAGGCGCCGCACCGCCGCTTCCCCGTCGACACCGAGGAGGACGTCGGAGCCCTGCGCCGGGCCGTCGCCCGCACCGCCGCCGGACGAGCCGGACTGCGTACGGGAGAAGCCGAACTCGCCGCAACGGAACTCGGCACCAACCTGCTGCGCCACGCGCACCCCGGCGGCTACGTCCTGTTCCGGCCGGCCGGCGACGGCATCGAAATGATCTCCGTCGACCACGGCCCCGGGATCCCGCCGGAGCGCATCCCGCCCCGGCCGTACGCCGGGCACACCCCCGCCGTCCCCGAGCCTCCTCCCCGTGCCGCCGGAGGGCTGGGCGCCGGGCTCGCCGCCGTCCACCGCCTGGCCCGCGACTTCGACTGCCACAGCACCCCGGACGGCACCGTCGTGCTGGCCCGACTCGATCGCGCAGCCCGGCCGATGACGTCCCGCTGGCGCCACGGCGGCGTCAACGTCCCCTTCCCCGGCGAGGACGAATCCGGCGACGGCTGGGCGGTACGCCCCGGCAACGACAGGCTGGAGGCCGCCGTCGTCGACGGCCTGGGCCACGGGCCCCCCGCCGCCGCGGCGGCGCGTGCGGCGCTGGCGGAGTTCGGGCGACAGCTGATGACCGACCCGGCCCGGTACCTGCGCCGGGCGCACGAGGCGATGCGGGCCACCCGCGGCGGCGTACTCGGCACCTGCCTGATCGACGCGGACAGCGGCGAGCTGACCTTCGCCGGAGTCGGCAACATCACCGGACGCGTCCTGCACGACGGCCGGCGCCACCCGCTCCTCGGCCGGCCCGGCACCCTCGGCACCCAGCTGTCCCCGCCGAAGCCGGATGTGCAGCGCGTCCCCTGGACGCCGGGCTCCACCCTGGTGCTGACGTCCGACGGAATCCGCAGCGGCTGGGACGTCACCCAGTACCGCGGCCTGCTCCGGCACGACCCCGCCGTGATCGCCGCCGTACTCCACCGCGACCACGGCCGGCTGACCGACGACGCCACCGTGCTGATCGTCACGGAGGTGCCATCATGGGAGCGAGGACAGACCAAGGGCCCGGGAGAGGCGACGTGAGGAGCACGCAGCCGCCGCGTACGCTCGCCGAGGCGCAGGAGGTGCTCCGGCGGCAAGAAACCGAACTGGACGAAGGCAGACGGCAGATCGCCGAACTCAGCCGTGAGCTGAGCGACGCCGACCATGGCCTCATCGCCCTGCACACCGAACTGGAGGAGGCCCGGGGCGCCGCCGCCCGGCTCGCCGCCATCGTCACCTCCTCCGGCGACGCCATGATCTCCATCAGCCCGCAGCGTACGATCCAGACCTGGAACCCCGGCGCCGCCCGCCTCCTCGGCCACGACGCCGACGCGATGGTCGGGCGCTCCGCCGACGAGCTCATTCCCGAGGGCGCGCTGCCGGCCTTCGAGGACGCGCTGGCCCGCACGGGCTCCGGGGAGCACGTCGAGCCGGTGGAGACCCGCTGGCGCAGCGCCGACGGCGGCCTCGTGGACGTCTCCGTCACCGTCTCGGCCATGCGCGACGGCGACGGCGCCCTCATCGGCTACTCCATCGTGGGCCAGGACATCGGCCGCCGCCTCGCCCTGCAGTCCGAACTGGCCGGCGCCCGCGCCGAGCGGGAGGTGATCGCCGACCGCGAGCGCATCGCACGCGACCTGCACGACATGGTCATCCAGCGCCTGTTCGCCGCCGGCCTGACCCTTCAGGGCGTCACCGCCTTCCTCGACCACGCCCAAGCGGTCAGCCGCATCAAGGGCGTCATCGGCGAACTCGACGCCACCATCCAGGAACTGCGCAACGCCATCTTCGACCTGCACCGCGCCCCGCAGCACACCACGAGCCTGCGTGCGCAGATCTTCGACGCCACCACCGCCGCGCGCCGCAACCTCGGCTTCGCACCCACGGTCGCCTTCGAAGGACCGGTCGACGCGGCCATCCCGGACGCGATCGCCGTTCATCTGCTGGCCGTGCTGCGCGAGTCCCTGTCCAACATCGGCAAGCACGCGCACGCCTCCGCCGCCGAGGTGAGCCTGCACACCGGCGAGGAGCTGCTGCTCACCGTCAGCGACAACGGCCGCGGCGTCGGCCCGAGCACCCGCCGCAGCGGCCTGGCCAACCTGCGCGAGCGCGCCGAGGAGCTGGGCGGTACCTTCGAGATCGCCGACCGCCCGAGCGGCGGCACCCGCCTGGCCTGGCGCATCCCCCTCGCCCGCCACCGGGACGGGACCGCCCGGAACTGAGCCGGACGAGAACGCCGGCCATCTTTCTTTGGGCCCTGGGCCGTCGGGCGACTTGCCCACGTATCGGGGACGGAGCCCGGCAACCGGCCTCTTCCGGCATGGGCTGATCGGCTGCGCCGACTGCCCGGACGGATGGACGCGACAGCCGCCCGGCCCCTGGGAGCGCGCCTGGGCTGCGATGAGGCTGAGAGGTGACGAAGGCCGGGCGGTCGCAAGCACCGCGATCGCCGGTCCTCCCCGCCGACCGCCCCCGACACCCCGGAAGAAGAAGCCATGACCGCCACAGACAAAAAACCCTCGCTGCACGGCCACGTCGTCATCGGCTACGACGGCTCCCGACACGCGGAACGAGCCCTGGAGTTCGCCGTCGAGGAGGCCGTACGCCGCCGCACCGGTCTGCAACTGCTGTGCGGCGTGCCGTGGCCGCCGCCGGCCTCGGCCGGTCTCGGGCTGTCCCCCGCCGAGCACAGCGAGCGCGAGCGGGTCACCCGCGAGCTGCTCGACGAGGCCGCCGAACGAGCCCGCAAGCTGGCCGCCGGTGAACTGGACGTGGTCACGACGGTGACCCGCGACCCGGCGGTTGAGGCACTGGTGCACCATGGTCGTACCGCGGCACTGACGGTGGTCGGCACCCGCGGGCACGGCGGCTTCGCCGGACTGCTGCTCGGCTCGGTCAGCCAGCGCGTGGCCGCCCACACCCATATGCCCCTGGCCGTCGTACGAGGCGACGCCGACGGCACCGGCGAACACGCCGACACCGTGCTCGTCGGCGTGCGGTCGAACAGCGAGACCGCGGCCGTCCGCTACGGCTTCGAAGAAGCCGCCCGCCGCGGCGCCCGGCTGCACGTCCTGCACGCCTGGAGCTACGCGCCCTTCACCGGCACCCTCACGAGGCCCGACTCCCCGCGCAGCCACGAGGAGACGGCCGAGGCCCGCAAGGCGGCCGAGGCCTTGCCGCGCTACGCCGTGGCACCGGTGCGCGACGAGTTCCCCGAGGTCGAGGTGACCACGGACCACGAGTGCCGCTCGCCCTCCGCCGCCCTCGTCGAGCGGACCAAGTCCGTCGAGCGGGTCGTGGTGACGGTGCACCGCCACACGCACCCGTTCGGCCGCCGTCTGGGCCCGGTCACCCACGCACTGCTGCACCACGCGCACTGCCCGGTGATTCTCGTTCCCGGCACGTGACGTGACGCGCACCCCGTCTGCCCCGGCCGACCGAGGTGCCACGCCAGCCCTTCCTCCGGGCCGTCCACGGCCGGCTCCGCCCTGGGCTGGGGCGACCCGTCGCCCCAGCTCTGGCGGGGCAGGTCGGCTCTGGACAGGCATCGCAGGCCCGTCAGCCGCGGACCGGTGCGCCGGCGGTCAGTACGTCGCCGGCCGGGCTGCGCGGTGTCGGCGGGCCCTGCGGGCCGTAGCCGAAGCGGATGAGCATCTGGACGTGGCCGCCTCCACCGCGGACGTCGCGCAGCGCTTCGCGGACGTCGGGCCACTCCATCCCCTGGTGGAGCAGCGAGTAGCGCAGTCCGTGGGCGGTCGCCACCAGCAGGACGTGCTCCAGCGCCTGGCCGGTGCGCAGCCAGTCCACGCGCCGGTCGTGGCCGGTGGTGAGCAGGGCGAGGGTCGGTTTCCTCTCGAAGACGGCGGCCGGGGTACGGGTGTCCGCCCGGTCCGCGAAGTCGCGCATCGGGATCCTCTCGGCCGCGTCCATCGGGCCGAGGGCCGCGGTCGGTATGCCGAGGACTCCTTCGTTGCGCAGCCAGCGGCGGCTCTCCATGCGCTTGAGCGCGTCGCCGGTGCTGCGGCGTTCCGCCTCGGCCGTCAGCTGCAGCAGGTGGGCGGTCTCCGCGGGGTCGGGCAGCTTGAGGTCGGTGCCGGCGGTGTGGGCTGCGGCGGACAGCTCGGTCAGCAGCTCCGCCGGCGGGCGGCGATCGGCGAAGGGATACCGGCTCGAGCGCCGGCGCCAGATGGCGGGGTAGAGGTCCGCGCGGTGTCCGTTGCGGGCGGGTGAGCCGCCGGCGAGGCGGACGGTGGCCAGCAGCCGCGGCTCCTTCGGGCGCGGCAGCAGACGCACGATCGGTGTCCAGCCGAAGTGCGCGACGCCGACGCAGAGGTTGAACACCGAGGCGCCCACGGACACGTGCAGGGCGCGGCCCGAGGGGTCGGTGTGGGGCAGGCCGCGCTCGGTGACCGCGTACGCCTCCAAGGTGACGGTGTCCGGGTCCAGGCGGTAGCGCCAGGGCTGGGTGTTGTGGATGGACGGTGCGGCGGCCGCGGCGGAGATCAGTGTCTCCAGGGTCTGCGCGTCGAGCGTCTTCACGGGCATGGTGGCGCTCCTCCCGGTGGCCGGTACGGGCGGGCCCGTTGCCGTGCGCCCGCCCGTGCGGTCAGGGTGCGTGGCGGAGCCGCGCCACCGCAGGAGCCGTGTGTGTCCCGCCGGTTGGGTCGGCCGGGCCCGTCAGCGACGGCCGTCCGGCCGCCGGTCGTCGCCCGCCGACTTGGCCTGGCTGGCCAGCATCGCGGCTTGGATGCGCCGCTCCACGCCGAGTTTCGACAGCAGGCGGGAGATGTGGTTCTTGACGGTCTTCTCCGAGAGGTAGAGCCGCTTGCCGATGTCGCGGTTGGTCAGGCCTTCGCCGATCAGCTCCAGGATGTCGCGCTCGCGGTCGGTCAGCGAGGCCAGCGCCGCGTCCTCGGGCTCCGGCTCCGCCTCGCTGCGCAGGCTGTCCATGAGCCGGGCGGTGGTCGCCGGGTCGAGCATCGACTTGCCCGAGGCGACGGTGCGTACGGCGTTGACGATCTCGTCGCCGCGTATCTGCTTCAGCACGTAACCGGAAGCGCCCGCCATGATGGCGTCGAGCAGCGCCTGGTCCTCGTCGAACGAGGTGAGCATCAGGCAGGCCAGCTCCGGCATGCGCGAGCGCAGCTCCCGGCAGACGCTGATCCCGTCGCCGTCGGGCAGGCGCACGTCCAGCACCGCCACGTCCGGACGCACCGCCGGGCCGCGGGCCACGGCCTCGGCTGCGGTGGCGGCGTCGCCGACGACTTCGATGTCCGGCTGGGCGTCGAGCAGGTCGTGCAGGCCGCGCCGCACCACCTCGTGGTCGTCGAGCAGGAAGACGCGGATCGGTCGCTCCGCGGCGGATGCCGGTGTCTCGGACATGACTGCTCCCTCGGGGTTGTTCGCACGCCCCCTGCCATACGGGTACGTGACGGCAGACCGATTATCCGTCGCGGGTGAGCCGGTGGAAGGGGCCGGACGGACCCGTGGGGCGATGCGGAACGGCCCCGCCCGTACCCCGGCGCGGGCCCCTCGCGGCCCTCCTTCGTCCCGACGGCGCGTGTGACGGTGCAAGCGGGAGTCCGGCGATCGTGTGCCCGGACCCCGCCGGCACGGAACGTGGTTGCGGGAGGTGGGGGCGATGACCTCGAGGAGATGGCTGTGGCGCTGGCGGCGTAATCCGCTCCGGCGGCGCCTGGACCGGGTCGAGGCGTGGACCCTGCTGGCGGCGGTGGTGCTGTTCACGGCCGGCGTGCCTGCCGTCGGCGCCACCGCTGCCTCCGCCTACCACGACCACCTGCAGGACGAACGCCGGGCGCGACAGCCCGTCCAGGCCGTCCTGGTCGAGGACGCAGAGCCCCTCTTCACGCGTTCGGCGCTCACCGGCGGACTCGCAGGCGGCGGCGACGGGCTGATCCGGACCAAAGTGCGCTGGACGGACGACGACGGCACGGTGCACACCGGAGGGGCGCGGGTGCCCGCGAGGCTCGACGTGGGGGCCACCGCGCGGATCTGGACCGCCGACGGCGGGAGCCGGGTCGTTCCGGCACCCCCGACGACGCAGCAGGTCGTCGGCGCGACGACCGCAGGTGTGTCGGTGGCGGGCGTCTTCGCCGCCCTGTCCCTGGCGGCGCTGCGTGGCGTACGCGTTCACTTCGACCGGCGCCGCGAGGAGCTGTGGGAGCAGGAGTGGGCGCGCGTCGGCCCCCGCTGGGGCCACCGCACGGCCTGACCCCGTCACACCGGCGGTCACCACGGCGGCGTGCGAGGCGGAGTCCCCCAGCGTCGCCCCCGGCCGGGCGGTGAGCCGCGGCGGTTCCTTCACGCCCCATCACCCGGAGCCGATGGTCCCGCCCTCCCGCCCCGTGCGGCCCTACGTGACGGGTGCCGCGGCGGCGGAGTCTGGCGGTAACCCCTTACACCACAGCAAAGGACGGACTCATGCAAGAGGTGACGACGCCCGAGCCGGCCGCCCCCGGCGACGACGAGCTCGCCGCACTGGATGCCCACTGGCGGGCCGCCAACTACCTGTCGGCCGGCCAGATCTACCTGATGGACAATCCGCTGCTGGCCGAACCGTTGCGGCCGGAGCACGTCAAGCCGCGGCTGCTCGGGCACTGGGGCACCTGCCCCGGGCTCAACCTCGTGCACACCCACCTCAACCGCGTGGTCAAAGCCCGCGGCCAGGACGCACTGTGTGTCTGGGGCCCGGGCCACGGCGGCCCGGCGGTGCTGGCGAACTCCTGGCTGGAGGGCTCGTACTCCGAGACGTACCCGGACGTCGGCCGGGACACGGCCGGCATGGCGCGGCTGTTCCGGCAGTTCTCCTTCCCCGGCGGGGTGCCCAGCCACGTCGCGCCGGAGACACCCGGCTCGATCCACGAAGGCGGAGAGCTCGGCTACGCCCTCAGCCACGCCTACGGCGCCGCGCTGGACAACCCCGATCTCCTCGTCGCCTGCGTCGTCGGCGACGGCGAGGCCGAGACGGGGCCGCTGGCCGCCTCCTGGCACTCCAACAAGTTCCTCGACCCGGTCCACGACGGCGCCGTGCTGCCGATCCTGCACCTGAACGGATACAAGATCGCCAATCCCGCGGTCTTGGCCCGCCTGCCCGAGACCGAACTCGACGAGCTGCTGCGCGGCTACGGCCACGCCCCCATCCACGTCACCGGCGACGACCCGATGACCGTCCACCGCGCCGTGGCCCGGGCGATGGACACCGCGCTCGACCGCATCGCCCTGATCCAGCGGACCGCCCGCGAAGACGGCGTCACCGAGCGCCCGCGCTGGCCGGTGATCGTGCTGCGCACACCCAAGGGCTGGACCGGCCCCGCCGAGGTCGACGGCCTGCCGGTCGAGGGCACCTGGCGCGCCCACCAGGTGCCACTGGCCGCGGTCCGCGACCACCCCGAGCACCTGCGGCAACTGGAGGCCTGGCTGCGCTCCTACCGCCCCCAGGAGCTGTTCGACCGCGACGGCCGTCCCACCGCCGAGGTGCTGGCATGCGTGCCGGACGGTGACCAGCGGCTCGGCGCCACCCCGTACGCCAACGGCGGGCTGCTGCTGCGCGAGCTGCCGCTGCCGCCGCTGGAGGGGCACGCGGTGAAGGTCGTCGAGCCGGGCGGGAGCACCCACGAACCCACCCGCGTGCTCGGCGACTTCCTCGCCGAGGTGATGCAGGCGACGGCCGGCCGCCGCGACTTCCGGCTCGTCGGCCCGGACGAGACCGCCTCCAACCGGCTCGACGCCGCCTACACCGCCACCGGCAAAGCCTGGCAGGCCGGCGTGACCGACACCGACGAGCACCTCGACCGGCACGGCCGGGTCATGGAGATCCTCTCCGAGCACACCTGCCAAGGCTGGCTGGAGGGCTACCTGCTCACCGGCAGGCACGGCATGTTCTCCTGCTACGAGGCGTTCGTGCACATCGTCGACTCGATGGTCAACCAGCACATCAAGTGGCTGCGCACCACCCGCCGGCTGCCCTGGCGGCGCCCTATCGCCTCCCTCAACTACCTGCTGACCTCGCACGTCTGGCGGCAGGACCACAACGGCTTCAGCCACCAGGACCCCGGCTTCGTCGACCACGTGATGAACAAGGCGCCCGAGGCCGTGCGCGTCTACCTGCCGCCGGACGCCAACACCCTGCTGTCCGTGGCCGACCACGCGCTGCGCAGCCGGGACTACGTCAACGTGATCGTCGCGGGCAAGCAGCCGAGCTTCGACTGGCTGTCGATGGAGCAGGCCCGCGTGCACTGCGCCCGCGGCGCCGGCATCTGGGAGTGGGCCGGCACCGAACGCGGGGTGCGCAGCCCCGACGTGGTGCTGGCCTGCGCCGGCGACGTGCCCACCCTGGAGATCCTGGCCGCGGCCCAGCTGATCCGCCGCCACCTGCCATACCTGGCCGTACGCGTGGTCAACGTCGTCGACCTGGCCCGGCTGCTGCCGCACGACGAGCATCCGCACGGCATGACCGACGCCGAGTTCGACGCGCTCTTCACCCGCGAGAGCCCGGTGATCTTCGCGTACCACGGCTACCCCTGGCTGATCCACCGGCTCGCCTACCGCCGCGCCGTCCACCCCCACCTGCACGTCCGTGGCTACAAGGAGATCGGCACCACCACGACCCCGTTCGACATGGTCGTCGGCAACGACCTCGACCGCTACCGCCTGGTCATGGACGTCATCGACCGCGTACCGGACCTGGCCGTGCGCGCCGCCCCGGTGCGCCAGGCCATGGAGGACGCCCGCGCCCGCCACGCGGTCTGGATCCGCGCCCACGGCACCGACATGCCGGAGGTCGCCGACTGGACCTGGACCCCCTGACCCGCACGTCGAAGGAGAGACACGCATCATGACCGTACGCGTCGGCATCAACGGCTTCGGCCGCATCGGCCGCAACTACCTGCGCAGCGCCCTCGGCCGGGACGGCCGCGACACCACCGCGGTGGAGGTCGTGGCGGTCAACGACATCACCTCCACCGCGACCCTGGCGCACCTGCTGCAGTACGACTCCACCTACGGCCGGCTCACCGCGGACATCACCGCGGACGACACCTCGATCACCCTCGACGGCCGACGTATCGCCGTCACCGCCGAGCGCGACCCGGCCGCCCTCGACTGGTCGGCCCACGGCGTCGACGTCGTCATCGAGTCCACCGGCCGCTTCCGCGCCCGCGACGACGCCGCGCTGCACCTGAAGTCCGGCGCCCGCAAGGTGCTGGTCTCCGCCCCGGGCAAGAACGCGGACGCCACCGTCGTGATGGGCGTCAACGAGTCCGACTACGACCCGGGCCGGCACCACGTCGTCTCCGGCGCCTCCTGCACGACCAACTGCGTGGCACCCATGGCGCACGTCCTGCACCAGCGCTTCGGCGTCGTCAAAGGCCTGATGACCACCATCCACGGCTACACCAACGACCAGGCCCTGCTGGACGGCCCGCACAAGGACCTGCGCCGCGCCCGCTCCGCCGCGGTCAATATCATCCCCACCTCCACCGGCGCTGCACGGGCGACCGGCCTGGTGATACCCGCGCTGGACGGCGCCCTTGACGGCATCGCCGTGCGCGTGCCCGTCGAGGACGGCTCCCTCACGGACCTCACCGTGATCCTGGACCGCCCCGCCGGCGCCGAGGAGATCAACGACGCCTTCGCCGACGCGGCCGACGGCCCGCTGCGCGGCGTCCTGCGCCACTCGACCGCGCCGATCGTCTCCCGCGACGTCATCGGCGACCCGGCGTCCTGCGTCTTCGACGCCGCCCTGACCCGGGCGAGCGGCGAACTGGTCAAGGTCTTCGGCTGGTACGACAACGAGTGGGGCTACAGCAACCGGCTGCTCGACCTCACCGAGTACGTCGCCGCACGGTTGTAAGGAGGATCCGCCATGTCCGACAACACACCCCGGTGTCCACCGCTGCACGGCCGCGTGGTCGTCGGCTACGACGGCTCGGCGCACGCGCAACGCGCGCTGGACCACGCCGTCGACGAAGCCGTGCGCCGGGACACCGCGCTGCAGATCATGTGCGGCGACCCCTGGGCGCCGCCGCCCCCACCGGCCGTCGGCCGGACACCGGAGGACTATCCGTCCCTGTACCGGGCCGCTCGCGGCGCCGTCGACCGCGGCGTTGAGCGCGCCCGCGGCCGCGCTTCCGGCCTGGACATCGTGCCGTCGGTGATCTCCGAGCCCGCAGCCGAGGCGCTGCTGGACGCCGGCCGCACGGCCGCGCTGACCGTCGTCGGCACCCGAGGGCACGGCGGCTTCGCCGGGCTGCTGCTCGGCTCGGTCAGCCTGCGGGTCGCGGCACATTGCACGGGGCCCCTGCTGGTCGTCCGGGGCGATGCGGACCTGGACACCGTGCCGCGCGGCCGGGTCGTCGTGGGCGTGCAGTCGGACGAGGACTCCGAGGCGGTGCGCTTCGGCTTCGAGGAGGCCCGACGCCGCGGCGCCGAGCTGCACGTGCTGCACACCTGGCTGTACCCCGCGGTGACGGGCGTGGTGGCGATGGCGCCGCCCGGTCCGTCCGGTCGGCAGCAGCTGGACGACGCCGCCCGGCGCCGGGCCGCCCAGGCGGTGCCGGGCCTGGCCGTGGCTGCGTACCGCGAGGTGTACCCGGACGTGCCGGTGGTGACCGACGACGAATGCGGCTCCGCCGCCGCGGTGCTGGCCGAGGCGAGCCGGCGGGCCGACGTCGTGGTGCTCACCGCACACCGCAACACGCACCGCATCGGCGCCCGCCTCGGCCCGGTGACGCACGCGCTGATGCATCACGCGCACTGCCCCGTGGTGCTGATCCCCTCGCCGTGACGCGCGGCAGCAGCAGCCCGACTCGTGGAAACGGTAAGAGAGCAGCGGGCGCCGCGAGCCGCCGGCAGGCGGCGGGGGCGTCGAAAGGGTGACCGGATGGAGCTGGAACACGCAGGCGGCGGCGGGCGGGCGCCGCGGCTGCAACTGGACGAGCTGCTCGACGAACTCCAGCTGCACGTCGACGAGGTCCGCGGCACCCGCGACCGGCTGCACAGCCTGCTGGACGCGGTGATGAACGTCGGCCGCGACCTGGATCTCAGCCATGTGCTGCGGCGCATCGTGGAGGCGGCGGTCGTGCTCGTCGACGCGGAGTACGGGGCGCTCGGCGCCCTCGGCGAAGCGCCGGAGGACCGGCAGCTCGCGCAGTTCCTGCCGGTGGGTATCGACGAGGAGAAGGCGGCCGCGATCGGCGCACCGCCGTGCGGCCGCGGCATCCTCGGCGTACTCATCCGCCACCCGGAACCGCTGCGGCTGCGGGAGATATCCGACCACCCCGACTCGCACGGCTTCCCCGCCCACCACCCCCCGATGCACTCCTTCCTCGGCGTCCCGGTCCGGGTCCGCGACGAGATCTTCGGCAACCTCTACCTCACCGACAAGCGCGACGCCGACGAGTTCGACGCCGAAGACGAGGCCGTGCTGTCCACGCTCGCCGCGGCCGCCGGCGTGGCCATCGAGAACGCCCGGCTGTACGAGGAGTCGCGCCGCCGGCAGCGGTGGATGGCCGCCTCCGCCGAAGTCACCGCGGCGCTGCTGTCCGGCGCCGCCGAAGACGCCGTGCTCGGACTCATCGTCGAGCGGGCCCGAGAACAACTCGGCGCGGAGCTGGGGTCGGTGGCGCTGCCCGTACCCGGCAGCGCTCGGCTGCGGGTGGCGCTTGCCCACGGCCCGGGCGCCGAGGAGCACGAAGAGCGGCTGCTGCCCGTCGACGACTCGCTGTCCGGCCTCGCCTACACCAGCGGTGAGCCGGTGCTCAGCGAGGACGTGCAGAGCGAGCCCCGCCTGCACGGCACCACGCTGCGCGACGCCGGACTCGGGCCCGCGGTCGCCGTGCCGATGGGCACCGAGGACGGCCGGCGGGGCGTGCTGCTGCTCGCCCGCGCCGCGGGCGCACCGGCGTTCACCCCCGAGGAGACCGCGCCGCTGCAGGGCTTCGCCGGCCAGGCGGCGCTGGCGATGGAACTGGCCCACCGCCGCCGCGACGCCGAGCAGCTGGCACTGTCGTCCGAGCGCGAACGCATCGCGCGCGACCTGCACGACCTGGCCATCCAGCGGCTCTTCGCCACCGGCATGACGCTGCAGAGTACCGTCCGCCTGGAGCGGACCGCGGAGGGCGAGGAGAAGCTGCTGCGCGCCGTGCGCGAACTCGACGAGACCATCAAGATCATCCGCACGACGATCTTCGGGCTGCGCGCCCACGAGGCGGGCGACCACGGCGCCGCCGGCCTGCGCCGCCGCCTCGTCGACACCGTCGAAACCGCCGCGACCACCCTCGGGTTCAGCCCGGCGCTGCGCACCGAAGGACTGCTCGACGTGAACGTGCCCCCCGACGTCGCCGACCACGCCCTGGCGGTCCTGGGCGAAGCGCTGACCAACGTCGCCCGCCACGCGCGCGCCCATTCGGTCGACGTCATCCTCGCCGTCGGCGGCGACGACCTCACCCTGACCGTCGCAGACGACGGCGTCGGCCTGCGCCCCGGCGGCCACCGCGGCGGCCTGGCCAACATCGCCGAGCGAGCCGAGGAACTCGGCGGCACGCTGAAGCTCACCACCCCGACCGGCGGCGGCACGCGCCTGGTCTGGCACGTCCCGCTGCACGGCGCGGACCGGACCGGTCCCGCCGGCGCCCCGCCGCGCGCCGGCGGCTGAATCTTCCGTACCTCACCGGGCGTTCGCGCCGTCCGGTCGCGTCGCGCGCTGCGGCCGCGGCGGCGGGGCGGCGAGGTCCATTCGGACGTCGACGACGCCCTCCACCGCCCGTACGAGCCGGGCCAGCACCGGGACGCGGGTGCGGTCGTCCAGCTGCCCGGTGAGGGTGACGACGCCCTCGTGCACCAGGGCCTCGACCTGCGGGGGATAGCCGAGGAAGAGGTGCGCCAGCACCTCGTCGCGTACCGCGGCGGCCAGTTCCTCGTCCGATCGCAGGAAGACCTTGAGCAGGTCGGCGCGGCTGACGACGCCCGCCAGCTTCCCCTCGGCGTCCGCCACGGGCAGCCGCTTGACGTGCCGCACCGCCATGATGCGGGCGGCTTCGGCAAGGGTGGCGTCGGCGTGCACCGTGACGGCGGGGGTGCTCATCAGCTCCCGGGCCGTGACGGCGCCTGCCTTGGCGAGGTCTTCCAGGCGCCGCAACTGCTCGAAGCGGGTGGGGTCGCTGTCCCGGAACTCCTCCTTGGGCAGCAGGTCCGCCTCGGAGACCACGCCGATCACCCGGCCGTCACCCGCCAGCACCGGCAGGGCGCTGACCTTCCACTGCTGGAGGATGGCGACGATCTCCTTGAACGGCGCGTCGCATCCGACGGCGACGACCGTGTGGGTCATCACGTCGCTCACCTGGTACGTGCCTTCCGAGCCGGTGGGGGCGGACATGGCGTTCTCCTTCGGATGTGCCCGACCGTGGGGTCGAGGATCGGGATAAGCGGGGAAGGAACGGGCCGGACTGCGCCCGGACATCTCACAGCTCCTTCACGGTGAGCAGGCCGGCCACCCGGTCGTAGCCGACGACGGGGCCCTCCCGGCACAGCCGCACCGGACCGAGCCGGCACCGGCCGCAGCGACCGGTGGCGCAGCGCACGTTCCGCTCCGGCGACACTCGGATGCGCTCGCCCGGTACGCCGCGGTGCAGCAGCTCGCGAGCGGTGTCCAGGGCCATCGCCTCGGGGCCGCAGACGAACGCCGTGGTGGCGGACGGGTCGAAGGGAACATGGTCCAGCTGCCGGGTCACCACGCCCACCCGACCGCGCCAGCCGGTGGCCGGACGGTCGACGGTGACGGTCACGTGCGCCGCGGACGCGTCGGCCAGGCACCGCAGTTCGTGCCGGTACAGCAGCTCGGCCGGGGTACGGGCGCCGACCAGCAGGCTGATCCGGTTGAACCGGTCGGCCTGCGCCAGGACCGAGCGCACGAGCGGACGCAGCGGGGCGAGGCCGTCTCCTCCCGCGACGACCAGCACGTCTTCGCCGTCGGCGGCCTCCGGCGCCCAGTCGGTGCCGTAGGGTCCGCGAACGCCCAGCACGGTGCCCGGCCGCGCGGCGTGCAGGACGGCGGGGACGGCGCCCCCGGTCCGTACGGTGTGCGTCAGCCGGCTCCGGTGCTCCAGGATCCCGCTGACCGCCACGGCGGCTTCTCCGGCACCCTCTCCGGCGCCGAAGCCCTGCAGCACCGCGAACTGGCCCGGCCGGAACGCCGGCAGCGCGGCGCCGTCCGGTTCGATCACGAGCGTGACCGTGCCGGCGCTCTCCTCGATGCGCCGCACCACCCGATACGGCACAGGGGGCGCGGTCACGGCATCGGTCCGCTGCCGTAGGGCCCGTACAGGTCGAGCAGTCGGGTACGGGCGGCCTGCAGCCGGTGGCCGATGATCTCGGCGACGCGGTGGGTGACCGCCCAGCCGGTCGCCGGGTCACGCTCGCACAGCTCCCGGACCACGGTGGCGTCGAACTCCAGGGCGCGCACCGGGCTCAGGGCCTGCGCTCCCAGGTGCCACTGGTGCGGCCGGAACAGCCAGGACCAGCCCAGCAGGTCGCCGGAGCCGAGGGTCTCGACGGTGGCGGCCTGCCGCCCGGGGACGTGCAGGTCGAGGGTGACCGAGCCGGTGCGCAGTACCCAGAAGCGGTCGGCGCGCTGCCCTTCGTTGAAGATCCGCTGCCCCGCCGCGAAGGACACCTCCACAGCGTTCGCCAGCAGTCGTTCCCGGGTCTCGGGCTGCAGGGCACCGAGCAGGCTGGTACTTGTGTTGATCATGATGTTCTCCGTCCGGTCGCTGGGCGGGTGCCTCGGCGTGCCCGGCCTCCACGGACTCGTGGGGGCCGTGACCGGAGAGGGCCGCCGCCGAGGTCTGCCATCGCTCCTCCTCCGTGTGGGGCTTCCACCTCCACCATCCGCTCCGGGCACCGCGGACGGCAGAGGCCGAGCGGCGCCCCGCGGCCATCCGGCCGGCCCGCTGACGTGCCCGAACGGCCCCAGCGGAGCAGCCAGGAGCGCGCTTGGCTGGAAGCGGGACCAGATGTGGAGAGGAGCCGGAGATGAAGGACGAGACCGCGCGGCGCGTGGTGCACACCGCGGCATTCGGCAACCCGGGCCCGAGGCAGGAGGGAACCGCCGACGTCGCCTACGTGTCGGGGGAGCTGTACCGGATCTCCGCGGGCGGCCACCGCCTCATGACCGACCAGCCGGGCAGTGCCGGTGGCGGGGACCTCGCCCCGACGCCGGTGGAGCTCTTCGTCACCTCGCTGGCGGCGTGCATGGCGTACTACGCGGGCCGCTACCTGCACCGGCACGGCAAGACCCGCGACGGGCTGCGGGTGGAGACCGCATACGCGATGGCGGAGGACCGGCCGGCCCGGGTGGCGCGGGTGACGATGCGCGTTGTCGTTCCCGCGGACCTCACGGAGCGGCAGCGTGAGGTCCTGCTGTCGGTGGTGCACCACTGCACCGTCCACAACTCGCTGCTCCGGCCGCCCAAGATCGAGATTGAGCTAGCCTGAACGGGAGCCGAGGGCCGGCCCGGCTCGGCCGGGCGGGCCCGGCCGGTTCTGCCGGTACGAGTCGATGTGAGCAGGCGGGGCGGCCTGAGCGGGATCAGGCCGCCCCGGAGTCGTCAGGCCGGTTCAGGCCGCCGCGTGCGTGCCGCGTATCTCCGCGGCGACCTCGGCGGCCCAGTCACGGATCTGCCTCCGGTCCCGGAAGTCGCCGCCCTTGCCGGACCGCACGATCCGCCTGGCGACGAAGCCCTCGGCGCTCTCGTCCAGCTTTCCGCCGAAGACGACGTGGGACTCGGCCCGCACCCGGTCGGCCAGGCGCTTCGTCGCCGGTGGGCTCACGGCCCGGCCCTCTTGCGCCGAGTCGTCCAGCGGGCCGCTGCTGAACAGCCACACGGGCCGGCGCAGCAGGGCGCGGCGGTGCCGGCGGGCGAAGCGGACCGCCTCGCGCCGCCAGTGCGCCGCGTACACCCCGGAGCCGAGGACGACCGCGCCGTACGGGCCGAGATCGCGCACCTGCCGGGCCGGCTGCACGTCTGCGTCGATGCCCTGCTCGCCGAGTTCGGCGGCGATCCAGTGGGCGATCTCCGCCGTGGAGCCGTTCTTCGAGCCGTACGCGACGAGCACACGGAGCGTACTCATGACCGCGTCACCTCCCTCACACCCTGCGCAGCCATTCGTCGGCCAAGCCGTGCCGGGCCTGCTCGACGGGGCGGATGCGGGAGTCGTCCATGCGGTAGGTCAGCCGGTTGTCCACGCCGACCACGCCGTCGACCTTCTCGGTCAGCGTCCCGGCGATCTCGACCTCGCTCTGCCGCTCCAGCTCGCCCTCCAGGACCACGATCCCTTCCTCGGCTCCGACGCGGACCTGGCCGGCGACCAGCCACAGGCCACGGGTGAGAACCTCGTCGAGCACCTCACGGCGGATGTCGGCGTCGCTGCGGACGAAGACCTGCAAAAGGTCGCGGCGGGTGACGATGCCGATCAGCCGGCTCTCGTCGTCGACCACCGGAAGCCGCTCCACGCGGTGCTCGGCCATGATGCGGGCCGCGTGCGTGACGGTGTCGTCGGCGCGCACGGTGATCGCGGGACGGGACATGAGCGCTTCGGCGGAGGTCGCCTGCGCCTTGCGGTGCTCGGCCCGCGCCCGGCGGGTCAGCCGGGGCAGCAGGCGGCGGCGCGGCGGCTCGTAGACGGGGCGCTGGGTGGCCTGACGCAGCATCAGGTCGGTCTCGGAGATGACTCCGAGGACGTTCTCGTCGTCGTCGACGACGGGCAGGCCGCTGATGCGGTGCTCGTGCAGCCGACGCGCGACCTCCTTGAACGGGGTGGCGGGCCCGACGGTGACCACGTCGTCGGTCATCACGTTGCCGATCTTGCGGTGTTTCATCGCTGTCTCCTCGTCAGATGCGCGGGTGCGCTCAGCGCAGTCGGCGCAGGTAGGGGTCGTGCTCCCGGCGCGGCAGCACACGGATGCGCACGTCCACGGCGGTGACGCCGTCCGGCCGCGCCAGCAGCGGGTTGAGGTCGGCCTCGGTGAGCTGCGGCAGGTCGTGGACCATCGCCGACAGCCGCAACAGGTGCTGCTCCAGACCCGCCAGGTCCACGGGTCCGGCGCCGCGGTGGCCGAACAGCAGCGGGGCGCAGCGCGGAGTGGTGATCAGGTCGTGAACGTCGCGGTCGGTGAGCGGCGCGAGCCGCGCCGCGTGGTCGGCCAGCAGTTCGGTGGCGGTGCCGCCGAGGCCGAAGAGGACCAGCGGGCCGAAGACGTCGTCGTCGGTGACACCGGCGAACAGCTCGGTGCCGCGCCCGGCCATGGGCTGCACGAGCACGCCGGTCATCGTCCCGGCGAAGCGGGCGGCGAGGTCGCGGCACGCGGCCCGCACCTGGGCATCGCCCTGCAGGTCCAGCACCACTGCGCCCTGCTCGCTCTTGTGCACCAGCCCCGGCCAGTACGCCTTGAGGGCCACCCGGCCGTCCGGGCCGGCCAGCCGGGCGGCCGCTTGGGCCGTGTCCTCCTCGTTCTCCGCCCAGGCCCAGGGCAGCCGCCGGATGCCGTAGCAGTCGAGCAACTCCGCGCAGCCGCGAGGGTCGAGCCAGCCGCCCTCCGGCCGATTCGCCAGGAAGCCGTCGACGAGGGCGCGGGCGCGCGCCGGGTCGATGCCGTCGAGGACGGGGTGGGCGCCTGGCGGGCGGGCCAGCCAGCGGGCCCGCTCGGCTGCGTGTGCCAGCGCCCGGGCGGCGGCGTCGGCGTCGGCGTAGGCCGGCACTGCGCCGCCCTGCGTGTGAGGCAGCAGCCGCACCTGCTCCGGCTGCCCGAGGACGACCGCGGCGACCGTTCGGGAGCAACGCCCGGCCAGCAGCCCGAGAACCGGGTCGTCGCCGGTCGCCGCGGCCAGCGCGGTGGGTGCCAGCGCCACCAGCACCGCGTCGACGGCGCCGTGCGCGGTCAGCCGTTCCACGCAGGCGCGCAGCGCCCGGGAGCCGACCGCGGCGGTGGCGTCGACGGGGTTGGCGGCGAACGCCCCTTCGGGCAGCACCCGCAGCAGGTCGTCGACCAGAGCCGCGGGCAACTCCGGTACCGTCAGGCCGGCTTCGGCGCAGGCGTCGGCCGCCAGGACGCCGACGCCGCCCGCGTTGGACACCACCGCCACCCGGCTGCCCGCGGGCAGCGGCTGAGACTGCAGGAGGGCTGCGGCGTCGAGCAGTTCGGACACCGACCGGGTGGCGGTGACCCCGGCCTGGGTGAACAGCGCCTGCCGGGTCATCGTCGGGGTGGCGGCGGCCGCCGTGTGCGAGGCGGCGGCCCGCCGTCCGGCGGCGGAGCGGCCGGCGTCGACGGTCAGCACCGGCATCCTGCGCGCCACCCGGCGGGCGGTGCGGGAGAAGGCGCGCGGGTTGCCGAAGGACTCCAGGTGCAGCAGCGCCAGCTCGGTCGTCTCGTCGGATTCCCACCACTGCAGCAGGTCGTTGCCGCTGACGTCGTACTTGTCGCCGAGCGAGACGAAGCTGGAGACGCCGATGCCGAGCCGGGTGAGCCCGTCGAGCAGCGCGATGCCCACCCCGCCGGACTGCACGGCGACCCCTGCGCGGCCGCGCGCCGGGCGGCGTGCGGCGAAGGTGGCGTCCAGACGTACCGCCTCGTCGGTGTTGGCGATGCCCAGGCAGTTGGGGCCCACCAGTCGCATCCCGTGGCTGCGGCAGGCGTTCAGCAGCGCGGCGCCCTGCTTCTCGTCGAGCCCGGAGGACAGGACCACCAGGGCCCGTGCCCCCGCCTTGCCGCACTCCTCTGCCGTCGCCGGCACCGCGGCTGCGGGGACGGCCAGCACGGCGAGATCAGGCACGGCGGGCAGGGCGCCGACGGACGGGTAGCTGGGGGTGCGCTCGACGGCGTGGGCGTGCGGATTGACCGCCAGCAGCCGGCCGGCGAAGCCGCCGCGCCGCAGATTGCGCAGCACCGCCCGGCCGACGGAGCCGGGGCTGCGCCCCGCGCCGACCACCGCGATGCAGTCGGGCCGCAGCAGCGGCTGCAGGCTGGCGGTGTCGGCCGTGCGCCCCCGTTCCTCGCAGGCTTCGAGGTAGCGCTCGTCCGGCTCCAGCTCCACCGTGCAGCGCAGCTCCGAACCGTCGAGCCGGCGGGTCACGCGCAGCCCCACATCGGTGAAGACCTGCTGCACCTCGTGGTTGTCGGCCAGCGCGTCGGCGGTGAAGACCCGCACGCCGTCGGTGCGTGCCGCGTGCACCAGGTGCTCGAGCAGCAGCGTGCCGATGCCGTGGTGGTGCAGGTCGTCGGCGACCGTGAGAGCGAGATCCGCGCTCGCGGAGCCCGGCTCGGCCTTCTCGTATTCGGCCACCCCGACGATCCGCTCGCCCAACTCGGCGAGCAGCGCGGTGTGCCCGGTCCGCCCCGGGTCGCACGCCCGCTCCGCCGCCCAGCGGCCCGGCCGCGCGGCGGAGCTGAAGAACCGCAACCGGAGGTTCTCCGGCGACATCCACCGGTACAGCTCCAGCAACCGGTCGTGGTCATCCGGCCGCGCAGGCCGGATCAGCACGGTCCTGCCGTCTGCCAGCAGCGCGTGTGCGGCCTTGTCCTGCACGACGTCCGTCATCGCGGATCCCCTCTCGGTACGAGTCCGCTTTCAGCATCCGGCGCCGCCCCCGTCCGCCTCAGGGGCTGCCCGGGGCCGACCGCGGGGCCGAGAGTCCCGGCCCGTGTCCGGTCGACCGGCCCGGTCAGAAGGGCTGGCAGGTAAGGCTTCACGAGGCTCGTACTCGACCGCGCCGGGCAGGGGGCCCGGTGGTGCATCCCCGTGAGGGCCGGTCGGTGTCGATCGGAGCCGAAGCGCCCTTCATCCCCGCCCGCGGCCGCGCTCATGCTCGGCGACGACGAGTCCCGCCGACGGAAGGCAGACAGATGAGCACAGGGCGAGTGCTGGTGGGTTTCGACGGCTCGGTCCCTGCGGTGCGGGCCCTCGACCTGGCGGCGGAAGAAGCGGTGCGGCGGGGAGCCGCGCTGGAGATCCTCTACGCGCTGCCGGATGTGGACGGCGCCGCGCCCGTCCTCGCGGTCGCCACCGACCGCGTACGCGAGCGGCACCCCGGGCTGGAGGTCGTCGCCGTGCCGGTGGCCGGTGACCCGGTGAGCGCCCTGGTGAGCCGCGGCGGTACGGCCGTGCTGACGGTGGTGGGCAGCCGAGAGCTCGGCGGGATCGCCGGCCTGGTGGCCGGCTCGGTGAGCCGGCGCACCGCGGGACGGGCCGAGGGGCCGGTGATGGTCGTACGCGGCGACCGGCCCGCCCGTACGTCCCCCGGGCAGGGCCACGTCCTGCTCGTCGTCTGCGGCGACGACGAGGTGGACGCCGCGGCGTTCGCCTTCGCCGAGGCCCAGCGGCGCGGCGTCGGACTCCGCGTCCGGCACGCGGGGACGTACGCGCCGACGACGGCCGAGGCCTCTGCCGCACCCCGGGCCTCCACCGCCACCGATCCGGACCGCCGGGCGTCCCGGTCACGCGATCCCCGAGCCCTCGTCACCACCTCCGCGGCGCAGGACGCGGAGACCGGCGGACCCGTGCTGGCCGTCGCCACCCGCGGCCGCCGCCACGGCGCGCCCCGCGCGGTGCGCAGCCTGCTCCGTGATGCCCGCTGCCCGGTCGTCCTGGTTCCGGCCCGCTAGGGAGACCGCGAACCCGGGGCCCCGCGCGCCCGGCCCTGCCGCGACCGGCCCGCCCTGTCCGCTACCGGGCGTGATCGCGACTCGGCGCCTCGACCGTCGCCGATCACCCCGGAGTGCTCCCGCGCCCGCGGCAGCGGGCCGGCCCTCGCCCTCGGGGCCGAACAGTCCCTTGGCTCGCCGACCTTCGGGCCGATGCGAAGGCCCTCTTCAGGCCATCCGCAAACAGCCCCCCGCACGGGAGATTGAAAGCGCACAGACCGAATCGGAATCGAGACTTCACCTCAAGGGAGCGCAACCATGGCAGTGCACCAGCAGCCCCGACGGCACTTCGCCCTCCGCCTGCCGCAGTGGCGTGCAGGGCGCACGGCGAACGGGACCGAGGCGGCCGACGCGACCGCAGCGGCGACCACCACCTCGGCAGTCGGCTACGTCCTCGCAGGCGTCCGGCTGATCACCGGCTTCGTCTTCCTGTGGGCCTTCCTGGACAAGACCTTCGGGTTCAGCTACGCGACCCCGGGCAACAACGCCTGGATCGACGGCGGCTCGCCCACCGAGGGCTTCCTCGGCGGCGTCGCCGTCGGCCCGATGGAGGACACCTTCCACTCCTGGGCCGGTGACGCCTGGGCCGACTGGCTGTTCATGCTCGGCCTGCTCGGCATCGGCCTCGCCCTCGTCCTCGGGGTGGCGCTGCGGTTCGCCGCGGTGGCGACCACCGTGATGATGGCCCTCATGTGGGTCGCGGAATGGCCGCCGGCCCAGCACCTCTCCGACGGCTCGCCGAGCATGTCGACCAACCCCATCGTCGACTACCACGTCATCTACGCCGTCGTGGCCATCGCCCTCGCCGTCACCTACGCCGGCAACACCTGGGGACTCGGGCGCATGTGGGAGAAGCTCCCCTTCGTCCGCGACCACCGCTCGCTCCTCTGACCACATGACCCCACGACACGGCAGTCCGGGTACCCGCCGCGGTGCCCGGACCGCCGTACGTCACGCAGCGAGAGGAGACGGCACCGATGAACACGGCCCCACCCGGCGAACCGATCGGCACACCCCACGACGGGCTGGTGCCGCGACTGCACGGACTCCACGCCGTGGTGTTCGGCACCGACGGCGTCATCACCG
This sequence comes from Streptomyces sp. WMMC500, assembly GCF_027497195.1. NCBI lineage: Bacteria > Bacillati > Actinomycetota > Actinomycetes > Kitasatosporales > Streptomycetaceae > Streptomyces > Streptomyces sp. WMMC500. Next base: position 1,264,507 of record NZ_CP114905.1, read on the forward strand.
ACTCCGCCCGCGTCCACGCCGCGGCCTGGAAACCCGCCTTCGACGCCGCCCTGCGCGCCCACCCGCCCGCAGACCCCGCGCTGCGCGGCCCGTTCGACCCCGTCGAGGACTACCGGCGCCACGTCGACGGCAAGTCCCGCATCGACGGCGCCGCCGACTTCCTCGCCGCCCGCGGGCTGTCGCTGCCCCCGGGCACCCCGGGGGACCCCGCGGGCACCGACACCGTGTGGGCTGTGGCCGCGGCCAAGGAAGCAGCCTTCACCGCCCACCTGGACGAGCACGGCGTCGAGGCCTATCCGGGCACCGTGCACCTGCTGGACCGGCTGCGCCGGGCCGACGTGCCCTGCGCCGCCGTCTCCGCCTCCCGGCACGCCCGGGAGCTGCTGCTCCGCGCCGGCGTGCGGGACTACTTCGCCTGCCTGGTGGACGGTGCCGACAGCGCCCGCCTGGACCTGAAGGGCAAGCCCGCGCCGGACCTGTTCCTCGAAGCCGCCCGCCGGCTGCGGACCGAGCCGTCCGCAGCCGCCGTGGTCGAGGACGCCCTCGCCGGCGTCGAGGCCGGCCGCCGCGGCGGCTTCGACCTGGTCATCGGCGTGGACCGGACCAGCACCCAGGAGAGCGAGGCGGACCTGCGACGACACGGCGCGGACATGGTGGTCCGCGACCTGGCGGAGCTGCTGGAGCCATGAGCGACGACTGGAGCTGGACCTACGAGGGCCACGACCCGGCACAGGTGCAGCTGCGCGAGGCGCTGTGCACCTGGGCAACGGCTACGTCGCCACCCACGGTGCGCCCCCGAGACCGACGCCGACGACACCCACCACCCGGGCACCTACGCCGCCGGCGTCTACAACCGGCTCACGGTCGGTACCCTACGACGGCGCGAGCATCGCCGGGCTGCTCACCCTACGCGCCGTCGCCGGCGAGCCCGTCACCGCGGAGAAGACCGCGGCGCTGTACACCTCGCGGGACCCCGCCATCAGCGACCCGCTCCAGGCCGCCCGGCCCCGGGCGCGGGAAGCACCGGACTTCACCGCTCTCCTGACCTCCCACACAGCTGCCTGGGAGCACCTGTGGCAGCGCACCGAGCCGCACGAGCCCGGCGAGGCCGGGAACATCCTGCGGCTGCACACCTTCCACCTGCTGCAGACCCTCTCCCCGCACACCGCCGGCTGCCCGCGGCCCGCCGCGCCGCCGCGGCCGTCGGGTATTGCGGCGCGATGTACCCCCTGGCAGAGCGGCAGCGACGGCCGCGAGGAGCCCCAGGAGCTGCACCTCAACCCGCGTTCCGGCCACTGGCCGCCGGACCAAAGCCGACTTCGGCACCACGTGGGCCTGGTCTGCGCCCGCCGCCCTCGCCTCGCGCCGCCGGCCTCTCCGGTGGGTACGCCGACGCGATCCGTCCCACCGGGGTTCCTCGATCGTCGCGGTCGTCCCGGGCCGCTCGGCGGGCGGGTGCGGGCCGGGCAGCCACGGCGGTGGGCACCGGGAGGCCCTGCCGCCTGTGACCGGCGAGGACGAGGCTCTGAGTAGGAGCACCACATGGCGCGGAGCCGAAGGAGTCCACCATGATCCGACCCGTCGTCGCCGGCATCGACGGCTCCCCGGAGAGCCTGGCCGCCGCCGACTGGGCGGCGCGGGAGGCCCAGCGTCGCGGGGCGCCGCTCTCGCTCGTGCAGTCGTGGGAGTGGCCGCCGCGCGGTGTACCCGAGCTCGCCCACGACGACAGCGCCCGCTACCACGCGGAGCGCGTCCTGCGCACCACCGAGGCATCTCTGCGGTCCAGCTACCCGGGGCTGGCCGTCGCGGCGGCACAGAGCCCCGACCTGGCGGTGCCGATGCTGCTGCGGGCCGCTGAGGAGGCGGAGGTGCTGGCCCTGGGCTCCCGCGGGCTCGGCGGCCTGGCCGGCTTCCTGCTCGGCTCGGTCGGACTGGCCACGGTCGCCCGTGCCGCCTGCCCCGTGGTGCTGGTCCGGTCGGACCAGCGGCGGGAGGACGAGCACGAGCAGGACGCCGACGGCCCCGGCTCCGCAGCCGGCCGGCACCGTCGGGTGGTGGTCGGCGTCGGCTTCCGGCGGCCCTGCGACCCGCTCCTGGAGTTCGCCTTCGACGCCGCCGCACGCCGGCGCACCTCGCTGCTGGCGGTCAACGGCTGGCGAACGCCCCTGCCGTACTCCATCCCGCTGTCGGGGCCCGCCACGCAGGCGGACGCCGCACGCATGCTCGCCGCCGCGGTCGCCCCCTGGCGCCGCAAGTACCCGGAGGTCCGCGTGATCGAGGACGTGGCCACCGGTAGCGGCGCAGGGCACCTGCTCGACGTCGCCGCCGACGCCTCGTTGCTCGTCGTCGGCCGGCGGATCAGCCGCCCGCCGTTCGGCACCCGGCTCGGCCCGATCGCCCACGCCGTGCTGCACCACGCCCACTGCCCCGTCGCCGTCGTCCCCTACGACTGACCGCGGGCCCGCCCGCAGGAGGAAGAGGATCCGCATGGCCAAGAACATCTACGACTTCGACGAAGGCGGCCGCGAGATGGCCGGGCTGCTCGGCGGCAAGGGCGCCGGCCTTGCGGAGATGACCCGGATGGGCCTGCCCGTACCGCCCGGCTTCACCGTCACCACCGAGGCCTGCCGCTCCTACCTGCTCACCGGCGCCGAGCCGGCCGGCCTGCGCGATGAGCTGGAGCGGCACCTGTCCGTGCTGGAGCGCGCCGCCGGGCGGCGTCTGGGCGACCCGCACGCACCCCTGCTGCTGTCCGTTCGCTCCGGGGCGCGCTTCTCCATGCCCGGGATGATGGAGACCGTCCTGGACATCGGCCTGACCGACGCCACCGTGCACGGACTCGCCGGAACAGGGGGCGGGAAGCGCTTCGCCTACGACTCCTACCGCCGACTGCTGCAGATGTACGGATCCACCGTGCTCGGCCTCCACCGCGGCCTGTTCGAGAGCGCCCTGACGCGGCTGAAGACCGCGCGCGGCCTCGCCGACGACCGTGCCCTGACCGCCGATGACCTCGCCGACCTCGTCGAGGTCTACAAGGCGGTGATCCGCTCCGCCGCAGGAGAGGACTTCCCCCAGGACCCGCGTGAGCAGCTTCACCGCTCCGTACAGGCGGTGTTCCACTCCTGGAACTCCGAGCGCGCCCGCCTGTACCGCCGCCGCGAGCACATCCCCGACGACCTCGGCACCGCCGTGAACATCCAGATGATGGTCTTCGGCAACCACGGCCCCCGCTCCGGCACCGGCGTGGCCTTCACCCGCGATCCGGCCACCGGGCGGCCCGGCGTGTACGGCGACTACCTCGCCGGCGCGCAGGGCGAGGACGTCGTCTCCGGCGTCCGCGACGCCCTCCCCCTGGCCGAGCTGGAGCAGCTGGACCCCGCCGCGTACCGCGCGCTGCGCGGCTACCTCGCTCTGCTGGAGACGCACTACCGCGACCTGTGCGACGTGGAGTTCACCGTCGACGACGGCACGCTGTGGATGCTGCAGACCCGCATCGGCAAGCGCACCGCGGAGGCCGCCTTCCGTATCGCCGCCCAACTCGCCGACGAGGGCCTGATCACCCAGGACGAGGCGCTGGCCCGGGTCACCGGCGAGCAGCTCGGCCGCCTGCTGTTCCCGCGCTTCGCGGACAGCACCGGCCGGCGCCCGCTGGCGCACGGCGTACCGGCCTCGCCCGGCGCGGCCATCGGCGCCGCGGTCTTCGACTCCGCCGAAGCCGTGCGGCGCGCGGCGGCCGGGGAGAAGGTCGTCCTGATACGGCGTGAGACAACCCCTGACGACTTGCCCGGCATGGTCGCCGCGCAGGCCGTGCTGACCAGCCGCGGCGGCAAGACCAGCCATGCCGCCGTGGTCGCCCGCGGCATGGGCAAGGTGTGCGTCTGCGGCGCCGAGCAGCTGACCGTGGACCCGGCCGGGCGCCGCTTCACCACGCCGGACGGCACCGTCGTCGCCGAGGGTGACGTCATCTCCGTCGACGGCACCGCCGGCACCGTGCACCTCGGCGTGCTGACGCTGCGCACCTCCCCGGTGGCCGCCTACCTCGAATCCGGCGACGCCGGCGACCTCGTCGGCGACGACCTCGTCAGGGCGGTCGACCGGCTCCTGCACCACGCCGACGGCCTGCGCCGGATGGAGGTACGGGCCAACGCGGACACGCCCGAGGACGCCGCCAGGGCACGCCGGTTCGGCGCCCAGGGCATCGGCCTGTGCCGCACCGAGCACATGTTCCTCGGCGAGCGGCGCCGGCTGGTCGAGGCGATGATCCTGGCCCGCTCCGACACCGAGCGCCGCCAGGCGCTCAAGGCGCTGCTGCCGCTGCAGCGCGCCGACTTCACCGGCATCCTCGCGGCGATGGACGGCCTGCCCGTGACGATCCGCCTGCTGGACCCGCCGCTGCACGAGTTCCTGCCGGACCGCACCGCGCTGACCGCCCGTCTGGCGGCTGCCGAGGCCCGCGGCGAGACCCCGGAGCCGCACGACAGGGAGCTGCTGGCGGCCGTCGAGTCCATGCACGAGGTCAACCCGATGCTCGGCCTGCGCGGCGTACGCCTGGCACTTGTCGCCCCCGGCCTCATCGCCATGCAGGTCCGCGCCCTCGCCGAGGCCGTGGTGGACCGCCGCCGCGCCGGCGGCGATCCCCACGCCGAGATCATGGTGCCACTCGTCGCCTCCGCGACCGAACTGCGCCTGGTCAAGACGGAGATCAAGCAGGTGCTCGCCGAGGTCTCCACCGCCACGGGCACCGACGTCGACCTCTCTGTCGGCACCATGATCGAGCTGCCCCGGGCCGCCCTGACCGCCGGCCGGATCGCCGAGGAGGCGGAGTTCTTCTCCTACGGCACCAACGACCTCACCCAGACCGTGTGGGGCATGTCCCGCGACGACGTCGAGGCGGAGTTCTTCCCCGCCTACCTGGCGCAGGGCGTCTTCGACACCTCCCCGTTCGAGACCCTCGACCGCGACGGCGTGGGCCGCATGGTCCGGATCGCCACCGCCGAGGGCCGCGAGACCCGCCCCGGCCTGGTCACCGGAGTCTGCGGCGAGCACGGCGGCGACCCCGCCTCGGTCCGCTTCTTCGACCGGGCCGGGCTGGACTACGTCTCCTGCTCGCCGTTCCGCGTGCCCGTCGCCCGCCTGGAGGCCGCGCGAGCCCGCCTCGACGACGCGCACCGGCACACCGGCGACACCCGGTGAGACCGGCACACTGGGCGCGGAGCCGCGGCGGCGGCTCCGCACCTCATCCGTACAAGGACCCGCGTGGTGGGAGAGGGAGGCCGATACATGTCAGGAAGCGTCGTCGCCGCGATCGACGGCTCCGCGGGCAGCGCCGCTGCAGCGGAGTGGGCGGCGGGTGAAGCCGCCGCGCTGGGGGCGGAGTTGCTGCTGGTGTACGTCGTCGCAGACGAGCCGGAGCCGGGCACGCATAGCGCCGACGCGGATGCGGGCCCGCTGCTTGAGCGGGCCGCCGGGGAGGTGGCCGGCCGGTATCCGGCGCTGCGGGTCACGACCCGGCTGCGGCACGGCGACCCGGGGTCCGAGCTCGCCGCGGCCGGGGCGGAGGCGGAGGCCGGACTGCTGGTGCTGAGGGCGCCCGGTGCGGAGGGCTGGGAGCACGCGCCCGCCGGCGGCGCGGCGTTCGCCCTGACGGCCCGCGCGTCCTGCCCGGTGGTGCTGGTGCCGCGGGGGGAGCGGCAGAACGACGGCGACGAGGTGGTCCTCGGCGTCGACGCCCGGCACGCCGATCAGTCCGCCGTGGACCTGGCCTTCGCCACGGCCCGGCGCCGCGGAGCGGTGCTGCGCGCCGTGCACGCCTGGGGCCTGCCGCCCGCCGCCGAGCGACTGCCGTACACGGTGACGGAGGAGGACCGCGGCGCGTGGGAGGACCAGGAGCTCCAGCGGCTCAGCGACACGCTGCGCGGCTGGCGGGAGAAGTACCCGGCGGTGCACGTCCACGACGACCTGCGGCTGCTGCCCCCCGACGAGGCGCTGCCGGCGGCGTCCGCGCGGGCCGAGCGTATCGTGATCGGCCGCGGCGGCCCGGCGATGAGCCCCACCGCCCGCGCCGTCCTGCGCCGGGCCCGCTGCCCCGTGGTCGTCGTACCGACGACCTGACCCCCCGCCACGGGGCCTCACGTGTCGTACCGGAAGTCGGCTTTCTCACCAGCGGAGCACCCGGCCGTCTCGGCAGAGACGGCCCGGTGCTCTTCTTCGCGACGGGCGGCCCCTATCGCGCGGGGACCGGTTCGGGGACGGCGGCGTCGCCGTAGTAGGCCGCTCGCATCAGCTCCTGCATGTCGGCCAGCATCGGCATCCGCGGGTTGGCCGGCGCGCACTGGTCCTCGTAGGCGTTGAGGGCCTGCCGGGGCAGCGCTTCGAGGAAGCTCCGCTCGTCCACGCCGAGCTTCTGGAACGAGGGCTCGATGCCGACGGCGTCGCGGAGCCGCTCCACGGCCGCGGCGAGGGACTCCACGGCTTCCCCGGCGGTGCCGGCGGGCAGGCCGAGGGTGCGGGCGATGTCCTGGAAGCGCTCGGGTGCGCGGTAGTGCTCGTACTTCGGCCAGCCGGTGAGCTTGGCCGGCACGGTGCCGTTATAGCGGATGACGTGCGGCAGCAGCACCGCGTTCGTACGTCCGTGGGCGATGTGGAACGTCGCCCCCAGGATGTGCGACATGGCGTGCACGATGCCGAGGAAGGCGTTGCCGAAGGCCATGCCGGCGATGGTGCCCGCGTTGTGCAGCTTCTCCCGCGCCACGGGGGAGGCCGCCCGGTCGTTCACGGCAGCTTCGAGGTGCTCGAAGACCAGGCGGATGGCGTGCAGGGCGGGGCCGTCGGTGAAGTCGTTGGCGTAGACCGACACGTACGCCTCGATGGCGTGGGTCAGGGCGTCGAAGCCGCTGTCGGCGGCCAGCGCCGGAGGCAGGTCGGCGGTCAGCAATGGGTCGACGATGGCCACGCTGGGGGTGAGCGCGTAGTCGGCGAGGGGGTACTTCTTGCCGGTAGCGGGGTCGGAGATGACGGCGAACGGGGTCACCTCGGCGCCGGTGCCGGACGTGGTGGGAATGCACACCAGGCGGGCGGCCGCACCCAGGACCGGGAAGCGGAAGGCGCGTTTGCGGATATCGGAGAACTTCTGCCGCATGTCCGCGAAGTCGATCCCGGGCTGCTCGTACAGCAGCCACATCACCTTGGCGGCGTCCATGGGCGATCCGCCGCCCAGCGCGATGATGGTGTCCGGGCGGAACTCCCGCATCAGGTCCGCACCGTGCTGCACGGAGTCGATGCTCGGCTCGGGTTGGACGTTGTCGATGATCTGCAGGGTGACGGGCTCGCGGCGGCGTTGCAGCACGCGGCTGACGCGGTCGACGAAGCCCAGGCGGGTCATGGTCGCGTCGGTGACGATCGTGACGCGGTGGAGGTCCGGCATGGCAGCCAGGTACCGGATGGCCTGCGGCTCGAAGTAGATCTTCGGCGGGACCTTGAACCACTGCAGGTTGTTCTGCCGGGTGCCGACCCGCTTGATGTTCAGCAACTGCGCGGCGGAGACGTTGTTGGACACCGACGTACTGCCCCACGAACCGCAGCCCAGGGTCAGCGACGGCAGCAGGCTGTTGTAGACGCCGCCGATCGCGCCCTGCGAGGAAGGTGAGTTGACGATGACCCGCACGGTCTTCATCCGCATGCCGTACGCCTCGGCAAGCTCGCGGTCCCCGGTGTGGATGACGGCGCTGTGCCCCTGGCCGTGGAAAGCGACCATGTCGGCCGCCAGGTCGAAGCCCTGACGGGGTGAGCCGGCACGCAGCACGGCCAGCACCGGGCAGAGCTTCTCGCGGGTCAGCGGCTCGTCCGGACCCACGCGCGTCGCCTCGACGAGGATCAGGGAGGTGCCCTCGGGCACGCTGAAACCCGCCTGCGCCGCGATCCACGCCGGACTCCGTCCGACGGCCGCGGCGTTGACCTTGGGCTCGCAGCCCGCGTTCGAGGCGCCGACGGGGAAGAGGAACGCCTCCAGCTTCGCCTTCTCCGCGGCGGTGGCCACGTAGGCGTGCAGGGTGCGGAACTCGGCGAGCGCCGCGTCGTAGACCTCGGAGTCCAGGATGACGGCCTGCTCGGAAGCGCAGATCATCCCGTTGTCGAACGACTTGGACAGCACCAGGTCGTTCACGGCACGGCGCAGGTCGGCGCTCTTGTGGACGTAGGCGGGAACGTTGCCCGCGCCCACGCCGAGCGCGGGCTTGCCCGCCGAGTAGGCGGCCTTGACCATGCTGTTGCCGCCGGTGGCCAGGATCAGCGAGACCCCCGGATGGTGCATCAGGGTCCGGGTCGCCTCGACGGACGGCTCCTCGATCCACTGCACGCAGTGCGCCGGCGCGCCCGCGGCCACGGCCGCGTCGCGCACGATCCGGGCCGCCTCCGCGCTGCACCGCTGGGCCGAGGGGTGGAAGGCGAAGACCACCGGGTTGCGGGTCTTCAGCGCCATCAGCGCCTTGAAGACGGTGGTGGAGGTCGGGTTCGTGACCGGGGTGATCGCGCACACCACGCCCACCGGCTCGGCGATCTCGACCATGTCCTCGGTCTCGTCGCGGGCGACGACACCCACGGTCTTCATCCGGCCCATGCTGTGCGTGACGTGCTCGCACGCGAACATGTTCTTGACCGCCTTGTCCTCGAAGACGCCGCGGCCGGTCTCCTGCACCGCGAGCAGCGCCAGCTCGGTGTGCCGGTCCAGGGCCGCGACCGACGCCTTCTTCACGATGTGGTCGACCTGCTCCTGGTCCAGCGACGCGTAGTCGCCGAGCGCCTTCAGGCCATTGGTGACCAGCCGGTCCACGGCTACGGCGGTCTCGGAGGGCCCGGTCTCGGGTGTGGTCGTGCGGTTTCGCTCGTCCTGGCCGGTCATGGCGATGTGCCTCCGTAGTCGAGTTCTGCCGCGCGGCTCAGCACGCGCGCAGGCCGTGTGCGGCGAAGCGGTCTCGGACCCGCCGCACGAGGCCCCGGTCCGGCACCGGGGTGTCGCGCAGCGGGAAGGGGATGCCGAGCGCGTCGTACTTGGCGGCGCCCAGCTTGTGGAACGGCAGCACGTCCACCCGCTCGACGTTGCCGAGGCCGGAGAGGAACGCGCCGAGGGCATCGACGCTCGCGTCGTCGTCCGTCCAGCCCGGCACGAGGACGTAGCGGATCCACACCGGGACACCCAGCCCTTCCAGCCTGCGGGCGAAGGCGAGCGTGGGGGCGAGCCGGCCGCCGGTCAGCCGGCGGTAGGCGGCCGGGTCGTAGGACTTGACGTCCAGCAGGACGAGCTTCGTGTGCCGCAGCAGCGCGTGGCTCGCGCGGGTGCCGAGGAAGCCGGAGGTGTCCAGCGCGGTGTGCAGGCCCAGGGCCCGGCACCGGCGCAGGATCTCCCCGGTGAACGCCGCCTGCAGCAGCGGTTCTCCGCCACTGAGGGTGACCCCGCCGCCCGCGGCCTCGAGGAACGGACGGTGCTGCTCGATGCGGGCCATCACCTCGTCGGCCGTGGTGCGCCGGCCGTCGCGCATGCGCCAGGTGTCGGGATTGGCGCAGTACAGGCAGCGCAGCGGGCAGCCGCTGAGGAAGAGCACGAACCGGGTTCCCGGGCCGTCCACGCCGGTGGACAGGTCCCAGGAGTGGACCCGGCCCACCGGCGCGGCCACCTTCTCCACGGTGCTCATCGGGAGTCGTGGAACGTGCGGCCGATCACGTCGAGCTGCTGCTCGCGCGTCAGGCGGACGAAGTTGACCGCGTAGCCGGAGACACGGACGGTCAGCTCCGGGTACTTCTCCGGGTGCGCCATCGCGTCCTCCAGCGTCGCCCGGTCCAGGACGTTGACGTTCATGTGGAAGCCGCCGGCGGCGACGTAGCCGTCCAGCAGGCCGACCAGGTGGCCGGCGCGTTCGGCCGGGTTGTGGCCCAGGCCCTCCGGGGTGACGGTGGAGGTGAGCGAGATGCCGTCGCGGGCGTGGTCGTACGGGAGCTTGGCCACCGACAGCGCGGAGGCGGCCATGCCGTGCCGGTCGCGCCCGTTCATCGGGTTGGCGCCGGGCGCGAAGGGGGCGCCGGCGCGGCGGCCGTCGGGGGTGTTGCCGGTGTGCTTGCCGTAGACGACGTTCGAGGTGATGGTCAGCACCGACTGGGTGTGCTCGGCGTTGCGGTAGGCGGGGTGGCGGCGCACCTTGGCCATGAAGGAGCGCACGAGGCCGACGGCGATGTCGTCGGCGCGGTCGTCGTTGTTCCCGTAGGCCGGGTAGGCCGGTTGGGTCTCGGGGCCGCCCTCGGTCTCGTAGTCGACGGCGAGCCCGGTGGCGTCGCGGATCACCCGCACCCGCGCATGCTTCACGGCCGACAGGCTGTCGGCGGCGACGGACAGGCCGGCGATGCCGCAGGCCATGGTGCGGTGCACCGGGTGGTCGTGCAGCGCCATCTCCAGCCGCTCGTAGGCGTACTTGTCGTGCATGTAGTGGATGACGTTCAGCGCGTCGACATACGTGGCCGCCAGCCAGTCCAAGGTGCGGTCGTACGCCGCGGACAGCTCGTCGTAGTCCAGATACTCGCCGGTCAGCGGAGCGGTGGGCGGGGCGATCTGCTCACCGGTCAGCTCGTCGCGGCCGCCGTTGATCGCGTACAGCAGTGCCTTGGCGAGGTTGACGCGGGCTCCGAAGAACTGCATCTGCCTGCCCACCGTCATCGCCGAGACGCAGCAGGCGATGGCGGTGTCATCGCCGGTGACCGGACGCATCAGCTCGTCCGACTCGTACTGGATCGCGCTGGTGTCGATCGAGGCCTGGGCGCAGAACCGCTTGAAACCGGCCGGCAGCTTCGGCGACCACATGACGGTGAGGTTCGGCTCGGGTGCCGGCCCGAGGTTGTACAGGGTCTGCAGGAAGCGGAAGGAGGTGCGGGTGACCAGCGGCCGCCCGTCCGCGCCGATGCCCCCGATGGACTCGGTGACCCACGTCGGGTCGCCGGAGAACAGCGCGTCGTACTCCGGGGTGCGCAGGAAGCGCACGATGCGCAGCTTGACGACGAAGTCGTCGACCAGCTCCTGCGCCCGCGATTCGTCGATGACGCCGTCGTCGAGGTCGCGCTGGAGGTAGACGTCGAGGAAGGTGGAGGTACGGCCCAGGGACATCGCGGCACCGTTCTGCTCCTTCACCGCGGCCAGGAACCCGAGGTACAGCCACTGGATCGCCTCGCGCGCGCTCTGCGCGGGACGGCTGACGTCACAGCCGTACGAGGCGGCCATCCGCTCCAGCTCGCCGAGCGCCCTGATCTGCTCGGCCAGCTCCTCGCGGTCCCGGATCACCTCGGCCGTCGACGGCTCGGCGTCGAGCAGCGCGCGCTCGGCGCGCTTGGCCTCGACCAGCCGGGCGGTGCCGTGGAGGGCGACGCGGCGGTAGTCGCCGATGATCCGGCCGCGGCCGTAGGCGTCGGGCAGCCCGGTGATGATCCCGGCCTTGCGGGCGCGGCGCATCTCGGGCGTGTAGGCGTCGAAGACACCGTCGTTGTGGGTCTTGCGGTACGTGCCGAAGACCGCCGTGACGAACGGGTCGGGCTCGAAGCCGTAGGCGCGCAGCCCGTTCTCCACCATCCGCAGGCCGCCGTTGGGCATGACAGCCCGCTTCAGCGGAGCGTCGGTCTGCAGCCCCACGATCAGCTCGCGGTCCTTGTCGATGTACCCGGGCGCGTGAGAGGTGATGGTCGAGGGAGTGGCGGCGTCGACGTCCAGCACGCCCTTGCGCCGCTCCTCCGGAAAGAGCCCGGCCACCGCGTCCCACACCGCGCGGGTCCGCTCGGTCGGCCCGGCGAGGAACGAGCCGTCGCCCTCGTAGGGCGTGTAGTTGGCCTGGATGAAGTCCCGCACGTCGATCCGCTCGCGCCACCGCGCGCCACGGAATCCACGCCAGGCGCGCTCCGCCGTGCTTCTGCCGTCGTGGGCCGTCACCGTCATCGTCCCGCCCCTTACGCGTCCAGGATCGACCAACTGTTCTCCGCTTTCCATGCTGGAGTTGCGTCGGCTGTGTGAGACGGGGCCGCAGGGCTCGGACTGCCGTCCGACTGGCCCCCGCCCGCGTACCACTAGGTGTAGGAGGCCAGGCCGTTCGTTACGCCTTCGCATAGTCTCCGGGCTGGTGGTTGATCTCCTGCTCCGCTGTGGCGTCGGTGGTAGTTGTCATGGATGTTCCAGATGCCGAGAGCCTCACGGCGCTGGTCTTCGGACAGCCAGGTTCGGGCGTAGAGGAATTCTTCGGCGATGATCCGGTTATAGCGCTCCACTTTGCCTCGCATTCCGATCCCGGCTTGGTCGGGTGGCGCATGCAGGGAGGTCTGGCATGGCTTCGACGGGCACGCTGCCGCTGTTCGAACCCGCCTGCCGACCCGGGCGTGCTGGTGAGCGGGCGCACCCCGGCCACCCGCTTTTCTCGTGACGGCACCGGCGGAACCAGCTAACGCCAGTGCGATGCCGGTGCAGATGTCTAGTGCTGTTACCGCATAGGTTCGCCGGGTTGGTCAGGACGCCTGGCCCCCTCCTTCCTTGCCTCTGCGTCGCGCCACCAGGCCACGCCGAGGGGCACCAGGGAAACAAGGAAGACCGCAAGCGTGACGGGCCAGATCCAGCCCTGAACGTCGGCGGTCTGTGTCGTGCGCCACTGCACCCAGCACAGCGGCAGGAAGGCGGTGCCGAGGACGGCGTTCATCATCAACAGCGCACTGACCAGGCGCTGGGCCGAAGCAGCGGTGGCCGGACGGCCGTTCATGACCGAGGCGGCCTTTCCCCACTGATCCTGCGGCTCGGGCACCGCGTCAAGCGGCGTTACGCGCGCCGCGCCGACCGCGCAGGTGAGGACGACCACCGTGGCCCCGGCGTAGACGAACACCGGCAGGAACACGGTCCACACGCTCTTGTCCGTCCAGGCGTCCACGCCCTCCAGGCCGATGCGCCCGGGCACCCGCTCGGGCAACTGTGAGTACCGCACCGCGCCCCAGACCACCATGGTGCCGAGCAACAGCAGGCTCGGCATCAGCCACATCCACCACGTCCTTCTCTGCCGGGTCACGGTGCTGGTCGCCACGTCGCGTCTCCCTTTGTCGCAACCCGTCTCTGTCGTCATGCCCATTCAACATATGGTGCGCCACCACAAGTTCGCCGGGTTGGTGCCGCGGCGGTTGGCTGGGCGGTGACGTCCGTTCCGGCAACCGTGAGGTGAGGTGGCCGAGCCCGTGCGGGTGCGCAGACTGACCGATCAGGAAGGGCAGAAGCTGCAGCAGATGGTGCGCCGGGGCAGCACCAGCTCGGTGCGCTATCGCCGGGCGGCGATGCTGCTGGCGTCCGCCGGTGGGAACCGCGTTCCGGTAGTCACCCGGCTCGTCCAGGCCGACGAGGACACGCTGCGGGAAGTGATCCACCGGTTCAACGAGATCAACGGCCACTTCGCCACGCGCGGCGCCGTTCCCGAGTCCCACGCCGACGGGCCCACTACCCGGGCACGTACGCCGCTGGCGTCTACAACCGACTCACCTCCACCGTCTCCGGCCGGCAGGCCGAGAACGAGGACATGGTCAACCTGCCGAACTGGCTGCCGCTGCGCTTCTACGCCTGCCCCCGCACGGTGACGTCCCCGGCCGCTGGCTGACCACAGCCGACGCCGACCCCGCCGCGTACCGGCAGCACCTGCGGCTGCGCACCGGGGTGCTGAAGCGCAGCGCGGTCTTCACCGGCCTCCAGGGACGCCGGATCGCGCTGTCCGAGAAGCACCTGCTGCACATGGGCGACCCGTGCCCGGCGGCCTTGCGCACCACGCTGACCCCGCTTGGCTGGTCGGGGACCCTGGAGGCCGAGGCGGCGCTCGACGGCTCCGTGACCAACTCCGGCGTCGAACGCTACCGTTCCCTCGCCGGCCGCCGTCTCACCCGCGCCCACACCGGCGCCGACGAGCCCGACACGGTGTGGCTGCGCTGCCGCACCAGCGACTCCGACGTACGCGTCGCGCTGGCGGCCCGGACCCGCGTCACGGGGCGAGACGACCGGCTCACGGTCAGTACGCGACGACGGCGCGCGCATCGCCGGTCTGTTCACCGTACGAGCCCTCGCGGGAGGGCCCATCACCGTCGAGAAGACCGCCGCGCTGTACACCTCGCGGGATGCTGCCATCGGCGACCCACTCACGGCCCCACGCGAACACGCCTCCCGGAGCCCTCACTTCACCGCGCTCATGGCCTCCCACACCGCCGCCTGGGAACAACTGTGGCAGCGCGCCGAGCTGCGCGTGCCCGGTGAGGCCGGGGACGTCCTGCGGCTGCACACCTTCCACCTGCTGCAGACCCTCTCCCCGCACACCGCCCACGTCGACGCCGGGGTACCGGCGCGGGGCCTGCACGGCGAGGCGTACCGCCGGCACGTCTTCTGGGACGAGCTGTTCGTGCTGCCGTACCTGAACCTCCACCTGCCGGAGGTCTTCCGCGCCCTGCTCGACTACCGCCACCGGCGCCTGCCCGCGGCGGCGCCATGGCCGGCAACCTCGACATGGTCTCGCGGCCTGACCGGACTGGAGACGCGCGAGGACGCGCTGTGGCTCGACCCCGTACCACTGCCGCAGATGTCCGAGTACGCCCTTCGCGTGCGCTACCGCGACCACTGGGCCATCGAGCTGCGCCTGCGCGCCGAGCGCCTTCAGGTTACGGTCCCGCCGTCCACGGCCACGCGCCTCAGCACCATCACCGCCGCCAACCTCACCCCGGAGACGCATCGCTGAAAACGCACACTGACCATCAGCGTTCTCAAACCGCCTGGCACCTCCGCAGGTCAGCGAGCCGCAATCTGCCAGATGCGCTTCGGGGGACAATCGCCCGCCCTGGGGTCGCTTCGTGCCAGGTCAACCGGTCGTCGCGGCCTGGTCGGGCGGCTGGGCATCGTAGTTGACCACGCTTCCGAGGAAGGTTTCGGCGGCTCTCGCCCAGGAGCCGTCCGCGATCATCTGGTCGATCGCCGCGTGGATGTCGTCGCGTAGTTCCGTCTCGCCCTTGGGCAGCCCGACGCCGTAGAGGTTCTCGGCGCTGAGTTCCAGTCCTGCCAGCCGGTAGTCACTGGGGTCCCCACTCCGGGTGGCGTATCCGACGAGGAGGGAGTCGTCGGTGGTCAGTGCATCGACCTCACCCTTGTCCAGGGCGGTGAGGCATTCTCCGTAGGAGGCGCGCTCCGTGAGGTCCGCGCCCGGTGCCCCTCCCTCTTTCACGACCTGTGCGGAGGTGGAGCCGGTGACCGAGCACAGCTTCATGTCGTTGAGGTCTGTCACATCGGGAGCCCGGTCGCCGGCGCGCATCAGCAGGTCCTGGCGGGCGGAGAGGTAGGGGCCGGCGAAGTCGACCTCTTCCTTCCGCGCGTCGGTGATCTGATAGCGGGCGACGACGAAGTCGACCTCGCCGCGCACAAGGACGTCGGTGCGCTCGGTGGCGGACACTTCCCTCCACGTGATGTCCTCGACCTCGACGCCGAGTTCGCCGGCAACGTACCTGGCGACGTCGACCTCGAATCCGGCGTACTCCCCGTCCTGGTCGCAGTAGCTCATGGTCGACTGGTCGGGCATGATGCCGATCGTCAGACCCTCCCGCCCCTTACCGCCACCGGAGGCGGACTCGGCCGGGGAGTCGGCGGCGCACTCGGTTGGCGAGTCGCCCGCTGTCGCACCGTCACCGCCCGACGGCAGCAGCCATACCGTCGTCGCCGCCGCGAGCGCTGCGACGGCCAGGGCGGCCGCGGCCACCGTCGAGCCCCGGCGTCGCGGCGGTGCCGGGAGCGCTGGCGGCACCGCCCCGGTCAGCCGCCGGTACGCCGGTAACTCCGCCAGCGCGTACGTCACGCCGCACCGCCCGACGACATCCAGGGGGCCGGGCCGCTGCGCCGGGTCCCGGGCGACGCACTGCCGGATGAGCTCGGCCAGCCCGGATTCCACTCCGTCGACATCGATCTCGCCGTGCACGACACGGTAGCTCACGGCCGGCCACTCCCCGCCGCCGTACGGCGACCGGCCGGTGGCGGCGGCGGCCATCGTCGCGCCGAGCGCGAAGACATCCGCCGCCGGGCCCGCCTCGCCGCCCAGCAGCACCTCGGGCGCGGTGTAACCGGGGGTACCCGGCATCTGCCCCGTACGGGTGAGCTGCGTGTGCTCCGCCGCCCGGGCGATACCGAAGTCGATCAACTGCGGCCCTCCCGGGGCCAGGATGACGTTGTGCGGCTTCACGTCCCGATGCACCACCCCATGCCCGTGCACCGCAGCCAGCGCCTCCGCCAGCGCCGCGAACAGCCCCCTGCACAGGGTGGGTTCGAGGGACGTACCGCGCGATGCCTCCAGCAACGTCGGGCCCGGCACGAACTCCGTCGCCAGCCAGTACGGCGGCACGTCCAGGGAAGCGCCGACGAGACGAGCGGTGTACGGGCTGCGCACCGCCCGCACCGTCGCCACCTCACGCCGGAACCGGACCAGGGCATCGGCATCCTCCGCGAAATCCTCGCGGATCACCTTGATCGCCACCTGCATCCCACCCGGCGACCGCCCCAGATACACCCGCCCCATACCGCCACTACCCAGCCTGGCCAGCAGCCTGAACTCCCCCAGACGCTTGGGATCCTGGCTTCTCAAATCCTCCACGCCCGCCACTCTTGCAGAGCAGCATGCACGAGGCCGAGCAGAAGACGGACTGCAACGCCACTTCCGATCCCCATCCCAACAGACAAGGGACACCAACGGGAGACGAACTCCGAGGGGCCAACGCCTGAGACAGCTACGGAACACCAGGTCAATCGGTCATGCCGGCGTCGAGGTCGATGTACGTGCCACGGTCGAGTGCCGAGCCAGTCTGCGCTGCGCGAGCTTCTGCGACACGTAGGCGCATCGCGCGCTGCTGGGGCTGCCGGGCAGCAGTTTGCGCGGCCGTGGTGGCCTCGCCCGCAGGGTGGCCCGCGGAGTCGTCTGACCTTTCATCCGGTCACATGCGGCCGGAAATGCTCCCGGCGGTGGCGGCCGCGATCCGCGACCGCCACCACCGGTGCCTCAGGTCAGTCAGCCAGGGGAGGCGTACCCTCACAGCCGAACCCGAGCACCGCCACTGGCACAGCGGCCAGCCCCGTATCACAGGTGAAGCTGCGGTTCGGTGTGTTGACGATGAAGGGGCCGTTGATCACGCCAATCCTCGGCGCGCCCGGCGACGCGGTGCAGTCGAAGCCGGTGACGAGACTGAATGTCTTGACACCTTCGTCGCAGTCGTACGTCGGAACCTGCTGCTGAGTCGGCTGGACGGCGAGCGCCGTTCCGGTGGCCGAGGCCGTCAGCGCCAGTGCGGCGACAGCGCCGACCGCCATGACACGCGCGGAACGCCGGGTCGATCGCATCCTGTTCATCACTTTTTTGCTCCAAACTGTGTGAGATCACCATGAGCACCGAACGCGAGAGAGGATTTCCTTCCGGGATGCCGGCACAACGCTCGGCATTCAGCAGGATCAGACTGAACCTCTCCAAATGACGTCAACAGGGCGCGAGACGGGGGCGAAGATGCGTTTTCGGCCGCGTCAGTTGCGGTTCCACCGCCAAGTGTTCTGATTGCCGACCTTCCGTCACCATTCGCGGGTCTTCCTTACGCAACGAATCGTTCGCACACTCTGATCGCGCCGGTGGTACATCTCAGAGTCACGCGCTCCACCTTTCGGATGAGTTCGCACACCTGTTGTTGCGCTTGAGTTCCTCGTGTGGAGTATTGGAATCGTCCATCCGGTGGACCGCCCGCCCTCTCCAGGGAATGTCAATCGGCATCGGAGGTGTGATCACGACAGTTGGCAAGAAGTGTGCGGCTCTTGCGCTGTGGCCGGCTCATCGCCAAGGTGTGTGCGGACGCCGCCACCACGGCAGGTGGCGCCAACAACAGCCGTCGGTACGTCGCGCATTGCGGGCACCTGCCTGGGCCGGAGCGAGGACATTCGGTTCGTCGCTGAGATGGCCAACGCAGTCATCCCCCGCCGGGGAGGCATGTCCCCGGTCCGTCCACTGAGGCCATCTTCCTTGAGGACATTCGCCCTTTTTCTAGCAGGATCCGAAAACGCATCCTGCACCACCTAACTGGCCCTTATATCGCCCCCGCAAGCAGCTTATGGCGGCAGGAATTCGGGTAAACATTCTTCATGATCGGATAACACCGGAAGGACAGTCCAGTGCTGCATTCGAAGATTGTCATCCTCGCCGATTGCCCGTTCACGATTCCGCTCTTGCCGCATTCGGCCGAGACCGACCACGAGAGCAAGGTCAAGATTCTCCAAGGGAACGGTTATGAGCACTTTGAATTCCGCGGCGAATATGTCGAGGTGAGCGGAATTCTCACGCCGATCTACCAATGGCGCAATCGCACCTTCATCGCGGAATAGCCTGCGCCGCCAAGCGCCCATCACAGACAAGGAATGCCGATGAAGCGATCCAGGAATTCCCAGGACGTTGTCGTCACCGGAATGGGATTCTGCTTGCCAGGCCATCCCGCACCCACCTTTACCGCCGACGATCTCTGGCAGGTCGCGTCACGCGGCGGGACCTTCCTGAGAGCCGCGCCGATGTACTACGGATCCGTGGATCTCACCCCAGAGATGTTCGCCGAACGATTCCCTGATGTCCCCGAGTTCTTCTCCAGGCACTACACGGCGGCCCACCGCTTCGGCTTGATCTCCCTCGCAGAAGCATGCGCGGACGCCGGATTGGAGCTCCGCTCAGCCGCACTCGCCGAGGCGGCCATCCTCGTGGGGCGCGGTGGCATTGATGCCAACATCGACAGCTACATGTCGGTGCTGGGCGCCGATCCGGCGGGCACCAGCCCGCAGGAGGCGATGGAGCTCTTCGTCGCGGCCGAGCAGGCCATGACGCCTTCCGACGTGTCGCTCGTCCAGGCGGCGCTGACTTGTTCCACCGGCCCCTGCTTCACGATCTCGTGCGGCTGTGCTTCTTCCGCCGTGCAACTCGGCCAGGCGCGACGACTCATCGCCCAAAACGAGGTGGAGGTCGCCGCCGTGACGGGCGTCGACGTCTTCAGCATCGACCTGATCGAAAACGTCCAACGGCTCCTGCGCGGTGCCCAGCGTACGTACGACGCTCTGCGCACCGACGGGATGCCGGAGCTCGTCCCGTCCTTCGAAGACCTGATGCGGCCGTACGACCGTCGCGCCCGCAGCATCAACCACGGTGCGGGCTCCGCCACGCTCATCCTGGAGAGCCGCGCGCACGCAGAGCAACGCGGCGCGTCTGTCTACGGCCAGATCCTCGCCACGGCCATGACCCGCGACGGGTTGGCGAATCCGCTGGCCTGTGACGATACCGGCGCCGAGCTGGTCAGAGCCGTCCGTGACTGCCTCGGGGAGACATGGAGCCTGTCGCAAGTCGGCTACGTGCACGGCGGCAGTGACGGCAACACTGTGGTGACCGCGTTCGAGTCCGCGGCGGTCAGGAAGCTGTACGGCGACTCCTCCGACCTGCTGATGACGTCTCAGGAAGGCATCTTCGGCCACAACGGCTCCGCGGCCGGCTGTCTGGGCGCCGCACTGACGCTGTTGATGATGGAACACGGCGAGGTGTGCCCGACGGCCAACTGCGAGCAGCCCGCCGACGGGCTCCCCTTCGACCCCGTGCCGGGCACGAAGACCCGCCCACTCGACTTCGACCACGCGCTCAGCTTCAACTACCAGGTCGGTGGCGTAAAACACGCCATGCTCCTGGGCAGCGCGGACGCAGTGTAGGGAGAGAGGTCAGTCATGGACGACAACCCACACACGCCTGCCCGTGCGCACGACGAGGCTGCAGGGCATGGGGCACGCGGGGAACTCCTCGACGCCGCGCGGAGGGGGCGTGGCGGAGAGATCGCCGTGCTCGGCGCAGGTTGCAGGCTGCCCGGCGACGCCGATTCTCCTGCCGCCCTCTGGCAGCTCCTGGCGGGCGGACGCGACGCCGTCGGCGAGCTGCCCTTGGACCGGGCGGAGCTGAGTGCTTGTACGGACGCTCAGCTCCGCCCTTGGGGCGGCTTCCTGCGCAACGTCTCGGGCTTCGACGCCGACTTCTTCGGCGTTTCCGGTCGTGAGGCCGAAGTTCTCGACCCGCAGCACCGGTTGCTGCTCGAGGTGGCATGGGAGGCTCTTGAGCACGCCGGATTCCGCCCCGAATCACTCAACGGCGTGCCCGTGGGCGTCTTCACCGGAATGAGCTACCACGACTACATGGACGGACTCACGGGCCACCCTCGCGAACTGGAAGGCTCCGTTCTGACCAATGGCCACTGTGTGGCCCCGGGCCGCATCTCCTACCTCCTTGGTCTGCGAGGGCCGTCGCTGTCATTGGACACGGCCTGTTCCTCCTCCCTCGTGGCGCTCCACCTGGCTGCCCAGTCCCTCAATGCAGACGAGTGCGAGATCGCTCTGGCCGGGGGCGTGTCCCTCATCCTTCAGCCCCGGATCACGCAGTCGTTCGCACGGATGGGCATGCTTTCGGCCACCGGCCACTGCCACGCCTTCGACGCCGCCGCCGACGGCTTCGTGCGAGGAGAGGGCTGCGGTGTGGTCGTACTCAAACGACTCGCAGATGCGGTGCGGGCGGGCGACAGGGTGCTGGCTGTGCTACGTGGCTCGGCGGTCAACCAGGACGGCGCCTCGGAAGGACTGGCCGCGCCCTCCCCCGATGCTCAGCGGGCCTTGTACATCCGTGCACTGTCCGCGGCGGGCGTCGACCCGCGCGACGTCGGTATGGTCGAGACACACGGCACCGGCACGCCGGTGGGCGACCCGGCGGAGTTCGCCAGTCTGGCCGCGGTGTACGGCGAGCGCCGGACCGATGGGGGCCGGTGCGCGCTGACGTCGGTGAAGACCAACCTCGGCCACCTGGAGCCGGCCGCCGGCATCACCGGGCTGATCAAGGCCATCGGCAGTCTCGGCCGGGGCCTGATCCCCCCCAACCTCCACTTCACCGCCTGGAACCCGGCGTGTCGACCCGAGGGCACGCGACTGTTCGTGCCCACCAGGCTTGTCGAATGGCCGGTCCGATCCGGGCCGCGGCTGGCTTCCGTCTCTTCCTTCGGATTCGCCGGGACCAACGCTCACGCGGTGCTTGAGCAGCCTCCCACCACGAGGTCACGCGGTGGCCGGGGCAGGCCGAGGCCGGCAGTGCCCACCCCCCCGCCCTCGCCCGCACCCGAGGTCTTCCTGGTCCCCGCCGGCTCGACCGCTGTGCTGCCGACCGCCGCGCTCCGCCTTGCCGAATGGCTGAGGGTCGGCGGTGCGGCCGTGCCGCTGCGGGACATCGCCCACACCCTTGCGATGCGGCGCAGCCCCGGCCGCGGCCGCCTGGGTATCGTGGCTGATTCACACGACCGGCTCGCGGAGTCGCTGCGGATGTACGCGGCCGGGCAGACGGAGCCACATGTGGTGACGGGCTCGGTCGGCTCCGGTATCTCCCGCCGGCCGGTGTGGGTCTTCTCCGGGCAGGGTTCCCAATGGGCGGGAATGGGCAGCGGACTGCTCGGCACCGTGCCCGACTTCGCATCGGCGCTGGCAGAAGTCGACGAACTCATCGGCGCCGAGGCCGGATTCTCCGTACTGGATGTGGTGCGCCAAGGCCAGCCGGTGAGCGGCTGCGGACGGGTGCAGCCGGTGCTCTTCGCCCTGCAGATCGCCCTCGCCGCTGCCTGGCGTAGCCACGGCGTGGAGCCGGCCGGAGTCATCGGGCACTCGATGGGTGAGGTGGCCGCCGCCGTGGTCGCCGGGGCGTTGTCGCTGCCGGACGGGGTACGGGTAATCTGCCGCCGCTCCGCGCTGCTGGAGCGCATCGCCGGTAACGGTGCCATGGCGACCGTCGAACTGGACGCGGAGACGGTCGAGGCGGAGATCGCCGAAGCCGACTCGGACCCCGCCGCCCCGACCGGGCAAGTCTCGATCGCGGTGCTCGGCGCGCCCGGGTCCACCGTCGTCGCCGGGGACACGGACCGCGTACACCGGATGGTGCAGGACTGGCAGGCGCGCTGCATTCCGGCGTCCACCATCGCGGTGGACGTGGCGTCCCACTCGCCGCAGGTGGAGCCACTGCTCGATGATCTCCGCGCCGCTCTCGACGGCCTGACACCCGGCTCACCGCGCGTGCCCTTCTACTCGACGGTGCATGACGACCCCAGACAGCAGCCGGCCTTCGACTCCGACTACTGGTGCGAAAACCTGCGCCGCCCGGTGCGGTTCGCGGCCGCTTTAGCTGCCGCAGCCGCCGACCGCCACTCGCTCTATGTAGAAATCTCGCCGCACCCCGTGGTGAGCCGGGCCCTCACCAGCAGCCTCACCGCACTGCCCGATCAGGCGACCGAGCCGGTGGTGCTGCCCACGCTGCTCCGAAAGGAAGACGAACTGACCACACTGCGCGTCCAGCTAGCGGCGCTGCACTGCGCCGGGGGCACCGTGGACTGGTCCGTCCTCTACGCGGACGCGCAACTCGCGGAAGTGCCCACCATCGCGTTCGACCGCACGCGCCACTTCACCCGGCCGGAGATCGCGCAACCTCGTCTGGAGGCAAGCCCGGCCGGCACGGATGGTGACACACTTCCCGGCAGGCGCACGGAGATTCCGGGAACACCGCGCCGCCTGTGCTGGCATGGGGACTCCGGCATCTCCCGCCTCCCCTGGCTGGCGGATCACCAGGTCTACGGCTCAGTGGCCCTCCCGGGCGCGGTCCACTGCGCCATCGCGCTGAGCTGCGCCTGCGAGGCGTTCAACGCCAGACCACACGAGGTGGAGATCACCGACCTGCGCTTCCTGGAGCTCCTCCGCCTCACCGAGCGAACCCCCGTCAGCACCACCGTGACAATGACAGATGCCGACCACGCCCGGTGTGAAATCTTCGCACAAGGCGAGAAGGACGCCTGGGTACTGCAGGCCACGGCTGTGCTGCGCCGCCGCGCACAAGTGCCGCCTCCCTCGCCCTCGTCGGCTGACTCCCCCGCCTCCCAGCATCCTCGGCACATCGACCCGCGCAACCTCTACGAGAGCCTGCGAGCCCGTGGACTCGCCCACGGACCGGCCTTCGCAGGTGTGACGGAGCTGCGGGGCGCCGAGGACGGCGAGAGCTACTGGGCACGGGTGGAGGTACCCCAGCAGGCCAGGCAGTCCGGGCACACGCCGCTACGGATTCATCCCGTGCTGATCGACTTGTGCGCTCAACTCGTCGCCACCCGGCTGATCGAGGAGACTGATTCGGGCACGCTGCTCCCGGTAGGGATGCGGCACCTGCGCATCCTGGGCGATCCAGCCACCGCTGTGTACTGCCACTCACACATCGTCGAGACGACCGATAATGCCCTCACCGGCAACGTGCGGCTCTTGGACCAGGCGGGCAAGCCCGTGCTGTCCATCGAGGGCCTGAAGTTCACACGACGCACGGCCACCGACCCCAAGGCGGTGGACGGCTGGTTCAGCGGCATCAAATGGCACGAGTCCCCGCGCCGTACACCGTCGCAGGAACTGTCGGCGCCCGGTACGACGCTGATCGTCTGCGAGAGAGGGCAGATTACCGAGAGTCCCCGTGCGCTAGCCCGCGCCATCGAGTCGGTGGGCGGGAAGGCAGAGGTCTGGGAACAGCCGCCCGCTCAGGAAGGACTGCAGGAGCTGGCGGCCTCACTTGTAGCGCGGCTAGGGACATCCAAGACACCCCGAGCGGTAGTGGTGCTGTGCCACAGGGAGGTGGGGCAGGACCCGGCTGCGGTGGGCCTGCGGCAAGTCAGGCTCCTGCTCGCCGTCGCACAGGCGATCACAGGAGTGGCGGCTGGACCCGTGCGTCTCTACGCCGTGACGCGCGGTGCTCGCCGGGTGCGCCCCGGCGATATCGCCGATCCGGCACAGGGAGCGCTTCGCGGCGTGGTACGGGTGCTGGCGCTGGAGCACCCCGAGTTGCAGGCCACTCTGGTCGATGCGGATGCAGGCTCTTACTCTGGCCGGGACACGGGCAATGGCGGCAATGGCTCCGACATGCGGGAACTGGCCCGTGAGCTGATGTCTGACCAGGCGTACGATGCCGAGAACCTCGAGGACGAGGTGGCGCTGCGCGGTGGGGTGCGGCACGTCGCCAGACTGGAGCGGACGCCACTGACGAAGCCCGAGCGAGCTCCCGTCGCCGCGCACCTGGCGCGCAGCGGCGAGGACGGGTTCCGGCTGCGTGTGGTCCGCCCCGGGGATCTGACGAGCCTGCAGCTAGCCGAGTCACCGCGGATCGCGCCCGGCGCCGGCGAAGTGGAGGTGCGCGTGACCGCCACCGGGCTGAACTTCCGCGACATTCTGATCGCCCTCGGCCTGCTCCCCGACGCCGGCACCGGGGCGACCGACTACCGCGACAGGATCGGTTTCGAGTGCGCCGGCGTCGTCACTGCCGTCGGCCCCGACGTCGAGCACTTCCGTGTCGGCGACGAAGTGCTCGCCGTGAATCTCGAGGGCGGCGCCTTCGCCTCGTTCGTCACGCTGCCGGCCAGAGCCGTCACCTCGATTCCTCCGGGGCTCGGAGCAGTCGACGCCGCCGGGCTGCCGATCGCCTATCTCACCGCCTGGTACGCGCTGCGCCACGTCGCGCGACTGGTCCCCGGGGAGCGTGTGCTGATCCACTCGGCGACCGGCGGTACAGGACTTGCGGCCATCGCAGTCGCCCGGCATCTGGGGGCAGAGGTGCTGACCACTGCGGGCAGTGAAGAGAAACGTGACCATCTGCGGGCCATGGGAATCACCAAGGTGATGGATTCCCGAACGCTGGACTTCCGGGACCAGACCGTTGAGGCGACCGGCGGCGAAGGCGTCGACGTCGTGCTGAACTCCCTCTCGGGAGCGGCCATCCGGGCCGGGCTGGAAACACTCCGACCCTTCGGGCGCTTCATCGAGCTGGGCGTGCGCGACATCCTCTCCGATGAGCCGCTCGGGCTCTCGCCGCTGAGGCACAACATCACCTTCCGCACGGTCGACCTGATCGAACTTCAGCGATCACAACCAGAGGTGTTCGTTACAGTGCTGCGGGAGGTGCTTGGCGAGTTCACGGCGGGCGGGCTCACTCCGTTGCCCTGCACGACCGTTCCGCTCACCGCCGCCTCTGAGGCGTTCCGGCTTATGGCGGGCGCGCGCCACCTGGGCAAGCTGGTGCTGACCGCGCCAGCACAAGACGAGACCGTCGCTGTGCTGCCTGCCGTGCCGGTGACCGCGCGGCGGGGGGGAGCCTATATCATCACCGGCGGCCTACGCGGCGTGGGACTGGCCACCGCGGGGTGGCTGGCCCAGCAGGGCGCCGGTCATCTCGTGCTGAACGGGCGTACAGCGCCCACCCCCCAGGCCACGGCAACACTGGACGACCTGGCCGTCCACGGCACCAAGATCACGGTCGTGCTGGGCGATATCGCCGAGGAGCACACCGCCGAGCGCCTGGTGGCCGCGGTCGGGGAACAGCCCTGGCCGCTGCGGGGCGTGGTGCACGGCGCAATGGTACTGGCGGACGCCGCCATCACCACACTGGACGAAGAACGGCTCCAGAAGGCATGGAAACCGAAGGCCGACGGCGCGTGGTACCTGCACAGGGCCACCGCCCCTTACCGGCTCGACTGGTTCGTCGTCCACTCCTCCATGGCGTCGCTGCTGGGGAATCCCGGCCAGGCCGGGTACGCGGCAGCGAACGCGTGGCTGGATGCCTTCGCGACCTGGCGAAATGCTCTCGGGCTGCCCACGCTGGCGGTCAACTGGGGCCCATGGGGTGAAATCGGGGTAGCTACCGATTTCGCCAGACGCGGATACCAGACCATCCCTACGGAGAAGGGATTTCGGGCGCTGCAGGAACTGCTGGAGCACGGGAGCGCCCAGGCCGGGGTCATCCCCGGAGACCCTGGGACATGGATTCCAAGAGCCGCCTGGAACAGGGATTTCTTCAGTCTCGTCAGGCCGGGCGACGACGCCGGTTCGAGCGAAAACGCAGGGAGCCCGGGGGAACTGGTGGAGCGGCTGCGCTCCATGCCTGCGGGCCCCGCCCAGCTA
The DNA here is from genome assembly GCF_027497195.1 of Streptomyces sp. WMMC500. Taxonomy (NCBI): domain Bacteria; kingdom Bacillati; phylum Actinomycetota; class Actinomycetes; order Kitasatosporales; family Streptomycetaceae; genus Streptomyces; species Streptomyces sp. WMMC500. The sequence goes on from NZ_CP114905.1 coordinate 1,290,566, forward strand.
CAGGCCTTGGAGGCGTTTTTGGCCGAGCACATCCACGCGGTGCTGCGGCTCGGCACCACGAGGATCGATCCGCAGACCCCGCTGCGCAGCCTGGGCTTCGACTCGCTGCTGGCCACCGAGGTGCGGGCGCGCATCGAACCAGTCCTTGGCGTGCGACTGGCAGGCGACTTCGTGTGGCGGCACCATACCCTCGCGGCACTCGCCGAAGGGCTGTCCGAACGCCTGGGACTGATGCCCTGCTGAGGGTGCCGCGACCTGACGGGCTCCGGGGCGTGATCGAGCCGTTCCCGGGGCCCCGTCGTCCAGAGCGGGACACTCCTCGCCGCATCCTTCTGCAGAGTCCCCCTGAAGTCGTCGCATGCACCGCGCCGGAACCTCAGAGCCTCCACGACGGGCTGTTCACGCCCGCCGGCCATCGGAAATTCACTGGCACAGAACCTACTCGGTCTCTCCCCCCCCCACCGGTCCTCGACCTGGTGGGCGCGCTCGCCCCCGCGTCCGCCGTCGGGCTCATGGGCGTCTCCGGGTGCTCATCTCGCGCACCTCCCCGCAGCCCCCGCCGTCACGGCAACTCGCGCCAACGGCCGAACTGGACGCCACAACCCAGAGCTCGACCCGCCGGATACATCTGGCGGGGGAGACGTACGACTCCGTCGGCTACACCGTCCAGCAAATCGTCGACTGATCAGGCGTCACCCACCCTCACCTTCCACCGCCGCCCGACAACGCTCTGCCGCAGCGAGCCCCGCTGGTGTGCCAGCCCTGAGAGTCGCTGAGCGCTACTTCGCGGCCGGTGTCTGTTCCAGGAGTCCGGGGGCGGCAGCGTGCCAGCGGCCCACGGCCGTCTCTCCGGCCCCTGCCTCCCCTCCTGGTCCCCTGCTCAACGTGATACCGCTGCTGGCCACCTGATCCTCGAACGCACGCCGCGCTTCGCTGTCTCTGCTTCGATTCAGGCGTTGGCGGAAATCACTCAGGTACTCCATGCCGAGGTGAGAGCGCAACCCGCCGAGTAACTCCATCGCGCGCAAGGCATGGTGGCACCCTTCGGCCACTTCGCCGGCCTCGGCTCGTGCGGTGGCGAGCAACAGCAGATCGATGGCGCGACGGCGCACGTCTCGCCGGGGTAAGCCATCAAGCGCAGCCTGCGCCCAGCGCGCCGACTCCGCCGGATGGCCCAGGTCGCGGTAGCAGTGAGCCAGCCCGTCGGCCAGGTGCGCCGCGGTGAAGCCGGTAAGCCAGGCGGGCTCGCTGTCCGAGGACGCCTCGTTCAATGTCTCGATAGCAAGGTCCGCGCTCTTCTCGCAGGAGAGTGCGTCGCCGACCAGAGCGTGCCCGCGTGCCTCCGTCAGGTGAAACAGCGCTTCCAAGGCCGGGGTCGAGTGGCTACGGGTACCGCCACGGGCAGCGAGGGCGAGTGACACCACTTCTCGCGGGTGGCCAAGAAGCGGCGCGATGTTGGCCATACCGTCGGCCAGCACGAATCCACCGAGCGCGCGGTCGCCGGCCGCCTGAGCTAGGCGTAGCGCTTGGATGTAGTAACGCTGCGCCAGGCTGGGATGGCCGATGTCCACTGTCATGAGGGCGGTGTGCTTGGTGAGTTGCGCAACACCGGCGAAGAGCCTGCGGCCGATCGCCTCCGTGTAAGTGCCGGTGAGCAGCCCGGAGACGAACGCGTTGAGATAGTGCACGGCAAGGGAGCGAGTGTGGCCGCCGCCGAAGCTGCGGTCAAGGCTTGACAGCGCCAGAGTCGTCTCCCGTACCGCCTCCACGTCAGCAATGTGCACCTGCGAGCCGCCCTCACGGGAGACCTCGGCGTCGCATGCTGTGATGAGCCAGTCGCGGCTGGGACCGATCAGGGTAGAGACTGCCACCGTGGGCCCGAAGACCACTCCGCGGGGATCGGCATCGCAGGACCAGAGCTCGCACGCCATCTGGGTGGCAGCGGCCAGATCTGACACGAATGTCAGACCGACATTGCTGGCCAGATTCTTTCCGTACGCCATGCCGATTTCGTCCAGCGATACGGTACGGTCAAGTTTCTCGCTAAGCACTTCGCTAATGATCACGGCCGTGCGGACCCGAGGACGCTGACCACGTACCCACCGGCTCACAGAAGTCTTGTCGTGACGCAGGTTGAGACCGCGCTGGCTGCCCCGAATGTTGACTCGGCGAGCGAGTCCGGCATTCGAGATCCCCGCCTCATGCAGCAGAGCCTCAAGTCTCTGATTCGGCTGGCGAGAAATAAGCTTACGGGCAGCCATCTTCATCCTTTCAAAGAACCCCTGAGTGTAACGAGCTTGCCGACACACGACGAGGAAATTTGACCAAGCAGCCGAATCCCAGACTTCCCGCAGTCATTCTCATGCATCAGGTTTCACCAGGCAACCGCGCAGGGATGTGAACCGGGATCGAGGAGGCATGTACCGGCGCGCAAGTAGCATTTGAGAAAGAAACGTTCCATCGCGCACCGCGTCCACCTTCTAATTAGTTATTCCTTTCAAATGCGATGCCGGCAGGAAGTGGTGCTGCAGGTGTGAAGAAAGTCGACGCGTTGGCAAGCGCCCAAGAGTCGCCGGCTCGGCACCATCGGCACAGCCCTCTCGGTAATCTCAGCAGGGAGGATGAACGTGCAGGCCAGGGCGCCCTGTGCACGGCATCAGCCGTGACCTGGACCTCGGCTGGTATACGGCCGCCAGTTCGTCTACCTCCGCATCCCCATCCTCGGGAAGGGGGGAATCGAACCAGCAGTGCCACAAAATCAGCAAGTTGGCTTGCCATCAGGTCAGAGTGCCGGCACCACCGCAAGCCGCGCGCCCAACTACACCCCAATCGCCACCAGCAGCCGAGCCGACCACCGTGTCGGGGCTGCCGAAGGACCAATGGGATCGGCGTGCTCAGAGGTGCCCCGGCCGACCGGGTTGAACGGTCGAACGGTTCGGTCGCGGCACCCCGGGTCCGCGGTGTCCCGCCAAGGCCGAGTTGCCGAGAGTCGCCACTACTCCAGGCGTTGGCGGTGGCTTTCAGCAACTCACAAGTTTACTGTGATTGTCCCATCAACCTGACGAGCCCTCCGATCGGCGCTCCGGGACGGCTGCGGGCGCCGCTCAGCCCTGTGAGCTGGGCGAGCAACGCCCAGTTGCCAGGAATGTTCAGTGCACCACGACGTCGTTGTCCATGTTGCCGACGACAAAGCTGATCATGCTGCAGCAGGCGACGGGGCAGAAGCGGAACGGCGGATTTCCGCTGGTCAGGTGCACCTTTCTGAGGTGCCTGGTTGACGTGCCGTCAGGTGTGGGTAGTTCGTGACCTCGGGTGCGGTAGTGGCAGCGGCGGGCGGTGGCTTGCTGGCGGCGGCGCCATATGGACCAGTTCAGTGCGTGGCCGGCGCGCCGGAGACGGGGCTGGGCAGGGCCAGTTGCCAGGAGTCGCCGGATTTCTGCCACGGTGAGCGGTGCAAGGGCGCCGGAACCGTTTCTGCTGCCCTCTTGTACCGGCTTGGGCAGCGATGGCGGCGAGGAAAGCGTGGGCGAGCATGGCCAGGGTGATGTGCCGGTACCAGCCTGGCCGGCGGACTTCGCACTGGTCCAGGCCACACTCGTTCCTGGCGGCCTGGAAGGTTTCCTCGATCGCCCAGCGGGTTCCGGCGATGCGCACCAGTTCGGCGATGCTGGTGCCGGTGGGTGCGTAGGCGAGGTAGTAGGCGATCTCGTCGGGGCGGGCCAGGCTACGGCGGGCCAGGACCCACCGGTGGGGGGAAGGCTCCTCGCCGTCGAAGTCGTCACTGGTGGGCAGGCGAGCTGCGGCCCGGTCGTAGACGCGCGGACCCTTCGCGCCGTCGCCGCAAGAATGGCGTTCCCACACCTCGTCGGGGGTCCGGGCGACGACGAAGTCGATCAGGCCCACGGCGTGGACGTGCTGGGACTTCGACACGGCCAGGACGTAGCCGACGCCGGCTTCCTCCAGCATCCGCCGGAAGCGCCACTCCTGGCCGTAGGCGGAATCCGCGGTCACCCAGGCGATCGGCAGCGGCGAGGCCAGCGCCCGCGCCACCATGGGGTTGGCCAGCTCGCCCTTGGTGGCGAACACCAGCTGCCGGGGGATCTTCGCCGTAACGCAGCGGTCAGGGTCGCTGGTCCAGGACTTCGGCAGGTACAGCTCCCGGTCCACCAGCGCCCGCCCCTTCGGGGAGGCATACGCGGCGAAGACGCTCATCTGGCAGCTCTCGGTGTGTCCCGCGGTGCCGGAGTACCGCCGCTGCACCCCGGCCGACGTCACGCCCTTCTTGAGGAACCCCGTGTCGTCCACGATCAGCACACCGCCGGACTCACCGAGCTTCTCGGCGACGTATTCCTGCAGGTCATCGCGTATCTCATCGGGATCCCAGCAGGCCCGGCCCAGCAGGTGCTGCAACCCGGCCGGAGTGCTGTGGCCGGCATACTCAGCCAGCTGCCATCCGTTCTTCCGGCCCACCGGTCCCAGCAGTCCGCGCACATAGGCCCGCATGCGCAACCGCAGATCCACCCGCCCGAACCGATGACCGATCCGCACCAGCAGTTCATCCAGCTCCGCCGACCAGACATCGGGCCCCACAAAACATTGCACGACAAGTGCAACGACCTACCGCACCAGAGGTCACGAACTCACACCTGGCGACACGTCAACCAAGTACCCCCAGAAGGGGGCACCTGACCAGCGGCAATAGCGGACTGCAAGAGGGGTTTTAGGCGGCTCACGCAAGGATTGTAAGAACGTGGCCCAGGACGCCTCACCCCCTGGTCCCGGACGGGAGGATGAGTGAGACACCCCCTGCCGGTGCCAGCTCGTACTCGCCCGCGCTGAGGGACTGCGGGCGAGATGGAGCGCCACGAGGGAGGAGGAGCAGGCTGTGCCCCACGCAGCGACGTCCCGCGGAGACCGAGAAGGTAGGAGACCGGCTCACGGCGGCGTCGGGCCGTTGGTCAGGACGGAGCCTTCGAACTCGACAAAGCTGCGAGGTCCCGCAGGCCCCCGAGGGCGGAGCTGGGCGGTCTCCCCCACTCGAGTGCCCAGCTCCGCCCGGCCTGGTGGCGGCTCTCCAACGGCGTCGCGCCCGTCCGTCAGCAGCCGCCAGAGTGCAGCGGAGGAACAGTCCCCCGGAGGGAGGACATCGGGAGCCCCGACCGGCCGGGGGGCAGGGGGTCGGCCGGGGCCGCTTGTGAGTGGGCCTCACACGCCGACGGAGGCGTCGGCGTGCCGGGCCCTCGAGATGGTGCCCATGGTCCTGCCGTCGGTCGATCCCTCCTTGCGTGAGATGGGACCGGTCGTCTCCTTTGCTCAAGGTTCAAGTTCGCGTTTTCCGGATTCCCGGATCGGGATGTTTACGGGGCGTGCGCGCGGTGCCGCCGGGGTCGAGATGGACTGATAGGAATGAGCCACACCAGCCTACGCCTGACGCTTGCACCGACTGACGGGCAATTGGCACTTCCAGTCACCATTACTCCGGAGCTGATGGTGACCCACCGATTGGACAGTTCCAGTACTCCATACGGGTCCCCAGACCGCAATAGGTGACGTGCGAACTCACCCGTAAAGCGAAGCGTGTGACCCGAGAATGTACCACCGGAGCGATCCTGACACTCCGGGGCATGTTCTCGTCACAGCGGCCCCTCGCACCAAACCCAACTCATGCTGCCGTAAACGCATCTTTGCCACCACAACGCGCCTGTTCATGTGCATTCAATCAGGGGACAGTCTGATCGTGCTGAATGTGAGTGCCGGTTCCCGGAAGGAAAGCCGGAGTCTCACATTTGGTACTCAACCGTGATCTCGCACGAGCAGGAGTTGATGAGGAATGAAGAGCATGCGAACGGTACGGCGTTCCGCGCGGTGCCTGGCCGTCGGTGCCGTCGCCGCACTGGCGCTGACTGCCACCGCCGCCGGCACGGCGGTCGCCGCCCAGCCGGCCGAGAGGGCTCAGCAGGTGCCGACATACGACTGCCAGGAAGCGGTCACGGCTGCCGGCCTCGTCTCGGCCTTCGACTGCGACGCGTCGGCCGGCGCCCCGACGTTGGGCACGATCAACGGCCCCTTCACCATCAATACACCCTCCCACAGTTGGACCTGCGACAACGGGCTGGCGGTCGTGCCGGTGACGGTGGTGGGATTCGGCTGTGAGTGACCCGGCCCAGGTCCGCTGACCGATGCCGAAGCGGGGGCGGCCGCGCACTGCGGCCGCCCCCGCGGTGTGAGCCTCCCCACTGCCCCTTGGGCGGCCTCAGAACCGGATCGGGGCATTCAGTGCAACAACGACTCGTACCACTCCTCAACTCGGCGGGCCACCCTCGGCCAGTCCAGCATCTCGGCCGCCTGCCTGCCCAGCGTGCCCATCTGCTCCCGCGTGGAGGGTTCGTCAAGCACCTTGGCCACGGCTGCCGTCAGCCCCGCTGCCGAGCCCGACGCGAAGACGCGGTATGCCGCCGGGTTGGTGACGACCGGGTCGAGGGTGGCGTGGGAGGAGACGATGACCGGCGTGCCGAGGGCGAGTGCCTCCAACGCGGCGGTCGGCACGCCCTCTCCCTTCCCGGCAAGCCTGCGAGAGGCGAGCACGAAGATCTGCGCCCGCCCGACGAGGTTGTAGACCTCTTCCTGCGTCAGCGCGCCGGCCAGCTTCACCCCGGGTCCCGCCGCCGCCAGCCGCGCGAGCCGGTCGCGTTCGGGGCCGTCGCCCGCGATCACGAGCCGAAGTCCGGCGCGGTCGCGGCTCAGCTGTCGGAACGCCGCGATCAGAAGGGCGTGATCCTTCATCGGATTGAGGGCACCGACGCTGACGATCAGGCCGGGCTCCCTGGCCGGCGCGGGGACGGGCGGCGGCATGCGGGAGAGATCGAGTCCGCTGGACATCACGAGGATGCGCCGTGTCTCCACGCCCCGCTCCATCAGGTCGGCCGCGGTTGCCCCGCCCAGCGCCACGAACCCGGCCGCGTACCCGAACGCGTGCCGGGCCAGCCGGCGGTGGCGTTCGCTGAGTGTCGCGTGGACGGTGACGAACAGGGGAACGCCCAGACGCCGGCACGCCGGTCCCAGCACGAGGAGTTCGACGTGATCACCGTGCAGGTGCACCAGGTCCGGGCCGCGCGAACCGCCCGCCACGGCTCGCAGGGCCAGGGCCGCCTCCGCCGCAGTGGCCAGCCTGTCGGACACCGTGCCCAGCACGCGGGACGTGGAAGACGGCCGCAGCTGTATCCGAGCCGCGCCGTCCGGAACGCATGCCCCGTGCCGGAACGCCAGAGACACCTGGTGCCCGGCGGCGATCTGCTCACGCGTCAGGCGTTCGACGTGACGTTCCATTCCACCGGGCTCGGGAGGGATCCGGTAGCTCACCCGCGTGATCCTCATACCGCCGCACTATCGCCGGTGACACGGGACGACATGCCAGCTCTATCCGGATTTTCACTCGAAAGCCTTGTTTAGATGGTAAATTGCTATCATGGACATATCTTTTGGGCATGCTCCCTGCGGTACTTGCGAAGGGACGTTTGATGTGCGGAATCGCAGGGGCGGTCTCGGCCGAGGGCGCCGATCCGCTTCTCAGCGGCCGGATGTTCCGGGTCATCGATCACCGCGGCCCGGACGGGGAGGGCTTCCACGACGAGCCGCATGCCAGCCTGGGCATGCGCCGCCTTGCTGTCATCGACATCGCCACCGGTGACCAGCCTGTCTACAACGAAGCCGGCAGCGTCGTGGCGGTCTTCAACGGCGAGGTGCACAACTTCGCCGAGCTGCGGGCGGAACTCGAAGGCAGAGGCCACCGGTTCACCACCCGCACCGACTCCGAGTGCCTGGTCCACCTCTACGAGCGGTACAGCGAGAACCTGGTGCGCCACCTGCGTGGCATGTTCGCCTTCGCCGTCTGGGACAGCCGCCGGTGCCGCCTCGTGCTCGGCCGTGACCGGTTCGGCAAGAAGCCGCAGTACTACGGCACCAACGGCAAGGGCCTGCAGTTCGCCTCCGAGCTCAAGTCGCTCACCCAGGCCGCCGAGATGCCCCCCCGGCCGGACCTGGTGGCCCTCCGCCACTACCTGACCTTCGGGTACATTCCCGCCCCCTGGTCGATCTACCAGGGCGTCAGCAAGCTACCCCCCGGCCACGTACTGATCTGGCCGGACGGCACCGCGGTGCTGCGCCGCTGTTGGCGGCTGGACTTCACTCCCCGGCCCACGACGGGCGAGCACGAGGAAGCCGACCGGCTGCGCGCGTTGCTGCTGGAGGCCACCCGCACGCGCATGGTCAGCGATCGCCCGCTCGGCGCCTTCCTGTCCGGCGGCATCGGCTCGTCCGCCGTGGTGGCGGCGATGGCGATACTGTCGCCCGGCCGCGTAATGACCTTCAGCGTCGGGTTCGCCGAGCCATCCTTCGACGAGCGCGGCTACGCCCGCGCGCTGGCCCGCCATGACAACACCGACCACCACGAAGTGGTCCTCACCCCTTCGGTGGGCGAGTTCCTGCCCTCGCTCGCCTGGCACTTCGATGAGCCGTTCGCCGACTCCTCGGCTCTGCCCACCTTCTGCCTGGCGCGCATGAGCGGCAAGCACGTCACCATGGTGCTCACCGGAGACGGCGGCGACGAGATGTTCGGCGGGTACCGCCGCTACGCGCTGATGCGCCGGGCTGGCCGGCTGGCCCTCCCGCGTCCGGCGGGGACCTGCCGGGGCCGTCTCGGCGACCGCCTGGCGGCACACAGCAGGCCCCGGTCCCGGCCGCGCGACGTGCCCCGGGTGCTCCAGCTGCTGGCCCACCCCGTCAACCGCCGCTACAGGCGCATCGTGTCCTGCTTCACCGCCGAGCAGAAGAGGGCGCTGTATACCGACGCCCTACGCGGGCAGATCGCCGTGGACAGCGAAGGGCTGCTCGCAGAGGCGTGGCGTTCCTGCACGGCAACGGGCACCGTTGGACAGCTGATGGAGGTGGACCTCGCCACCATGGCCCATGCGCTGGAGGCCCGTTCACCGCTGCTCGACCACCACCTGGCGGAGTGGGCGGCGGCACTCCCCGACGAGTTGCGGGTGCGCGGCGGCCAGACCAAGTACCTGCTGCGCAAAGCGGTGGAGCCGTGGCTGCCCGCCCGCTTCCTGCACCGGCCCAAGGTCGGCTTCGGGGTGCCGCTGGCCGACTGGCTCCGCGGTGAGCTGCGGGACTTCGCCCACGACCTGCTCACGGACGCGGCATCGGTTGCCAGGGGCCTGTTCCGCCCTCAGGCGGTGGGCGCACTGCTACGCGAGCATCAGGCGGACCACGACCACGCCGACCGCATCTGGGCACTCACCCAGATGGAACGGTGGCATCGCCACTTCGGCGCGGACCAGGCCCTCCCGTCCAACAGACCGCTGTGTCAGGGGTGAGCCGGAATGGTGCGGGTCTGCGAGGTCATCAAGACGCTCGACGTGGGCGGCGCGGAGGTGCTGCTGACCGAGCGGCTCAGCCTCGCCCCCAAGGACGACCTGTCGTACACGGTGGTGTGCCTGCGCGCCCGCACCCGCGGGCTGACCGACAAGCTGCGTAACGCGGGCGTGCCGGTGGTCGCCCTGTCCTCAGCGCGAGGTTCCGCCCCCTACCTGCGTCTGGCGTCGACGGTGCGACGGCTGCGGCCGCACGTGGTCAACATCCACTCACCTCTGCCGGCCGGCCTGCTGCGGCCCTGCCTCCGGCTGCTGCCGCACCGGCCCCGGCTGGTGTCGACAATGCACAGCGTCCACCTGCGGCGGCCCACCGCCGTCCTCAACCGGCTGACGATCGGTCTGGACGACATTACGGTGGCCGTCTCCCCGCTCGTGGAAGGCGCCCCCACCACCCGCGGCGCCCGGCACCTCGTCAGCAGAGTGCACGGCGTCAACCTCGCCGAGCAGCGGCGCTGGGCGCAACGGGCGGCCGCCACCCGTGCGGAATTCGGCGTGCCGGACGGGGCGTTCGCCGTAGTCTGCATCGCCAACTTCACCTGGATCAAGAACCACACGCTGCTGGTGAGAGCCGCCGACCGGGTGGTCCGCCAGCGACCCGACACCCTGTTCCTCCTGGCCGGCGAGGGCGAACTGCGGACCGCGGTCGCCCACGACATCGCGCGGCGCGGACTGGGCGAGCGGGTCCGCATCCTCGGCCACGTGGCGAACGCCAGACGGCTCGCGGCCTGTGCCGACCTGGTGGTCCTCAGCTCACACCACGAGGCTCTGCCCGTGGTGATCATGGAGGCGCTCGCCGCGGGCGTGCCGGCGGTGTGCACCGCCGTGGGCGGCGTGCCCGACCTGGTGCGCCACGGGCACAACGGCATCCTCACCGAGCCGGAGTCGGCCGAGGCCCTGGCCGCCGGGATTCTCGAGGCGATGAGCCCGGACACCCACCGCAGGCTGCGGGCGGGGGCCCGCGAGGACGCCGCCGTGGTCGACATGGCCTCGACCGCCGTGTGGTTCGAGGGGCTCTACAGGGAGTTGGCCGCGGGCCGCCCACGCGCTTCCCGACCCTTACAGCCAGGAAACGGAGCCGACAGATGCCCACCACCGTCCAGGGCATGATCGAGATGATCTGGAACCACCCCGCCAACCGCGGGCGCCGGGTCCGCGCCCTGGCCGCCATGACCGGATGGCAGGCGTACAAGCGGCTCATCGGGCGGCCGTTCGACCTGAGCGTGTACGGCGGCATGCCGTTCCGTGCGTACCGGGACAGCTCGCAGGTGGGCCGGTTCCTCTACTTCGGCGGGCTGCCGGACTACGAGGAGATGACCTTCATGTCGCGCTTCCTCCGCCCGGGCGACGGCTTCATCGACGGTGGCGCCAACGAGGGCATGTTCACTCTGCTGGCGGCAAAGCTCGTGGGCCCCACCGGGGCGGTGCATGCCTTCGAGGCGGTGCCGGCCTACCTGGACCGCCTCCGGGACAACGTCCGGGCGAGCAGGCTGGACTGGGTCACCGTCCACGGCGTGGCGATCGGCGCGGAGCCGGGCCGGGTGCCGTTCGTACTGAACGGCGTCGGCTCCCGCATGCGGAGCGAGGCCGACGAGGCCACTGGGCCGGAGGTGAGTGTCCGGCGCCTCGACGACGTGCTGCCCGAGCGGCCGTTCGCCATGGGAAAGCTCGACGTGGAGGGCGCCGAGCACCAGGCCCTCATCGGCGCCACCCGGCTGATGACGCGTGGGCAGCCAGCGGTGTGGATGGTGGAGCTCGTGGACCGGTACCTCGGCCGCTACGGATCCTCCCGCGCGCGGCTCCTTAGATGGCTCGACGACCAGGGCTACGACCTGGCGCTCTACGACCCGCACCGCAACGAGCTGACGCCGGCAGCACGCGCGCCTGCTCAAGGACCCGACGTGCTGGCCGTCTCGCGGCGCCACATGGCCTGGGTGCGGAATCGACTCCAGATGGGGGCAAAGGCGATGAAAGGAACATAGTAATGAGTACGACAAGCCCCGCGCGTCGCATCGAACGCGCGGTCGTCACCGGTGCCGCCGGCTTCATCGGATCCCACTTGGTGGATACCCTCCTGCGGCGAGGGGTCACCGTCCTCGGCATCGACCGGCGCACCCCCCAGAACAACGATGCGGCGGCGCAGAACCTCCGCGACGCGCTCAGTGAGCCCGCCTTCCGGCTAGCCTCGGGCGACCTGGTCACCGACGAGCCGAAGCGGTGGCTGGAGGGCGCGGACGCCGTCTTCCACCTGGCCGGCCTTCCCGGTGTTCGGCCGTCGTGGGGAGACGCCTTCCGCGAGTACCTTGCCTGCAACGTGCTGGCCACGCAGCGGCTGATGGAATCCGCCCAGTCCCTCCGCGTGCCCCGCCTGGTCCTCGCTTCCTCCTCCAGCGTCTACGGCGAGACGGTCGGTACCGGCCCGCTGCGCGAGGACGGCGTCACGGCCCCGAGATCGCCGTACGGCGTCACCAAGCTTGCCGCGGAGCGGCTCGCGCTCGCGTACGCGCTGGCGCCGGGGAGCCCGACCAGCGTGGTCGCGCTCCGCTACTTCACCGTCTACGGTCCCCGGCAACGGCCGGACATGGCCATCGGGCGCATGCTCAGCGCGGTGGTCACAGGGCAGCCGCTGGTGCTGTACGGGGACGGGCGACAGCGCCGGGACTTCACCTTCGTCACCGACGCCGTCGAGGCGACCATCGCGGCCGCCGTCGCGCCCGCCACCGCTGAGGCGGTCAATGTCGGCGGCGGAGACAGTGTGACGGTGCGCCAGGTTCTGCGGCACGTCGCCGACGTCACCGGAAAGGAGGTTCCTGTGACGGCCGACGAGGAGCAGGCGGGTGACGTGCGCACCACGGCCGCCGACCTCTCCAAGGCCCGCACGCTCCTCGCCTACCGGCCCTCGGTAGCCCTGCGAGAGGGCGTCGAACGCCAGTGGGCCTGGTTGTCATCCCGGACCGGGTAGGGAGTCAGGACCATGCCTCGACGTCGGGGCACACTACGGCGAGGCGCTGGACATCGCGCTGGATCCCGGTGAGGTTCGAGCGGATCTACTCCTTCGAGCCGTCGCGGACCTGCCATCGAATCCTGCGGGGCCTCCGCGACTCCCGGGTCCGCATCGTGCCGGCAGGGCTGTCCGCCAGGGCGGGCGAGGCGACCCTGTTCGGCACCGTCCTGGTCGGGGCGAGCGTGTACGCCGACAAGGGACAGCACACCCGGCAGTTGGAGGGCGGAGGCCATCGCTCCGATGCGCGCCACGGACTGGCTGCGCGCGAACACCTCGCCGGACGACGAGGTCTACCTCAGGCTCAACTGCGAGGGCAGCGGGGCGACGTGCTCGACGCCCTGCCGGACGGCGGAGCCATCGACCGCACCTGCAGCGTCTACGTCGACTTCGACGTGCGGAAGGTGCCCAGCCAGGTCCACCACCAGGCGTTCATCGAGCGGCGCCTGCACGAGCGGGCCACATCCTTCGTCACGCCGGGCACGCTGGCGCTTCCCGCCGGCGGCGCGGCCGTGCGGGCATGACTCGTCCCGGTGCGTCCGGTCGAGCGCGCCACGCCGGGCCGCTGGCGGGACCGCCTCGGCCTCCACCGGCCTCCCTACCTCTGTGCCAGCCGCGCCGAGCGGCGTCTTCCCGAAGCCGGTCTACGCCCTGGCCGCGCCCGTCTGGGTGCCCGGTCTCGGCCGGGCCCCGCCGCTGACCCAGCCGGCACGCACGGTGTCCGGCCCTCACAGCAGGTCGTGGAGCATCGCGGCGACGCGCTGAGGGGAGAACTCGCACTCCGCTCGGGCCCGCAGCCGCCGTCCCAGTGCCCGCCGCTCCGCCGGGGCGGCGGACACCACGGCGCACACGTGGCCCACGAGCACGTCGAGGTCGCCGACCGGCGCCACGTACGGGTAGCCGGCGCCGACGACGTCGGCGGATCCGCCCGCGTCCGTCGTCACCACGGGGGTGGCGGAGGCCATGGCCTCCAGCAGCACACGCGGAAATCCTTCCTCGTAGCTGGGCATGACCACGCAGTCGGCCGCCGCGTACAACTCGGGCAGGTCCCGATTGGGCACCGCGCCCAGCAGCGACATCCGCCCTCCCAGCGCGGGGTCGGCGGCCTGCCGCACCAGCCGGGCACGCTCGGGCCCGTCCCCGGCCACGACGAGGCGGACACGGACCCCGGATGCGGATTCGGCCGCCGACGCGTCCACCTGGTCCTCGACGGCCGAGCTGACGGCCGCGAGCAGCGGGGCCAGGAGCCGAACGCCCTTCCGGTACGACAGCCGGTGGACGAAGAGCAGGACGAACTCGGCCTCGCCCCACCCCAGCCGGGCGCGGGCCCTCGCCCGTTCCCCCTCGTCCAGCGGCGCGAACCGCTTCGCGTCCACGTCGTTGTACAGCAGCCTCATCCGGTGACGCGGTACCCCCCAGAGCCCGGCCATGAGCGGGACCATCGTCTCCGGACCGGTCACCAGGCAGTGCACCAGCCGTGCCGTCACCCGGTTGACGACGTCGTGGGCCCGGTCTCCGAGAGTCTTGCGCTGCTCCGGCTCTCGTACGTCGGGCAGGCCGCTTCGCCACAGCAGGATGCGGTGGCGGTAGAGCGGGCGGGTGAGAATGAGGATGATCACGAACAGGGTGGAGTAGCGCAGGAAGTACGTGCGATAGCCCGCGCGGGCGCAGCGGTGGATCGTGAGAGCCGTGCCCAGCGCCCGGCCGAGCCGGCCCCGGCCGGGGACGGGCAGCAGCAGGCGTACCCCGGGCAGCCGGGCGGGGGGTGTACCCCGTTCGACGACTGCCGCGACGTCGATCCGCTCGCCGAGCGCAGCGAGCAGTGCCGGGATGTGCGCGAAGTGCTCGGACTCGGTCTCGGACAGGTGAGGCACGACGTAGACCAGCCGAGGACGCGCCTCCTGCGGAGCCCTGGCCATCCGTTCCATCGGCCTAGCCCACCGGCTGCGGGTTCTCGGCACGCGGCTGCGGCGCCTCGGCCAGGCGCACCGCACCGCTGATCTTCCTGGAGTCGAAGAGGAACGCGGGGCGTTGGCCCTTGGCTGCGCAGAAGTCGATGAATGCCCTGCTGCAGTTCACGTCGTCGCTCGCGAGCACCCCGCCCGGGGCCATCCGGTGCCATGCCTCGCCATATTCGAACAACTGCGGCAGGTACATGTGGTCGCTGTCGTGGAAGAACAGGTCGATCTTCCCGATGCGTGCCAGCGCCAGTCTCAGTGAGGTCTCGGGTGACGCAGCGCTGAGGATCTTCAGCCGCCACCGGGGGTGGTGGGCCACCAGGCGGCCGGCGGTGGCGTTGACGTCGAAGCTGTGCAGCACGCCTGCCCCGTTGCGTTCCAGCGCGGCGAGCAGCAGCCAGGAGGAGCGGCCGTCGGCGACCCCGGTCTCCACGACGCATCCCGGCCGAAGCAGCCTGCCGAGACCGTAGAGCGCGGCGCTGGTTCCGGCCTCGACGCCGTGGGTCCTCGGGTAGTACAACTCCGTTTCGGCGTAGCGGGCAGCCAGGTTCCCGGCGACCTCCCGGTATTCACCGAGCACCTCGGCGACCTGGCTCGGCTGCCATCCCAGGCTTGCAAGGAACTCGGCCGCCGACATGGCCAGCTGGCCGCCGGAGCGGGTGAAGTCCGCGATGCCCGGCGGGGTGCACCGGCGGATGCCTGCCCCCAGCGCGCGCATCGCCAGATGCCCGCTCAGCACCGAGGCGACCGGCCTCACGCCCGCCTGCCTGACCCATCGGCGGAGCGTCTCCGCCCGCCTCACAGTGTTATGGCTCATGCTCTGGTGTTTCCCTCCGTGTCAGTCTGAAGTGGACGGCGCAGCGGCCACGGAACGGAAGAGAGTGGCCAGCATGGCGATGTTGGTCTCGAAGCCGTACGTCGCGAGGGCGCGGCGACGTACCGCCTCCAGCTGCCCGGCGCTGTGCGGAGATCCGAGGACGCGGCGCACGCCCGCTGCGATGTCCTCCGGCTCGGGGTCGACCAGGGTCACGCTCTCCCAGCCCTCGGTGGCCGCCGGGATGCCGCCGACCGAGGTGGCGATGACGGGAACGCCGGAGGCCGCGGCCTCCATCAGCGTGCGCGGCATCCCCTCGTCCCGCGAGGAGATGACGAAGAGGTCCGTACCGGCCATCTCCTCGCGCACCTCCGCCACGTCCCGCGCGCCGAGGAACGTCACATGGCCGCCGAGCCCCAGGTGGTGGGCCTGCTGCGCGAGGATGCCTCGGAGCGGCCCGTCCCCCACGATGCGCAGCCGCAGGCCGGGCAGTGTCGCGACGAGCTCGGCGACAGCGGCGAGCAATAGGTCGTAGCCCTTGGACGGGTGAAGCCGGCCCACCGCCAACAGCCGGGGAGCGGAGGGATCTGCCAGCGGCGGCCGGGCGCGCGGCAGGGGTTGCTCCCAGTCGGGAAGCAGCCGGGAGGGGATCAGGACGGAAGAGATGCCGCGTCGCCGCAGCGCCTCGGCGATCGACCGGGCGACGACGCGGCGGGCTGTGCTGCGCTGGGCGAACACCACGACGGCCCGGCGCAGCACCGCCCGACGCCGGCGTCCCAACGAAGCGACGGGCAGCCCGAGGTAGTCGCCGTGCACGTCCATCAGCCAGGGACGCCTGACGCGGCGCGAGACCAGCCACGCGGCGAGCCACCCCCACGGCTCCGCGCCGTTGAGCACGACGACCTCTCCCCGGCGGGCGGCGGCGCGCGCGAGCCGCGTGCCGGTCATGACCGCCCCGGCCACCCATGCCAGCGAGCGCACGCCGGGCCGGCGCGGCCGCCTGACGACGTGCAGCGATCCGAGCCGCAAATCCAGCGACGGCCCCGCCCAGACGCAGTGCGCCCGGCCGAGCTGCTTGCCCAGCGCCTCCCAGGTGCTGAAGTCCTTGGAGACGGTGACGTTCGGCTGCCGGGCGGCGGAGAACGTCACGACGGTGAGCCTGCGCGGAGCATGCTGGGCGGTCATCAGGGGCTGAGCCTGTAGTGGGACAGCAGCGGGGGCAGTTCGGGCGGTTCCAGCCGCGCCCAGGCGTCGACCGCCGAGAGGCGGGGGACGAACGATGCGTCGCCCTGGTCGTACGCGGGGTGATCGAAGTCGAAGAACTTCAAGGAGATGCCCTGCTCAGCGAAGGCCGCCGGGTCCAGGTACTCCCGTCCGCCGGGACCCGAGAGGTACTCGTCGGCGCCCACCTCCCGGCATAAGTTGACCAGCCGCTCGCTTCGGGTCCCGGGCACCCGGAGCGCGGAGGCGCGCACGCGGGGCACGGTGACGCCGAACTGGCCGAGCAGCCAGCCGGCGAGGCCGAGGTTGAGATCGGCTAGGCGGCCGCCGACGGGTGTCGCGTCCAGCAACTCCAGGACAGGGCCGATGCGCTTCGCCCCCGGGGTGTCGGCGAGCGCCTGCGTCAGCCGTCCCCGGTAGCGCCGCCGCCAGTGCGGCACCTCGTAGATCCGCACCTCGTGGATGGGGGTGCCGAGGGGTGCGGACACGGGAACGGTCAGCCAGGTGGGACGCCCGTTCAGCAGGACCAGGTTGCGGTTCTGGACGTAGTTCTTCCGGTACGGAACCGAGTCGAGCACGATCCACAGATCACAGGCGGCCACCTTGGCGAGGAGGCCGAGCCATGGCAGGTGCTCGGGCTGGTGGATGGTGACCCTCACAATGCCCTCCCCGTCACATCAGGGCTTCCATGCGGGAGATCTCGAATGCCTCGCCGTACCGGGCGCCCATCTCGTAGCCCCGGTAGCGGGAGCGGGCCTCGACGCCCTCGATCCACTTCTCCCCGCCGTACTTCTCGTACTCCGACCGGTGCTGGCGTAACGCCCGGAGCTTCAGCTCGGCTGTGTCGTCGATATTGACGTACAGCTGGGGTCGGAAGCCGACGTAGCTACGCCCGGCGGGCGTGATCGGCTCGTACATGACGATGGAGTTGGAGTACCTGCCGGCGGCGATGGTGGCGAGCGAAGTGTTGGCGTGGGACCGGTGCGTGTC
Organism: Streptomyces sp. WMMC500; assembly: GCF_027497195.1. NCBI lineage: Bacteria > Bacillati > Actinomycetota > Actinomycetes > Kitasatosporales > Streptomycetaceae > Streptomyces > Streptomyces sp. WMMC500. The sequence continues at coordinate 1,307,981 of NZ_CP114905.1, forward strand.
GAACGGCCAGTGGGTGAAGACCAGAGTGGGTCTGAAGTCGTCGATGACCTCGTTGATGGCCTCCACCACGGTCGAGTGGTTCTCCACGTCCTTGGCGGGGAACTCCAGGATGTCGAGCTGCTTCACGCCCAGAGTCGTGGCGGCCTCTTTCCCCTCCGCCACCGCCACCCCGGCCTCGCGGCAGCGGCTTCCGTCGTACGCGGTGTAGGCGGAGGTGCTCATCACCAGGAAACGCACCAGCGCCCCGGCCCGGACCAGGCGGGCGGCGGTGCCCGCGGCCGCGAGCTCGATGTCGTCGAGGTGGGCTCCTACGAAGAGGCTCCGCTCGAATGTCGGGTTACTGCAGAGCATCGTGGTGTCCTCTCACCGTTCTGCCGACGTCCTGCCGGCACGGGCCGGGTCCGGTCGCGCCAGCGCGGCCTTCCCGGCCGGTGTGCTGCCAGTAACGCGGAATCCCGCGCGTTCGTAGAGCGAGAGCGCTGGTTTGTTATGGGGGTCGCAGACGACGGTCACGGTCCCGGGGACCTCGGTGAGGAAGCGGTCGAGCAGTTGGGAGGCGGTGCCGGTGCCCCAGTGGCCCGGGTCGGTGGCCAACCGGTGGATGTGCGCCCCGTGTTGCTGCCGGGAGGCGATGAGGAACCCGACCGGGCTGCCCCGAGCCACGGCGACGAGGCTCAGCTCTTGCTTGCCGGGCAGCGCGCGGGTGAAGTTCTCCGCCCGCCACGGCTCGTCGTCGTAATGGCTGCTGGCCTGGTGGGCCCGTCGTTCCACCTCGACGAGCGCGGGAATGAGATGGTCCGCCACATGCTCCAGCCGCAGCAGCTGCCGCCGTGGGCGAGCCGCGGCTGATTCTCCCCTGCCGTCCATACAGACTCCCGCAGTCGAACCGTCACCCTCTGCAATCAGAGTGACACGGCATAGAGCCATATGGGGGATGATGCGTCAAATTCATCCGAAAGAAGTATGTGTTCCGCTTGCGGGGCCTTCCGTGCACGCTTCGCGGCAGACTGAGCGCGGCCGTCGTCGGATGCGCAGGTGGAGGAACCGTGCGACATCGTGTGATGCGGAGCCTGTCCAGGGATGCCTCCCTGCCGCTGGTCGGCGCGGCGGCTGGCCTGCTCCTGCTCACGTACGGCCTTGCCGCGCACGGCGATCTGGTCTCTGGTCTGCTGGCGTCGCCGGAGTCCGAGGCGGCTCAGGCGGGGGGTGACGGGGGGTGGGGCGTGGTCCCCCTGGTCGGGGCGGTCGCGGTCGCCGCCGCTCTGCTGCTGCCGCGCGGCGTGCTGCTGGCGGCGGCCGTCGTGACGGTCCACGGGCTGGGCACCAGCGCGCTCATGTCCCCGGTGGTGGGGCCGCTGCTCGCCAGCGACCTGTTGCTGCTGATGTATCTGGTGCGCGTGCCGGTGCTGCCACGCCAGGAGGGTCTGGGAGCGGCGCGCCGGCTCGTCGGCCCGTCCCTGGCGCTCTTCCTGGCCTGGTCCCTCCTGGCCACGGTCATCGCAGGGGCGTCGGCGACGCCTCTGCTGCGGATTGCTGTCTACGCAGCGGCGTTCATGGCAATGTCGCGTCGCGGTGCCACCGAGCGGCGGGTGGTCTACGGCGTGGTCCTCTGCTATGCCCTGGTCAACCTTGCCGGCGGCGTGCTTCAGGGGCAGACCCGCCTGGTGGGCCTGGACATCGGTGATCCGGCGCAGGCCGGGATGCTGCTGCTGGCCGCGCTGTGTCCCCTACTGAGCGGCGAACTCCGTTTCACCGGCCGCTGGGTAGTCGCCGCGGCGCTGCTGGGCGGGATCCTGCTGACGCAGACCCGCGGCGTGTGGTTCGCCGCCGTCGTCATGCTCGTTGTCTGGCGGATGCCGAGGCGGTCGCCGGGCCGGCTCGTCGTCGTCCTCCTGTGCATGGCGGTGCTGGGGTTCGAGATCGTCGACTCGGTGTCCCAGCGTTTCGGACTCAACGGGGACAGCGTCGGATACCGGGTACACAGCGTCGTCAACGGGATTCGCGACGGCATGGCCAATCCCGTCTTCGGGAGCGGCTGGGGGGAGGTCTCGTCCATGGAGTACCTCAGGCAGCACCTGTCGGACACTCCCGAGGAGGTCCTGCCCTACAACCTGTTCATCAGCGTCTTCGCCTTCACGGGAGTCCCGGGCCTGCTGCTGCTGACGCTGTTTCTGGCAGTGCTGCTGATCTCACTGCGCGCCGCCCGCAGCGACGCCCCCCTGCTGTTCACGGTCGCCGTGTTGGCCATGTCCCTCTCCGAGATGACGCTCTTCGCCGGTTCCATGCTGACGCTGCTGTTCTTCGTCTACGCCGGCCTGTCCTTCGGCCGGGAGGACGACGCGCCGTGCGGTGACGGGCTACTCAAGGAGGGGAGTCCCCCGTCGATGGGTCGCGGCTCGGCTCCGCCGGGCCACGCGGCGGGGGCATCGCCCTGACGAGAGACCGCAGAGCGGCGAACCAGCCGGCGGTGCTGAAGACCACCAAGCACAGCGAACCCCAGGCGAAGGCGGCGGTCACGGCCGAGGCGCCGGACCAGCTCCGGACCGCGACGACCAGCACACCCAGCAGACCCAGGCCCTCGGCCGTCACGAACGCCAGCCGGACACCGGGGCGGCCCAGTGCCGACGGCAGCACCTTCCCCCACACAACCGTGCCCCGCAGCGCGGCTGCGGCCATCAGCACCACGGCGGGCGTGGCCAAGGCTGCGTACGCCGGGCCGTAGACGAGGCCTAGCACCGGACCGGACAGGGGAACCGCTACCACCACGCCAGCTCCACCCACGGCGGACGTCACCGCGCTGGAGCGGAGCGCGTCACGCATCACCGCCGCGCGGCGCCCACCTGCGCGTGCCCGCGCCAGGCGCGGGTGAAGCTGCGCGGACACGGGGTTGACCACGCTGGCGAGGAGGCGGCCAGGCGCGGCGACGACCTTGAGGTACGTCACGAGTGTGGGTCCGCCGAGCAGCCCGGCCAGGAGCGAGACGCCGTTCTCGGCGGCCACGGCCACCGACGCGGTCACCGAACTCTTCATCACGAAGGGGACCAGCCCCGCGGGCAGCCGGGTGTCGTCCCCTCCATCCCCCTCCCTGTCAGCTTCCCCATCGACTCCGCCTCGAGGAACCCCGCAGGCCCGGCGCATGTGGCGGCAGGCGTCGACGGTGAGCAGCACCGTTGCCGCCAGGCCCGAGACCGCGCCTGCTGCCAGGTAGCCAGACGGCCCGGCGGCCAGCAGTGCCAACAGCGTCCCCAGGCACCCGGCCAGGGCCATTGCCACGCGTATCCGGCCGAGCCGGGACAGTCGGTCGGCGAGGGCGTAGCCGGCCGACGCACTGCCCGAGGGGGTGGCCGTGCCCGCGGCCACCACCGCCAGCACCAGGAACGTGCCCTGCTCGTCGGGAAGCCATCCGGAAGCGGCGACAGCGATCGCGACCGCCACGCCGACGACCGTGGCCACCGCGCCCGTCGCGACGTCCACACGCAGCAACCGGTGGTAGAGCCGGGTACCCCGGCCAGGGCCGCCCCGTTGCGCGGCGGGTACGAAGTGCTGCATGGCGTCCTCCATGCGCGGGTCCCACACCAGAAACCAGACCGTCGCCAAGGACTGCGCGAAGAACACCTGCCCTGCCTCCGCCGGACCGGCGACCCGGACCAGCACGGCGGTGGTGACGAACGACAACACGGACTCGGCCTGGCCGGCGGCGCTGAGCGAGGCGAATGCGGCGAGGTGGCGACGGCGTGGCAGCCACGGGCGCGGGATGCCAGCTACTCGCGCCCACACAGGACGTACCGGAGCGGTGCCCGGTGATTCGCCGGGCACGTCCTACAGCACCTCGACGTGCTCACCGCGGCGACACCGGTTGCGCGTGTCGAACACATACACCCCGGCCCGCTCGACGAGTGCGTAGTCGAAGGCGTCGTGGTCGGTGGCGACCACCACCACGTCGGCCGCGTGGAGCTCGGCCTCGGTCAGCTCGACGCAGGTGATGTCCTGAGGCAGCAGCGCGGGGTCGGTGTACGGTTCCACAGCGGCCACCCGGGCGCCGAGCCCGACCAGCGACCGTGCCAGCGCCAGGGCCGGCGACTCGCGGATGTCGCCGGTGTTCTTCTTGTAGGCCAGGCCCAGTTGCAGGACGCGGGAGCCGTTGACCGGCTTGCCGCGCGCGTTCAGTCCCCGGCTGATCCGTGCCACGAGGTGGTCGGGCATGGCGCCATTGATCTCGTTTGCAAGCTGGACGGTCCTGACGTCCCGTCGCAGCAGGCGCCTGACCTGCCAGGACAGGTAGCAAGGGTCGATCGGCAGGCAGTGCCCACCCACGCCAGGGCCGGGGCGGAAGGGCATGAATCCGAACGGCTTGGTCGCGGCGGCCTCGATGGCCTCCCAGATGTCCGCGTCCAGCGATCTGGAGACCATGGCCAGCTCGTTGACCAGTGCGATGTTCACGTGCCGGAAGGTGTTCTCCAGCAGCTTGCACAGCTCGGCAGTGCGGCAGGAGCCCACGGGCACGGTGCGCTCCACGAGGCGGCTGTAGAAGCGCTCGATACTGCGCAGCGAGGCGGCATCGATACCGGCGATCACCTTGGGGGTGTTCTCCAGGCGCCAGAGGGGGTTACCGGGGTCGATCCGTTCAGGGCTGTATCCGAGGTGGAAGTCGGGGCCGGCCTGCAGGCTGCTGCCATCCTCCAGCAGCGGCCGCAGGAGGCACTCCGTGGTGCCCGGGTAGGTGGTCGACTCCAGGATCACGGTGGCGCCAGGCTTGATGTGGGGCGCTAGGTTCAGGCCCGCGCGCTGGACGTGGCGTAAGTCGGGGACGCCATCGCGCAGCGGCGTCGGCACGCTGATCGTACATACGTCGAAGTCGGCGGCCTTGTCGTAGTCGGTCGTCGGATGGTACTGGCCGGCGGCGAGCGCGGCCGCCAGCCGGGTGTCGCTCACATCTTCGACGTACGAATCACCGGACTCCAGGTGCTTGACCCGCAGCGCGTCTGTGTCGAGCCCGATGACGGTGAACCCGCATTCCACGGCTCGTAAGGCCAGGGGAAGTCCGACATATCCCTGACCGACGACCACCAGCTTCTGCCGCCTGCCCTGCTTGCCGCCATACACAACAACCCACCCCTTGAAAGTAATATAATGCCACGAATCCCCACGTGATTTCCTTCGGATTTTATGCACGCGAGAGGCCCCAACTACTCAACCGGGAACCGAGGTTCACTCTTACTAAGTAACCGGATGCATTTCCGAAATGACCGGGGTTCCATCTCTCCACCAGATGTGACAATTGGGTGACTCGACAATTCCCCAAGAGGGCGGAGTGGCTGCAATATGAATTACTGCACGACGTACCTGGTCACGGGCGGAGCCGGCTTCATCGGCTCTCATCTCGTCGATGGCCTGCTGGCGGCGGGCAGGCGGGTGGTGGTACTAGACAACCTCTCCACCGGGCGCACGGAGAACTTGGCGGCGGCCATGGAGCACGGCGGATTCCGGTTCGTTCGTGGCTCCGTGCTCGACGCCGCGCTGGTGGATACGTTGACACAAGAATGTGATGCCGTGGTGCACCTTGCCGCGGCCGTCGGGGTCAAGCTGATCATCGAACAGACGCTGACGTCGTTCGTCACGAACATCCGAGGCACCGAGACCGTCATCGACGCGGCGCATCGCCATGGCTGCGGGGTTCTGGTGGCGAGCACGTCGGAGGTCTACGGCAAGAACTCACACGGCGCGCTCGACGAGATGGCCGATCGCATCCTTGGCAGCCCGTCGGTTGCCCGGTGGTCGTACAGCACCGCGAAGGCCGTGGACGAGGTACTCGCCAACCTCTACCACCGTGAGCGGGGTCTGAAGACCACCATCGTCCGGTTCTTCAACGTCGTCGGCCCCCGGCAGAGCCCCGCCTACGGCATGGTCATCCCGCGTTTCGCCCACCAGGCGGTGGCCGGTGACCCCCTGACCGTCCACGGCACCGGCCAGCAGCGGCGCTGCTTCCTGCACGTTGCGGACGCGGTGGCGGCGCTGCTCCTCCTGCTGGACAACTCGGCGGCGGACGGGGAGACGTTCAACATCGGGGGTGAGGAGGAAATCACCGTCCTTGAACTCGCCGAACGGTTGATCGCCCAGGCCGGGAGCGCGTCAGTGGTGCGACAGCTCTCCTACGGCGAGGCGTACGGGCCGGGCTTCGAGGATATGGAACGCAGACTGCCGGACACCACGAAGCTGCGCGAGCTGACCGGCTGGCGGCCACGGCACTCCATGGTCGAGGTGATGGCGGCCGCCATCGCTGAGGCACGAGAGCAGCAGGACAGCTCGGAACCGGGGGATGCGCCGGGTGTCCCCGGTCGGCGAAGTTCGGCCCCTCCCTCGGCCCCGGTTGCGGAGGGCGGAAGATGAGCGCCTCGCTCGCCGCAGCGGCTGCCGGCGCCGCCCTGTTGGGCGTGGTGCTGATGACGGAGCCGCTGCGGCGCCTCGCTCTCCGCCATCACCTGACCGACCGGCCCGGCATCGGGAAAGCGCACGCCGCGCCGACGCCGTACCTCGGCGGCGTCGCGGTCGCTGCGGCCACGCTCACCGTCGGTGCCGGCACCGCGCTCGCCGACGACCTGCTCGACCCGACACTGGGGGTCCTCCTCGGTGCCGCCGCGGCCGTGGCCGTGCTCGGCCTCGTCGATGACGTGCGTCCGCTCAGCCCTGGGCTGCGGCTGGGCGTCGAAATCCCCGCAGCGGCGGCGGTGGTGGCGGTGGGTGGCGGCCCCGAACTCACCGGTTGGGGCGGGATCGACGCGGCCCTGGCCGTGGCGTGGATCGTTTTCACCACCAATGCAGTCAACCTGCTGGACAACACGGACGGCGCGGCCGCGTCGCTGTGCGCGATCAGCGGTGGATTCCTCTGCGGGACCGCGCTGTCCGGGGGCGAAGCGGGGCTCGTGTTGGTGACCTCCGCCCTGGCCGGAGCGTGCCTGGGATTCCTCGGTCACAACTGGCATCCGGCGCGGATATTCCTCGGTGACGCGGGCTCCCTCTTCCTCGGCTTCACCCTGTCCTCGGCCGCTGTCGTGCTCCACGCGGGCGGCGACGGGCCGACCGGGCTCCTCGGCGTGTGGCTGGCCACCTTGATCGCCACTGCGGACACCTTCCTTGTCATGCTCTCCCGTCGTATGGCGGGACAACCACTGCTACGGGGGGGCACCGACCACGCCGCCCACCGGCTGCGGCGCGTGGGGCTGAGGGTGCCGTGGGCCGTGCTGCTCCTGTGCGGGGTCGCGACAGTTGGCTGTCTCACCGCGCTGGTGCTGACCGGCGCGCCGCCGGGCATCGCGCTCAGCGGCGCCGCGATGTCCGCCGCCGCCATCGTCGGCTCGCTGATCACGCTTCCGGCGGTGGGCCCGCTGGTTCCTGGTCGGGCGGACCGTCGGGTGCCGCCGCAGCGCCCGCGCCGGCCACTCCGTAGCCTGCGTCCGAGGTTCTCGGATCAGGCACGTACCCGGGGAGCCTGCGGAACCACCGAACAGTCTCCGCCAGACCCGTGTCCAAAGGCTCGGGAGTGACGTCGGGGAAAAGTCGCCGCAGCAGGCCGTCGGCCGCCTGGGAGTCGCGAACGTCGCCCGCGCGGGCCGCCTCGTGCCGGATCTCTCGGGGCGGCGACCCGACGACGGCAGTGAGCCGTTCGACGAGTTGACGGAGCGACACGTGATTGCCGAAGGCGAGGTTCACCGGCCCGCGGCAGCAGACCGAATGTTCCACCGCGTCCGCCAGAACACGGACGACCGTGCCGACGTACGTGAAGTCTCGCGTCTGCAGGCCATCACCGAAGATGGTCACCGGCCGCCCGCGCAGCATGGCGTCGATGAACGCCGGGACGACAGCGGCATAGGCGTGTGCCGGGGACTGCAGCGGGCCGTAGACGTTGAAGAAGCGCAGCACGAGCACCGGCAGACGGTACGCCGCCCCGTAGGCAAGTGTGTACGCCTCGGTGGCGACCTTGCTGGCGGCGTACGGGCTGAGCGGGATCGTGGGCAGCGCCTCGTGTTTCGGCAGTTCCGCGGAGTCCCCGTAAACGGACGAGGACGAGGCGGCGATGACGTGAACGCCGCGGCGGCGGCACGCCTCCAGCACACGCACGGTGCCCGTGGCGTTGGCCTCGTGGCTGGCGACGGGATCGGTCAGGGAGCGGGGCACGGAAGGGCGGGCGGCCAGGTGGACGACCGCGTCCGCCGAGGAGATCACGTCGTCGAGCAGGCGAGCATCCAGGACGCTGCCCTCGACGAACTCGGCGGCGACCCCGTCCAGGTTCGCCGTCGAGCCGGTGCTGAGGTCATCCAGGGCGGTGACGTGATGGTCGGTCCGGCCTGCGGTGAGCCAGCGGCAGAGGTTCGCTCCGATGAATCCTGCTCCGCCGGTGACAACAACGTTCACGTGCGTTCACCCTCTCCTTCTGCTGTGTTCGTGTCTGTTGCGGCGCCGTCCGCTAAGGGCGGCGGCCACCAGCCGCGCGCCACGGCGATCTCGGCGTACAGGCGGTCGGTGTCGGCGATCAGGCGTTCCGCTCCGAACCGGCGCATGGTCCAGGCGCGGGCCCGCTGGCCCATGTCGCGGCGGAGCCCGGGGTCCTTGAGGAGCCGCACGGTATGACGGGCGAGCTCCGCGACGTCCGGCGCGGCCAGCAGCCCGGTTTCGCCGCTCCGCACCACCTCGGCCACGCTGCCCACGTCGGTGGCGACCACGGCGACACCGGCCTGGCCCGCCTCGATGAGGCTGACGGGCATGCCCTCGTTGTCGGAGGTGAGCAGCACCAGGTCCGCCGCCGCGTACACCGTCTCGACGTCGGCGCGCCACCCCAGTGGCTGGAGCAGATCCTCCGTGCCGGCCTGTCCGGCCAGTGCGCCGGCGAGGTCGCCCTCGCCGCACACCACGAAACGGGCGGCGGGTACGGCCCGCCGCACCTCGCGGGCGACGGCCACAAACCGGTCGGGCCGCTTGATCCGTGTCACGCGGCCGACATACGCGACGACAGGACTGTCCGGTGGCAGGCCGAGTCGCCGCCGGGCGTCCGCACGCGTTGGGAGCGTGGGCAGCACGGTCCCCGGCGGCACGACCGCGTATTGCTCCGGCCGTCCGATCCCGGCGGCGATCAGGTCGTCCCGCACCCGCACGCCGACGGCAACGAGCCGGTCGGTGTGCCGGGCCAGCAGCCGCTCCGCGTGGACGACCATGCCGGTGACGCGGGGCGAGAAGTATCCGTGCAGCAGGTGGCCGTGATAGGTGTGCACGCGGGCGGGCACCCGTGCCCGGATTGCGGCGACGCGGCCCAGGGCGCCGGCCTTCGCGGTGTGCGTGTGGACGATGTGCGGCTGGAACTGGCGCATGGCGGCGGTGAGTTCCCGCACCGCACGGAGATCGTCGCCCGGCCGGACTGCCCGGCCCAGCGCGGCCACCCGCCGGACCGGCACGTCGGGGGCGCGGCTGTCGAGATGGTCGGCCTCGCCGGGGCTAACCGATCCGGCGAACAACCGCTGCTCGAAGCGGGCCGGGTCGAGACCACGCAGCAAGGCGGTGACCTGGACGGCCGGACCACCGACGTTCATGCGGGCGATGACCCGCATCACGCGAAGACGACCGGAACCCGAGCGTGGTGCCGCCGTTGCACTCAGCATGTTCCAAGGTAAACGCACCAAAGCAGAGAATCACGCATTCTTCCTTGATATATCCTTCTTATTGATGAATTGACATACTGGCGCTATGTCAGAACCATTCCGCACCGGCGTCCTCATGGTGTGCACCGGCAACCTGTATCGCTCACCGCTTGCGGCGGGGCTGCTCAGACAGCGGCTGGCCGATCCTGGCCGGGTGCCCATCGGAGTGACCAGCGCGGGCACGGCGGCGGATCCCGGCACACCGGTGCCACCGGCGGTGACGGCGATCCTCCAGTCCCGGGGCGGAGATCTCGCGGAGCCCGTGGCACGGCGGTTGACCACCGAACTGGTCGAGCGTGCTGATCTGGTGCTGGGCGCCGCTGTCGAACATCGCGAGGCCGCGGTGCGACTTGCCCCGGCGCGTGCGCTATGCCGGGCCTTCACGCTGCGGGAGTTCGCCCTGCTGCTGCGAGAGGAGGACGCGGCGGGGATCGCGGACCCGGCCGCCCGACTCGGGGCGCTTGTCCGGGCCGCAGCCGCCCGGCGCGGAAGCGTCCGCGTGGCGGGCGCCGATGAGGACGTGGCGGACCCGATCGGCTCGGACGGGTCGGTGCTGCGGGCGTGTGCGGCGCGGATCGAGGAGTCGGTGGAGCGGATTGCCCGTGCCGTGCTGAGCGGTGCAGGCGACGGTGACCGGCGGTTGTCCGGTCACTCGCAGTCCGGATAGGGGTCCACCGTGACCGGCATCGGGGTGACCAGTGGCTGACGCAGCAGCACCGGCGCCCGGTCACCTTCCTTGCCCACTGGCTCCACCAGGTGGAGCGTGAGGACGCGGGTGGACTGTGCGGGCAGTTCGGCATCCATGGTGAGGACGGGGTGGCCGCGTTCGACCCCGCTGTGCACGGTGATGGGGCGGCCGTCCAGTTCGGCTCCGGTGAGAATCGCGCCCGAGGAGGCGTAGTAGGAGACGAGCAGCCGGTTGTCACCTGGCTGGGTGGGGTAGTCGGCGTCGTCGCCGCGCTGGGTGACGTAGGCAGGGAGTCCTGACGCGGGGGCGTTGTTGCTCAGGGTGATTTTTGCGGTGACGGTACGGCCCAGGGTGGTGCAGCGTCCGGGCGTCCAGCGCAACCGTCTTTCCAGGTAGTAGTCGAGTTTGCCGCCGGCGGCGTTGTTGACGAGGAGACCCGCGAAGGGTCCGGGGTCCTCAGGCAGGATCCCGCTCACGGACTTGGTCTCCAGGTGCCGTTGTTCGTCCCGGTGCGCGCTCCATACCTTCAGGCGCTCCTCCCTGAGCACGTCGGCTCCCGCTTCGAGCAGTGAGGGCACGCGCTCACCGTCGTCGAAAGCACCGGTCAGGGTCGCGGCGGCGGTGCGCGCCACGTCGAGGAGGAAGGTCTGGCGCTCTGCGTCGTCCTGGAAGCGTTCGTAGGCGGTCCGCAGGACGAGATCGCGGACGGTGCCGCCGGTGAGCGCCGTGCCGTCGGGCAGCCGGGCCGGGCCCGTCGCCTCGAGCAGGCGCCCCAGGCCGGTGGGGTCGAGCGCGATGACGCCGTCCACCCGGTGGCCGCTGTGCTTCTGCCACGTGGCCGCCCAGATGCGTGCGGCGTTGGGGAAGTGCGGGCTGAGGTTGGAGTTCGCCCACACCTGGGTGGGAGCGCTGGTAACGTACTGGGCCTCGAATTCGGTACCGAGATCGATGTCGGGTCGGGTGTCCGACAGTTCGGAGCCCGTGCCGAAGTGCTCGAAACGCACGACTCCGTGGTCGGCCGTGAACACGGCGAAGGCCCCAGCCATTCCGCCGGTGCCCCGGGATTCGGCGGTGTTCTGGAAGACCGCGAAATACCGGCGCGGACTGTCGTCGCCCAGCATGGGCGGAAGGAGGCGGGCCGCCAGGGCGGTGTCGTCGGTCGCGGTGGCGAGGCGGTCGACCTGGCGGACCAACTCGTCACGCGCATCAGCGGTGGGCAGCCAGGTATTGCGCGGCAGCGCCTCCACGGCGGCACCCACCTCCTTGGTGGCCTGCGCCGCCCGTTCCAGGTCCCGGGCCGCATGCCGAAGCCTGGACGACAGGGTGTCAAGGCCGCCACCGTCGCGCGTCTCGCCCTCCACATCGGAGACGAGCCGCACCAGCGGAGGCAGCACCTCCCTCGTCAGCCGGTCGGTCGCGTTCGTCGCGCCACGCACCGTCTCGGCGGGATCGCCGAGGACCGGCAGGGCGTCGGCGAGGAACCAGGCAGGCCCCGAGGTGAGAACGCGCGCCTGCGTGGCGTGCTCGGCTGCGGCGCTCACAGCCCTGCGAGACTTGTCGGGGTTGGCGATGACCGACTGCCGCGCCGTCTCCAGTTCGCGTCGCGCGGCGAGGAGTTCGCTGCGGGCCAGCAGTCCGGTGACCAGGAGCCAGCCGGCGCCGACCAGCAGCAGACCGGCACAGCCCAGCAGCAGATGCCGTGCCCGGAACCACCTGTGGTCCCGGGCACGGCGTGGTGGCGACAGCCGGCTTCGCCAGAGGCGGGGCCCGCCGGTCACCACCTTGAGGCGCGAGGGCAGGCGCGTCAGTCGACGTGCGGGCATCGCGTTGCCAAGCCGGCGGTCACCGGGTCCCGTTCCTTAGGCGCCGAGCCCCAAGCCACGCTCCGCCACCGAGCGCGACCAAGGCCGCAGCGCCACCCACTTGGCGCGGCCCGATGCCGGCGTCGACCTTCGCGTGCTGCTGCTCTTCCTGCTGACTTGACTCCCCGGCATGGGGAGTCAAGCGCGGGAAGACGAACAGGAACGCCGACGCCGTGAGGTTGGGGTTCTGCCCCTTGAGTTGAAGTTGATGGAAGCCCAGGCCGGTCGACCTGGGAATCGTGACGCTCCCGGACACCCTCCCGCGCGCGTCGGCCTGGAAGGTGCCCAGCGGCTGGCTCGGGCGGTCTCTCAGCACGGCGACTACCTGCTGGTTGGGATCGAAGCCCTTCGCTGTGAACCGCACCGGGTCGCCGGCGACCACGAAGAGTTGGCTGAGACTGAGGCTCGGCGGCGGACGCGGCGGGTAGGTCTGGGCGTGCGCGACCTCTGCGACCGTCAGCGGTACCGTGAGGAGAACGGCAACCGCTGCGAAGGCCGTGAGGGCGGTGCGCCATACGGATCGTCTGAGCATCTCTCAACGCTCCTAGAGCTGTTCGAACTGGCGGCGCCCCCCGGCAGTCTTCGATCAGATATCCATCCCCTGTCCTCCCGAACCGCCCTCCTAACGGCTCAACGGCTCGAATCACTCGAAAGAGCTAATGGGGAGCCACTCCCCTTATGGAAGACAAAAGGGATGTGCTCAACTTCCTTCCAATGACGCCCGCGTGTACCGGAGGCGATGGGGGACGAATCCCGTGAAACTGCTCGATCACGTGCCGACCCTGCTCCGCCGATGGCGTGCCATCGTGGTGCTGGGAACGCTGGGCACGGTGCTCGGGGCGCTCGCCACCTCCGCCGCCGTTCCCCAATACCGGGCCACCAGCACCCTGTTCGTGTCGCTCCAGACCACCGAGGACACGGTCACGCTGAACGAAGGCAACAGCTTCGCTCAGGCGCGGGTCCGTTCCTACGCGGAGGCGGTGTCGAGCCCTCAGGTGACAGAGCCGGTTGTGGAGGCGCTGGATCTCGACATGACGCCCGCACAGTTGGGGGACGTCATCAGCACCGAGGTACCACTCGACACGGTGCTGCTCAGGATCAGCGTCACCGACACCAAGCCGTCGCGCACCGCCCGGATCAGCAATGCAGTCGCCGAGCGGTTCACCGAGGTCATCCCCGAGATCGAACGGCCAGTGGGGGCCAAGTCGTCACCGGTGCGGCTGAGCATCGTCGAGCCCGCTGACGTGCCCACGGCTCCTACTTCCCCCAGCCTCACGCTCAATCTGTCGCTGGGACTGGTGGCGGGGCTGGCTCTCGGCGTCGGCTTCGCCGTCGCGCGGGAGTCACGCGACTCGTCGGTGCGCAGCCGCCGTGACCTGACCGAATCTCTCAGCGCAACCCTGCCGGAAGGCGGTGTGCCCCCAGTGCTTGGGAGCATCCCGTATGACGCGCGGACCTCGGAGCATCCCCTCGCCAGCCTGGAGAATGCCTTCGGCCCTCGTGCAGAGGCATTCCGGCGGCTGCGCACCACCTTGCGATTCCTGGACGTGGACCGGACGCCAAAGATCATCGCCGTTTCCAGCGCATTACCCGGCGAGGGGAAAAGCAGCGTCGCGGTCAACCTCGCGGCGGCGCTCTCCGAACTCGGCGCCTCCGTGTGCCTCGTCGATGCCGACCTGCGACGCCCTTGCCTGGCGCGCAGGCTCGGTCTGGTCCAGAACGCAGGGCTCACCACCGTGATGATCGGCCAGGCGACCACGAGCGAAGTGCTGCAGTCCACGGATTCCTTCTCCGTCCTGACCAGCGGAGCGATCCCCCCCAACCCGGCGGAGATGCTGGCTTCCGCCCAGTACCGGGCGGTGGTACGCGACCTCGCTGAGAGCTTCGACCACGTAGTCGTCGATACCCCACCGGTGCTCCCGCTGTCCGACGTTCCCGCGATGGCACCAGCGCTGGACGGCTACCTGCTGGTGGTCCGCTACGGACGGACACGTCGCGGTCAGCTCACCGACGCCGTCCGCGCACTCCGGTGCACACCCACCGCCGTGCTCGGCACCATCCTCAACATGGCGCCTTCGAAGGGCGAAAGCGAGTACTACGGATACGTCGCCTCACAGAGAGCGCAGCGACATCTCCCCGTCCCCCTCCGCCTCCTGGGCAGACTGCGCAAGCACCGCTCGGTGGACGAAGCGGTCGGTGCCTAAAACTCCGGTTGTAGTTCGTTTTCGCTGCCGATTCCTGGCAGTCCCACGCCGCCTCACTCGCCTACGCCGACGAACACCTCGGCCGCCTGGTCAACGGGCTTACCCGAGCGAAGAGATGGCTGATCGTCATGTGCCGACCGCGGAGACGCATTCGGTGATCACGTCTACCACGGCCGCGGGCTCACCCACCCCTGAGTGCTCAACCTGCCCAACGCCGCCCGGTTGTCGACCCAGTGTGATGCGCCGGAAATGACGGCACTAAGTCTGTAGGCTGTTTTGTGGTGTCTCCGGGTCCTCGTTGCTGTTTCGAAGTGGTGCTGTCTGCTGCTGAGCGGGCGGAGTTGGCGCATTGGGCGGGCGGTGCGGTGCCGGCACGTGTGGCGGAGCGGGCCCGGATCGTTCTGGCCTGTGCGGATGGAGTGTCCCATACGGCTGTGGCAGCGGACGTCGGGGTGTCCGCGGAGATGGTGCTCAAGTGACGCTCGCGGTTCGTGGCCCGGCGGATGGCGGGCCTGGTGGACGAGCCGCGGCCGGGGCCGGAGCAACAGCAGCACGAAGAAGGAGATCGCCGCCGAACTCGGTGTGTCGCAGGGGACAGTGAACCGCTGGCGGTCGAGGTTCATCCGCTTGCGGCTGGACGGGCTGAGCGATGAGCCGCGTCCGGGCAGGCCGCCCTCGATCCTGCTGAACCAGGTCGAGGACGGGCTCACGGCGACGTTGGAGTCCACCCCTGGCCAGGACACCCACTGGTCGCGGGCCTTGATGGCCAAGCACTCCCGCGTTTCGAAATCCGCCGTCAGGCGGATCTGGAAGAAGTTCGACCTCAAGCACCATCTCCAGGACGCGTTCAAGCTCTCCACCGAACCCTCAGTTCATCGCGAAAGGTCGTCGATGTCGTCAGCCTGTACCACCATCCGCCCGAGAGCGCGGCGCATCCGGCAAGGCTTACGGCACATCCAGTACCGCAGCGGCCTCATAGACGGCTGCGTCGCCGAGACCGACCTGACCATCAGACCCACCTGAGCAACCCAGCGACATCACGCGTTCAACCTCAGTAACCCACCGGCCACACGGAAATCGGGGTCAGCGTCGAGTGGCGAAGTTCTGTACCCACCAAGGGCCGTTGGCTTTCAGGCTGACACCGGCGCCGAAATCCGTGTAGGCGCAGTTGAGCATGTTGATGCGGTGTCCGGGACTGTTCATCCAATCCCGCATAGCGGCCTCGGGAGTCGTGGGTCCCTTGTGGATGTTCTCACCCCACGCTCCTACCGGATAGCCCGCCCTCCGCATCCGGGCGTCAGCGTGCTCCCCCTCAGGGCTGACGTGCTCGTAGTAGCTGCGCGCCGCCATGTCCCGGGCGTGCGCCCGCGCGGCGGCCCGCACGCGGGGGGACACACGCAGAGGGCCGCACCCAGCCTTCCTCCGCTCGGCGTTCGCGAGGACCAAGATCCGTCTCTCGAACCTCGCGGACTTACTCAGCTCCGGGGCCTTCGGAGGCGCCTCGGGGCGCACGGCTGCGGAACTCTGCTTCGAGGCATCGGACGGGCGCGCCAGCGCGGGGGTACCGGCCAAAGTGAAAGCGGTGGCCGCCACGACTCCGCCCACCAGGATGCGGATCTTCAGTCCGCGAGAGATCCGTCCGTGGCGGCCACGCCGCTCACAGCTCCTCACCGGGGAAGGATCTGGGCCTGCTCGGCGTCGTCGTCCAGGTGCATATCGGCTCCAGTCCATGCTGCTCATCGGTCGGTCCGACGTAGTGGGACATCGACGGTACGCATCGGGATCACAACTCTCCACTCGCTTCCGGGAACCGGCGCGTGCACGGCCAGGTCTCCGGGAGACCGGGAGGACTGGCTGCCGGCGGGCGGCATCCGGACGACGGCCCTGCCGCGCACCGCGGACGGCGAGGTCACGTCGCCGGTGCCGTCCAATCCCGGTTGTCCCCGCAGTGGCAGGCGTAAAGTTGCACCTCGGTGCCGTTCGCGGTGTTCGCGCCGGCCGCATCGAGACATTTGCCGAGCGCCCGCCAGATCCACCCGACCAACTGCACCTTCGCACCGTCCGCGTTCAGCGCCCGGCCACGTCCACGCACGTGCCGCAGGCGCCTCGGATCGGCCCGGCGCTGGTGCCTGGTTCAAGGAGCCGGACGTGGCGGAACGAGACGTCATCGCCTGTGCCGTGGTTCTGCAGACTGATGTACCCGGCGAGCGCACGTGCCGGATCGGTGTTGGTGAAATCGTTGATGAGTACGCCGTTGAGGCAGACACGCACATGCTCACCTTCTACCCGCGCCTCGAAGTGGTTCAACTCCCCCGCCGGATGAGGGGCTCGCCGGGAATCAAGTCGTGGCTTCCAGCTGCGGGGATCGTTGTTCTGGTGTGGGGAGACCGGAGGGGATCGAAGCCGCGCTGGCTGCGAAGTTCCAGGTGTTGTTACCGCACCTGGACGAGCGTCAGCGTCGGCTGGCCATAGGGGCGGAAGCGCGGTCGTGGGGGGCATGGCGGGATCCGGCTCGTTGTCGCTGAAGGTCCGCCGTGGTGTGCCGACATTCGGCACCGACGGCGGGGTGCTGATCATGGACGAGACCGGCTTCGTGAAGAAAGGCCGCGCCTCGGCGGAGGTGCAACGGCAGTACACCGGCACTGCGAGACGCATCGAGCACAGCCAGGCCGGGGTCTTCCTCGCCTACGCCACCAGCCGGGGACGGGCGCTGATCGACCGCCGGCTCTACCTGCCCGAGAAACTCCTGGTGCACCGACCCGGAGCGCCGCCGGGCGGCCGGGATACCCGACGAGATCGAGTTCGCGACCAAGCCCCGCCTGGCCTGGGAGATGATCGCCGCCGCGCTGGACGCCGGGGTGGAGGCACCCCGGGGTGACCGGCGACGAAGCCTACGGGCAGGACCCACGGTTGCGTGCCCGACTGGAGGAGGCAGGCATCGGCTACGTCCTGGCCGTCGCCTGCTCGACGCGGGTGCGGATCAACTCAGGCCGCACCCCTGTCCGTGCGGACACCGTCGCGGGCCGCCTGCCCGCCACCGCCTGGCAGCGGCAGAGGGCGGGCAGCGGCGCGAAGGGCCCGCGCTACTACGACTGGGCATGGATCCACATCGGCGCCGACGAGCACCGCCATCTGCTGGTCCGCCGCAACCGCACCACCGGTGAACTGGCCTTCTATCTGTGCTGGTCACCCACCACGGTCACCCTTGCGGAGCTGGTACCCGTCGTCGGCGTCCGCTGGAGCGTCGAGGAGTGCTTCCAGCCGCCGAAGGCCATGTCGGACTCGACCACTGCCAGGTCAGGCACTGGACCTCATGGCACCGGCACATCACCCTCGCCCTGACCTTCCTGGCCGCCGTCGCCGCCGACGCTGCCCCCAACCGGCCCGACGATCCTCGCCATCCCGCCCACAGCCTCGACCCGATGCTCTGGACCGTCCCGGAGATACGTCACCTATCCGCCGCCGCCTTCAGCCCTCCGACACAGTCACCAGCCCCACTGCCGCACTGGTCCAACTGGCGCAGATGCCACCAGGCGACAACCCGACGCAGCCACTACCGACGACGGGGCATCGATGAAGCCGCTGGATCCCCCACAGAACCACACCGGAGTACTAACCGGTTGCGGCGAAGACAATGGCCGATCCTTCTCGAAGTCCATGCCCACGACCACGCCAGATGGCGAGGTCGAGAGCACAGTTAATCGCATCCTCTTTCTCTAGCGCACGCCTGCAGGACCTTATCAATCCCGAGTGTTGGTTTCCGGTGATGGTATATTCGACGGCCTTCTCATCTGCCCCCCACGCCGCGCCAGTCGTACGAATCAATTGATCGGACTTGTATGAAAGGGGAATCGTCGAGCCATGAGGGCGACGAAGTCAGGGCCACCCGGCGGCAGCGGACGGACATCCCACTCATCAGGAGCTTCCGCGTCATCGACACCGAGGGCCGCGGCGAGAAAAGCAGCGAAGGCAACAGCGAAGAAGTCGGGGAACAGCAGCACCATGAAGGTCCACCGGTATCTCGCCGCCCTCTGCGTCGCGGGCACGCTTCTCCCCCTGACCGGTTGCGGGGGCACTTCTGGAGCACCCGACCTCCCTCAGGGCGACGAATCCTTCACCGCAGACCCGGGAGAGTTCACCGTCGACATCGACAACAAGTACTGGCCGATGAAGCCGGGCAGGCGCTGGATTTACCGGGAGGTGGACGAAGAAGGCAACGTGCTCAAGGTCGTCGTGACCGTCGCCAACCAGAAGAAGAAGATCGCCAACGGGATTACTGCCCGCGTCCTACGCGACACCGTAACCAAGAACGGTGAACTGATCGAGGACACCATCGACTGGTACGCCCAGGACTCCCAGGGAAACATTTGGTACCTGGGTGAGAAGACGGCGGAATTCAGCAAAGGAAAGGTCTCCTCCACTGCCGGATCATGGGAGGCCGGTATCGACGGCGCCCTGCCAGGGGTCGTCGTCGCTGGTAGTCCGTCTGACGGCCAGCGATACCGCCAGGAATTCTTCAAGGGTGAAGCCGAAGACAACGGCGAGGTGCTGAGCACCGGCGAGCAGGTTGAGGTTCCTGCCGGGCATTACCGAAATGCGCTGCTCACCAAGGACACCAACACCCTCGAACCGCGTGTGCTCGAACTCAAACTTTACGCACCCGGCGTGGGGCCCGTCCTCACCCTCGACATCTCTGGCGGTTCAGGAAGTGAGGAACTCGTCACCGTCGACAATGTGGACCCTGCCACAGCCGAGGAGGCTGGCACGACACCCCTCGGCACCCCGTACGGCAACCAGGGACGAGCGTCGCGGTACGGACCAGAGCACCGGGCTCAGCGATTTTAAACCCCGAGATCAGTGGCTGACAGTCTTCCAACTACCGCCCTACGCACCCGACCTCAACCAGGTCGAGGGCCTGTCCTGAGGGTCGGGGCTGGGATCACCGGCAGTGGGGCGCATGAAGGCAGACAGTGTGATGGCGTCTGGTCGGAGGGTCTACGGTTTGGGCCGGGAACTGCTGAGGAATGCGGCGGCGTGGTCCGGCACGTAGGTCTGAAGGTGCTTCGGTGGGCGCTCGTAACCGCTCGGCGGCGGGCGAGGCGGCAGCCGGAGATCCGGCTGCCGGACTTCTCGGTAGGACACCGTGGACAGCAGGTGAGCGATCATGTTGACGCGGGCGGCCCGCTTGTCGTCGCTCTCCACGACGTACCAGGGCGCCTCGGGGATATCGGTGTGCGCGAACATCTCGTCCTTGGCCCGGGAGTACGCCTCCCAGCGGGTGATGGACTCCAGATCCATCGCCGAGAGCTTCCAGCGCCGCGCCGGATCGCTCAGCCGCTGCCGGAACCGCCGCTCCTGCTCGGCGTCGCTCACCGAGAACCAGTACTTGCGCAGCAGGATCCCGTCCTCGATGAGCATCCGCTCGAAGACGGGGCACTGACGCAGGAACCTCTCGTGCTCCTTCTGCGTGCAGAAGCCCATGACGCGCTCGATGCCGGCGCGGTTGTACCAACTGCGGTCGAACAGCACGATCTCACCCGCAGCCGGGAGCCGCTCGACATAACGCTGGAAGTACCACTGTGTTCGCTCGCGTTCCGTCGGCACGGGCAGAGCGACGATGCGCACGACACGAGGGTTGAGAAGCTCGGTGACTCGCTTGATCGTGCCTCCCTTACCGGCCGCGTCGCGGCCCTCGAAGATCACCACGAGCCTCTCCCCTTCGGCCCGCACCCACTCCTGGAGCACTACCAGCTCGGTTTGCAGACGGAACAGCTCCTTCTCGTACAGCGACCTGGGCAGACGGCTGCGTCTGCCCTCGCCCTGCGATGGCCCACCGTTCGTCCGCTTCGTGCCAGGCACCGTCCTCGCCCTCCCTCACGCACCGGCTGACAGGACCAGGATGGACTTGCAGGTGAACGCGTGCCCCCTGGGCTGAGCTAGTCGTGGGGACGACCGCGACGGGACAGCGGCATGATGTGGGAGGGTGGCCGGCCTCCCGCCGCGGGCTGCCCGCCGAACACCTGCGTCCGCGAGGCCCGCATCCTGGCCCACCTGCCCGCCCTGCCGCTCTGTCTCACAGAAGACGATGAGCCAGCCGACCCCGAAGCGGCAGCCGCGCGGCTCTGTGCCGCGAACGGGACACTGAGCCACGACCCGGCGGGACCAGGCCCCGGCCGCCGGCACCCGGCCAGTCCGGGTGACCCGCGTCTCCCTCGAGGCCGCGACCGCCCCCAACCCGGCGCCCGCGCTCAGTCAGTGCTGCTCGGGTACTGCGGCGACGGGGCACGGAGCACGGGGGAGGTCGAAGGTGATCGGGGCGACGTTGGCGAGTCCCCGGGCCCAGACTGCCAGGAGTGCTCGGCAGTACCAGAAGCACTTTCGATCGTGCTACGGACGCTCTCGCCACGACTCCGGCATCACGGCTCAAGGTATGCGCCAGAACGAGTCCGGAAGTCGGCGGTGCTGACTTGTCAATACCCCTCACCCGAACGAGTGGCTTCCGGTTCCCTTCCGCGGCCGTATGTGCGACGTTCGCGATGGCACACCCGGGCATTTCGATCCCCGGCTTGGTCGGGTAGCGCCTGCAGGGAGGTGCGGCATGGCTTCGACGGGCACGTTGCCGCTTTTCGACCCGCCTGCCGACCCCGGCGTGCTGGGGATGTGGGCGGGCAGCCGGGCGACCGAGGCGCAAGCGCGGGATGGGGTGCGGTTTGCGTTTTACGGGCGGGTGTCGACGGAGGATTTCCAGGATCCGGAGACTTCCCGGGGCTGGCAGTTGCTGCGTGCGCAGGCGCTGGTCGCCGGGCACGGGCGGGTCACCGCCGAGTTCTTCGACATCGGGCACAGCCGGGTGCTGCCCTGGCCCCGCCGCCCGGAAGCCGGCCGGCTGATCGACGCACTGGCCGATCCCGGCCGCGCCTTCGACGCGGTGGTGATCGGCTCCAGCGAGCGGGCCTTCTACGGCAGCCAGTTCGCCGCCATGGCCCCGCTCTTCGAACACCACGGCGTCCGGTTGTGGCTGCCCGAACTGGGCGGCCCGGTCGACCCGGGCTGGCCGGGCACGAGGAGCTGATGATCCTGCTGGGGATCCTGTCCAAGCGGGAGATCGCCCGCGCCCGCCTCCGCGCCCGCACCGCGATGACCGTCCAGGCCCGCGAACAGGGACGCTACCTCGGCGGCCGGCCGCCCTACGGCTACCGTCTCGCCGATGCCGGCCCCCACCCGAACCGGGCCTGGGCCCGCCGTGGCGCCCGCTCCCAGCGCCTGGAGGCCGATCCCACCACCGCGCCGGTGGTCTCCTGGATGTTCGCGCAGCGCCGCGTGGGCAAGACCGTGGCGCGTATCGCCCGGGCACTGAACGATGCGGCGGTGCCGTGTCCGTCGGCGGCCGACCCGGAACGCAATCCGCACCGCAGCGGCGGCCGGTGGACGCTGACCTCGGTGGGAGCGATCCTGGCCAACCCCCGCTACACCGGCCGGCAGGTGTGGAACCGCCAGCGCACCGACCACGAACTCGTCGACCCGGCCAACACCGCCCTCGGCCACCGCGACATCGCCCGCTGGAACCCGCCGCAGGACTGGATCATCTCCCGCCAGCAGGCGCATCCGGCTCTGGTGAGCGAGGCCGACTTCGTCGCCGTCCAGGGCATGCGGGCCAGGACCACCGCGCCCGGGGCGTGCCTACCTGCTCGCCGGGCTGCTCCACTGCGGGGTGTGCGGGCGGCGGATGGACTCCTGCTGGTCCCACGATCGCCCGGCCTACCGCTGCCGCCACGGCCGCACCAGCGCCACCGGCCCTGGCACGAGCCGACCGCGCAACACCTACGTCCGTGAGGACCGCGTCCTGGCCCGTCTGCCTGCCCTGCTGCTCTGCCTCGCCGAAGGCGACGAGCCGACTGCTCCCGAAGCGGCGGCCGCACACCTGCGGGCCGAGAACGTGACCCTGACCTACGACCCGGCGGACCAAACCCTGACCGCCCGGCACCGCGACGAGAGAAAGGATCCGTATCGGCTGACCAGCGCCCCCTCCACCGCCAGGGACGGACGCAGCAAAATGCACCCGTTCCTCACTCCAGGTGAGAGCCGGGTGCCGATGACGCCTGCCCGTAAACCCGTGGTCGTGGGGCGATTATGTGTCCGAGGGGGGACTTGACCACTACGCCCACGTCCTCTCCCGGAGTACATCGTTGCCGTTGAAGTGATCGATGCCCCTCACCTGCGGACCCAGCCTGCTTCGGTCTGACCTGCCGGAACGGCGACTCGTCTACTGCTGATTGTCTGGTTCAGGCGGTCGGATCTGGAGCAGGTTGGAGATGCCGCCCTGGTTCACACAGTCCTGCGGGAGGTCGTGCACGTGCCAGTGAGCCTCTTCAGGGTTGCAGCTCCAGGGTGAGAACGGCTTTGGCGATTGACGTCATGCGGGTGGGGCTGCATCGGGATCTGCGGAAGACCCGCCATGACTTCAGGCGGGCAACACCGCGTTCGACGGGTGCCCGTGCCGCGGCCAGGGCCCGGTTACGGGTTCTCTCGGTGGGGGTGAGTTCCTGCAGGGGGCCTGCGTTTGATGCCCGTGGTGAGCCAGGGGCCGCCGCCCTGGTATCCGAGGTCGGCACGAGGGGAACGCCTTGGCGCTCGCAGATCCGGATGATCCGGTGGGTGCGGGCGGCGGTCAGGTCGTGGGTGCGGCCCGGCAGTGTGGGTGAGAGCCACAGCAGTCGGCTTCCCGGAGCGGTGACCACCTGGACGTTCACGCCGTGGCGCCGGTGCTTGTGGGAGTAGTCGGTGCGGCCGTCGCCGACCCGGTCGCACTCGGCAAGGGTCCCGTCCAGGAGGACGAAGTCAGCATCGTGGTCGCGTAGCGTCTTCAGCAGGCCCGGTGCACGTGCGGCGAGAAGGTCGACGACCGTGCTGGTGTAGGCGTGTGCGGTGGACTCGCTGATGCGGAAACCCGCAGCGATCTTCGCCAGAGTGGTGTGCTCGCGCAGGTAGACCAGTGCCACCATCGCGCGATGAGACGGGCGGAGCTTGCAGCGCCGGTCTCATCGCGCGAGTGACAAGCAGCATGGTGACCCACTCGACGAGCGCATGCGGCAGGTCGAGTGCGGCAGGATGGATGACCAACGAGGCCCCCCGGGCAAGGTGATTGAGACGTCAGACATCTCGATCAACAGCCCGGGGGCCTCGCTCGTTGCGGCTCGCGAACCGTCACCTGATCGGTGGCCACCTCGAAGAAGCTCAGTGAGCCGACAGGCTGCCGGCATGTCACACAGCGACAGATTCTGCTTGCCGACCTGGTGATCACGCTGGACGAGCCGGCGGTACTTCGATCCGGCGCCGTCGCGATGGGCGGCGGCCGTATCGCCGCGGTCGGCCCGGCGTCAGAGGTCCTGGCCCGCTTCGGGCACCTGGATCGGCTCGACGGCGGTGCCGCGGCCCTGCTGCTCTGATCGTAGATCTCCGTACGGAGCATGGGCCGATGTGCTTGGGCGGTGTCCTCGGATGTGCGGGTAGTGATCTTGGCGCGTCGTTCGAGATCGTCGGCTCGATCCGGTCCCCACCCGATTCATGCCCCGCGGGCCCGCCGTCGGCACGGCTGAGCACCCGGTCAGATAGTCCCGTGGTACGTGGGGCAGAAGCCTGCGCAAGGAAAAGCAACCATTAACGCAGCGCTGATTAATCCGGACCAGGAGGCATTTTATCCAATCACCATTCGCTGTCTCCGAGGTATCCACCGGCTAGGGCGAGGGTAGTCGGCTGCCGAACGGAGCCGCCGTTTCATCGAATTCGGTGATGGTGGCAGAAGCTACGAGAAAGGACAGGCCGTGACACACCGCAACACACGCACCGGGCGCTTCAGCCGGATTTCTCTCCGCGCAGGCGCCGCCGCCGGAGCGCTCGTCGTCGGATGTGCGGGCACCGCTGTGTCGGCCACAGCGCCGGAGGGCAGTACCCGGCCGGCGCAGAGCACAGTGTCGTCAGACCGATCTGAGCAGGAGAGTGCATCGCCGCGGCGGACTGCCGAGAAGCGGGTCGAGAAATTCTACCGAGCCTACGTCGCTGCGCGGAAGCACGGGAACGACAGGAAGGTCGAGCACCTGAAGAAGACCGGGCTCACGCGTCACTGTGCCAAGCAGACCGAGGCATGGGGCAAGAAGCACGCAGGCGGCGGAGTGCTGGCCTCGAAGCATATTCCGCGGGTCGACTTCGTCCAGTGGAATGGCAACTGGCCCGGCGGTAGCGGCAGCAAGTACAACAAGCCCAAGTACAACGGCAAGTGGGCAAAGAAGCATCCCTGGGTGGTTGTTGCCCTGCGGCACAACGGTAAGCAGACCCTGCTGCCCGTCTCGTACGACCTGAAGGCGAAGAAGATCGGCATCATCGCCTCTTCTGCACGCAGGTAGCGGCGGACCAGAAATGAAGGCGTCGCCATAGGCGGTGCCTTGCGTCGCTGCGGGGGAACGTCGGGGCGGTGATCCGAACGGACCGCCGCCCCGGCCTCCCCGACGCGCCGGTCGTCTCCACGGCGACGAGAGAGCCTGCCTTCCGAGACGAGCTGGTCCCGCTCGCCGCCGGGGATGGGCGACGCGAACGGTGACCCGGCACCCTCGCCCGTACCACGAAGATCTCGGACTCGGGCGCTTGCGGGTGGCCACGGCAATTCACACCTCGACATTGCGCCGGCCGTGCGGAAGGTGATGAACTCGCCTCGCCAGACGCCGATGTGCCGAGTAACGTGTTCACCCGACCAAGATTCGGACCCCGAGTGCCACCAGAACTACCCCTGTGAGGCGTTCCACCCAGAGACGACTCTGCGCAGTGGTGATGAGCCTAGCCGCGGCATGAAGAGCTAGTGAGAAGACACTCCACCACAGTACCGCGATCGCCAGAAAGGTAACGGACAGCACGAACGTTGTCTGCGTTCTGGGTTCCGCCTTTCCGATGAACTGAGGTATCAGAGTGAGGAAGAGGAGCGCGATTTTCGGGTTGAGCAAGTTCGATATCAGTCCCTGGCGAAATGCCGTTGCCCTGGAGATCGAACACCCGCGCCTTCGCATGTCACCTTGCTCCGCGGCGCTGCGATGTCGAGTCAGCGCGCTCTGAAGTGCCCGCCCTCCGAGATAAATCAGATAGACCGCGCCGGCGTATCGCACTGCGTCGAAGGCTCGCGGAGAACTGGCCAGGAGGGCTGCCATTCCGAGGCTTGAGGTAAGCGCATAGGCTGCGATGCCTGTGCAGCAGCCCAGCCCAGTCATCCACGCGACGCCGGTATTGGCGGACAGGCCGTTGCGCAGGATCAAGGCCATATCAGGACCTGGGGTCACTGTGAGCAGGAGAACGACACCCAGAAACGGCACAAATTGCTCAGGAGGATGCATTTTCGGCGCCCCTATCTTGACGAGATCTCACGCATGACCGACTCATCGGTTGCAGACACGCAGAAGTCACTGAAGAAATCTTCGAAGTGGCTGATCGAATCAGCGTGGAACAGAATGGGCTGGAAGCGGCTGTAATCGTAGTCGATGGTGATCATTTCACCGACATTCATCGACCGAATTTCAGCGCCCCGAAACTCGGCAAGCTCACCGCAAGAAGAAAGCAGACTCGCCCCGAATGCCTTCATCTCTCCCGATTCCTTGATCACTCCGTATTCCATCGTGAACCAGAAGAATCTGGATACGGCCTGGCGTGCCCCGTCGGTTTCCAGATGCCGGATGGTCCGGCCTAAAAGCCTGTATAGATCGGCAATTCTGCTGGAGGCCAGCGCCGTACCATGACCGATTACCTCATGCACCATGTCCGGCTCCGGCGAGAATAGCGGCTTGGAGGAATGCCGAATGAACTGAGTTGCCAGAAAAGTTCCCTCTGCCAGCGGTCCGTAGAACTCTGCCACGGGCACGATTCCAGCAGCCGGGGCGAACCGAAAGCCGGTGAGAGCTGAGAGCCGCTCCGAGACCGTGCGCAACTGGGGGACATGGTCGTACGGGAGGTCGAGCAGCTCGCCAGCCTCATTCATCGCGGCGCATGCATAGGTGCGATGCCGCGTATGCAGTTCCTTTCGTATTGTTCGCCAGCATTCGTGGTCGTCGGGCGCGTAGCTCACTTCTGGCGCCGGATCGCCCGGCATATGGCTGAGTGCGGCTTTCAGGATTTCGTTGCGCCGCCCAAGATAGTGTGGATCTCCAGACCCCGGAAGCTCGGGATCAAGATGAACCACTGGTGCGCCCTCATCATTTGTCCTGACTGATGTGTCTTTCTGACCGTCCTCGAACATGCGGTGTGCTCCTTTGGGTCGGCGGCATCGCCATCTCAGGTTCAGCGGAAGGCTGCTTTGCTGTGGACCAAATGAAATGAGCCTGTTCAAAGCGCCATAGCGCGGCTATTGTTTGGGCGCCAAGGCTTCAGTGCCTGGATACGCTTTCACAAAAGGAGCAGCCCGTGTCCGTCTCTCCACTTCGGCGCATTCAGGACTGACGGGCCGACGGGGCATATGACGTCGTCTGCAGGGCTTCCGCACAGTCGCACAAGGTGATGTTTCGCTGTCGGTCGTTGGATTATTTCAGACAGAGGAAGCGTGGGCCACGTCCGGCGGGACGATATCGGTGACCGATTTTTGCGGCGGCAGGCGAGCTTTCAGCTAGTCTTGCATCGAATCGGAATACCGATCGCCCCGTAGTGGTGCCCATTCTTTTCCTGAGCGGACCCGTTTGATCTTTGGGGCACACCGCCCTGTGGTGGCTCCTTCTGTCCGGGCGTTGCCCTGGGCACCCGTCGAACGCGGTGTTGCCCGCCTGAAGTCATGGCGGACCTTCCGCAGATCCCGATGCAGCCCCACCCGCATGACGTCAATCGCCAAAGCCGTTCTCACCCTGGAGCTGCAACCCTGAAGAGGCTCACTCGGTTGCGGTTGCAGGGGTCACGAGGTGCGCTCCCAGTGTTCGCTCTCATGCTGCCAGACCTGCTTCGCGACCGTGTAGGAGTCCCACTCGGCTTCGGCACGAAGGATCGCCCCGTCCGCCGCGAAGGTGAAGACCTCGGTGCCGGGGAAAGTCACGTTGGTGCCGAGGTACGACGTCGCGCTCATGCGCCAGTTCACGCTGGCCCGCCCGCGCGAAATCGAATCCACGGTGTAGTCGGGCTCGATGCGCAGGAACGTTTCGAATGTGGACTCGATGAATACCTTCAGCTTGCTGCGTCCGACGAAGGGGCGGGTCCCGGCGATGTCCAGCAACATCCCGTTCACCGGATCGAACAGGGCCGTCCACGCGGCGGCATTCCGATCCCTTATGGCTCGGAAGTAGGCGTCGACTCGCTCACCGACGAGGGATTCGGGACAGTCCCCCGGGAGCGCCTCCGGAGGGTACGGGTACAGTCCGGTCGCACGTTCGGCGGCAAGCAGCATCTCCCCGGACCATGCCCCGTACCGGAGCACGGCGACGAGGGCAAGGTCGTGACGGGCCTGGTTCAGAGCGGGCAGAAGCGGACGGACCGCGTGCGTCGCCAGCCGCTCCACCTCTTTCCCCAGCGTGCCCCGGGTCTGCGTGCCCAGCACATCAAGCACCAGTTGGTAGTGGTGAAGCAGGAACGTCTGGCATCGTTTGGCCAGACTGGCCGTCGCGCGCAGGTAGCGGTACGCGGCCGGGTCAGCTCGCGGCTGGTCCAGCAAGGCGGCAAGAGAGGACTGGCGGCAGGCCAGGGCTTCCTGGAGCGTGCCGAGCAGCGCGCGGGGACGGCGCAGCATCTCGTGCGCCGCGCGGGAATCGGCGGCCGTGCCGTCTCTGAGCCGGACCCGGAGCGGGTGGAAGTCAGACGGCACCATGAGTTCCAGCATGTCGTTGTTCGAGGTCACCAACTCGACCGCACGGGCGGCCTGGTCTACATGGACCGCCGCCTTCGACCAACTCCCGGCGTCGGCCTCGGCGGCGGCCCGGTCGGTCTGGTGCAACGCGATGCGCAGCCAGCACTCGGTGAACTGATGCACCGTGCGGAAGATCGGATCCTCCAGCTCCCGCCAGGGGCGCTGACACATCTCATGGACAGCTTCCACCTTGGCCCGGACATCCGGCGTCAGATACGGCCACCGCACAGTGCGCAGCGCCAACGTGATCGCTCCCGTGGCTTCCGCGGGCAACCTCCGGAGGATCGCGACGCCTTTCGCACTCAGAGGTGTCCGACGCTGCTGAGGCTCTGTGCAGCCGAGGTCGGAGGCTATGAGCGCGCAGGAATCGACCACACACTGAGTGATCCGACGCAGCCGCTCCTCCGGGCAGGATTCCGCACGGGAATCATCAAGGGTGTCAGCAGCCAGCCGCAGGCACAGTTCCACCGCCTGCAGCCCGGCGATGACGACGATCTGCTGCTTGCGCTCGTCACGCGCGGGCCAGGTCGCCCGAAGCCGGGGCAACATGACGTAGACATCGTAGGGAGATATGTCGACGGTCCTCATAGGCACGGTACAGCCCCCCAGTCCGCGACGCCGGCGGCTCCCCCGCGCTTCACGGGGCTGTGTTTCTATACCACACTTTTCAGCCACTCCGGAACCGCCGCTGCATCGGGCAGGAGCCGTGATCAGCGGGCCAGGGGGGTGAAGCGCAGCAGGGTAACCGAGTGTGCCGCGAAGGTGAACTCAAGACCGGTGTCGTCCGTGCGGCTCCGAGACCGGTCGATGGCCACCGGGCCGGCATCGTGGTAAGAGTGGCCGGTCACGACGGACACCTCCGCGTGGTCGGCGGGGCGGAAGCCGTCCAACTTGATGTGCGTCGCTATGCCGGCCTCGGGTGAGCGGTTGACGACGACGAGGCGAAGTGAGCCGTCGTTCCCGATCGCTGCCGTGGCGAGGAGGGCGTCGTAGGACGATCCCAGGGGGGTGTCGCGCGTGTGTACCTCCGGGTTGCCCGCCATCTGCACTGCGGTGACGTGGCCCTCACTCTGAAAGAAGTGCTTGAGCTGTTCGCGGACGATGGAGTCCACGGACCGGATGTAGTCCGGGGGCCCTCCGAGGAGTGAGCGCGAGCGGCCCGGCTCGTCGCCGATCATGTCGTTGCCCGCGGTCCAGGGGACGCCGAGTTCGGTGAATCGCACCCACTGGGACGCCATGTACAGGGCGTGTGACACGGCGTACGCGTACTCGCGGAATGCCTTGGCGGATCTGCGGTTGCCGCCGAAGAAGAGTGCGCCGGACTCGGAGACCGCGATCAGCGCGTCGTTGCGGCCGTGTCTGCGTGCCTCGTCCTGCAGATCGGCGACCGCTCGGCCCGCGGCGGCGTCGCCGAGCATCTGGTAGTCGTGTCCCGCTCGGCGGTCCGGAAATCGGTCGGCGCCCAGGTCACGGCTGAAGTTCGTGTATGGATGGATAGCGATGCCGTCGTAGGCGTCGCCGGGGCCCTCGTCCGCCAGGAGCGCCGGGAAGCTGGTCTGCGTGTCCAGCTTCCCCTGTTCGACCGGTGCCCAGACGGCGTATATCCGAATGTGGGGGTCGACGGCCTTCATCTTGGCGTAGTAATCGACGAATCCGGCGTGCGGTCCCGAGTCGTAGTCGGCGGTGATCTTCGCGTTCCTCCGGGGCACCCTGCCGTGCTTGCCGTCGCCGAAGCGGATGGTGCCGCTGTCGGCGTCGAAGGCGTAGACGGGATCATACGGGCCGGCGGAGTCGAGGTCGTCGACCTCGCTCCAGGTGGCGCGGCCGACGCGGACGGTCTGGGTGCCGGGAACCACGGGCGGGTAGTGCACGGCGAAGACCTGATCCGGCGCGCCGGTGCTGTGGCTCGCCCGGTGCCGGTGGTCGGTGGGCGTGCCCACCTCCTGGTTGACCTGCCGCTCCGTACCGCCGAAGGCGTACTGCCGCAGAGCGGTTGCTGTGTCGCGGCTCATCCAGTAGCGCTGGTTCTCCCCGAACAGTTCGTTGCCGATCTCCCAGTCCCGTACCCCGTAGGGTTCGGGATGGCCGTTCGCGGCGCGCAGATCGCCCCACGTATTGCCCTGCGGGGCGTTCATGTACGCGACCCAAGCGGCAATCTCGTCGGGAGTCGAGCCGACGAAGGGGGCCATGATCTGCGGTGTGGCACCGAGGGCTTTCATGACCTGCATGTACTCATCGGGGCCGTAACGGCTGTCCACCTCCTCGCCGTCCTGGCCCTCGACCTGGGGGCGGCGCTGGTCCTGCGGGCCGATCGCCGCCCTCCAGTCGAAGAGATTGGAGGAAGTGCCGCCCGGATAGCGGATCATGCGGACACCGCTGGCCCGGATGTGTTCCACTGCCCGCGGCACCGGGGATTCCGTGTCGGGATCCCACACCCCGAATCCGTCGTTGTACCACTTGGCACCGTTCACGCCGGTCGTGTACGGACTGACGGCCGGCCCGGTACGGGATGCGTCGACGGTGATGACGGTGCTCGCCGATCCGCTGGGACTGGGGTCGGGGTCGCCGTCCGCGCTGCAGGCGCCCGCACCGCCACCGAGGGCGAAGGCTACGGTGCCCCCGAGGAATTGGCGCCGGCCGACGCGGCTCATTCGATATCTCCCATGACGGTCGCGCGAGTCAGGACGGACGGCGTGCGGCGGCTCGGCATTCGTCCGCGCCTTCGCACGCCTTCAGATCGGCCAGCCAGGCGTGCAGCTTCCTGCGGTCGGCCGACGGCAGGTCGTCCCACTGATTGGTCAGTTGGTCGGGGTCGGAATCGAGGTCGTAGTACTCACGCTCGCCGTGGGCGTACTCGACGTACAAGGCGTCGGCGGTGCGCATCGCGTGATAGCTCGGCGCGTTGCCGGTGTTCATCGGCGCAGCATCGGGGTCCCCTTCCTGGGGGGAAGTATGCCGGTGCTCGACGAGGACGGCCTGACGCCAGTCTTTTTCTGCGTGGCCGTGCATCAGGCCGGTGAGGCTCTCACCGTCGACGGTGGCCGGCGGGCGCAGCCCTGCGAGGTCCAGGAAGGTGGGTTTGATATCGATGGTGGCGGCGATGCCGGAGACTTTCTCGTCCGCAGG
Organism: Streptomyces sp. WMMC500; assembly: GCF_027497195.1. Lineage (NCBI taxonomy): Bacteria > Bacillati > Actinomycetota > Actinomycetes > Kitasatosporales > Streptomycetaceae > Streptomyces > Streptomyces sp. WMMC500. The sequence goes on from NZ_CP114905.1 coordinate 1,339,402, forward strand.
GACACGGGGGCCCATTACCACGAGGGGCACATTGATATCGGTGTCGTAAGCGGTCTGCTTGCCTGGGCGCAGTCGGTGCTCGCCCATGTGGAACCCGTTGTCGGAACCGAAGACGACGTAGGTGTTCTCGGCAACTCCGTGCGCCTTCAGGGTGCGGCGTAGCTGCCCGATCAGGTCGTCGATCGACTGCACCGAACAGACACGCTTGGCGAACTTGCTGTCGAAGTCCTGCTTCTCCCGGACTGTCAGGGGCGCAAGCCGCCGCTGCCACTTCGGGCCGTTGACTGTGGCGTGGTCGAAGGCGTCGGTGCGGGGTGCCGCCAGGCCGGGAAACCCTGCCTGGTCCCTGGGGGCCGGAGTGGAGGGGCCGTGGGGTGCGAAGGTGGCCAGTTCCAGCATGAAAGGCTGGTTCGCCTGCGCGGACTTGCCGATGAAGGATGTCGCCTTCCTCGACAGCACATCCGTCAGATAGTCCTTGGGTTCATGTCCGTACTCAACGACCTCGCCGTTCTCATTCAGGGTGTAGTCGAAGTTGGAATAAGCGTTCCCGGCCACGGCCCACTCGTCCCAGCCCGGGGGGATGTTCCGCTTCGGGTTGCCGTCCGCACCCGGGTAGTAGCCGTTCATATACTTCCCCATGAACCCGGTCCGGTACCCCGCCTTCTGCAACGCCGGCGCGAAGGACTTGGCCTCGTTGCCGTTTCGGACGAAGGCGCCAAGACCACCGTCCTTACCGGTGTTGGTGAAAACACCCGAATTATGGGGGTATTGACCGGTGAAGATTGACGTGCGCGAGGGGCAGCACTGCGAGTTGGTGGCGAAGAAGTCGGTGAAGGTCACCCCGTCCTTCTGCAGTTCCTGGACCTCCGGCATATGCCGCACCAGATTCCAGTCGAGATCGTCGGTGAGTACGTAAACGATGTTCGGCCTGCGGCCTTCGGAGATCGGGCTGCGGGACGGAGAGCGGGAGTGGGATGGGGATGGGGAGTGCGACGGAAGCGGGACCGATTCACTGCGGGGCGTGCCGCTCACCGATTTGGGGGACGGCGACGAGCCAGCCGGCGGCTGGACGACGAGACCGTCGCTCTCGCAGGACGTCAGCAGGAGCGCAATCAGCAGCCACGGCCGAAAACTACGGACCATCTCTCGAAACCACCTAGGTTCTGTGCGGGTCAGTTACCGGTGCCGCGGCGGAAGGCGGAGATCGTCGGGACATCGCCCGAAACGGGCACCTCGCCCTGTGTCCAGGCCACCTCCAGGGACTTGGTCTCGTTGGGAGGGGTGAGGTGGAGGGAATCGGGGACTGCGGTATGTGCTCCGCTGATGTCCGGATTCCCGAAGGACAGCCCTGCCCAAGCGCTCTGACCAGAATCCAGAATGACGGAAGTGGACCTGGTCAATCCGTCACGCTCCGGGTCATGACCCATCTGGTTTCCAGCGCTGTCCACGAAGGCCACGCCCGGGTAGCCGTAGACAACGCAGGGCTGAAGGGATTCGTTGGTGACGACGAGGGGGTAGTTCTCCTTCCCCGCACCCGGCCGGTTCGCGCCGACCGACGCGCTCAGACCGGACGAATCGCAGCGGGTCCCGGTCCCGCCGTCCTCCACCGGCCGGCCCGCGTCGCCTTCGCCGTCCTCCGCCGGGGACGACGGTGGGGGACGGCCGGATTCGGTGCCCGACTCACCGTCGGTCTCGGTCTCGGCCGGGCCGTCGGGAGCCGGCTCCGCCTGGCCCGTCAGGTTCGCCGGGCCGCCGGCGTCGTCCGCCCCGCTTGCGCAGGCACTGAGGAGCAGGCCCAACACGGCAAGGCCGGAGGCCAGTGCCGCCCGGCTGACGCTTGCACGTTTCCCGCGCGCTGGTATGGCGTCCACGGAATCTCTCGGCGCTTCACCTCGTCGGCAGATCACCATGCATGTACTCCTTCAGCTCATGCTCGTGGGACATGGGTGCTGAGGCATATGTGTTCCGTTATCGATGTCTGATGCACCGCACGGCACGCTGGTTCGCACGGAACGCAGCCAGGGTCGAGCCCGAGTGGGAAAAGCGAAGGCAACGAGTAGTGGATGAGGGTACGTCCCGGCGCGCTGGAGCGGATTATTTCATCCTGGTGTCGGAATATTAGGCTGTAGGGACATCGCTCACGAAGTGTGTCTTATGATCCGCGGACGGAAGGAAAGCCCGGCACGGCGCCGCTTCAACTCCCCGACAGGTTCCTCTTCCTCAGCGCGGACCGAATTGAGAGGGGCATTATTGTATGACATTGTTCGAGCACCCCTTTGTCGCGGCCGGCTCCGACCGGTCTCCAGCGGGCGACACCGGGCGGCTGATCCAGATGATCACGGGCTACATGCTCACCCAGGTGGTACGAACGGCCGCCGAACTGCGCATCGCCGACCACCTCCACCCCCACGGAGCCACCGCCGCCCAAGTCGCAGAAGCAGGATCCCTCCACCCCGACGCCACCTTCCGGTTCCTACGAACCTGCGCCTCACTCGGCCTCGCCACCTCCCACGGCAACACCTTCACCAGCACACCGCTCCTCGCCACCCTGCGCACCGACACCCCCAACTCCCTGCGCGACCTCGCACTCTGGGGCGGCACCGAATCACACTGGCTCCCCTGGGGCAGACTCACCGACGCCATCCGCACCGGCACCAACCAAACACACGCCACCCTCGGCGCACCCATCTCCGACTGGCTCCAAAGCAGACCGAAAGACGCCGAGATCTTCACCGACGCCATGACCGCCATGACCGGTGATCTCGCGCACAAACTGGTCGACGTAGTCGATCTTGAGGACGTCGGGGTCGCCGTAGACATTGGCGGTGCCGCCGGAAATCTCGTGCAGACGCTCATGCAGCGCCATCCGGGGCTGGCCGGCGTCGTGCTCGACCTCCCGCGCGTGGCCGCCGACGCGCGCGCGTCGGCGGTGCGCTTCGGTGTCGCGGACCGGTTCAGCTTCGTGGGCGGCGACTTCTTCGAAGGCGTACCGCCGGGCGACGTACACCTGCTGAAGTTCATCCTGCACGACTGGGACGACGACGCCTGCGTACGCATCCTGCGCAACTGCCGCAAAGCCCTCAGGCCAGGCGGGCATGTACTGGTGATGGAACTCCTCGTCGACGACACGCAGGAGCCGGGCTTGGCCTCGCTGATGGATCTGAACATGATGGCGCTGACGGCCGGACGGGAGCGCAGCACCGAGGAGTTCGCAAGCGTCTTCCAGCGCGCCGGCCTGGAACTCGTCGAGGTGACACCCTCTGCGTCCATGGTCTCCGTGCTGAAGGCCGTGCCCGGTTGAGCACTTCGGCAGGCAGCGGGCCCTCGATGCCGAGGGCTCGATTCGGACCGCTCAGTTCTGCCACTTCCGGTTGGTGTCGTTGACGTCCGCCTCCGCGGTCGTCAGGTCGACGTGCAGTGCGATGCCGGGCCGGCCGCCCACCTTTACCAGGAAGTTGCCCCGCCCGGGCGGCTCGGTCTCGGCGCTGGCCGCGGTGTCCCACCCTGGCGGAGTGGACCACGCGGTGAGCATCCCCCGCTCGGTCCCCGACAGGTCGACGATCTGTGTCAGGCGCGGCATCTCTTCCTTCGGGAGCCCTCCGCAGATCACCATTCCGGCCCGCTCGACGTAGCCCAGCGCCTTCATCCTGTCCTCCTCGCCGGGCAGGGAGAGCAGGTCCTTCATGGTGTGGGTGATCATGGCCATCCCAACGCCCCGCTGCCGGTTCAGCCGGGTGAGGGCATCCACGCGGTCGACCAGGCCGGTGCCGGCGCGCAACACCCGCCACAGCTCGTCGAGGACAAGAAAGTAGTGACGCTGCGGCTCCAGCCCGGCGTCGGCGAGTGCTTGAGCAGCGGCGACTGCCCCGAAGCCGTAGGACCAGCACGACAGCAGCGCCGCGGCCTGCAGCAACATCTCCGAGTCGTCGATGGACGACACGTCGAAGCACACCGGCCGGTCCCTTTGCATGGGTTCGGAGGTGGGGTGGGCGAAGGTCTCGCCCAAGCGTCCCTCGCCCAGCAGTGCGGTCAACGACGACTCCAGCGCTTCGGTGATGTCCCGGTAGCGGTCGAGGTCGCCGCGGTCGAGGGCAACCGCCCGGACTCCTTCGGGGGCGTCCTTGATGATCTGCACCAGATCACCAAGCACGGGGATGCCGGCGTGCCGCTCATCGAGGATCTTCAGCGCCGCGTTGAGGATGGTCTCCTCCCGATCACTGGGAGGCTCCCGGCGCAGGATGGTGATGAGGGCTGAGACCATGTGCAGTCGCCGGCCGTGTGCGTCGGCCAGGAGTGCGCGGCGGGCTTCGCCGGTCAGCCGCTCGGCGGCGGTCCTGCTCTCGCCGGGGTCCAGCACGTTGAGGTAGCCGCGGCCACGGCCGAGGGTGATGACCTGACCGTCCACGGCGCGGATCAGCTCGACGTAGTCGGGCTTGAGGTCCCCGAAGACCATCGGATGTACGCCATAGCCGGCGAGGCCGAGCGCCATGCGGCGTACCACCGTGGACTTCCCGAGTCCGGGCTGCCCCAGGACGAACAGGCTCGGGTTGCTGATCAGATGAGCGCGCTGGAACCAACTGATCGGATCGCAGCAGACAGTCGCACCGGAGTGGAGATCCCTGCCCAGCGGAACTCCGATCATCGGGGTGCCGGAGCCAGCTCCGTACGGCCACAGGCCGCACACCTGGACCGTGGTGCCGCGCCACTCCGGCGGGGCGTCCAGGTAGTGCCATGCGCCGCCGCCGCGGCCCGGCCAGCCGCGCGGGCCCGGGCGTCGCGGCCGTCGGCCGCTGGAGGTCGTCGCCATGGGTTCCCCTCTACAGGTTGTCTCGGAACGCGGTCGGGAGCGTCAGATGCAGCGGGATCACCAGGCCGATCGGCAGGCATGCGGCGAACGCGGCGGCCTGTGAACCCGCCGCCTTGCGCAGCGCTATGCGCGCGGGCGCGGACAGGTTGTCGATGGCCGCCTCGGCGCGAGGCAGTTCCCCGGCCGACGCCACCGTCGCGGTGACGTACAGCCCGAAGCGGGTGACGCCGGCGCCCGAGGCTTCCTCCGTTGCCGTCTGCTCGGCGGCCCGCACCGCCACGTCGTCCCGTGCCCGCCCGAGGGGGGACTGCCCGGCCCGGAAGACGGCGTCCTTGCGGTCGCGTTCGACCAACCGAGCCGCCGCGGCCGGATCGTGCGGCCGGTATGCCAGCGTCACCCGCTTGCGCGCGACGTGCTCGCTGGGGGCGAGCAGCCCGGTCAGCACGGACGGGAGCACCTCACCGCGCGGCGCCTCGGCCATGACCCAGGTCACCGACACCGCCGAGTCGTGCCGGTAGTGATCCCACGCCTCTTGTGCCGCGGCAGGGCCCGCCTGGTCCCACGTCAGACCGCTGCCCCCCGGGTGCCCGTGGGCCTCTTCGACCAGCGTCCCGACGGACGGGTCGTAGGCGATGCGGACCGCCTCGGCCAACTGCATCGCCGTCATGGCCCGGGCTGCGCCGGCGCCGGTCATCGCGAGCCCCGACGTCAGTCCGGGCAGCCGATGGCCCAGCAGCACGGCCATCTCCTCCGGGCCGCGTCGGTCGTGCCCGGCGTGGGCCGCGCCGGAGTACGTGAGCGCGATCCGTGTCGTGATCTGCGCCGAGCCGGCCGGGTACTCGTGCAGTACTTCCTCAAGCATCTGCATGGCGAGCGCGGGCGCGTCCGGCGCGGTGTTGCCGCGTACCTCGTGCTGCAGCCGTAGCCCGGAGTCCGGGGCCGCCTCCACCGTCACGGTGGCGCCGACCAGACCGGGCTCGGTGGCCAGCGACGCCAGCCACGTTCCCCAGTGGGCAACCCAGGTGTCGACCTGGTCCTGATCCACCAGGGATGCGCCGTCGGCATCACAGTTCAGCGCCACGACGTAGTGGTTGCTGTCGGGGTAGGTGATCATCGCGAAGGGCAGGCCGTAGGCGTCCCGATGCTCGCTGACCGTCGAGGACGCGGCCAGCCCCGGCAGCGTGCATGTGCCGTGGCCGATGTGGCTCAGCGGCCCGGACCGGTACAGGTGGGCTCCCGTCCTGACCTGCCGGCGCCAGGCCGCTCGTGCGACGGTACGCATCAGCAGTGTGCGCCCGTGCCGGTCCTTGACCGCCAACGGGGCGAGCGCGATGAGCAGCAGTACCCCGAGCACGAGGGCCACCACGACAGAGACGAGCATCCCCAGTACCACGGCGATCATCCCGCCGAGTAGCAGGAGGGTGGCACCCAGGCTAAGCCGGCCGATACCGCCGCGTTCCGGACGCCGCCAGTTGCCGTACGTGCGCTGCTGTCGCGGTGCCGCCTCACCCGTGGTCACGCCGGCCTCCCTCGTCACCCTGCCCGCGCCCGCCATCGGGCGGTACGCCGGGGATCTCATCGGCTTCGCCCCACTCGCGCTCGCCCGGAGCGCGGGCACCCCCGTCCCCGCGCGGGGAACCGTTGCCGATGACGCCCATCTGGTGCTGCCGCCGCACGGGGGACAACCCCTGCGACGGCACATGCGGGCTGGTCCAGGCCGACGGCGCCGGCGCGTCCCCCTTGCCCGCTGCCCGACCACCGGGCTTGCCGCCACCAGTCCCGCCGCCCGGGCTCACGCGGGGCCTCCCGCCCGCGGTGGACCCTGCCCCGGAGACGCCCGGCTGCCCGCTGCCGCCCGGCGCGACCGCCCTCCTCGATGCCGGGGAACCGCCACCGGTCCTGACGGCTATCGCGCCGGTGGCGATGGCCTGCCCCACGCCGCGGGCGCCGACGGCCGTCGGCCGGCCCCCGACCGCTGTGACCGCCGGTACGGCGACCCGCAGCAGCGCCGGCAGCGTCAACGTCGCCAGAATCAGCAGCATGACGCCGGTGACCTGGGTGGTGAAGTCGCCATCCTCGCCACGCCCGATGCTGGCGAACCCGGCGGCGTACACGATCGCCGCGGCCGGCTCGAAGAGGATGAACGCGACGAGCCACGCCGCCAGTTTCTGGAACCAGGCCCTGCCGGCTTCCGTCGAGGAGGCGGCCGCGGCCAGCGGCAGAGTACCGGCCAGAATGACCAGCATGGCGCTGCGCGCCAGCATGAACGCGATCTGCACGATGCCGGCGACGGTCAGCACCAGGGCCATGATGAAGATCAGCCCGAGCAGCGGTTCGTCCACACCGTAGCTGAACGCCGTCAGCACGAGAACGCGCTCCCCGAAGGCGTCGACGCAGCGCTGCGTGTCGGTGGCGTCTCCGCACCCGGTGGACCGGTTGATGATCCAGATACTGAACGAATCGCCCGCCTTGACGAGCAAGTTGATCACAGCGACGGCGACCGCGGAGACGACGACCAGCCGGAGTACCCCTGCCGCCGCCAGCCGGGCCGGCTCGGCACGCCGCTCCCACGCCAGCCGGCCTGCGGCCACGACGAGGCACAGCACCGCCACCCAGCTCGTCAGCCAGATGGTGCTGTCCCGGAGGAAGCCGACCGGCCCGGCGTCCTGGTCAAGTCCCGGGCTTTCCACTCGCATCCAACTGGTGGCCAGTTCCTTGACGGTCCAGACGGCCGCGTCCTGGAAGCTCTCGACAATCTCTTCCCAGCCGCTGGCCGTGCCGTCGCCGACCGCGTCCTGCGCCGCATCCTTGCCCCTGCACGCCGGGGGCGGCGGCACAGGCACCTCCGCAAGAGAGTCGCACCAGCCCATCAGACTCCGCCCCACTCCGTGTAGCCGTCGAGCGTGGTGAGGGTCTTCTGGGGTGCCCCGGTGTCGGAAATCTCGTATCGCCAGTCGCCCTCGGTCCAGCGGAGGGTGCTCGTCGAGACCTGCAGCGTGCCCCCGGTGAACCGGGTCACCAGTTGGATCACTGCCATGTCCCCCGTGTACGTGATGACATCGAACCCCGCGATCTGACCGAGCTCCCCGGGCTGCGGGGCCGGCGGCGACGCCGACTCAGCCGCCTTCTCCCGGGCGGTGACCATGGCCCCCTTGGCGTTCCCATAGGTCTGTTCGTCCACCACGGCCCGCCAGTCCTCCGCCAGCGCGACGCGGTGACCGATCTGCGCCGCCGCCATCACCGCCCCGGTGGGCGACCGGGCGTAGCAACGTGCCAGGTCGCCGTCGACAACCGCCGGCCCCGCCTCCTTCGACACCGGCAGGGCCACGGTTCGGTACAGCTCCCAGGTCGCCGGTGGCGGCTCAGTCGGCACCTCGCTGCTCTCGGCCGGCTCCGGGCAGCCGTTCTCACCGTTCTCTGCGCCCTTGTCATCCGGCCGGGAGCCCGGCGCCCCAGACGGCGACGCCGGACCGGCGGAGTCCTCGCCGTCCATCCCTGCGACCAGGACGACGGCGAACAGCAGGACGACCACGGAAAGGAACCCACCCGCCGCAACGAACCCCGGGCGCGTCCACTGGCTGCGCCGCCGGTCGTCCTGAAGCGGTCTGGGTGTGCTCACGGTGCAACTCCTTCCGAGGAAGGGTCAGATCAGCGCAGAGACGATGCCCGAGGCAGAGCCGGCCAGGACGCAGGCGCCCATGACGATTCCCAGGCCGCGCAGGTGCTCGCGGCCCTCGCCGCGGCTGTGCGCAATGGCCATTCGTCCGGCCACGACAAGGATTCCGACCACGCAGAGCAGCGTCACACCTCGGAATACCCAACGCAGCACCCTGACGAGTTTTTCCCAGCCGGGTGGATTTCCTCCGCCCTTAGGGTCGGGCACCTGGGCGAGATCGGTGTACGGCAGGGAGTCGGCGAAAGAACTGAGGACGTGGAGAACTTGCAGATCAGGCATGGTGAGACCCCGCTTCGGTGAGACGGGCCAGATCACGAGCCACACGCTGCAGCTCGCGGGGAAGGTACTCGGCGGGCGGCTCACCCAGCCGCCATTCCTCGATCCACGGCACGCTCCAGGACCGCGCGACGCCGCCGGACACCAGTCGCATCAGGTCTCGCAGCGGGCGCGGCAGGTTCCCAGGGGCGTCCGCGATGACGACCAGCCCGAGGAGCTCGACTCCCGGCACCGACCCGGAGGCCCACTGTCGCGCGGCTCGCTGCGCCGCCTGGAGCCCGTACGCGTGCGACCGGGCGACCAGCACGACCTGATGCCGCACGCCGGCGGTCCGCGGCACCGGCCAGTACTGCCCCGCCTCCCGGGTGTCGCGGCCCACCGCGGCATGCAGGGTCGAGGTGCCGGCGCCTCCGTGGCAGCCCACCCACCACCAGCGGGCCGTGGCCCCCGTCTCGGGATGGGCAATCCCCAGACCCACCGCAGGCGGTGTCACCACACCGGGCTGCGGCTGCACCGCTCGCCGCGCATCGGAATCCCCCCGAACCAGGGGTTCGGAAGCAGCGTCGTACGAAGCAGGCGATGGCGCCGACGTCAGCCACGGATTCCCCGAAGGCTCAACCATGATCAACTCCCTTACAGAGTCGATGCGCGTTCTGAGTGTAGCCATGTGGCCGCAATCGGTCGCACACCTTAGCGTATGCACAACTCAGGCCACATATACTGACATTAACTGTCAGTCGAGCCCGCGCCCGAGTGAGACCCGCGTCGTCAGGATGCGCGGACGTGGCGCACATGGGCGAGTGGCTGCCGGCCGACTGCGGCGAGGTGCTGATCCGCATGCGCGAGCTGACAGAGCGACGTCCCCGAGTGTGGTGCCGTGAGAGCGGCTGGGCACGCCGCCATCGGCGCAGCCGCGTGCGTTCTGCTCGCGGCCACCGGCCTCGCCGTGATCGGCGGAGCAACGGACGGTCCTGCGGCTGCGGAACTCGGGCTCAACGGGCAGAAGATCCCCGACGAGTACGAGCCGTGGGTGCTTCAGGCCGGCGAGTTGTGCGATGCCGTCTCGCCGGCGCTGATCGCCGCCCAGATCGACGCCGAGTCCGGTTGGGACCCTCACGCCGTCAGCCCTGTCGGCGCCACCGGCATGTCCCAGTTCATGCCGGGTACCTGGGCAACATGGGGCGTCGACGCGGACGGTGACGGCGAGGCGGATCCGCGGACCCCGGCTGACGCAATCATGACGCAGGGCCGGTACGACTGCTGGCTGGCCGAGAAGGTGCGGGGGATCGAGGGCGACCCCACGGAGCTGATGCTGGCCGGCTACAACGCCGGCCCCGGCGCCGTACAAGTTTACGGCGGCATCCCGCCGTATCCTGAGACGCAGGCATACGTCTCCCGGATCCAGCAGCTCGTCGCCGAATACGGCATCCGTGACAGCGAGCCCGGCAGTGAGTTCGGGGCACGTGTCGTCCGCTACGCCAAGGAACAGCTCGGTGTCCCTTACAGCTGGGGGGGCGGCGGACCCGGCGGCCCGTCCTATGGCTTCGCCCAGGGCGCCGGCATCCGGGGATTCGACTGCAGCAGTCTGGTCCAGTACGCCGTGTACCACGCTTCCGACGGCAAGGTGCTGCTGCCGCGTGTCTCGCAGGCACAGGCCACCGTCGGCGATGCCGTCCCGCGCAGCCGGCTGCTTCCCGGAGACGCCATCGGCTTCGTCCTCAACGGGGGCTCGGTAGACCATATCGGCATCTACCTGGGGTCCGGCCAGTTCATCCATGCGCCCCGCACCGGCGACGTCGTGAAGGTCTCCGAACTCGACGATCCCTACTACGCGAGCAAGCCCCAGGACTACCGGAGGTACGGATGACGACGCCGCCGAGGTGGGCCCGGGCCGCCGCCACCACAACCGCGGCAGTCATGCTGTTCACCGGCTGTGGCGGAAGCGACGACCCCACGCCGGCCTCAAGTACCAGCGCACCGCCGCCCACTGGCCCCGGCCCGTACGAGGAGCCTGCCGGCCCGACGCCGGCCGCGACCCTGGAGCCTGGTGCGCGCGGCACGCCGAGGGGGCGCATCCCCAGTCCCGGCGACGTCGACGAGCGCGACGCCACCGCCGTCAGTCGGAGAATCGTGACCGGCCTGTTCAGCTACGACACCGCGCTCGACAAGGGCCGTAACGACGCCGGCCGCCGGGTGGCCGAAGCAGGATGGTGCACAGAGGAGTACGCCGATCATCTGCGCAACGCCGCCGCCCGCTCCGCCCCAGGTGCCGACTGGACCACCTGGGCGGCGCACCGCGCCTACACCACGGTGCAGCTCGCCCCCGCCAGTGAAGCCGGCCGTCCGCAGGACACGGTCACGACTGCGTACCGGCAGTGGAGCGTCAGCATCACCCCGCGCGGCCGCGACGACTGGACCGGCCCTACCGAGACATCCACGGTGTTCGCCGAGCTGAACCGCGACGACGCCGAGGCTCCGTGGCGGCTCGACGCGATCAGCATCCAGGGAGGGAGCAGATGACTACCGAAAAAGTGCCCCCCTGGCCGCTGTACCGCCTCACCGCGCACCAGGAGGGTGCCGTCACCATCGCCGGCCCGGCCGTCCCCCACGGCCCTTACCCCTCCCGCGCTCACGCACTCCAGGCCGTCGCCGACATCGCCTCCCGTACCTTGCGACCGCCGCGACCGGTGCGCGTCGAAGCGCTGGACGTTGACGGCACTGCCTGGCCACTGCTCGCCCACCCGGACGGCACCGTCAGCGAGGCTGGCCCGCCCCGGCGAACCGGGAAGAAGTCCAAGAAGGGCAAGCCCACTCCCCCTCGAAGGACACCCGCACCGCCACCGCCACCGGCACCGGCACCGCAGGCGAACGCACCGAGTGGGCCGCCGCGACGCGGCTCAGGGCCCTCCGCCACCCGGCCCCCGGCTCCTGCCCTGCCGCGGCGCACCGAGCCGGCCGAGGCCGACCGGCCAGCGCCACCGCCGCGGTGTAAGCCTCGTCCGGGCCCGATCCACACCACGCGGGTCATCCAGCAACACATCGACGCGGGCGATCTCGACATAGCGGCGGCACTCGCCGCTCAGCTCGATGAATCGGCCGCGGACGCTCACGGCCCCAGCCACCCTGAGGCCCTGCGCGCCCGTCGACTACGCGGCGAACTCGCCGCCGTCCGCGGTGACCTCCCTGGTGCCGTCTCCATACTGCGCGACGTCGCCGAAAGATGGTGGCACGGTGGTTATCGCACGGAGGCCGAGCGTGCCGCCGATCAGGCCCACCACGTCTGGCTGGCTATCACCGAGCTCGATGCCGCGACCCGGGCGGGCCACAGCATCCTGCGTATGCGCACCCAGATCCCCGGCCCCGACGCCAGCGCCTACCACCAAGCCCAAGCCCGGCAGGCCGAACTCGAAGCCGCCGCCATCCGAAGCGGCAGCGAGACCGATATCAACGAACGCTGAGCATCGTCACGGTGCGTGAAGCGAAAACGAGCGACGCGGCCTCTGAACCAGCCGTGCCCGGCCGGAACGCGGGCGATCACCGAGGCGGTTGCCCCGACGAGTAGACGGTGGACCCTGCGGTGAAGCGCGGATGCGACTGCTCAGGGATGCTCGGCAGTCGTCAGTAAGGGAGGGACGTGCCCGAGGGAGTGCGGAGGTCCGAAGAGGCGGCCGGCGAGGGAACAGGCGGAGGGTCTCAGCACCTGGATCCGCCTCATGGCTGCCTTCCAAGGCTCATCGGGCGGAACGGGCGCGGGGCTCGATCCGCCGCGGCGCGATGGCCATCCCGCCGGGCAGCAGCTCCCCGGTGTCGTCGAAGACGATGGTGCCGTTGCACAGCAAGCTCCAGCCCTGCTCGGGGTGGAAAGAGACGATCTGCGCGGCGTCGCGGTCAGGGCGGTCGGCAGCGGGGCACGGTGGCCAGTGGGAGCACATGGGACGCCTCTCGATGTCAGCTCCGGCAGCCCTTCCGGGGGCCGCCGGACGGTGTTCTGCTGTCATCTCGTAGGAGGCTGGGCGGGCGGCAGAAGTTCATCGATGTACCGGAATTCCAGACGGAAGGTGAGCACCCGACATCATCCGACCCGCCGGGCGTTCGTCCGGCCGGCTGCCCCACGTAGGGCCTCCTGCAAGCAGCAAAGCCCACGCCGGCACGAGTTGAGCTACCGCAGGTGGTCGTTCGGCAACCGAGAGACGGGCGCGATGGGTTCGTTAACGGATGCGAGCCATGGCCGAGCCCGCGAACCACCGACAAACCACAACAAGATCCTCCGGATGCCCGGAGGGAAACCGCCGAGAGCTACAAGTGTGTCCGCTGGCGTGGCCAACGTGGATCAGAGGTCTCTTCGCAAGGATTCCTCGGAATCGGGCAGTGATCGGTTGCAGGTTCGCGCCTCTGACGTAAGCGAATGAAGCAACTGCCTGACCCGTTGAGGCGAGTGCCGCGTACGCCGCCACGGATACTCACCCCCGACGAGCGGGAGAGACACAATCCCTACCCCACCAAAATCGCAACCTATGCGGCGAAACAGGAAGACCAGCCGATCCGGATTAAACCAGGTATCCCCGGGAATAATTCATCGCCAGAACAACATCCCAGTAACGTCCTTCTACGATGCACGAAGCAACTTACGGCCCGGGCGGCGTCTCATCGTCCACCGGGCCGATGCGCACCCTCCGGGCATCATGGAAGGATCGGCACTCGGATGGCCTCTCAAGAGGTGATCGACACCGTGGCATACGTCATGGACTTGCTGGGCATCATGGCGTTCGCCTTGTCCGGTGCCTTTTTGGCGGTGCGAAAGGATTTCGACTTCTTCGGGGTAATCACTCTAGCCGAAATCACCGGTCTCGGTGGCGGGGTGATTCGAGACCTCGCCATCGGCGTCCCGCCCGTGGCCTTTCAGGATCTCGGTTACTTCTGCACTCCGCTTGCCGGCGGCTTGGTGGTCTTCTTCAGCGCACGATTGCAGCGCCACGAAAGGGCATTCGACGTATTCGACGCCACTGCGCTGGGCCTGTTCAGCGTGACCGGAACCATCAAAGCACTCGCGTACGGGCTCAACCCCCTAGCCGCCGTGACCCTGGGCATCGCAACGGCTGCCGGTGGCGGGGTAGGAGGCGTGGTCTCGTCGGGTGGGGTGGTGAGCAGCAAGTCGGGCACGGCCGTACGTGCACCGCTCGGGTCCGGGTTTCCGAAAGCCCGTCCTGGCCCAGGGCTCTGGCCTGGCTTCAGTAGCATCGTCGGGATTCCGCCCCGTCTGCCGACTAATGTCAGCGTTCGATGCGCAGGGAATCCAGGATGCGATCGGTTGCGTCGCTCCCCTCACTCCCGTCGCTCTGGCGGATCTGCAGGTACACCTGCGGATGACCGCCGCTCTCCGCCGGAGCGAGAGCGATCTCTATGACGGCACCGCTCTCGTTCGGGCACTGGTCCCAGCTCCGTATCCCCCCTTGCCAGTCCGCTCCCTGATAGATGCGGTTGCCCTTGTACCGGCAGTCGTGGTGAGTGAGGGTGCGGACCATGGCCGCGACGTCACCCCTCTCACTGAGGCCGACGAAGAGGCCGTTGACAGCCGCGTCTGGATCCTGCCACGCGGAGAGATCGTCGGCGACGGCGATCCCGGGCTGAACTCCCTTGCCGAGTCCGAAGGCCTGAGGGTGCCAGCCGGAGGTGCGTATCTGGCGGCCCCACTGTGCGGGCACCTCGGCGGCGATCCGGCCCGTGGAGTCCTCGATCTGCACGGTGTCCGTCGACGGCTGGCCGAGCTGCCACCAGCCGACGCCTCCCGCGGCGATGACGGCCGCGCAGGCGATGGCGAGGAGCGCTCCCCTGCTTCGGCGGCGAGGCCGGGCAGCGGGCCGCACCTCGGCCGGGAGGGCGAGTCTCCCGAGCTCGTCGGCGAACTCCCGCGCGGTGCGCCAGCGCCGTTCGCGGTCCGGCTCCATCGCACGCCGCAGCGCCGCCCGTACGTCCGCGTGCAGCCCGGGTCGCTGCTCGTCCGGTCGGACGACCTGCCCCGGTGGGCCGGGAACGCAGCCGGTGAGGAGGTGGTAGCCGAGAGCGCCGAGGCTGTACACGTCGGCTCGCTCGTCGATGCCCGCGCCGGGCACGGCCTGCTCGGGTGGCTGGTAGCCCGCCGACCCCGCGGCCAGCGTAAGCCCGGACGCATTGGCCAAACTCTTCGCCAGCCCCAGGTCTGCGAGAAGCACCCTGACCGTTCCCTCGTTGTCCGGTCTGTCGTCCCGGAACGAGGTGCGGAACAGCACGTTGGAGGGCTTGATGTCACGGTGCACGACGCCCGCCGCGTGGAGCGCGGCTGCCGCAAGGGCGGCCTGGGCGGTGAGGTGTAGGGCCTCCTGTACAGAAAGCGGCCCTTCGGCCAGCCGGTCTTCGAGGGTGCCACCGTCCGCGTACTCCATCACGAAGTAGGGTCTGTCGTCGGGCAGTTCACCGATGTCGAAGACCTGCACCACCCGGTTCGAATCAGCGCGGCGCAAGAGGCGTGCCTCGACCAGGAACCGTTCCCGGATGTCCAGCCGATGGGCCCAGTTCTCCGCCAGTACCTTGACCGCGACCGGGGCCTCTAGGACGTCGTCATACGCGAGCCAGACGACGCAGAAGGCGCCGGCTCCCAGACGTCGCTCGAGACGGTAACGCCCGATCCGTCCCATAGATTTCATATTGCTATCATCTCGTCCCTGAGCTACGGCCCGAGAGGAGCACGTCGTGGGGTACGCCGACGGCACGGAGGAACTCGCGGAACGCGCCGCGAAGGGAGACACCAGGGCGCTGGATGCCCTGTTGGAGAGCATCCGTCCGGAGGTCGTGCGGCGCTGCGGCAGGTTCCTTCCCTGCCGGGAGGACGCCGAGGAGGCCGCGCAGGACACCCTCCTCCAAGTGGCCCGAAAGATCTCCTCGTTCGAGGGCCGAAGCCGGTTCAGCACTTGGCTGTACATGGTGGTGGCGAACTGTTCGCGCCAGAAGTACCGCGAGCTGAAGCGCCGGGCGGCCGAACAGCCGGCCACGATCGAGGACGCCTATCACGTGGACCCGCGTACGACCAGCGTTATCGCCGGGTCGCGCATCGACCTGCTGGAGGCGCTGGAGCGGCTGGAGCGGGAGCATCCCCACCTGGTCACCTCCCTGGTCTACCGGGACATCTGCCAGTTGGATTACGCGGAGATCGCCGAACGGATCGGCGTCCCCCTCGGCACCGTGAAGTCACGCCTGCACCAGGCACGTCGTGAGATCAGGCCGTGGCTGTCCGACTCTTCGTGACATCGACCGGCAACCCGCGAGCCGCGACTCGCTTCTGCCAACGGTTACCGTAGCCGTTGCAGGGGCACCAGGGGAAGCCGGGCGAACCAGAAGCACCCGGCTGACCTCGCTCGTCCTCCGCTGAGCGAGGTCAGCCGGGCGGCGCGCCATCGAGAGCGCTGAAGAGGCTGTCTCCGCCGGACGGTTGGACGGTGCACAGGGCATCACACGAGGGGGGATTAAATCATCTTGAGATTGGACTAATCAACTGATAGAGAAGGTTGCCATGAGAACTGCCTTATGATCCGCGAATGGCATTATTCGAGCACCCATTTGTCGCGGCCGGCTCCGACCGGTCTCCAGCGGGCGACACCGGGCGGCTGATCCAGATGATCACGGGCTACATGCTCACCCAGGTGGTACGAACGGCCGCCGAACTGCGCATCGCCGACCACCTCCACCCCCACGGAGCCACCGCCGCCCAAGTCGCAGAAGCAGGATCCCTCCACCCCGACGCCACCTTCCGGTTCCTACGAACCTGCGCCTCACTCGGCCTCGCCACCTCCCACGGCAACACCTTCACCAGCACACCGCTCCTCGCCACCCTGCGCACCGACACCCCCAACTCCCTGCGCGACCTCGCACTCTGGGGCGGCACCGAATCACACTGGCTCCCCTGGGGCAGACTCACCGACGCCATCCGCACCGGCACCAACCAAACACACGCCACCCTCGGCGCACCCATCTCCGACTGGCTCCAAAGCAGACCGAAAGACGCCGAAGTCCTTACCAACGCCGTGCGGGCCATCACCCGCAACTTGGCCCAGGAACTCGCCGATGTGATCAGTCTCAGGGGCGTCGGTGTCGCCGTGGACGTCGGCGGCGCCAGCGGAGACTTCATCCAGACGCTCATGCGGCGGCATCGCGGTCTGACCGGCATTGTGCTCGACCTCCCGCGCGGGGCCGCCGAGGCGCAGGCGTCCGCGGTGCGCCTCGGCGTCGCCGACCGGTTCAGCTTCGTTTGCGGCGACTTCTTCGAAGGTGTACCCCCGGGCGACGTACACCTGCTGAAGTTCATCCTGCGCAACTGGGACGACGACGCCTGCGTACGCATCCTGCGCAACTGCCGCAAAGCCCTCAGGCCAGGCGGGCGCGTACTGGTGATGGAGCTCATCGTGGATGATGTGGCAGCGCCCGGCCTGACATCGCTGATGGACCTGAACGTCTTGACCCTGACGACCGGACGGGAGCGCAGCACCGAGGAGTTCGCAAGCATCTTCCAGCGAGCCGGCCTGGAACTCGTGGATGTGATGCCGTCTGCGTCGCTGGTCACCGTGCTGGAGGCGGTGCCCGGTTGAGATCCGCCGACGTGTCCGTGAGGGAGCTTGCCGTGCCAGCGCGACGGCGCACACCGTCACGGCGCGGCGTGCGCCTCGGTCATCAGGTCGGCGAGGTCCTCGGGGTGCAGGAAGGAGGGCGGCGGAGGCGGCCCCCAGCTCAGAAGCCCGTCGGTGCCGTCCAGCGCCTCCGGTGTCCAGAGCCGGTCGTCGACGATGCAGTCCATGTCGGAGTAGTACGCGGTGAAGTTGCCGGCGGGGTCCTTCAGGTACCAGAAGAAATGGGAGCCGGCGCGGTGGCGGCCAAGTCCCCAGACGTGCCGCTCGGGGTGGTCCTTGAGCATCGCCGCGGCACCGCGACCGATCTCGTCGACATCGTCGACCTGCCAGGAGGTGCGGTGCAGGAAGCCCACCGGTGCAGTCAGGAGGAGGAGGTTGTGATGATCGGTTGAGCACCGCAGGAACACGCCCTCGTCCTTCAGGTAGTCGCTGGCCGAGAGGCCGATTCCCTCGCGGAAGAACGTGGTGGTCCTGTCGAGGTCGGTGGTCCCGACCACGACCTGGCCGAGCTTGCGCGGCCGTACCGGGTTGCTGCGCAGTACTCCCGGTGCACGCGCGTCGGCGCGCTCAAGGCGGCCGGGTCCGTTGCAGGGCGTGTCCGGCGCCGCGTCCTGGAGCAGTGGGTCGGTGACTTCCAGGACGGCGAAGACTTTGGTGACTTTCTCGTACGCGATGAGCGTGGTGAGGTCGTTGTGGTGCTGGATGCCGAGGTCGGTCAGACGTGCGGCTACGGCGACGAGGTCGTCCGGGTGGTCGACGCCCACGCGTAGCTCGACCAGCCGCCGGGTGGGTGCCCAGACGATGTGCAACTGGCGTCCGCCGTCGCGAGTGGTGAACCAGCCGTCGCCTTCGGGCTCCAGACCGAACTCGCCATAGAACGCCGCTGTTTCGGTGACGTCGGGAACTCCTATGGTCACAGAGGTCAGACTGTGCAGGGCCATGAGGGCTCCTCTTCGTCATGTCGTACGGTGCCGCGGAAAAGGTGGGCAAAGGAAACATGCGGGTCAACGGTGGGCGGTGGCAAGCCGCACCCGACCGGATTAATGGCGATGGCAGCGGAAAAAAGGGTCATCCGCACGGTGCCGGCTAACGGGCACGCCTAGCATCTCGCCCGACAGGGAGAGGCGTGAACTTGTGTGTGGCCGACTGCATCTGACCGTGTGGAAGCTCCCGTCGCAGGCCCGGGGTGCGCTTCGATCCCCCGGGACCGTCTATCCGAGAAGAGGACGTCACGCACGTGAAGCACACAGCTACAAGCTGGATCTCCGGCATATGTCTACTGGCGTTGCTGCCCGCGGTCGCGGCGTGCTCCGAGGGCTCCCGGGAATCTCAGAAGTCGGGCGCCTCGACCGCAACTGAGCCGACATCCGAAGCCAGTCGGTCTCAGGAGGGCGGACCCTCCGCACAGGCGACCTCCCGGGACACGGCGGCAGAGTGGGTCGCCGCGATCGTCCAGGATCGCGCGCGCCGGGCCTGCCTGCTGATGGGAACCGCCCGCACCGGCTCGACACCCGCAAAGGCGAATACCAAGGAGATGTGCAGCGGCCGTGGAACCGAGGCGGAGGAAGCCAGGAACCTGCTCCACGATCTGCACGCCTCGTTCGCCCTCGACCCGCCGCGGAGTTCTCCGGAGGTGGTGGCCGAGGAGGTTCCGGAGTCCGGCGGAACGGCGACCTTCGGCGGGGACCAGGTCACCGTCGACGGTCAGACGCTCGAAGCAGTCATGCTGTCGAACTCCTCCGGGGTAGAAGACAGCGAGCTGGAACTCGAGATCGTTGCCACGGAGATCGACGGCCGGTGGTACGTCACCGACCTGCCGGTCTCCGTCGGCTGACGGCCTCCCACCCTCGCCGAACGCCGGTTACGACGTGAGGATCATCCGGTGAACCATCACGAGTTGGGGAATTTCCTGCGAGCGCGGCGCGACGCCTTGCGGCCCACCGACGT
Source organism: Streptomyces sp. WMMC500 (assembly GCF_027497195.1). Lineage (NCBI taxonomy): Bacteria > Bacillati > Actinomycetota > Actinomycetes > Kitasatosporales > Streptomycetaceae > Streptomyces > Streptomyces sp. WMMC500. The sequence continues at coordinate 1,358,762 of NZ_CP114905.1, forward strand.
GGGACTGGCACCCGGCGGCCCCCGTCGCACCCCGGGTCTTCGGCGTTCCGAAGTCGCACTGCTGGCGAACGTATCGGTCGACTACTACGAGCGCCTTGAGCAAGGCCGGGCCGGTCATCCCTCACGCAGGCTGCTGGACGCCCTGGCCCGCGCACTGCGGCTGTCCGCCGACGAGCGAAACTACCTCCACGTCCTCGCCGGCTACCCACCACCCGCCCGGTTTTCCGTCACACCCCAGGTCGAGCAGGGAATGCTCTTCCTGCTCGACTCGCTCACCAACGCGCCGGCGCACGTGATAAACGACCTGACCACGGTCCTGGCCCAGAACGCGCTCAGTGTCCGCCTCCTGGGTCCGTGGGCCCAGCAGACTGGACGCCAGGCCAACTTGATCTGGCGATGGTTCACGCAGCCGGCCGCACGCTCCCGGGACTTTCTGGAGGACGACGAGGAAACGGGGCGCGCGTTTGTCGCAGACCTCCGGATGGCTTCGGCGGCCCGCGGCTGCGATCGCGTCTCAGGCGAGCTGATCGCTGACCTGAAGGCCGCCAGCGCGGAGTTCAGCTCGCTCTGGGGCGAAATGGGCGTGGAGCCGATTCGCTCGGTAGACAAGACGCTCGTTCACGATGAACTGGGGCGTCTCGACGTGTGCTGTACCGTGCTGAGCGCGACGGCGAGCCGTCGGCTGATCGTGTTCAGGCCGCAGCCGGGCACAGCAACGGCCGAGCGCTTCGCCTCACTGCGTACCGCGTGCCAGGGCTCACCCGCCTGACGTGTCTGGCTCATGCCGGTGGTGCGGGCGCGAGCTCGTCGAGGAAGTGGGCCTCGGCGGCGTCCAGGGCCAGTCGTACGGCTCCGGTGACCACAGCGTTCTCTCGCAGTGGGGACGCCTCAATGCGGGGAACGAGCGGCATGAGGCCCGCGACCCTGCGCCGCAGTGGCGGGAGGAGCACGTCACCCCCCGCCGCGACGGCGCCCGTGATCACCACGAGTTCGGGTGCCAGCAGCATGGACAGGGTCGCGATCGCGAGCGCGGCCGCCTCCAGTCCTTCGTCCAGGACCACAGCCATACCGGCATCACCGCGGCGGCTCGCCTCAAAGACCCCGCTTGCCGTCACCCGGCGCGGGTCACCGCCCGTCAGCTCGTACAGCTCCGCTCCCGGAATGCCGGAGCGCGGAGGGCTGCCGTGCGCGGCCAGCCGGGCCACCAGGAGCGCGCCGAGGTCCCGGACTCGCGCGGCGATGGCGTCCTCGTCGGAGTAACCGCCCTGCAGAGACAGGAATCCGAGGTCGCGGGCACCGTTCTCGTGCCCCCGCACCAGGGTGCCGTCCGCACACATGCCCACGCCCAGCCGTTCGCCGGCCAGCAGCGAGACGACGTCCTTGGAGCTGCGAGCGCAGCCACGCCAGCGCTCCCCGATGAGCGCGAGGTTGCAGTCGTTCTCGACGCACACGTACGAGGAGAAGTCCTGCGCCAGGGCGGCGCGCAGGTCGACCCCGACGAAGCCGGGGATGCCGGTGCGCAGCCGTACCACGCCGTTCACGTCGACGGTGCCGCTGGTCCCGACGCAGACGGCCAGCACCTGGTCGTTCCGCAAGCCCGCGCCCCGTACCGTCTCGGCGGCGAGCGTCCGCACCTGCGCGATGCGCTGCCCCGGGCTGATGCCGGGGTCGCCGAACTCGTGACGGCCCTGCCCGACGGAGGCGCCGTGGAGGTCCGCGAGGGCGACGCGGACGCTGTGCGCTCCTATGTCGATGCCGAGGACATAGCCGGCCGTCGCGGCGAAGGAGAAGACCCGCGCGGGACGGCCGCGCCCAGCCGAGCGCCCCGCCGAGTTCTCCCGGACCCACCCGAGACGGACGAGGTGCTCGGCGGCGGCAAGGACGGTGGGACGGGACATCCCCGTGGCGTCCATCAGGTCGCCCGAGGACATCTCCGCCTCCGCCGGGGTACGTACGCGCAACTTCCGCAGGACGTGGGCGGCGTTGACCCTTCGGGCCGAGGCCGCCGTGGCGATGTCGGCAGGCATCTGGGTGGGGCGCTCCTGTTCCGTCGCGGACAAGCTGCAACGCGTGCACGGCTCTTGACCGGGTGCGCGCCGAGTGTCAGTGTAACGTCGTTTAATAAAATTCGCTTATTTAATGGTGATCGCAGTGCACCCTCCTCTGACGGGCAAGCACCACGGGCGGCGCGCGTTCCTCGGCACGGGGCTGTCCCTCGGAGCGGCCCTGCTGCTCCCCGGATGCCGGCGCGCCGTGGACGGGCAGCGGACGTCCGGCAACGGGGGCCCGAGTGCGGGAGGCATGCTGCACATGGTCCAGGGCGCGGACATCCAGCCCGCTCTCATGCTGTCCCAGAACAATCCGAACTTCTCCGTGAACCGGACGGTCTTCAACACCCTGATCGCGCTGGATCACCACACACTGCGGCCCAAGGCACAGCTCGCGACGGGCTGGACGGTCTCGGACGCAGGGCGGCGATACGTCTTCACGCTCCGCGATGACGTCCGGTACCACAGCGGCAGGCCGTTCGGCCCGGACGACGTGGTGTTCGTTCTCGGGCACATGGCCGAGGAAACCACCACGACCCAGGTCAAGGCAGTCGCGCAACAGGTCATCTCGGCCGAGAAGACCGGTGCGCACGAGGTGACCGTCGTCTTCGGCCAGGCCCTCGACAACGTCTGGGACCTCTTCGAGATGATGATCCTCATCGACCGCGAGTCCGTCGACGAGCTGACCAGCGGCCGGGAGATCATCGGCACCGGCCCGTTCACGCTCGCCTCCTACCGGCCCGGCGCGACGATCTCGCTGCGGCGCAACGAGCACTACTGGAAGCCGTCCCGGCCCTATCTCGACGGCATCGAGATCGCGATCACCAGCCAGTCGTGGACCGCGGTGTCCTCGCTGCGCTCCCTCCAGTCCCAACTGGCCCTCGATCTGTCGCCGCTGGACGCCGCGGGCATACGCGACCTGCCGGGCTTCCGGCTGGTGGAGTCCGATGCCAACGACCTCACGTACTATATCGGAGCCAACCTGGACATCGCGCCCCTGGACCGCCGCGAGGTCCGCCAGGCCATCGCATGGGCGGTGGACCGCGACCGGGTGCTCGACCAGGCTCTCGGCGGCATCGGCCGCACCAGCAGCCTGCCGTGGTCCCCGGGCTCGCCGGCGTGGGACGACGCACGGGCCGACACCTACGGCATGGACGCCGCGAAGGCGAGAAGCTTGCTGCGCCAGGCCGGCGCCGCGGGCACGGAGATCGGTCTTTTCTACAGCAACACGCTCGCGACCAACGCCGCCATCGCCCAGATCGTCCAGTCCAACCTCGCGGACGTGGGTCTGCGCTGCCGTCTGGAACCCAAGCAGGCGGCCGACTACGACCAGTTGTTCATCGGCGGCAAGCTTCCCGGTCTGTTCGTGAACGGCCACGGGTTCGGCCGGCTGTCACCGGCGACACTGGTGACCGGCGCGCTGCCGTTCAACTCCGAGCACAACGCGTCCAACTTCCGCAGCCCGGAGTACTCCCGTCTGGCACATGCGATCTGGACCGGCCGCGGCAGCGCCCTGAGGACGGCGTACCGGGAGCTGAACGAACTCTTCCTGACCGAGCAGTTCGTCATCGACCTGGTCAACAGCACCCACACGTACGCGATCTCGACAGCACTGAAGGGGCTGGCGTGGACGATGTACGACTACCTCGACCTCGACGACGCCTACCTGGCATGAGGAGGCAGCATGCTGGTCTACACGCTCCGCCGTGTCCGGTCGGGCGTCATCATTCTCGCCGCGGCCTCCGTGGTCGTGTTCGGTGTCCTGCACCTGGCGCCCGGCGACCCGGCGGTCCTGGCCGCAGGTCCCGACGCTTCGCCGGAGACCGTCGCCGCGGTGCGGCATGAGCTGGGCCTGGACGCGTCGTTGCCGAGCCAGTACGCGAGCTGGCTCGGCGGGGTCCTGTCCGGGGACCTCGGCGACTCCTACGTCCGCCAGTTGCCGATCGGCACGCTCATCGGCAACGGGGCCGGCAACACCCTCGCGCTCGCGCTCAGCGCCACCGTCCTGGCCGTCACTCTCGGTGGCCTGGCCGGTCTGGTGCTCGGCGTGACCCGCAGCCGCGCCCTGCGCGCGGTGACCGGCGCGCTGACATCGCTGGCCTTCGCGGTACCCCCGTTCGTGAGCGGAGTGCTGCTGGTGCTGCTGTTCGCCATCACCTGGCGGCTGTTGCCCCCCGGCGGCTACACCTCCGTGCTTGCCGACCCGGAGCTCGGCTGGCAGTACCTGATCATGCCGTCGGTGGCGCTGGCGCTGCCAGCAGCGGCCATCCTCGCGCGGTTCCTCGCCACGTCGATCCGCCAGGTCCTGGACGAGGAGTTCATCCGCACGGGCACGGCCAAGGGCCTGCGCCACCGCCGGATCGTGCTGCGGCATGCGCTGCCGAACGCGCTGCCGCCCGTTCTGACGGTCCTCGGCATCCAGATCGGCCAGATGCTCGGCGGCGCCATCGTCGTGGAGGCCGTCTTCGCCTGGCCCGGCATCGGCCGGCTCATCGTCGACTCGGTCAAGAGCAACGACTTCCTCGTCGTGCAGGACCTCCTGCTGATCGCCGTCGCGGTGTTCGTCGTCCTGCAGACCCTCACCGACCTGCTGCACGCCGCCGTGGACCCGCGTCTGAGACTGGAGCGAGCATGAGCGCCGTCGCGACCCGGCCGCCCGGCGTGGCCGCCGGCCCGCTGCCCAGGTGGCGGCGTGTGCTGCGGCGCCCCGGTCTCGCCACCGGAATCCTCCTGGTCACGTTGCTCCTGGCGGCCGGACTGCTGGCACCGCTGCTCGCGACCGCGGCTCCCACCGAGCAGGGACCGCTGACCCTGTCGGGTCCGTCCGGCTCCCACCCACTCGGCACCGACGAATTCGGCCGCGACCTGTTCTCCCGCGTCCTGTACGGACTGCGCCAGGACGTGCTGGCCGCCCTCGTCGCCGTGCCGATCGGCGCCGTCGCAGGCGTCGTCATCGGCCTGGCGGGCGGCCTGGCCCGCTGGGTCGACACGGTCGCGCAACGGGTCTTCGACGTCATGCTGTCGTTCTCCGCGCTGGTCGCCGGGGTCACGATCGCTTCGATCATGGGCCCCGGCCAGTCCGCGGTGATGCTGACCATCGTCCTGGTGAACGTCCCGCTGTTCGGGCGGCTTACCCGTACGTCGGTCCTCAGCCAGCGGGAGCGCGACTACGTCGTGGCCGCCGCCGTGGCCGGCGCCGGCCCGGTGCGCGTCCTCGTACGCCACATCCTGCCCAACAGCCTTGCCCCGCTCATCGTCCAGTTCACGCTCTCGGTGTCGACCGCGGTCTTCATCGAAGGCGGCATGAGCTTCGTCGGCATCGGCATCCGGCCGCCGTCCCCGTCCCTCGGCTCGCTGCTGCAGGGGAGCATGAACTTCCTCTCCCAGAACGTGTGGTATGCGCTCGGACCGATGCTCGCGGTCACCCTGCTCGTGCTGGGCCTCCAGCTCATCGCCGACGGGCTCACCACGAGCCTGCTGCGCCGGTGAGCACGAGCCCGGCGTCCCCTCCGCAAAGGAGCCCGCCTTGACCACCCCGACCTCTTCGAACTCCGGCCACAAGGGCGGGGCCGGTCCCCTCCTGGACGTCCGCGACCTCGTCACGAGCTTCCACACCGACCGTGGCGTGGTGCACGCGGTGCGCGACGTCAGCCTGAGCGTCCGGGCGGGCGAGACACTGGCCGTCGTCGGCGAGTCCGGCTCCGGCAAGAGCGTCACCGCGATGAGCCTGCTGCGGATGGTGCGCTCGCCGGGCCGCATCGACAGCGGCCAGGTCCTCTTCCGAGGCCGCGACCTGCTGCGGTTGGACGAAGAGGAGATGCGTGCGGTGCGCGGCGCCGGGATCGGCATGGTCTTCCAGGACCCCATGTCGAGCCTGAACCCCCTCATGCGCATCCGCGACCAGCTCGTCGAGGCGATGCGCGCACACGGCAAGTTCACCGGCGGCCAGGCCCGCGCACGTGCGGTGGACCTGATGGGACTGGTCGGCATCCCGGATCCGGACGCCCGACTGGCCGACTACCCGCATGCGTTCTCCGGCGGCATGCGGCAGCGTGTGCTCATCGCCATGGCGGTGGCGAACGAGCCGGACGTCCTCATCGCCGACGAGCCGACCACCGCGCTCGACGTCACTATCCAGGCGCAGGTGCTCGACCTGCTCACGTCACTGAACACCGAACTCGGCACCGCGGTCGTGCTGATCACGCACAACCTCGGGGTGGTCGCCCGCGTCTGCCGCCGCGCCGTCGTGATGTACGGCGGACGGATCGTCGAGGAAGGCCCGGTCGAGGACCTGTTCTACGGCCCCCGCCACCCGTACACCCGCGACCTGCTGGCGGCGACGCCCCGGCTACGCGCCGACCGGAACACCCCGCTGGTACCGATCCCGGGGCGTCCGCCGGATCTTTACCTGGCCGGCGCGGGCTGCCCGTTTGCGGACCGGTGTGCGCACGCCGACGGTCGTTGTCACACCGAACGGCCGCCGCGACGCAGCGCCCACGACCGTTCCTGGGACTGCTGGCTCCCCGCTGACGGCGGCCTGCCCGACGTAGCTTCCTCCCGGAAGCGCGACGTCGGGCCGATACGCCTCCGTGCCGCCGGGCGGGACGGAGGGGAGGTGTTGTTGTGCCTCGATGACATCACCAAGTCCTTCGCGGGCCGTGGCCGCCGCTCCCCCGCGGTCAGTGCGCTCGCCGGCGTCGGTCTCGACCTGCGCCGCGGCGAGACCGTCGGGCTCGTCGGCGAGTCCGGCTGCGGCAAGTCCACGCTGGCCCGCATCGTCCTGGGGATCGAGCGGCCCACCACGGGCACCATGCACTACGCGGGCCGCGACGTCAGCCAGCTCGACCGGCGGGGACTGCGCGAGCTGCGCCGCAAGGTGCAGATCGTCTTCCAGGACCCGTACAGCTCCCTGAACCCCCGGATGACGGTCGGCCAGTCGCTCGCCGAGCCGCTGCGGCTGCACGACCGGGCCGGTGCGAAGGGCATACACGCCGCGGTCGGCGAGTTGCTGGAACTCGTCGGACTCGACCCGTCTCTCGCGCCGCGGTACGCGCACGAGTTCTCCGGTGGGCAGCGTCAGCGCGTCGCCATCGCCCGCGCGCTGGCCGTCGGCCCCGAGATGGTCGTCTGCGACGAGGCCGTCAGCGCGCTGGACGTATCCCTGCAGGCACAGGTTCTGAACCTCCTGTCGGACCTGCAGCGGCGGCTGGGCCTGACGTATCTGTTCATCGGGCACGACCTGGCAACGGTCCGGCATGTCTCCGACCGCATCGCCGTCATGTACCTCGGCCAGATCGTCGAGGTGGGGACAGCCGAGCAGGTCACGGCCGACCCGCAGCACCCGTACACCGCCAGCCTGCTGTCGGCGGTGCCCGAGCCCGATCCGCGTCTCGAACGGGCCCGGAAGCGCATCGTGCTGGCCGGGGACGTGCCCAGCCCGACCGCGCCGCCTGCCGGCTGCCGATTCCACACCCGCTGCCCGATCGGGCCCGGGCGTCTCCCCGGCCGTGCGATCTGCCGTGACGAGCGCCCGGCCCTCCGGCCGACGGCAGGCGGCCAGTTTGCCGCTTGTCACTTTGCGGGAGAACTGCGTCTCGGGGGTCAGCCAGGGAAGGACCAGCCTACGGGCCCGGCGGTAACGGGATCGCGGTGAAGATGCCGTCGGGATCGAAACGTGCCTTGGCTGCCAGAAGCCGCTGCGCGTTCGGCCCGTAAGCGTCGGCGATCTGGTCGTGGGCGTCGGGGGCGAGCAGGTTGGGGTAGCCGCCGGGCAGCGCGTGCTGCTGCAGGAGCCCGGACGCTGTGTCGGCCCACTCGCGGTGCGGCCCGTTATCGTCCGCCCGCCAGGAAGCGATGATCTCGACCATAAAGTGCTCGCGCCGCTCTGCGAACGCGGTGGCCGTCGCGGGCACCCGCGCCGCGGTGCCGTGCAGGTGGTGCATGGCGATGGCACTCAGCGGAGACGTGCGCGCTTCGGTCGAGGTGATCAGGGACTCGACGGCGCCCGATGTCAACGTGGGCAGCGTCCGGGTACGCAGCGCGTAGTGCCGGCCGTCGGGGGCGAACGCGTCGTCCACCCACTGCAGCAGCATGGCGTACGGCACGGCGTTGAACACAGCGGATTCCGGCCTGCCCAGATTCTCGATCCGATGGAACCAGTGTGCGCCGTCGTGGGAATCGCCGCTCCACGTCAGGTTGACGAACAGCCGGGGCCCATCGTCCGGTGCGCTCATCAGGAGGGGCTGGGAGGTCAACGCATCGGGCGCGTCGGCAACGAGGCCCGCATAGGCGGCGAGCACGTCCGCCGCCTGCGCCCACGGAAACACGACCGAGCCCGCGAGCACCTTGGCGAAAGGGTGCAGGCGCACGCGCATCCTGGTCACCACCCCGAAGTTTCCGCCGCCGCCGCGCAGCGCCCAGAAAAGCTCGGGCTCGTGGTCCGCGTCGGCCGTCACCACCCGCCCGTCGGCGAGCACGACCTCTGCCGCGAGCAGATTGTCCAGCGCCAGTCCGGCCGTCCCCAGCAGCGGAGCGTAGCCGCCGCCCAACGTCAGCCCGGCCATGCCGACCGTGCTCGCGGTGCCGGTCGCGGGCACGAGTCCGGCGAGGGCCGAAGCCGCGATCACGTCCGCGGCGGTCGCTCCACCCTCGACGGTGGCCACGCCGTCCTTGACCACGACCTTGCGCATGCCTCGCAGGTCGATCACCAGTCCGCCGGAACGGATTGCACGCCCCGCCCAGTCGTGCCCGCCGCCCAGCACGGACACCGGCAGATCAGCCGCCCTGGCTTTCTGGAGCGCGTTCCGCACGTCATCGCTGTCGGCGCATCGGTACACCTCAACCGGCTGGTGGATTACGGCACGATTCCACACTGAGACTTGTTCTGTCATGATTGCATCGTAATTGAGACTGCGCTTCCATCAATTTACTCCGATCACCGCGTGATTTAATCCGGGGCACGCCCCCAAGGATGTCAAACCACGTGCGGATTGCCATTGGCGGAGCCGATGCCACCGTCCACCCGAAGGTGTGCGCCGTTGACGAATCGGGCGTCGTCGCTGGCCAGGAAGGCGATGACCGCAGCGATCTCGGCCGGTTCACCGGGCCGCGCCAGCGGCATCCGATTGCGGAATGCGGCCAGAGCCACCTCGTGTTCCAGGACGGGGGCGGTCATTGCGGTAGCGGTGAAGCCCGGATGCACGGCGTTTACCCGCACTCCCTCGCCGCCGTGGTCCAGAGCCATCGCGTTGGTCAGGTTGACCACCGCGGCCTTCGACGTGTCGTACGCGGCGATCCCCCAGTCCGCGCCCAACCCCGAGGTCGAGCCCACGTTGACGATGCTGCCGCCGACGGCGCGCAGATGCGGAAGTGCCGCCCGGGAGGCGAAGAAGACACCGTCAACGTTGGTCGACATGGTGTGGCGCCAGGCATCCGTGCCCACCTGCTCGACGGTTCCCGGGCAGAGGACCGCAGCATTGTTGACGAGTGTGTCCAGCCGGCCGTGCTCATGGGCTACTTCCTCGATCAGCTTGGTGATTCCCCACTCGTCCGACACGTCGACGAGCCGGCCTATCAGTTTCGCGCCGCGTGGCGCCTCGGCCAGCACCGCGTCCAATTTCGCCTGCGTCCGCCCGGCCAGCACGACCGTGGCCCCTTCTGCACCGAAGCGATACGAGGCCGCTGCCCCGATTCCGGACCCACCGCCGGTGACCACAACGACCTTTCCCTGGAATCGCCCGTCACACATGCTAGGAACTCCCCACTTGCATTCGCCGACAGATCAACTACGCCGATCTAATACCAAATCGGCGTCCCGGGCCACCACGAAAAGAGAAAAGCGGGCCGGATAAATTACCGGAATAAATGCCCGGTGCGCGGGCGACGCCGCGTACTGCCGTCGGCAGAGCCACACGGGTAGGGTGACCGCACAGATGAGCGCACACGGAGGAGGGGAACGCGATTGTCGGCAGCCCGGGAGGCCGTGACGCTGCGTGACGTGGCCGCGCTGGCGGGTGTTTCCATCCGCACCGTCTCGAACGTCGTCAACGGCAGCGTGCCGGTCCGCACGACGACTCGGACACGGGTGCAGGACGCGATCGCGCGGCTTGGCTACCGCCCCAACATGGCCGCCAGAAGGCTGCGTTCGGGCCGGTCGCACGCCATCGGCCTGGTCCTCCCGGACGTGACCATTCCGTACTTCCGGGAACTGGCCGACGCCGTGCTGGCGGCGGCCCGGCATCGCCGGATGGCCATCGTCGTCGTGCAGACGCACGGCGATCCCGGGCGGGAACGCGCCGTGCCGTCGAGCCCCCGGCTCAGGCACGTGGACGGCGTCATCCTGGCCGCCGTCTCCCTGACTGAAGAGGATTTCCGGGCGTTGCCGCGTTCGCTGCCGGTGGTGCTGGCCGGCGCCTCCGTACGGTCGCAGTCGATCGACTCCATCGCGGCGGACACCCATGCCGCGGGCCGCAGCGTCGCCCGGCACCTGCTCGCCCGGGGGCGGCGGTGCCCGGCGGTGATCAGGCCGGCGGACACCCACTGGCCCGCCGAGTACGACGCCCGCTACCGGGGGTTCGCCGCCGGCCTCGCGGACGCCGGCCTCGCTCTTCCGGACCGCCACGTCATCACGACCGACGTGAACTCCTTCGCAGCGGGGGCACACGCGGCGCAGGCGCTGTACCCGGAGCTGCCGGAGGTCGACGCACTCTTCGCCCTCGGGGACTCGCTCGCTCTGGGTGCACTGCGCGGCCTGTGCGTCACGGGACGCCGTGTCCCCCGAGACGTTGCCGTCGTCGGCTTCGGCAACATCGAGCACAGCGCGCACAGTAACCCCACACTCACCACCGTCGATCCGGGCCGACTTGCGATCGCCGAGCAGGCGGTGGCCCTGATCGCCGACCGCGTGGAGGCGAATTCCGCTGGCCAAGAGCGAGCGGGAACCCCCGACCTGAGGCCGCCGCGGCGCTTCACGGTCGACTTCCGGCTGATCGAGAGGGAGTCCACGCGTGTCGCTGGATGAGGGCGCGGCGCTGGCGCGGCGGGCTAGACCGGGGCGCGTCACGCGTATGCGCGACGTCGCCGAAGCCGCCGGGGTCTCCGTCAAGACGGTCTCCGAAGTCGCCAACGGCGTGGGACAGGTGCGGGAGAGCACGCGCCGCCGCGTGCTGGCGGCCATCGAAGAGCTCGACTACCGGCCGAATCCGGCCGCGCGGCGGCTCAACGCCGGACGGACAGGCGTGCTGACGCTGGCGTTGCCGCAGCTCGCGTCGGGCTTCCACGCCGCCCTTGCGTCCGCGCTCATCGACATGGCGGAACGCGACGGGATGGATGTCGTCCTCGAACCGACCGGTGGCGACCCGGAGCGTGAGCTGGAGATTCTGAGCAATGACTCGGGAGTCGCCGACGGAGCGGTCTTCGAGCCGGCCGGGCTCGACGGGGGAGCGGCGCAGATCGTCCCGGCGACACCCATCGTGCTGACGGGCACCCGGACGTTGGACCTGCCCGTCGACCACGTAGTCTCCGACCGCGGCCGGATGCTCGATGCGGCCGTAACGCTGCTGCGCGGCCATGGTCGCGAACGCGTCGTCCTGCTGGGGACGGGCGAATTGCTCCGCGTGCCGTCGCCCGCCGGGCGGCCGAACTCCGGTCCGCTCACCGACGCTTACCCTCGTGTGACGACAGAGGCTCTCACCCAAAGCGCCGGATACCGTGCGGTCGCCGACATGGTCAGCAACGGTGTGGCTTTCGACGCCCTTGTCGCGCTCGACGTCGCGCTGGCCCTGGGCGCGTTGCACGCGCTGCGGGACCGCGCCGTCACGGTGCCGGCAGACGTCCAGGTCGTCGGTGTCGGCAACGCTCTGGAGTCGCCCTTTTCGACACCGCGCCTTTCCACGGTGGAGGCCGATGTGATGGACATGGCCCGGCAGGCGTACAAGTGGGTGCTCGACAGGATCGCCGGAAACACCGAACCGCCGCGCCGGCACGACGTGCCGTTCGCCGTCGTGGAACGCGGGTCCTCCGGTCCCCACCGGGCCGGCCACAGGTGAGGCGGCATCCTGACGTCCCATCAATTACGTTTCCTTTCCCATAACGACCCCGGGGCGGTGCGCGGTGACCGAAATCATGATGCCGGGTGACGGGTTCCGCACACCGCGTTTACACCGGGGCGTCGAAATCGCCCTTCTTCTCACTAAGCCACATCCACGCTATCGGCTCTGAGATGTTCCCGTGGTGGGCGCATTAATCCTGCCCTCGCCGGCTTGCCGCGTGTTAACGCTGCGTGAAAGAACGGAAAGCATCACCGAGAAGGCTGAGTCCCCAGTCTCTTCCGAGGCATCCGAATACGCAGGACGGTAACCGTGGATCTCCCCGAGCTGACCGACGCCCAGATCCGCGCTTTGGACGGGCTCCGAAACGTCTGGCTTGCTCACGGCCTTGCGACCGGCGCCGCCGACCGCGCCGAAGCTGAGGCGGGCGTGGCCGACGCCTACCGCACAGTGGGGTTGGAGCCCCCGGCTCGGTTCCTCTGGTTCGGCTCGCCCTCGGCCGGCGCCATGTGCGCCGGCATACTGGCCGGCACCAGGGCCCGGCCCGGAGACCGTGATCACGTCTGGGCCCGGGTCCGGGAGGTCAGAGCACAGATGGAGGCCCAGCAGGTCCCCGATCACGTGGGCGTACCGGTCGCGGATCGGCTCTGGGATCAGGACCGGCTCTGGGGCCAGGTCCAGAACCGGTTGGGCGCCGGGGTCGGGGGTCACATCACCCACGTGGCCGCGAGGGACGAGGTGTGGTTCTGGGTGTGGGAGCACGTCCGTGCCCAGGTACGGGAGGAGATGGGGACCAGGGTCCAGAAGTCCCTGGCCGGACAACAGGACGCCGAATGGCTCGCGGCCTACGACTACTTCCGCACCCACGGCTCCGTGCTGGAGGCCGAACAACTCTCCGGCATCATGCGCGTCGCCCGGTCGGCGGGGCGATGGTGGCCCTTCGAGAACGTCGCCGTCCTCACCGAGCGCCCTGTCGCGCTGCACCGCGACAGCGAGGGGCGACTTCATCACAACGGCGGCCCCGCCGTCCTCTATCCCGACGGATTCGCCGTCTGGGCGTGGCACGGCGTGCGTCTCCCACGTCATCCAGTCCGGACGCGCCCTGCCATCAACCGCGCAGGCCGCGACTTCGAGTCCGAAGCGCTGGTCGTGCGCACCGACTACTCGGACGGCGACACCTGGCGGGAAGTGGTCAACCTATTCGAACAGCCCGACGGCGAGCGGAGGGTGGGCACACACATCGTCGACGATCCTGCCTTTGCCGGTGCGAGTCCGGATGAGGTGGTGTTGTCTGCGCTCGCCGGCGACCCGGGGCTCGAAGTGGTGTTCCTGGCCGATGCCGCCACGATGAAGTGGGACCACACCCTGCTCGCCGTCTCGACTAGAAGGCAGGACCTGGAGGACGAGGAGGATGAGGAAGGAGAGGAGGTTCCCTCCAAGTTCCGGCTGGGATCGTCGCTTGTCAATGAGGTCCACGTGAACCTCGCTATCGGGCACCTGAGTTTCTTCGGGTTCGCGTACGAGGCGGCGCGTCACCCGGATAACGTCCTTCGTTGGTGATCGGGTACACGGCTCAGCTCCGGCGCTCGAAGTTCCAGCGCTGAGTCCGCTCGTCGTTGCATTGCCACACCCGAACGTTGGCCCCGGGCACGTCGCTGCCGCCGTCGACGTCAAGGCAGAACCCCGTGCGCTCGGACACCAGCCGGTAGTCGCCCCGGCCCACGCCCTTGAGACGCCACCGCTGGGCCGGATGGTCGTTGCAGGTCCGCATCTCCACGTTGGCGCCCTTGTTGTCCGAGCCGGCGGCCACGCACAGGTCCCTGGCGGACAGCGTGTACACGTCGTTGCCGCGGTCACGCGCGGTAAACCGCTGCCCCGTCTTGTCGTTGCACGCCCACCGGGACACGTTCGTGCCGGACGTCGTGCCGGCCCCCATGCCCAGACATCCTCTGGGGCCGCTGTGCACCCGGTAGACCTCGCCGCTGCGCAGTACCGCCCTCGCGCCTGAGGACGTCCCGGTCAGCGGGGTCCCGGTCTGCTCGGCAGACTCGCCGCCGGCCTCTTCTTCGCCGGACTCCTCGGGAGGCGGTTCCCCGACTGTCTCCTCGCCCGGCAACGCAACGCCGGGATGCTCGGCCGCTTCCTCGCCCGGCTCGTAGACCGGCTCGGCCCCCTCGTCGGTCGGCGTGTTGCTCGGCGCGTCGGGCCACTCGTCTGTCGGTTCGCCGGTCGGCTCGTCACTCGGCGCGTCTGTCGGCGGGTCTGCCGACTCCTCAGCAGCACCTGACGGAGGCAGGGGAGCGGCGGGCAGATCCACGGCGGTCGGCCCACCGTCGTCTCCGGCGAACACGGTCGTCGCCCCCCATATGGACAGCACGACGACGCCCACCGCCGCCACGCTCCAGCCCGTCGAGGTGTACACCCGTCGGCTGGGGGTCAGCCCGCGTCGGGCCAGCAGTGGGCGGCGGGCGAATGCCTGGACGAGCCTCTGCGGCTGGCTCTGCCGGTTCTGCTGGTCGGGCCGGGTGTCGCTGGCGGGCTGCTTCGGGTCGTCTGGCTGCTTCGGGTGGTTGCGCATGGGTCGGCTCCTCATGAGGTGGGAAGGGGGAGGTCTTGTTCGTCCAGAAGCATCAGCTCGCCTGCGTCGGGCTCCGTCATCTCGGAGACGCGCAGGGCCTGGCGCTCGGTCATCTGCTGGAAGAGCTGGCGGGCGGCCCGGCCGTTGCCGAACTGCTTGCCGCGCGCGCTCGCCCCGATGAAGTCCGTGAGCGACTTCCGGGCCGCGTCGCTGAGCTGGTACCTGTGCCTACGGGCGTGGTGCTCGACGATCTGCACCAGCTCGTCGTCGGTGTAGTCCGCGAATTGCAGGGCGCGGGTGAAGCGGGAGGCCAGGCCGGGGTTCGAGCTGATGAAACGCTCCATGTCGGCGGGGTATCCGGCGGCGATCACCACGACCTCGTCGCGGTGATCCTCCATCAGCTTCACCAGGGTGGCGATGGACTCCTGGCCGAAGTCCTGGGCCACTCCGGGCAGTGCCAGCGCGTATGCCTCGTCGATGAACAGCACACCTCCGCGCGCCCGCTCGAACGCCTCGGTGGTCTTCGGCCCGGTATGGCCGACGTACTCGCCGACCAGGGCGCTGCGGTCCACCTCGACCAGGTGGCCCTTCCCAAGAAGGCCGAGGGCGTGCAGCAGCCGCCCGTAGAGGCGGGCCACGGTGGTCTTGCCGGTGCCGGGGTTGCCGGCGAACACCAGATGACGGCTCAGCGGCGGCGCCGGCAGCCCCGCCTGCTGCCGCAGCCGGACGGTCTGCATCAGCTTGACCATCCCGCCGACGTCCCGTTTGACGTTGTCGAGACCGACCAACTCGTCCAGCTCCGCGAGCAACTCCGGCAGCGAGGCGGGTGTGGGCTCGGGCGGGACGGAAGCCTGCCCCTCGCCCGGCCTCCCACTCGACGCCGGGACTGCTCCGTGCGGCCCGCCAACGGAGCCGGCCGGGTGGGCCTCTGCGCCCGCGTGCGGTGACTTCGCGCCCGCGAGGGGCGGTTGTGTCGGCTCGCCGCCCCCGGTGTGACCGGCGCTCCCGGTGCCCGTGCCCGCGGGTAGGCGGGAGGTGGCGACGTTCACCGAGACGCAGCTTTCGAAGACCGGCTCGGCCCCCTCCGCCACTGTGACGTCCTGGGCGGCGTTGAAGACGCGGCACCCCTGGAAGCTGGGCGCGGCGCCCCTGGCCACGTGCAGCGCCGGGAAGGCGGTGGCGGTCACGTCGCAGTGGTCGAAGGCCCCGCGCGCGGTCTCCCCGACCAGGACGCCGTGCTTGCCCGTCCTGGCGATCCGCACGGCCCGCAGCCGCGCGTCCGCGCCGGACGCCAGCTCGACGCCGTTGCCCTTGTGCCCCATGAACGAGCAGTGCAGCAGCACGGATTCCTCGGTGGACCGCAGCCGCGCACCGGTCTCTCCGCCGGTCACCCGGACGCCCCGCATCATGAGCCGGGACTGATCACGTACCTCGACGCCCGAAAGCCTGGCGTCGGCCAGCGTGCTCTCGTCAATCAGGGCCCGCGCCGTGTGGTCCAGCCGTACGCCGGACCGGGCCGCGTTCTCCACTCGGCAGTCTGTCAGCAGTGCCTCGGCGTTGTCCTGCACCAGCACACCGTTGCGGCCCGCGCCGAACAGGCCGCTGCCGCGCAGCAGGATCCGGGAGGAGTCCCGGGCCCGCAACGCGGAGCCCGAGCCACCGTGGACGCGCAGCAGATCGGCCCGGAGGATCGCGCTACCGGACACGGCGACGCCGATGCCCTCCACTCCCTGGATCGCGGTGTCCTCCAGGCGGGCGAGGGCATCGCCGGTCAGATGCAGTGCGGTGTGCCGGGCCGCGCGCAGGCGGCTGCGCCGGATCACCAGGACGCCGCCGGCCGTGGGGTCGGCCAGTTGGGCGGACAGGTCGTCGTCCAGGGGGATCTCGCCGACCGGCACGTCCGGAGGGGGCGTCGGGTTGCGGGAGCCCACTACCTCCACCCGGCCGCCGGTGACGGTGCACTCGGCCAGGGTCAGGCCCGCCGCGTCCTCCACCTGCAACACCGCTTCGGCCGGGTCGGCTCCGCGCACCACCAGACCCCGCAGGCGGCAGTCGGGCGCCGCCACGGTCAGCGGACCGGCCGCGGCCGGCACCGCGATGGTGACCGAGCCGTCGCCGTAGTGCGGCTTCAGAGTCACCCGCCGGACCAGGCGGAACGATTCCGCGTACTCGCCGGGATCGATGCTGATGACCGCGCCGGTCGGGGCGGCACTCAGCGCGTCGGTGATGGTCCGGTGGGCACCCCTGCTGCGAGGCGACACGCGGATCGGCTCAAGCGTCATGTGTCCTGCTCTCCTTGTTCGCCGTTCGCGTCGACTGTGCTGCCCGTCCGGGGCACGTCGCTCGTGGGCCCGAGCACGGGCAGCGTGACGGGCGGGGGCAGGGCATCTGCTTCCGTCGGGTCGACCTCGGGCGGTTTCCCGGCGCCCAGCCAGGTGAGGTTCGCCGCGTCGCGGACCGTGGGCACGAGCACGAGAACCACCAGCGACTTGTCCCCCAGCTTGCCGAGGGCAGGGACGACCAGGATGTCGACGGGCCCTCCCCGTTGGTACCAGCGGGCGGCGGCGGTGTTCTGGAACGTGTATCTCGCGACGCCGCTGCTGACCGATCCGATCCCGGCACCGGCTGCGAACATGGACGCCAGCTTGGCCGCCTCCGCCGTCGAGACCTCGTGCCGGTTGCCTTCGGAATCCCGCACGCCGAAGACCTCGGTGGCGGCGAAGTTGCCCACGAACGCGCTGAGCGGGCTGAGCACGAGACCGTCGCGGAGGAAGGTGTAGGTCCCGGCGCGCCAGCGAAGGGGATGGGTGCTCGCCGTCCAGTCGCCCGTCCAGCTCTCGTTGACCTGACGCACGTGGGCGGACCGGCCCATGTCCTGCTGGTTGAGTCCCGACACGAGCGTGGTGCGGTGCGCGAGAAGGCTCTGGCCGGAGATGGCGCCTCCCCTGATCCCGCCGGAGATGGCCGCCACCAGCGCGGCATAGGCGGCGTCCATGCCGGTGAGCGGCCCGGGCAGGATGCCGATGATGGCCAGGTTCATGGCGAAGTCGAGGACGAACTCCTGGACGAAAACGAGGACGCCGTACTGGCCGCTCTTGAAGACGAACGGGGTGTAGCTCGACTCGCCGTTCACCGGCGGTCCCCAGAGCGAGCGGTGAGGCTGGGACATCATCTCCCAGAAGCCCCGGATCTCGGTGAGCGAGTCGATGTAGTGGGTCGAGCGGGACGAGAGCAGGAGCGGGCCATGGTACTGCTCCGCACCGGGCACGAACGAGGCCGCGGGCCGCTCCCGGACGAATCCGACGTTCGACCGCTCGGTGACCACCCTTTGCTCCCCCGCGCTTCCGGTGACGTACCGGCGCCAGCTTCCGGTGTCGAAGGCCAGCTCCACGAGGGTCCCGTCCGGCAGTGGCCGCCTGGCGCGGAAGACCGCGCCGTCCTCAAACTCATCCCAGGCTCCGGACCGGACGGCGCCCCCTCTTTCGTCATCGTCGAAGTCCCGGTACAGACGAACGCGGATCGGCGCGTCGTTGAGGAACCGGCGCACCCGGCCGCCGACGGGACGGGGGATCTCCTGGGCGATCTGATGCGATACGGTGCCGACCTCAGCCGCTGCCCCGGACGACGCCGGCAGCGACTCGTACGAGACGGTTCGTGCGCCGGACGACGGCGGCAGCGAGTCGTGTGTGATCGCTCTTGCCCCGGACGACGACGACAGCGAGCCCTCCGTGATCGCTCTTGACCCGGACGACGACGACAGCGAGCCCTGCCTGATCGCTCTCGCCTCGGACGGCGCCGACGCCTCGGAGGGACTGCGGTACCAGTCCTCCCATCGGGCACCGGGCTGCCAGCCGTCCAACTGCCGGGAGCCGTCGAACCAGACGCGCACCCTGTCGGACTGCGCGCTGCGGTCCCGGTCCGTGCCGCGGCGGTCGAGCCTGCGCCACTGCCAGTTCTCCACGACCTCGTGGTCGGCCATCCGCCATGCCTGGACGCCGAAGCCTTCACCGAGCAGCCGGTACTCGCGGATCAGCCGGCCGTCAGGCCCGAAATCCCGATACGACTCCCCGTCGTAGTAGTTGGTGTGGTCGAACTGGTTCCTGGCGGCCAGCGTCCGGGTGCCGGTGGCGTCCGTGCCCTCGACGGTCCAGGTCGCCCGGCCCTCACCTGTCCGCACGCCGATGACCCGCACTTCGGCGAAGACCCCGGCGTCCGGCGAGGGGGACGGCCAGGTGTCAGCGCGGGCGATCACCGCGCCGCGGTGGTCGTGGAGCGTCCAGTCGCCCTCTCGGTATCCGGGTGCCAGTCCCATTACCGGCCGCCGTGGTGGCCCGGCACTGGTGGTGGCTGCGTGGCCAACGCGCATCGAATCGTGCAGCCTGTCGTCGGAATGGAGAGCTATTCCGAGGAATCGCGTCCCGGAGCGCGGGTGGTAGTCGAGGTAGGAACCGTCCTTGAATCCCATCCGGACGACGTGCCACACCTGGTTCGGGTTGGGCGTGTACCAGTCATCATGGCGCAGGTTGACCCGGTCCTGCCACAGCACGTCGTCGGAGGTCTTACCGCTGCCGGCGGGCGGTTCGACGGCGCGCAGGTCGTTCCTGTGGAAAGTCCGGTGGCCCATCAAACGCTCCCGGCCCCGCGCGGTTTCCGACCAGGGCAGGTAGCTGCGGACCCGGGCCGCTCCCGGCGGCAGGGTGACGGCTGGGCCGACCGTGAGGCGGTTCCCGTTGGCCAGCTCGCGTGTCTCCCCTTCCCAGGAAACCTCGCCCGGGGTGCGGCGGACGGATCGGGTACCGCCCGGGCCGTGGAATTCGACCCCCGACTCCTCGCCCTGCCGCCAGGTGAACGTCTGGAACCTGCTGTCCAGCGTCCAGCGGGCCCGGGGGCTTTCTCCGGCATAGCGGCTCTGACGGGGCAGCAGGAAGTCGGGCAGCAGTGCGTTGCGCCACAGCCGGGGTCCTGCCCCGATGTCGCGGAAGTCACCCGAGCTGGCCAGGCGGAACAGGATGGGCGGGCGCTGTTCGGCGTGCCGGTGAACCTCCAGGAAATCCCCGTTGGACAGAGTCTTGCCCCAACTGATCCGCTGGCCCTCGGGTGAGAGCACTTGCCAGTTGCCTGTCGGCAGACCGTCGCCGCCCAGTTCGTACGACGTGAAGCTTCGAATACCGTGCCGGGTCAGCGGTCCCTTCTTGATCTCAACCTCTGTGAACGTCCCCCTGCGCGGGTCGGGCATGCGGTCGACATAGCCGAGTCCGAACCGGCCCCAGGTGCGCTCGCCCTGGGCCACCAGCCGGTTGCCCTCGTCGAAGCGATACCACCCTCCCGTCGCCGGCTCCAGCATCCGACCGGTGTGCCGGGAGGCCAGGACATAGCCGCCGTCCGGCATCCGCCGGAAGTGGTGCACCGGTCCCTGATCGGCCCTGCGCAGGTGGTTGAGCTCGTGGTAGTCGAGCCAACTGTTGCGGCTGACGCCATGAATCCGGATGCCGTGGTCGACCACCTGGCCCTGCGGGGTCACCTCCGACCACCGCCTCCGCTCCGTCAGCCCCCAGGGAACGCCGGCCCGGCGGTCGACGAAGCCGACCAGGCTTCCGGCCTCGTTGGCGTCCAGCGTGTGGTAGCCGCCCGGCAGCGGCCGGCGCTCGAAGACGAAGCTGTGGTCGTACGCCATCAGCCGCACGAACCCCTGACCCGACCCGACGGTGCTGCCCACGCCACGGTCCAGCCATGGCGCCGGCCTAGGCGGAGGTGCGCCGTCGCGCCAGCGCTCCCACGTCATGCCGTCCAGGGCCCCGTTCTCGCGGTAGCGGTAGCTGAGTTGGAAGTACTGGCCGGGCACGGGGTCTCGCCGGTGGACAGGATTGATCCGCTGCTCCAGGAGCCGACCGTTCCCGTCGTACAGCTTGTACTCGCCGCCCCAGCCCGCGATGCGGTAGCCATCGCCCACCCGCTCGATTCCCTGATGCGGAACTCGGCCGTCGCGCAGTTCACCGTCGAGCAGCCGTAGATCGTTCAGGTCCAGATACCGGCTTCCCCGGGCGTCCGAGAGTTCGGCGACGACGTACCTCCGTACGAGACCTTCTGCGCCGGGTGTCCGGACGACTCGGACGCCGTCCAGCGGCCGGACGCGGCCGCGCAACGGGACGATCTCGTACTCCAGCCGGCCGTCGGGATCGTAGAGCCTGACGATGTCGGCCTTGCGCGCACGGAAGCCGCGGTCCGGTTCGCCGTTCGCGGAGCGGGGCGTGACCACGACTTGGGGGACGACCCTGAACTCACTGTCCAGCAGTTCGTAGGAGCGGTACTCCGTGCCGTGGTGAGCCATCCTGTGGACCCGGACGTGGATGCCGGGATTCGGCTCGCCGGTGAGCCGCGTGGCGTCGTAGCGGAATGCGCCGCTGGCGCCGTCGAAGAGGGTGACGGTGTCGTCGCCGTGGCGGCGCCACAGCAGATCGCCGTTGCGGAGCTGCTGGATGGTCACGCCGTCGATCTCCTGCCCGTCCGCGCGACGCGGCGCAGGCTCAAGCCCGGGGCCGTAGATGCGCGTGTAGGCGTAGCCGACGGTCTGGGGAGTACCGTCGCCGTCGGGCCGGGTGAGGGTGGTGACACCGGGGCGGCTCACGCCGCCGGTACTCGGGTCGAGGACGAGGTGGACGCGGTGGTCGCGGATCCGGACCTGGACGCGCATTTCGCCATCATGCTGGGGGGTAAGGGTGACAGGACCCTCGGTTTGGCCGGTGAGGCGTGCCGGGCGGGCGGCATCGACCGGGATGGTCAGTTCCCGGCCGTCGAGACGGCCGCCGCGGATGGTGATCTGCCACGCGGTGAGGCTGCCGTCGCTCCCGTGGATCCATGCGCGGCTGGAGAGCCAGTCGGTGACCGTGTACGAGGTTCCGTCCCAGTGGAGGTCGCGACGTGGCACCGGGCCACCGCTGACGCCGTGCAGCCTCGGCTCGCGCGAGGCGTCGCCGAAGGGCCGGAAGGCGAACTCATCGGCCGCGCCGGCTCCTCGGCCGGTCAACGGCAGCGCCGTGCCCTGGAAGTCGCCCACGGGGCTCACCACGATGTGTGGCCGGCCTGCCTCCGCACCGATCCGGAAGCCCTTGTCCGCCTGCGTTTCGACCCCGATGTGCGACCGCTGCCCGCTCCGCGTGAGCAGGTGCGCGGTCGGCGTGCCGTCGGGATCGGACACCACCAGTCGCTGTCCGTCGACCGCGCTGCCGCCCCGGATCTCGTGCGTCGTCCGGACCAAGCTGCCGTGCAGTGCGCCCGGGCCGCCGTCGATCCGGTACTCCTTCGCGGTGCCCCCCACGGTCACCATGAACAGGTCACCGGGCTCGTCACCGTCCAGGGGGTAGCGCACCTGGGCCATGGGCACCCGCACGTCCTGGCCCGGGCGGAACTGCGCGTAGTACAGACCGTGCTCGTTTTCCGGGCTCCGCGCCAGGGTGGCGAATCCGCCCGCGCCGGCCCATAGCTGGATCGCCACGATGTCGTGGCTGAGGCGGCCGGTGTCGTCCAGCACCGCCGGGTTCCCTCCGGGCATGTCCACGCGGAAGTTGAGGTCTTCCAGCAGCCGGACCTCGACGGCCGGTACCGCCTCGCCCTGCGCATCCACTACCCGGGCGGCTTGCCGGGCGCCGGGCACCAGGAGGCGCTTCCCGTCCAGGGGCGACCCGCCCCGGATCGTGTGCACGTCGTGCAGCCAGCCGCCGTCGAGGGTGTGCACGGCCTCGGTGTGGGGCGTCTCCGCCCGGCGGATCCGGAAGGTGTCTCCGACGCGCTCGGCCTGCGCTCCCGGGCGGACCTCGCCGTTGCCGTCCCGGAGCGTGGGAGCGCCGCGGCCAAGCGGCTCGAAGATGAAGTCCTGCTCATCCGGCTCGGGTGTACCCGAACGCGGCGCCGCTTCGACGACCCGGAGGTTTGCCGTCCCGGCATCGTCGACGACGACGTGCCGCCCGTCGAGCGAGACACGGAAGGCACCCTCGTCGGCGAGCCGCGTGACGGCGTGGGTGACCGTGGTGGCGCTCCCGTCCGGCGCGACCCGCACCAGGCTCGGGATGGCCTCCGGTCGGGTCGCGTCGAACCGCAGATGTGTCCGCTCGAAACCGTGCACGGTCAGCGGAACCCATCGCTCGGAGTGGATGGTCTCCCCGTCCCGGAGCACCCGCAGCGCGTCACCCTCGCCGGCCGGCTCGTGGCGCACGGTCAGCGCTCCCGTCCCCTCGGGCGAGGTCAGCGCGGCGTCCCGCAACCGCCCCGTCTCCGGGTCGAAACGGGCCTCAAGCCGGACACCCGCCATCCGGGGCACCCCGAACGACCCCGACGCCGGCTGACGTGGAGGGGCTGCGCCGTCACGGTCGAAGTGCCAGTCGATCCTGTGCACCGCGAGGACCACGGGGTTGTACGCGCCGTCCCCGGCATCATCCGGCGCGGCCCTGACCACCGCACCCTCGCCCGCACCCACCACGAACCGATGCCCACCCGCCTCAAGAAGGAACTCCCCCCCACCCCCACGCCGCGACATCGCAACCCCCTCCACCACCCCCCCGTTCCCGTCGACCAGATACGGCCCACGCCCACCCTCACCAGCCACCACATACCAGCCATGCAACGCCTCACCCACCACCACAGAGCCATCCGCCCCGTGCACCGCCGCACTCTCACCCTCCACCACCGGCGACGCCACAAACCGATGCCCGCCGATCCCCCGCGCCTCATGCGTAAGCCGGCCCTCACCATCGACCACCACCGGATCCCGGCCCGGAACACTCACCAGATACCGGTCATCAAACTGCGCCAACCGCACCGCCGCACCACCGGGCACCGGCTCCCCATCCACCGCCCGCACCACCAGCGGCAGATCATCCACATCCTCCGGAATCACCAGCCGTACATCACCCCACCCCTCATCCAGCCGACCACCCGACAACACCCACGACTCCCCCACCAACAACCCGTCGCCCGCATAGAAACGCACACCCCCGCCCGCACCCTCCAACCGCAACCACGCATCCGCCAACCACACCCCATCCCCCGGCCCACCCACCCCAGAACCCACCAGCCGGGCGAAGACCCGCCTCCCATCCGCCATCGTGGTCAGCTCGTGCGTAACGGTCGGCGAAACACCGGCGAAGTCCACCACCCCGCTCCGGCCATCCACGTCCACCACAAACCTGCTCTCGAACGGCTCACCCCCCAGCGGAATCACTTGCGCCTCGGCGGTACTGCCGTCCGCACCGACCACCACCGACGGGTACGCGTCGTTCTCCGCGAACACCAGCCGGTTGCCGCCGCCGATCAGGCCGTCCAGCCCTCCGCCGTCAAGGACACGGCCGACGCTGGAGACGGCGGCACCAGCGCCGGAGGCGGTTGCGAGGCTCGCCGCGTCGATGGAGGTCAGGCGGGTGTCGAAGTCCGGCCTCTCCACGGCGATCAGGTCGCCGCCGATCGTGGCCCGGCCCGGCATGTGCTCGCCGGTCCACCGGTACAGTTCTCCGTACCCCCTGCCCGACTCCCCCGGGATCAGGACGAGCAGGCTCTCGCCATCGCCTTCGACCAGGTCGTAGGCGACGTGCGTGTGGAGTCCGTGGCCACGGACGACGACCGACGGCTTGTCCAGCACCATCAGTACGTAGCCCAATCCCGGCAGCGGTCTCGCGCTGATCGACATCCAAAGCCCGGCTGGATCCTGCGCCTCGGCGTGCACGAGGTGCGTTGTGCGCAGGTGGATGCGCCACCCGTTCAACGGCCCGTCCGTCATCGTGAACTCGCGGCTGACCAGCCTGCCCGTCAAGTCATACGTCGAGATACGGCCGCCGGCGTTGACGACGAGCGCGAACTCGCTGAGCCGGACGGTGCGCCCGCCGTCGACGACGGGACTCTGGGCCGACTGGCCGGTGAAGTGATACAGCGTGGGTGCTCCGTTGCCGGGGGGCACGGTGAGGATCGCGTTCTCGTACTGTCCGTACTCGTCCGTGAGCCGGATCACGTCGTGCGTGTGTTGTTCTGCCCTGTTCACCACCAGCGGGCTGCGGTCGGGCAAGTCCAGCACCAGGAAGGAGTCGTCCGCCAACCGGTATGCGTGAGCTCCGGCGAGGCGTTCTCCGTCCACCGTCGTGACGAAGGGCTGTGACCCGTCGAACCGCAGGTGGTGGCCGGCGAGCGGGCCACCGGAGGGGGCGGGCTCCGAGGCCAGGGTCTCGCCGCTCCTGTCGTAGACGGTGACCGTATCCTCCTCCCGCACGACGAACCGCCTGTGCTCCAAAGTCGCCGTCACCTGGTCCGTCACAAGCTCGCCGTCGCGCCTCAGCACTCCTGCCGAGGCGGCCCCCTGCTGGCTCTGGGGC
Organism: Streptomyces sp. WMMC500; assembly: GCF_027497195.1. Taxonomy (NCBI): domain Bacteria; kingdom Bacillati; phylum Actinomycetota; class Actinomycetes; order Kitasatosporales; family Streptomycetaceae; genus Streptomyces; species Streptomyces sp. WMMC500. Next base: position 1,383,786 of record NZ_CP114905.1, read on the forward strand.
ACGTAGAGGATTCTGTCGGTCTCACGCCCGTCGGCCCGTATCAGGACGACGAACACGTCTGTGTCTTCGAACCCGCGGCCGAGCAAGATCGGATCGGCATCGGGTGGCTCTACGAGGTAGCCGCGGTGCCCCAGGTCTGTCATCCGTGCCTCATGAACGCGCCCGTCAGGGTGTTCAAGGCGAGCCGGCCCGTCTCCACGCGGCTCGTAGAGCCAGACCGAGGCCGGGTCGCCCCCATCCGACAACAGCCGTGCGGTGCCCACCTGATACCCACGCTCGTCGTAGGCCGTGGCGTGGCGATCGACTAGGTGGTCCGCGTGCCAGGGGCGGACTCGGTGGGTGCCGTCGGGGGCGACCCACACGTCCGCCCGACGGATTGACACACCGGTCGGCGAGATCTCCACCACATGCCCGGTGCCTTCACCGACCGGGGCACCGACGGCCAGGGTGACGGTGCCGTCAGCGCTCTCGACCTCCCGCAGACCAGGCCCGGTCCGCAGCCTGCCGGCCGCGTCGACAAGCCCGGCACGCCCCCCGGCGTAGATCACGAAGAGATCCGCGTCCAGCTCGACCACCGACGCATCCGCCAGGGGCCTGCCACCCGTGTCCACCGGCACCGGCCGGCCACCACCACCTCCCCGGATCACCACCGACTCCGAGAAGTAGTGCAGATCGGCCAGCAACCGGCCATCCAAGCCGTGGAACACCACCTGACCGTTCCCCACAGCGATCCACCCCGCCTGCCGGTAGACCCTCACCTCCTCCGCCAGCAACTCACCATGGCTCGCAGCAACCCGCGGATCGTCCTGCCGCGACACCGGCGCCACCGCCAGCCGCCCCTCAGACCCCAGCCACGCCTCCTCACCCACCCGGTACAGACCCGCCGCCTGCCCACCACCCACCGGCAACACGACCACCCGGTCCGTCACCGCCCCACCCTCATCCCACAACCGGATGACGTGATCGCCGCTCGACACGTCGCGCCAGTGCATCATGGTCTGCCCGTCAGCGGCCCAGTAATTGTCGACGGCGTTGCCGTCGACGGACGTCAGATGGAGGAACTCACCCTCGCGCACCACCTGTTCCGGCAGCACCTCACCGTCCTCACGGAACGCCACCGCACGCCCCTCCGCACCCCGCGGCACCGCCACCGACACACCCGTATCGACCGCGTCGTGACGGGGGCCGAACGACAGCCCAACCACGGAGTGGGTACGCATCCCCGACCCGTCCAGCACGATACGGTGACGGGCCGACTCCACCAGGAACATCCCGTCACCCAGATCCCTGACGACGACATTCGGGAATCGCTGCCCGTTGCCGTCCACCAGCCGGTGGTCCCCGTCCCGAGCTACGATCAGACGATTCCCGTCGAACGGGCCGCCGCCCCGGACGCGGGAGGCATCGTGCAGCCAGGCGCCGTCCAACTCGTGGACCGCCGCGGTGTGGGGCGTCTCGGCCCGGCGGATCTGGAAGGTGTCCCCGACGCGCTCGACTTCCGCTCCCGGGCGAACCTCGCCGCTGCCGTCCCGCAGTGTGGGGACGCCGGCGCCGGTTGGCTCGAAGATGAAGTCCCACGTGTCCGGCTCCGGCGCGCCCGCACGCGGCTCCGCGTCGACGACCCGATGGGTGAACTGTCCGGTGTCATCGACCGCGATGTGCCTGCCGTACAGCGAGACCCGGAAGCCGGCCTCGTCCACCAGCGGTGTGACAGCGTGCGGCGCGGTGTCGGTGCGACCGCCGGGTCCCGTGCGTACCAGGCTGGGAGCGGCCGTCGGGCGGCTCTCGTCGAAGCGAAGATGCATTCCGGCGAAACCCTCGGCCGTGAGCAGGACCCAGCGCTCGTTGCCCGCGTCGTGCTCGGCGGTGCGGCCACCGGCGGCAGACTCCGCCGCGCCACCCTCACCATCGGGGTCGAAGTGCCAGTCGATCCGGTCGGCCATGAACACCACGGGGTTGTACGCGCCGTCCCCGGCATCATCCGGCGCGGCCCTGACCACCGCACCCTCGCCCGCACCCACCACGAACCGATGCCCACCCGCCTCAAGAAGGAACTCCCCCCCACCCCCACGCCGCGACACCGCAACCCCCTCCACCACCCCCCCGTTCCCGTCGACCAGATACGCCCCACGCCCACCCTCACCAGCCACCACATACCAGCCATGCAACGCCTCACCCACCACCACAGAGCCATCCGCCCCGTGCACCGCCGCACTCTCACCCTCCACCACCGGCGACGCCACAAACCGATGCCCGCCAATGCCCCGCACCTCATGCGTAAGCCGGCCCTCACCATCGACCACCACCGGATCCCGGCCCGGAACACTCACCAGATACCGATCATCAAACTGCGCCAACCGCACCGCCGCACCACCGGGCACCGGCTCCCCATCCACCGCCCGCACCACCAGCGGCAGATCATCCACATCCTCCGGAATCACCAGCCGTACATCACCCCACCCCTCATCCAGCCGACCACCCGACAACACCCACGACTCCCCCACCAACAACCCGTCGCCCGCATAGAAACGCACACCCCCGCCCACACCCTCCAACCGCAACCACGCATCCGCCAACCACACCCCATCCCCCGGCCCACCCACCCCAGAACCCACCAGCCGGGCGAAGACCCGCCTCCCATCCGCCATCGTGGTCAGCTCGTGCGTAACGGTCGGCGAAACACCGGCGAAGTCCACCACCCCACCACCCCGGCCACCCACCGCCATCACCAACCTGCCCTCCGATACGTTGTCCGCCAGCGGAATCACTGGCGCCTCGGAGGTACTGCCGTCCGCACCGACCACCACCGACGGGTACGCGTCGTTCTCCGCGAACACCAGCCGGTTGCCGCCGCCGATCAGGCCGTCCAGCCCTCCGCCGTCAAGGACACGGCCGGCGATGACGCCCTCGCCCAGCCCGGCGGCGAGGGAGTACACATGGGTGGCGAAAATCTGCTCCACGGCGAGCAGGCCGCCGCCGCTTGTGGCCCGTCCCGGCACCCGCTCCCCGGTCCACCCGAAAAGCTCTCCGTACCCGCTGCCCGACTCCCCCGGGATCAGGACGAGCACGCTCTCGCCATCGCCTTCGGCCAGCTCGTAGACGACGTGCGTGTGGGCCCCGTCGGGACGGACGACGACCGACGGCTGGTTCTGCACCCTCACCACGTAGCCCACGCCCGGCAGCGGTCTCGCGCTCGCCGCTGTCCAATAGCCTTGCCCGTCCGCGCCCTCGGCTCGCTGGAATACCCGGGCCGGCCGGTCCCCGTCCGTGGGAACGTAGATGCGCCGTCCGTCCAACGGCCCGCCCTGCACGGGGAACTCGCGGCTGACCAGCCTGCCCGTCAAGTCATATGCGGCGGATATGGCGACTTGGCCGTGCACGCGTTGAGCAAGCTGGATCCCCTGCCGTCCGACTCTGACCTGGGCGTCGTCGGGGGCGGATCCCCACGGCCGGCCCGATGTCTGGTACAGCCTGGCCTCACCGTTGTCGAGGGGCACAACAAGGATCGCGTTCTCGTACTGTCCGTACTCGTCCGTGAGCAGGATCACGTCGTGCGTGTGTTGTTCTGCCCTGTTCACTACCAGCGGGCTGCGGTCGGGCAAGTCCAGCACCAGGAAGGAGTCGTCCGCCAACTGGAGTGCCTCAGCTCCGGCGAGGCGCTGTCCGTCCGCCGTCGTGACAAAGGGCTCCGACCCGTCGAACCGCAGGTGGTGGCCGGCGAGCGGGCCACCGGCGGGGGCGGGCTCCGAGGTCAGGGCATCGCCGTTCGCGTCGTAGACGGTGACCGTATCCTCCCCCCGCACAACAAACCGCCTGTGGCCCAAGGTCACCGTCACCTGGTCGGTCACCAGCTCACCGCTGCGGCTGAACACCGCCGTGGGGACAGGGGCTTCCAGGTCGTTCAGCGGGGTGAGGATGAACCTGTCGGTCTCGCGCCCCTCGGCCCGGAGGGGAACGGCCAGGACGAGTTCCAGTTCGTGCGCGGGGCTCATCAAGAACGCAGGTTTGTTCCGTGTCTCCCAAATGAGCCAGCCATGGTGCCCCAGCCCTGTCACCGGCGCGTCATGAACCTCCCCGTCGAGGTACTCCAGGTGAGGCGGCCCGTCTCCACGCGGCTCGTAGAGCCAGAGCGAATCGAGTTCGTCAGCGGTCAGGTGCACCAGGCGTGTGCTGCCCACCTGACGTCCGCGCTCGTCGTAGGCCGTGGCCTCCGGCCCGATGCGGCCGTCCTGCCGGGGTTGCACCCGGGTGGTGCCGTCGGGGGCGACCCACACGTCCGCCTGACGAATGGACACACCGGTCGGCGAGATCTCCACCACATGCCCGACGTCCTCGATCCTCGCAGCGCCGACGGCCAGGGTGACGGTGCCGTCAGCGATCTCGACCTTCTGCAGACCAGGCCCGGTCCGCAGCCTGCCGGCCGCGTCGACAAGCCCGGCACGCCCCCCGGCGTAGATCACGAAGAGATCCGCGTCCAGCTCGACCACCGACGCATCCGCCAGGGGCCTGCCACCCGTGTCCACCGGCACCGGCCGGCCACCACCACCTCCCCGGATCACCACCGACTCCGAGAAGTAGTGCAGATCGGCCAGCAACCGGCCATCCAAGCCGTGGAACATCACCTGACCGTTCCCCACAGCGATCCACCCCGCCTGCTGGTAGACCCTCACCTCCTCCGCCAGCAACTCACCATGGCTCGCAGCAACCCGCGGATCGTCCTGCCGCGACACCGGCGCCACCGCCAGCCGCCCCTCAGACCCCAGCCACGCCTCCTCACCCACCCGGTACAGCCCAGCCGACTGCCCACCACCCACCGGCAACACGACCACCCGGTCCGTCACCGCCCCACCCTCATCCCACAACCGGATGACGTGATCGCCGCTCGACACGTCGCGCCAGTGCATCATGGTCTGCCCGTCAGCGGCCCAGTAATTGTCGACGGCGTTGCCGTCGACGGACGTCAGATGGAGGAACTCACCCTCGCGCACCACCTGTTCCGGCAGCACCTCACCGTCCTCACGGAACGCCACCGCACGCCCCTCCGCACCCCGCGGCACCGCCACCGACACACCCGTATCGACCGCGTCGTAACGCGGACCCCACCACAACCTCACCACGGAGTGGGTACGCATCCCCGACCCGTCCAGCACGATACGGTGACGGGCCGACTCCACCAGGAACATCCCGTCACCCAGATCCCTGACGACGACATTCGGCAAACGCTGCCCGTTGCCGTCCACCAGCCGGTGGTCCCCGTCCCGAGCTACGATCAGACGATTCCCGTCGAATCGGCTGCCGCCCCGGATCGTGTGCTCGTTGGTGGCGTTGTCTTCGGCGGTGCGGCCACCGGCGGCAGACTCCGCCGCGCCACCCTCACCATCGGGGTCGAAGTGCCAGTCGATCCGGTCGGCCATGAACACCACGGGGTTGTACGCGCCGTCCCCGGCATCATCCGGCGCGGCCCTGACCACCGCACCCTCGCCCGCACCCACCACGAACCGATGCCCACCCGCCTCAAGAAGGAACTCCCCCCCACCCCCACGCCGCGACATCGCAACCCCCTCCACCACCCCCCCGTTCCCGTCGACCAGATACGGCCCACGCCCACCCTCACCAGCCGTCACATACCAGCCATGCAACGCCTCACCCACCACCACAGAGCCATCCGCCCCGTGCACCGCCGCACTCTCACCCTCCACCACCGGCGACGCCACAAACCGATGCCCGCCGATCCCCCGCGCCTCATGCGTAAGCCGGCCCTCACCATCGACCACCACCGGATCCCGGCCCGGAACACTCACCAGATACCGGTCATCAGCCTGCAACAACCGCACCGCCGCACCACCGGGCACCGGCTCCCCATCCACCGCCCGCACCACCAGCGGCAGATCATCCACATCCTCCGGAATCACCAGCCGTACATCACCCCACCCCTCATCCAGCCGACCACCCGACAACACCCACGACTCCCCCACCAACAACCCGTCGCCCGCATAGAAACGCACACCCCCGCCCGCACCCTCCAACCGCAACCACGCATCCGCCAACCACACCCCATCCCCCGGCCCATCCGCCCCAGAACCCACCGGAAAGGCAGCCCAGCGCAGCCCATCGCCGTCCCCTTCCGGCAACACACTCACGCGATGCGTAACCGTCGGCAAAGCACCAGCGAAGTCCACCACCCCGCGCCGGCCATCCACCTCCACCACAAACCTGCTCTCGAACGGCTCATCCCCCAGCGCAACCACGATCGAGCGGGGCGGGACCCCGTCCAGACCTGCCACCAGCGGCCGACCGGTCGTGCCGTCGGGAAGCAGGGGAGTCACCAGACGGCGCGTGTTGCCGAGCAGGGTGTCGAGCCCGGTCGCGTTCAGGAAGCGCGCGTCCGCACGGAAGTCGCCGTTCAAGCCGTGGAACCTGACGCTGTTCACGCGTTCCACTACGAACCCGCCCGAGGTGGCGGCTATCCGGCCGGGAATCTGCTGGAGCGTCCCGTCGGTGTTCTCCTGGAACACACCCCCGCCAAGAGTGCCCCGGTCCGGCACGGGCGCTGCGAGCACGAGGGACTCACCCGCAGGTCCCGTAGCGCGGACGGCGATGTGGTTGTGGAGTCCGGTCGGGCCGATGACGGTCATGCCGTGGGAGGGCACCTCCACCAGGTCGCCCAGGCCGCCCAGGGGCCGCGCAGTGGCGCCGACCGTGGTTGCGTCCCCGTCCGGCAGAAGCACACCGCGCTGCGGGGTGTCGCCGTCGCCGGACGTCGCCACACGCCAGCCGGCCAGCGGGCCGTCGACGATAGTCAGCTCACGGCTGAGCCAGCCGCCGGCGAAGTCGTGCAGGGCCTCCGACTCCCCGTCCTGGACTCGGAATGCGGTCCCGTGCAGCACAGGTGTGTCCGCAAGACGAGTCGCTTCACCGGTATCGAGGTCCAACCGGTACAGCTCAAGATCACCGGAGCCCATCGGTACGACGATGACCCGGTCTCTGTACTCGCCGTTCGCCCCCCGCAGCCGTACCGCGTCATGAGTCGGGGTCCCGTTATGGTTCACCACCCCGGGGCGGTGGTCGGGCACACCGACCAGGAGGTAGGTGTTCTCCCGCAGTCGGATCGCGTGCGCACCGGCCACTCGTTCCACGGCACCCGAATCCAGCACCCGCCCGACGAAGGGCTGCGTGCCGGCGTCGACGAGGTGGTAGTCGCCGAGCGGGCCGCCGGGGCGGGCGGTTTCCGACGCTCGCCGGATGCCGTAGCTGTCGTAGATCGTGACCGTGTTCGCCTCCAGGACCAGGATCCGCCTGCGGCCCATGGTGTACAGCACCTGGTCCGTCACCAGCCTGCCGTCGTCTTCGAAAACCGCCGCCGGGCGCGCGTCCATGCCCGGCCTCGGGTCGGCCAGGATCCTGCCGGTCCGTTGGCCCCGCGAGTCGGTGAGCTGCAGGACACGGTGGGTCCAGAGGTCCAGCGTGGGGTTGAGGATCGTCTGTGGCATCACACCCAGTTCGACGAGGACTCCGTAGTCTCCCTCCAGATCCGTCGTGGACGCGGCGCGGAGGGGTTGTCCCGTACCGTCCTCCAGCCGTGGCGGGTCGCCCTGTGTGGACACGCGGCGCCAGACGGTCGGGCCGAAGCCGTCCTGCAGGCGGTGGGACCTGGCCACGAGGTAGCCTTCCCAGTCGTGGACGGCGGCGTGCGTCGGGAGTTCCCGTTCCCTCCCCGGCTGCACGACCCGGATCGTGCCTCCGGCCTCGAAGTAGACTTCTTCAGGCAACACAAAGTCCCGGTCCGCCCGCGCCGCGGCCACGTCCATGTGGAGCCCGTGTCGTTCGTCCCACACCAGACGGACGGCGACGGTCGTGCCCGGCGTGCCGTCCTCGCCCCGCAGTCGGACAGCATCGGCCGAGTACTTCCCGCTGTCCCGGATCAGCCCCGCGGCATGGCCCGTCGGTTCCACCAGGGTTCCGTGATGCCCCATGCCGGTCCAGGTCACGTCGCCAAGGACGTTCCCGTTCATGTCCATGAGTTCGAAGGTGCCGTCGTCCATGCGGCCGATCAGCAGCGAGTCGTCATCGACCGGCCCGTCACCGAAGTGGCGGAAGCCGGGCAGCGCACTTCCCTCCAGGGTATAGAACTCGGCCTCGGCACCATGCCCGACCGCCAGCCATCCTGACTCCTCGTTGACCGTCACCGGCGCGCTGAGCCGCTGCCCCCGGCCGTCCAGGAGGGCGGCGGGAGCGTGCTGGCCCAGCGATACGTACCGCTCGCGGCCGGTGTCCGTCTGGAGCCGGATAGTCGCCATGTTGGCGATCGCCGAAGACGTCTCGGCAAGCGGTGGTAGGGAGGGGCGCGCGGCGAGCCGTTCGCTCAACTGCCGCAGGATCACGGACCTGTCCACCAGATCCAGCCGCCACACCTCCACCTCATCGACAGAACCCAAACCCGCAGGAGCGCTGTCCCCGTCATCGATGAACCGGCCCGTGTCCGCCTCGAACCGCGCACGCCACCCGTCCGGCCCGTACACCGCAAACCACCGCTCACCCCCCGGCTCCCCCTCCAACCGCACCACACGGTCATACAACCGCGAACCATCCCCAGCCCGCACCAACGGATACGGCACACCATCCCCACCAACCAGCACCTCCACATCCACATGACCCACACGCCCCGTCAACGACAACACCCGATGCGTCAACTCAGGCCGCCCCACCACCCCCGCCCCCTCACCACCCACACCACCGGAACCCACCGACACCGAACCCGCCGACACCGAACCCGCCGACGCATCCCGGCCAACCCCGCGCACCATCAGGACCGTCGGATCATCGGAGAGGCCCGGCTCTCCGGGGCTGCGCTGGGCCGTCTCCAGTTCGGATTGGAAGAGCTCCCGGTACCCCGCGTCGTGGTGATTCCTCAACCACGGCACGGCCAACGCCCGCTCCTGAGCGGAGAACATCAAAAATTCCTCCACGCTGATGCGGTCGTCTCCGGCCATGCCGGGCGCCTCAGAGCGGAGTTCGCCGGACCCGGTGTCGTAAGTGATACGGCGGCCGGCGAGCTCTCCGTCGGCCTCAAACGTCGTTACCGTGTCACCTGTGGTCCGCCGCACGACCACACCGCCCACCGGTGACCCGTCCATCCGCCTCAGCAGCGGGTACAGCCCGCGGTCCGGCCGGAACGACGCCAGCACCTCCTCCCAGCCTCCCGGGCCTCGCAGAACCAGGACGCTGTGGCTGATCACGCCGTTGCCGTTGAGCACGACGGCCCGTCCGTCGTCCTGTCTGATCAGGTAATCCCCGTTGTAGTCCAGCCGGGAGACCCCGAAGCCCAGCACGGGGTCGCCGGCCTGGTTCACCAGACGCGGCCCACCGCCCCCGGCCGGATCCGATACCCGGAACCCGACCAGCCGCTCGCCGGCCACCAGTTCCCCCCAGCCCCTGGCGGTCACCGACCCGGCCGTAGAACTCTGGGGGAGGGAGTAGTGGAAGGTGATGGCGTCACGTCTCACCGACAGCCGACCGCCCACCGCCCTCACCTCGGCGGACAACCGCACCAGTTCACCGCCCCGGCCCTCCAGGAACAGACTTCCCGCGCCCATGCCCTCGCCCGGCCAAGCCGCCAGCAGCCTGTCCTCGCCGTCCGGCTCGCGAAGAGAAACGACGTTGGGGGCATACTCACCCGCCCGGTTCACCACACCGGGCTGCCGGCCAGGCACGCGGAGAAGGAACTCGTCCCCCCCCACCTTCCGCACCAGCGCACCGTTCACCCGCCCCCCGTCTGCGGCTACCAGCCACGGCATGCCCACCTCCGGGATCACCAGACGATTCCGGGAACCGATCACAGGCTCAAGCAGTCCTGCACCTCCCTCGTGGACATCGGCGCGCGATAGGTGGGATCCGTTGAAGTGGAAGAAGTCGGCGCCGTCCCCCTCCCACTCCACCAGGATCCGGTCGCCGCGGCGTATTGCCCGGCCGGGTACCTGCGCGGAGACGGTGTGGTCGAACAGCAGCCCGGCTTCCGCGCCGCTTGGTGGCAGGGCAGCGACTACGGATCCGTGTTCCGAGCCGGTGAAGACGAGCAGGTCGTGCGTAAGCTCTCCCAGCCTGTTCACCGCCACGTTGCCGTCGGAGCCGAGCACTATCACCATGCCCTGCCATTCTGAAACGAACGAGTCTTCCGGCGCCGGCCCGTTCCAGTCCATCAGCCTGGGTGGGCCGTGGTCGGGAATTATCAGGAATTCTCCGAAATGGAGCACTTCGGTGATGTCATCGGTCTCGACGACGAGGGCCCCGGAGACGAAGCGGCCGGTGCGATCGTGGAGAGTGGCGACTCCATCCCGCTCCACCAGGATCCGTTCCCCATCGAACGCGGCCCTGCCGGCGGCGGGGTGCGCGGTGCCGTGCTGGAGCAGATGAGCGGCGTCCTCGTTCTGCGGCACGCTGACGTCGACGACATCGTCCTCGCCCAGACGGACCGGGACGATGGCGTGCGCCCAGCGGCCACGGTCATCCACGATCGCACGCCCCACGCCGGGCACGTCGACGACGATCTGCTCCTCGCGCCACTGCGTCGTTCCCGTTGCATCGGTCCAATCCTCGCGCCACCATGTCGCGGTCGCGCCAGGCACCGGCTCCCCGGTGGCCGGGTCCAGCACCAGCAGCCGCTGGAGGTCGTCAGCGGCGGGAAAGATCCTGAGGGCGTACGAGGCCGCAGCGTCGTCGAATCGACCGCCCCGCAGGGTGTAGACCGTTGCTCGTACGAAGTTCGTGACGTCGCCGTCGGGTTGGGGGAAGAAGAAGGTTGCCCGGTTGCCCGCCGCGTCGTCCAGCCGCAGCTCGGCACCGAGTGGCCAGATGTTGTCGTTCGGCCTGACCCCAGCCTGCGGCAGGCCCGCCGTCTGCGCCATCCGCATCGGCATCGCGTACAGCCTGCCGTTCCACGGATATCTCTCGGTGGCGTCCAGCTCCACTACCCGGTGCGTGACCGTTCCGCTGCCGTCCACCACCAGGCTCCGGCCGTCCCTCTCGACCACCCAGATGCGCCGGCCGTCGCCTATCGGAAACACCGTGTAGTCCAGCTCAGTGAGGCTGTTGCCCTCCAGCCGCCAGATCTGGTGGCGGAGGTTCGGCGCCATCACGAGGCGGTTGTCCTGCCCGACCAGGTCGTCCAGCGAAGCATGCCGCACGACCCGGTACTGGTCGTAGTAGTGTCTGTTGAAGAGTCCGTACTCATCCCCGCGTCTCACCAGGAAGACGCCCTCCTCGCCGAACGGCACCGCCGAAGCAACCCAACGCCCATCCTCGAAGTCGAGCACTCGGCCGGCGCCCACGCCGTCCAGCGGCATGACCGCGATCTCGCCAGGAGTCAGTGCGAAAGCCAGGGCTGTGAGACGTCCGGCATTGTCGATCACTACGCCCCGCTCGCCGATCACGACGAGCACCCCGTCGGAGTTCCGGTCGACCTGCCTGTCGAACGTGTCACCGTGCCGGGCCAGCACGCGAGCATCGAAGGCCGGGTCACCCTGCGGATCCCGCACCTGGGTCTGCCGCTCAAGGGCACTCTCCGGGATGAACACCCTGTAGCCGTCCAGCGAACTGCCGCCTATGTCCTGCCACCGGCCGAGCGGCTGGCCGGCCACGTCCCATTCGCGGAGTCCGTGGGGGGGCGACCAGACCGCGATCGTCTCCGGCCCCAGACGGCTCGGCACCAACTCCGCTCCCGGAGGGCCGCCGTACAGGCGCAACCGGCCGTCCCACATGACAAGGACACCGCTCGTCGCGCCCTCCGAATCCGTCAGCCGCACCATGTCCTCGACCGGCACCCCCTCCCCGTCCGTCACGACCCACGGACGGTTCGGCGGGATCACCAGGACAGTGCCTTCGGGCATCGGCGTCACGACGGCATCCATCGGCTGCCCGTCTCCGCCCGCCAGGAACGGCGCGCCGTCCTCGGGGAAGACGAGGTGCTCGTTGTCCGCGAACGGCGAGCCGGACGGCGTCGCCTCCGTCCCCAACCAGCCACCGCGGTTGTCGAAGATCTGGTCCGTGCCCCCGTGCCGCAGCACGAGGCGCGCCCCGCCCAGCCTGACGAGCACCTCGAACGGCAGTGGCGCGCCACCCCCGAACGAGAACACCGCCGGAGCCCCGTCACCGTCGACCGGCCGGAGCAGGAACGCTCGGGCGAGGCTGTCCGGCCCAGATCTGAGCTGGACGACGGTGTCGGCGACCCGGCCCGACTCGCTCATCGCCATCAGGTGCCGACCGGGCGCCACCAGCGCATATCCCCGCCCCTCTAGGGGCCTCACACTCGGGTACTGGAGGTGCTGCCCGGCGGGGTGTTCCAGTGTGGGGCCCTCTGTTCCGCGGTAGAGCCACCACCCGCCCATCAGATCGCTCGCGTCCTCGGGCACGCGGGCAGCCGTCGCACCCAGCGGCGCACCATCCCGCCCGTACACCTCCAGGAAGCCGTCATCCCGCGCTCCCCCCGCACGGACGGTGTCACCGACAGCCCACGCCGCCTCCCCCGTCGGCCGCAGCTCCGAACCCTCCCACAACTCCCCCCGTCCCCCACCAAACGGCACCACCGCAACCCGCTCCGACCTCTCCTGCAACCACACCACACGGTCGGTACGAAGCCCCTCACCATCCACCACCGCGACCATGTCCCCCCGCACCCGCACCAGGAACACGCCACCGCCCAGCCCGTCTACCGACACACCCTCCGGCACCCGCCCATCCATCCCCAGCACCTCGGGATCACGCCCACCACCCAGCCGACGCACCACCAACGAGCCGGCATCCACCGGCCCCTCCCCCAGCAGACGCAACTCAGACCGCAACACCCCGTCCAGACCGCGGAACTCGACATCCGCACCCTCCGCCAGCGTGATCCACCCGGCCTCCCGGTACACCCCCACCGGAGTGGTCACCTGCCGGCCGTCGCTCTCCGGGAACAGCAGCCCCGCGTCGTCCCCGGTCCGCGGCAGCACGACGAACGACCCGACGGGCTCCCCCGCCTCGTCGAGCACCCGGACCGCATCCTCGGCGTACCTTCCCGCCGGATCGAGCACAACCCTCGACTCGTCGGGCCGCCGCACGAGGTACAGGTTCTCGGCCTCCACCTTCCAGGCGGTGAAATCGTCGGCCACCCAACCGCCCGGCCCCAGCACCAAAGGCGAGCCCGTATTGCCGAAGATCACGGAATGCCGACCCAGCGGCCCGCCCGCATCGGCGCCCTGCACCTCCACCGGCACACCACGCCGATACGTCCAGACCATGCCGCCAACCTGCAACGGCCCCGTCACCTTTGTGCCGTCGAGCCTGATCGCCATGGACTGGCCGCCGGGAATGACCTGGATGGCATAGAAGGCATCGGACTCGCTGCCTGTCCTGGCGCCGATCGCGTATGCCACATGGCTTGTCTCGACAAACCAGTTCATTATCCGCGCAGGCCGACCGGGCACCTCCACGAGGAGATTCCCAGTGGCCCGCATGGGCGTCACATTCACCTCTTCCACGCGCTGTCCATCGGCGCCGATCACGTGCGCATCGCGGCCTGACATGGGCACGTAGAGGAAGGTGTCGAAGCCAGGGCCGTCATCCATGAGGTACCCGCGCCCCAGCAGACTGCCGTCCTCGTGGTAGATCCTGTACTGGACGGTACTCCTGACGTGGATGGTGTCTCCGACGATCCTGGCGTGCGTACTGGTGCCGGCATCGCCTCGGACGTCTGGGGCGTTGAACACGTAGCGAGCCTCGCCCTGCCCGTGCGCCGGCACGACGACGATCTCACCGGTGGGTGTCCGGTTCTCGTGTAGCAACGTCACTTCCCGCTGTGCCCCCGCCGCCGGGGAGTCTGCGGTCGGGGAGGTGGCGCGCTCCATGAAGGCGACGGGATCGCCGGACCCGCCAAGGGCAACCGGCGGAAGGCCGGGGCGCGCGGCGAGCCGTTCGCTCAACTGCCGCAGGATCACGGACCTGTCCACCAGATCCAGCCGCCACACCTCCACCTCATCGACAGAACCCAAACCCGCAGGAGCGCTGTCCCCGTCATCGATGAACCGGCCCGTGTCCGCCTCGAACCGCGCACGCCACCCGTCCGGCCCGTACACCGCAAACCACCGCTCACCCCCCGGCTCCCCCTCCAACCGCACCACACGGTCATACAACCGCGAACCATCCCCAGCCCGCACCAACGGATACGGCACACCATCCCCACCAACCAGCACCTCCACATCCACATGACCCACACGCCCCGTCAACGACAACACCCGATGCGTCAACTCAGGCCGCCCCACCACCCCCGCCCCCTCACCACCCACACCACCGGAACCCACCGACACCGAACCCGCCGACGCACCCCGGCCAACCCCGCGCACCATGCCGACCCAGGGTTCGCCGAACCCGTCCCACTCCTCGCCGTCACGCAGGAGCGCCGCCTCCAGCGTGGCGAAACCCTCGGGGTCGACCTCCGCCTCACGGTCGAGCTGCGCCCTCTCCAGTTCGAACTCGAAGCGGTAGCGATACCCCCCGTTGGGGTACCCCTCGTCTGGGTACCGCTCAAGCCAGAGTCGAGCCAACGCCTGCTCCTCCACGGAGAACTGCAGGTACTCACTCACATTGATCCTGCTGCCGCCCGGCAGCTCGCGGGAATCCTCGGAGTGATAGCGACCGGAAACGAGGTCGTACCGGATCAGATGGCGATCGGCGGTGAACACCGTCACGGCTTCGTCCCGGAACGCCGCCGCGCCGGCCACCGGAGTCCCGTCCATGTGCCTCAGCACCGGGAACAGCGTGCCGTCCGGCCGGAACGACGCCAGCACGTCCTCGTGGCCTTCCCGGCCCCGCAGGACAAGGACGCCGTGGGTGACGTCCCCATCGGCGTTGATCATGAAGCGCTGCCCTGCCGTCTCGAGCAGGTACTGTCCGCCGACGTCCAGCCGGGAAACCGACACGCCCTCCACCGGCTCGCCGGCCTCGTTCACCAGACGCGGCCCGCCACCCCCGGCCGGATCCCACATCCGGAACCCGACCAGCCGCTCGCCCACCACCACGCGACCGTCCGGCCCCCACAGCAACGGCGCGACGCCACCGGTCACCGGACTGCCCACGAACCGGCCCGTCTCCACCCGCATGTCCTGAATCGGCGCGACGTTATGGGTGTACTGTCCACCCTCGGTCACCACACCGTTGGGCACCCCGTCCACCTCGACGACGACACGGTTGTCCGCCAACTGCACCAAGTGCACATGCGCGAGCACAGCCCCGTCCGCCGACGCAGCCCACGGCGCGCCGCCGTCCTGCGGGTACACCAAACGGTTCCCGACACCGATCAGCCGGCCGAGCGCGTCGTCCTGGGCCACACGCTCAAAGACTTGCAGACGACCCTCCAGGTCGTAGCCGTAGATATTCGTGAACAACGGCCGCCGGTCCACCATCAGCCGGCCGCCGCTCGCGGTTACCTCACCCATCACCGCATGCACCTGACCGTCCCAGCCCTCCCGGAAGACCAGCCCGGGACCCGTACCACTCCTCGGCCAGGCCGCCAGGACCCCCGTGCCCGCACCGTCGAAGACGATGCGGCCCGTAAGAGGAGTGACGTTGTACGTGTGTTCGCCCGCCTGGTTCACCACGACGCGGCCCTGATCGGGACCCGAGAGAAGGAACTGTCCCGGCAACGCCCGCGGCATCCGCGCAGCCAACCGCTCCGTCCCGTCCGTGGCCACCAGCCGCGGCACGCCCCGTGCCGGAATCACCAGGCGATTCCCGGCGCCGATCAGGGCGCGGAGCGCATCTGTCTGCGCACCTTCCCCGACGGCAGACACCCCCGTGACGAAGACGCCGTCCCGACGGTAGAAGCCGGCGCGGCTCCCCTCCTCCTCCACCAGGAGCATGTCCCCCCGCGTGGTCACCTGGCCGGGCAGCGGAGTGCCGGTGACGCTGTGGAACAGCCTCCCGACCGCCCCGCCCCCGACAGGCAGAGCGACCGTCGTCCCGTCCTGCGGAGCGCTGAGATCGACCAGGTCGTGGGTATGCCGTCCCTCTCTGTCCACCACCAGACGCCCGCGGCTGGTGAATATCACCAGGTCGTCCCCGTTGTCCACCATCCTCCCGTCCGTGCGCCCCGGGTTCCAGGTCATCAGCCGGGCGGAGCCGCGGTCCGGAACCACCAGGAAATCCTCGGGGCCGAGCACATCGTGGAGAGCGTCGGACTCGACGATGCGGGCCGGGGAGTCGAAACTGCCGTTGAAAAGGTGCAGGGCGAGTGTTCCTCCCTGCTCCTCCACCAGGATCCGCTCGTAGTCGACCGTGGCCCTGCCGGGGGCGAGTCCCCCGGCGTCACTCCGGAGCTGCGCGACGGGGAGTACACGGTCTCCGCCAGGCCGCGGCACGGTGACGGAGAAGCCGGTGGGTTCGTTCTGGCGGCCGGTCAGCGGGACGATGTCGTGCCATTCCCTGCCGTGTTCGTTCACTACCGCGTGCCCCACGCCGGGCACGTGGACCACGATCCCGTGATCTTGCCACCACGTCGCCGTCGCACCGGGCACCGGCTGCCCGCCGAGCGCGTCCACCACCTGTGCCGACGGTTCGGCTCCGAGCCGGATCGTGAGCGCGTACCGGACCTCGCGGCCGAAGGGACCGCCCCACAGGTGGAAAACCCTTCCCAGTACGGCGTCGGAGGTGAAGAAGTCGGCACTGCGGCCCACCCTGTCGTCCACGCGCAGCCTGGCGCCCTCCATCCAGACCACATCCCGCGGCGTGACCCGCTCCCCCGGCCGGTCCACAGGAATGGCGTAGAGCCTTCCGGGCGGTTGTCCGTCCTCCGCATCCAGCTCGACGACGCGGTGGGTGATCGTGCCATCGTCGCCCAGCATGACTCCCCGGCCGTCCTCCTCGATCAGACGGATGGGCACGCCGCGCTCCCGCTCCCACGCGGTGAAGTCGACCCTGGACAGCGCCCCGTTCTCGTCCATCCGCCAGATCCCGAGGTCACGGCGTTCCGGAACCACGAGGCGGCTGTCTCGCCCGATCAGGCTCTCCAGCGAGTCATGTGCGACGACGCGCGCGGCTGTCGCGTCGTAGTGCACGTCGGCGACGATGTAGCGGCCCGCATGCTCCACCAGGAACGTGCGGTGGCTGAACGGTGTCGCCGAGCCCCGGAGCGGGTCCCCCGTCTGCACGTCGAACAACCGACCGGCGCTCGTGCCGTCCCGTGGCACGACGGCGAACACGCCCCTCGTTGCGGCATCCCCCTCGATCAGGAAGGCGTCGTCGAATCGGCGTACGGGGTAGTCGACCACCACGCCCATCCGGCCCCGGACGAGCACAGCCACCCCGGTACCTGGTCCGGCGAACTCTCGGAAGAAGCGGTGGCCGTACTGGGGCATCACGACTGCGTCGCGAACCGGGTTGCCTTCCGGGTCGAGCACCCGGGGTGCCGGCCCCTCGTCACGAACCGGGGTGAACACGCTGTGGCCGGGCAGCGGACCCTCGTCCATGTCCCACCACCGGCCGGCCAGGCGCCCGCTCACGTCCCACTCGTAGGTTGCCACGGGCGTCCGGACCGCGATCGTCTCCGGCCCGAGACGGCTCGGCACCAACTCCGCTTCCGGGGGGCCGTAGAGCCGCAACTCGCCGTCCCACATGACCAGCAGATACGGCCTTCCGCCGGCCGGGTCCGACAGCCGCACCATGTCCTCGATCGGCTCCCCCGCGGGGTCCGTCACGACCTGGGGACGATTCTCCACGCTCACCACAAGGGTGCCGTCGGGTGTCACGCTCACGCGGGAACCGGGGATCCGCTCCCCATCCGGTCCCACCAGGAGCGGCCTGCGGCCGCCCTCGAACCGCAGCGCGTTCCCCTCGAGAGGGGTGCCCGAGGGAACCGGCTCCGACCCCACCTGGACACCGGACCTGTTGTAGACCAGGTCTGCACTCGCGTCCGTGCTCTGCCAGCGCAGCACGGTCCGCAGCCCGCCCAGTTGGCTGCGTGCCTCATGCAACAGTCCCGCGCCATCCCGCCCGAGCGCAACAAGGGCCCCGTCGCCCGCGGTCGGCCGCAGCAGGAACGCCTCGGCCGACGCACCGGCATCCCGCCTGAGCGGAAGGACGACATCCTCCCCGGCGGCGTCTTGCAGTGTGGGGCCCTCTGTTCCGCGGTAGAGCCACCACCCGCCCATCAGATCGCTCGCGTCCTCGGGCACGCGGGCAGCCGTCGCACCCAGCGGCGCACCATCCCGCCCGTACACCTCCAGGAAGCCGTCATCCCGCGCTCCCCCCGCACGGACGGTGTCACCGACAGCCCACGCCGCCTCCCCCGTCGGCCGCAGCTCCGAACCCTCCCACAACTCCCCCCGTCCCCCACCAAACGGCACCACCGCAACCCGCTCCGACCTCTCCTGCAACCACACCACACGGTCGGTACGAAGCCCCTCACCATCCACCACCGCGACCATGTCCCCCCGCACCCGCACCAGGAACACGCCACCGCCCAGCCCGTCTACCGACACACCCTCCGGCACCCGCCCATCCATCCCCAGCACCTCGGGATCACGCCCACCACCCAGCCGACGCACCACCAACGAGCCGGCATCCACCGGCCCCTCCCCCAGCAGACGCAACTCAGACCGCAACACCCCGTCCAGACCGCGGAACTCGACATCCGCACCCTCCGCCAGCGTGATCCACCCGGCCTCCCGGTACACCCCCACCGAGACGGGCAGTTGCCCGCCGTCAGCCTCCCGGAACAGCAGCCCCGCGCCGTCCCCGGTCCGCGGCAGGAGGACGGACGCCCCGAGGGGGGCGCCGTCCTCTCCGGACAGACGGACCGGGACGCCGGCGTATATCCCGGCCGGGTCGAGCACGGTCCATGACTGATCGGGGAGCTGCACCGGATACAGGTTCTCGCGCGCCACTCTCACAGGGGTGAAACCCGCTGCCTCCTGCCCGTCCGGCGTCCGCACAGAGGGCGAGCCCTCGGCGTCGAAGGCCAGGCGGTTCTCACCCAGCGGCCCGCCCGCGTCGGTGCCCCGCACCTCCACCGGCACGCCATCCCGATAGGTCCAGACCTCGTTCCCCCGCCGCTCCGACTCCGTACGGACTCCGCTGCCCTGTGCCGCCGGGCCCGGGGAGTCAGCGGTCGGGGGGTCGGCGGTCGGGACGACGTCACGCTCCATGTAGACGTTCTGGTCGGTGGACGTGCCACGGGCCGCGGGCAGCGGGGGCAGACCGCCACGGGCCAGGCGCCGCTCCAGGACTCCCTGCCAGACCTCAGCCCTGTCAGCCTCATACAGCCGCCAGAACTCCCCCTCATCCACCCGGTTGAGACCGGCCGTCCTCTCGCCCTCACCCAGGAACCGACCGGAATCCGGATCGAAATGCGCCCGCCCATCCGGCCCATACACCACCAACCGCCGCTGCGACGGCGCACCCTCCAGCCGCACCACCCGGTCATACAACCGCGTACCATCCACCATCTCCACCAACGGATACGGCCCCGGCCCACCCCCATCCCGACCAACCCACACCCGCACATCCGCCTGCCCCACCCACCCCGTCAGCAACAACGGCCTGTACGTCTCCTCAAGCAACCCCACCGGCTCCGGCACACCCGCGTCCTCAAGCCACGGCAGACGACCCGCGCCAAGACCGTCCTCCCAGCCGGCGGGCAAGAGCGCGGGCATGTCCTCAGACACCCCCGCGCCCGGATCGACGTCGAACCTGACGTCGCGCGCCATCATGACCACCGGATCACCGGAGAAGGCCGAGGTCGAGGCGTCGTCCGACGAGACCGACTCCGCGCGACGGCGGAACACCTCGTGCAACTCGGAGAGGAAGCTGTCCCGGTACGCCTTGTCGTGGTGCCGCTGCACCCACGCGACGGCGAGCCGCTGCTCGGCCACGGTGGGGAATTCCATGTAGTCCGCCACGCTGATCCCGTCGCCACCGTAAGGGCCGTCGTCGCCCTGGGAACGAACACTGCCGGAGCCGGTGTCGTAGTGGGCCAGGCGGCCGCCGGCCCCGGACACCGTCAACGTGCCGTCCGGGCCCGGCCGCACCACCACGTCGTCCACCGGAGTCCCGTCCATGTGCCTCAGCAACGGGTACAGCGTGCCGTCCGGGCGGAAAGACGCCAGCAGGTGCGCCCGGCCCGACGGGCTCGGCAGCATCAGGACGCCGTATCTCACCTGACCATCGGTATTTACCAGGAAGCGCTGACCCGCCGCCTCGAACAGATACTCTCCGCCGACGTCCAGCCGGGAAACGGACACGCCCTCCACCGGCTCGCCGGCCTCGTTCACCAGACGCGGCCCGCCACCCCCGGCCGGATCCGACACCCGGAACCCGACCAGCCGCTCGCCCACCATCACACGACCGTCCGGCCCCCACAGCAACGACGCAGCGCTGCCGGCCACCGGCCGGACCACGAACCGGCCCGTTCCCACCCCGTCGGCCGTCACCGGCACGACCTCCTGGGCGTACTCACCCGTACGGGTCACCAGAACAGCGCCCGCACCCTCCGCTTCAACGACGAACAGGTCTCCCGCCAGCCGGGACAGCCGCACACGCTCGAGCGCAGCCCCGTCCGCCGATTCGGCCCGCGGCAGCCCGGTGTCCGGGAGCACCAGCCGGTTCCCGGCACCGATCAGGTCACCGAGCCGGTCGTCGCCCGCAGTCCGCTCGACGGACCTGGGCCGGCCCTCCAGGTCGTGGCGGAACGTGACACCCTCCCGCTCGACCACCAGCCGGCCACCGCTCACCGTCAGCCGGCCGGGCGCCTCCTCCAGCGCACCGTCGCCGATTTCCCGGAACAGCACTCCGGAGACGGTTTCAGCCTCACGCCTCGTCCAGACTGCCAGGACCCCCGCGCCCTCGCCGCCGACGCCTGGTTCGGCAAGCGGTACGACGTGGTAGGTGTGCTCGCCCACCCGGTTCACCACACCACGGGCTTGATCAGGCACCGAGAGAAGGAACTGCCCCTCCCCCAGCTGCGGCATCGGCACACTGTCGACCGGCACCCCGTCCGCGGTCACGACCCACGGCCGGCCCCGCTCCGGTACCACCAGGCGGCTCTCGTCACCGATGACGGCGCCGAGCGGCCATCCACGCCCGTCGAAGACATTCGCTTCCGCGAGGAGGCGGCCATCGAGGGCGTAGACGGCGAATCCGCCCGGTTCCTCCTCTTCCACCAAGATCCTGTCGCCGCTGAATGTCACGTCACGGTCTATCCGCGCACCGCTACGCCTGTCGAACAGCAGCGCCGCCCCCGTGCCGCCCCGCGGCGGTACGGCCATCGTCTCGGCATGCACATCGCCCAGATGGATCAGGGGTTGGGTTTGCCATGTCGCCAGGTCCACCGCCAATCGCCCGCGGCGCGAGAACGCGATCACCAGGTCGCCGTGGTCCACCACGCGCGCGTCCGGCACCCGGCTCCCCCACCAGGCCATCAGCCGGGGCGAGCCGTGTTCCGGAATCACCATGAACTCCCCGGTGCGTAGCACGGGGCGCATCATCTCGGGGTCGGCGAACCGAGTGACCCGGGAGTCGAATCGGCCGTGCACGTCGTGAAGAGTGTAAACTCGCGCCCGCTCCGCCAGGATCCGTTCCCCGTCGAAGGCGGCCATGCCGGGATCAGCGTCCCAGGTGTCCATCCGGAGCAGCCCGACGGGCTGCCGCGCGTACCGCGGTACGGTGACGGCGATGCCGGTGGGCTCGTCCGGGCGGACGATCGGGACGATGTTGTGCGTCACCATGCCCCATTCGTTGACCACCGCACGCCCCACGTCGGGCACGTCGACCACGATCCATCGCCGGTGCCACCACTTCGCCGTCGCACCGGGCACCTGCTCCCCGGTGGTTGCTTTCACCACCTGTGCCAGCGGGTGGTCGTCGTACTGGATCACGAGCCTGTATGCGGTCGTCTGGTCGAAGGGGCCGCCCCGCAGGACGTTGGACGCTCCGACCACCCGGTTGACGCCCGCGTCGAACCCGTAGAGGCCCAGGAAGGTGGCCCCGCCCGCCGTGTCGTCCATACGCACCCAGGCATCAAACAGCCAGACCGCGTCGGGCAGCTCGACGTCTTCGGGCGACATGTCCGCCGTCCGCTCAGCCGGCACGGCGTAGTACCTGCCGGGCAGGTGATCGATACTGTCGGCCAACTCGAAGACGTGGTGGGTGATGCGCCCCTCTCCGTTCACCAGAACACGTCCGTCGTCGGACGCGGCACTCCCGCCCTCGGTCACAGTAAGTCCGTTGTCGGACGCGGCACTTGCGTCCTCGGTCACCGTAAGTCCGTCGTCGGACGCCGCACTGCCGCCCTCCGGCACGGAACGCCCGTTGGTGGACATGTCGATCAGGCGAACGACGTTGCCGTTCACCCTCCATTCCGTGAAGTCGAGCCTGGAAAGGGCCCCGTCCCCGTCGATCCGCCACATTCCCAAGCCGAGCTCACTCGGAACCACGAGGCTGCTGTTCGGCCCGAGCAGTCTGTTCACCGCGGGCCCCTGCACGATGGATGCCTGCGGGGAGAACTGGCCATGCGGGGCGAAGAACATGTTCTCGCCCGAGCGCTCCACCAGCATCGCGCCCTCTCCGGACGCCACCGTGCCCTCAAGCCGGTCACCGGTCCGGAAGTCGAACAGTTCACCGCCGGTCCGGCCTGCTCCGCTCGGCACGACGACGAGAAACCCTCCCCATGTCCCCTCCTGAGGGCGGTAGGTCATGTAGTGGACGTCGTGGGTGTAGCGCCAGGTACCGTTCCGCCTCTCCATCACCACGCTGGTCCGGCCTGGGTCCACCACGAGCACCGCGTCGTCGGACTCGTCGAACCACCGGGTGAGACCGTCCTCACGCCGGGCGAACACAGTCGCGTTGACGCGCGGGTTGCCGTCCGGGTCGAGCAGCCGGGGCTCCGGCCCGTTCGCATGTATCGGGGCGAACACCGAGTAGCCGGCCAGCGGGCCCTCCTCCAGGTCGTGCCACCGGCCGGCGGGACGGCCCGCCGCATCCCATTCGAGGAGCCCGCGGTCGGATATCCACACCGAGAACGTGCCCGACTCCGTGCGCTCCCCCACCAACCGATGCCCCGCCGCCCCCGGTGGCGCGTACAGTTGCAACCGGCCGTCCCACATGACGAGCACGTGGGTCGTCTCGCCCGCCGGATCGGTCAGCCGCACCATGTCCTCGATCGGCGCACCCTGGTGGTTCGGGTTCGCCACGACCAGGGGACGGTCCGGCGTGAGCACCAGGAGCGGCGCACCGGGCTCCGCGATCACCGCGCTACCCCTGACAGGCCGCCCGTCCCGTCCCGCGAGGAACGGGGCGCTGCCGTCCTCGGGGAACACCAGGCGGTTGTTCTCCCCGAACGGGGCGGGGGACAGAGTCGGCTCTTCTCCTCGCAGGACGCCGAACCTGTCGTAGATCCAGTCCGTGCCGTTACTGCGCAGCACGATGCGCGCCCCGTCCAGGTGACTGCGCACGTCGAATTGCGTCAGCTCACCATCCGGCTCGTACACCTGCGGGGGCCTGTCGTCGGCGTCCGACCTGAGCAGGTACAGATAGGGGTGCGCACCGGCCTCGTCTGTGAGCGGAAGGACGACATCGGTGACCCGGCCTTCCGGATTCACGGCCACGGGCGGCTGACCGGAAGCCAGTAGCAGATATCCACGCTCAGACGTCAGATTGGTCACCGCGCCGGCGTACAGTCTCCCTCCGGTGTCCTCCAGGAAGGGTCTGCCATCAAGCCCCGTGTGGAGCCACCACCCGCCCATCGAGTGGCCCCCGTCCTCCGGCACGCGCGCAGTGGTGTCCGCCAGGATCTCCCCGTTCCGGTCGTACATGTCGAAGAAGCCGCTGGTCCGGGACTGCACCCGGATGGTGTCGTCGACCGCCCACGCCTCCAGCCCGGTCGGGCGATGCTCGGAACCCTCGACGAGTTGGCCACGCCCCCCGAGCATCGGCACGATTGCCACCCGGTCGGGAGGGCCCAGATGCGCGTCCTGCAGCCGGATGGCGTCGTGGGTACGGCGCCACGAACCGTCCACCATCCCGATCAGGTTGCCGTGCGCCCGCACCAGGAACATGTCGTCGCCCCACGCGGTCACCTCGGAGTCCGCCACCGGCCGGCCGTCCATGCCCAGCACCTCGGGATCACGCCCGTCAGCGTTGACGCGGATCACCATCGAGTGCTCGGTCACGGACTCGGGCTCGAACGGGTGCAGCTCGGGCCGCAGCCGGCCGTCTGCACTGCTGTGCACGGCGGGCGTCCCGTAGCCCTCTTGCACCGTCATCCAGCCGGCTTCCGGATGGACCGTGACCTCTGCGATCGACCGCATGCCCGTGTCCTCATGCAACAGCAGCCCGGCACCTCGTCCGGACCGGGGCAGGAGGACGGACGACCCGAGGGGAGCGCCGTCCTCTCCGGACAGACGGACCGGGTTGCTGGCGTATCTCCCGGCCGGGTCGAGCACGGCCCACGACTGGTCGGGGAGCTGCACCAGATACAGGTTCTCGGGCTCCACGCTCCGTGCGGTGAAACCCGCCGCCTCCTGCCCGTCCGGTGTCCGCACGGAGGGCGAGCCCTCGTCGTCGAAGGCCAGGCGGTTCTCACCCAGAGGCCCGCCCCGGGCGTCTTCCCGGAGACCGTCGGGGTAGGTCCAGACGGTGTCCTCCACCCTCAGCGCACCCGAGACCGGCGTGCCGTCCCACCGGAAGGCCGCGACGCTGAAGTCGAACTGCGCGTAGGTGAGGAACGCGTCGGACTCGCTGCCGCCCCCGTCGTTGACCGGCTGGACCCGGTGGGTGTCCTCCCCGGCCTCGTCCAGCACCCGCGGCATGCCGCCGTCCTCGGGAATCACCAGGCGGTTCCCCTCGCCGAGCCGCTGGACGTCCTCGACGACATGTGCAGCCGTGGTGAAGTTGCCCTGCAGGTCGTAGAGGGCGCTGTCGGTCCCCTCCCGCTCCACCAGCATCGTGCCGCGGTCGTCGTCCACCGTCGCCCGGCCGGGCACCGGCCTGCCGGAGCCGTCGAGCAGCGTCCCGATCCTCGCGCCGCTCGACGACGCGGTGAGGATCTGCCCGTCGACCATCACGTTGTCCGGCACGGCGACCACCGTGCGGGGACCCGGGCCGTTCAACTCGACCAGGTCGTAGGCGCGATCCGACTCCCTCGCGATCACGAAACGCCCGTCGGGCGAGACGACTTCCACCATGCCGTCCCCGAGTTCCCGCACGCTCGTGTGCCGCTGCCGCCCGGGCTCGGCGTCCATGAGCCGGGGCCGGCCGTGCTCGGGAATCACCAGGACTTCAGAGTCGGCGAGCACGTCGGCACGGACGATGCGGACGGGCACGGAGCTGAACTGGCCGATGAGATCGTGCAGAGAGTGGGATCCTGCATGGTGCACGAGGATCTGCCCGCCGTCGACCGCGGCGCTGCCGGAGGCGATGTCCCACGTGCCGGTCCGGAGCTGCATGACTGCGGCTCCCTCGCGCCGCGGCACGGCGACGGCGATACCGGTGGGCCCCTCGGGGCGGGCGATCTGGACGATGTCGTGTGTGTACCTGCCCGTAGCGTCCGTCATCAACCGCCCGATGCCGGGCACGTCGACCACGAACCACGACCCCCCTGCCGGAGTTGCCGTCGAGTCCGGCACCTGCCGCCCGGTGACCGCGTCCACCACCTGTGCCGACGGGCGGTCTCCCTGCCGGGCCACCACGAGCCTGTGCCCCGGCGCGGCGTCGAAGGGGCCTCCCCGCAGGTGATGAGACGTTCCCAGCACGATGTCGTCGTTCATGAAGGTCACCCCACCTCCCGCCGCGTGCTCCAGCCGGAGCAGCGCACCCTCCATCCAGACCGCGTCCGGCGGAGTGTCTGAGGCGTGCCCGACCGGCGAGGCGTACAACCCGCCTGGCCGTTGCGGCACATGGACAACGTGGTGGGTGACGGTGGCCGCGTCGTCCAGCACAGCGGTCCGGCCTTCCACCTCGACCAGACGAAGGCTCTGGTCGTCCACCGGCAACTCCACCATGGAGACCCTCGCGAGGGCCCCGTTCGCGTCCACCCGCCACGTCCCGAACTCGGCCCGGGGCGGAACCACCAGGCGGCTGCCCGGCCCGACCAGGCCATGCAGCGACTCAGCCGCCACGACGCGCACGGATGACTGGAACGAACCGCGCATGTCGAAGAGGGTGTGGTAAACCCCGCTCAGTCTTTCGCGCTCCACCAGGATCGCGCCGTCTCCGGACATCACCGAGCCCGCCAGCCGCTCACCCGTCCTGGCATCGAACAGCCCGCCGCCGCCGCCGTCCCGCGGCAGGACGGCGATTACGTCGGTCCCGGCTCGTCCCTCTCTGATGGGCAGACGAACGATCTGCCCGATGTAGTGGCCGGCGTCGCTGATCACCATGCCTGCCCGGTCCGGAAGCAGCACACCCACCCCGGTGGCCCCGTCGAACTGCTCTCCGAACCCGTCACCCTGTCGAGGCAGCACGATCGGATCATTGAACGGGCGTCCCTCGGGATCGAGTACCCGAGGCGCCGGCCCGCCGCCGCGGAGGGGGACGAACACCCGGTAGCCCGCCAGCGGGCCTTCAGCCAGGGTGCGCCACCGGCCGGCCAGGCGCCCCGCCACGTCCCACTCGAAAGGCCCCTCGGCGCCTATCCGGGCCGCGATCGTCCCTGCCCCCAGACGGCTCGGCTCCCACAGCACCTCCAAAGCGCCACTCGCCTCCGCCCCGTCCTCCGGAGAGCCGTACAGCCGCATCTGGCCGTCCCACATGACGGCCAGATACGGCCGGCCGCCGGACGGGTCCTCGAGCCGCACCATGTCCTCGATCAGCACGCCCCCGGGGTCCGTCACGACCGGCGGCCTGTCCGGCATCCCCACCAGCAGAAGTCCTTCGCCTGTCCGGATCACGTGGGATTCCGGGACAAGCTGCCCATCGCGTCCCGCCAGGAACGGAAGACGGCCGTCCGTGGGGATCACCAGGTGGTTGTTCTCGCCGAACGGATGACGGGAAGGAGTCGGCTCCCACCCCCGCTGAACGCCGAGCGTCTCGTAGATCCGGTCCGGGCCCTGCGAGCGCAGTACGATGCGTGTGCGGTCCAGTTGGCGGTGCACCGTAGCCGACACCGGCGTCCCGTCCTGCCAGCGGAAGACCAGGGGGGCCGAGTCGCCTGACTGGACCAGGAGCAGATCGGGAGATCTACCGGGCCCGGGGATGAGCGGAACGGCGGCATCGGCGACTCTGCCCGACCGGGCCAGCGCCACCGGAGGCTGACCGGGCAACCGCAGGAGGTGTCCCCACTTCGCAAGCGCCGTCACGAATGCTTCCCTGACGATGCCACCGGCGGCGTCCTCCAGGCGGGGGCTCCCGCGGCCCGGCGCGTAGATCCACATCCCGACCAGCTCGTGGCTCTCCGGCACACGGGTAGCGGTATCGCCCGTGAACGTGCCGTTCCGGTCGTACACGCGGAATATCCCGCTGACCTCGGACTCCACGCGGATGCTGTCGCGGACGGCCCATGCTTGCTCCGGCCGCAGGGTGGACCCCTCCCAGAGCCATCCGCGTCCTCCGCCCACCGGCGCGACGGCAACCCGCCCCAGGCCCTCGTCGGAGGCGCGCCCCGACTCCTGCAGCCCGACGGCGTCGTAGGTCCGCAGCCCGGAGCGATCCACCGCCCCGAGAGCCTGCCCCCGTGCCCGTACCAGGAACATGTCATCCCTCAGCAGGATCACCGAGGACTGCTCCCCCTGGGCTCCCAGTACCTCGGGAGCACGCCCATCTCCGAAGCCACGGATCACCAGCGAGTCTTCAGACACCGGCCCGGGCTCGAACGCGTGCAACTCGGGCCGCCGCACTCCGTTCAGGTCGTAGAACACGGCTTGCGGTCCTTGCCCCACCGCAATCCACCCGGCGTCGCGATGTACCGTCACCGGTCTCGACGACCACTGACCCGGTTCCCAGAGCCTGGGAGCGTCGCCCTGTCCGCCGCCGAACACCACGATCCGCTCGCCGGGTGCGCCCGCCAACCGCGCCGCGCTGTACAGGTGCAGCCACGCCATGTCCATGAACACGGCACGCCTGCCGGGCAGCTCCACCACCCATCCGACATCCCCCAACCACGTCACGGTCTGCTCGGCCACCCGGTCGGCGCTGCCCGCCGGGACGACGAACGGCCGACGACCGCCGACGGAGAGCAGCTCGACGTCCGGTGGCCCCCCGGGCAGCGCCCGCTTCAGACCGTGCCAATTCCCCATGAGCGTGAACACGTCGACCGTGCCGCTCCTCCGCGCCACCTCGAAGTGGGTGGTACGGAACTCGACCTGGTTGGGCAGCAGTTCCCCCCGCTCCGTCAGCAGCACCGCTTCCCGCCCGGGGCTGTACGTGACGAACCGGCCCGGCGTCGCCGAGGGGAGCCCGACGTCAACCGGCCCGGCCAACCGCACCACCGCGTATGCGTGCTCGCTCACCGCGTCCGGGCCGGCCGCCGCCAGCCGCGCCAGGTCCTCCTGCCCCGCCCGCACCACGGACGGGCGCGGGTCTCCGGATGAGAACACCACCGCATGCCCGGCAAGCGGACCGTCCGAGAACACCCGCACATCCCGCTGCAGAACACCCTGCCGGTCATGGACGGCGACGTGATTCCCCTGCCGCACGCTGATCACGTCGTCGCCCACCGTCACCGCAGCCGACGCCGCGCCGTACCGGTCGATCAGCCTGGGCACTCCGCCCGGCGGTACCTCGACAGACGCACCGGTCGGTACGCCGTCCCGCCCCAGCAGCTCGATCCGCGGCAGCGCACGCACGTCGACGTGCCAGTCGATGCGGTGCAACATGCGGACGATGGGGTTGTTCGCGCCACCGCCCGGCACCGGGCGGCCGGCCGGAACGGCGCCGGGGGGCACGGGATCGTCGGCGACGGCCGGGACCAGCGTGGCCAGGAACTCGTCCCTGTACCCCTCATCCGGGTGCTCCGCCACCCAAGCGCGGGCGAACCGCTGCTCCGCTGCGGAATATGTCTCGTACTCCCCCACGGGAATCCGGGTGCCGTTGTCCACCGAGTTCTGGCCGTAGAGATAGCGGCCGGTGACGGCGCTGTACCAGTCCCGGCGATCGAAGGAGTGGAACAGCCGCACCGAGCCAGGCCCGCCGAACCGCGCCACGGCGCCGGGCACGGAAGTCCCGTCCATCTGCCTCAGCAGCGGGAACAGCGTGCCGTTCGGCCGGAACGATGCCAGCATGTCCCCCATGTCCGGGCTGCCCGACAGCACCAGGACACTGTGACTGACCACGCCGTCGCCATCTACCAGGAAGCGCGGACCGGCCGCCTCGATCAGGTGGTGCCCGTCGACCGGCAAGCGCTGACCAGATACCTCGATCAGGTAGGGCCCGTCGTCGTCCAGTCGGGAGACCGAGACCTCCTCCACCACGTCCCCGGCCTCGTCCTCCAGCCGAGGCCCGCCGCTCCCGGGTGGATCCGACACCCGGAACCCGGTCAGCGGCTCGCCGACCACCACGCGCCCGTCCGGCCCCCACAACATCGGCGTAGCGCGAGCATCAACAGGCCGGCCCACGAACCGGCCCGTCTGCACCCCGTCGCGAAGCGTCACCGGCACGAAGTCATGGGTGTAATCACCTGTGCCGGACACCAGAACGCGGTTCGGCCGACCCGCCATCCCGACGGCGAACCGGCCCTCCCCCACCGGCTGCACGTGCAGGCCCCGAAGCAGAGTCCCGTCCGCCGTCTCAGCCCATGGCGCACCGCCCGCCGGCGGGAACACCAGGCGGTTCCCGACACCGATCGCCGCACCGAGCCCGCCCTCCACGGCGACCTGCTCGACGGACAGCAGATCACCCTGCAGGTCGTGGACGTACGTGAGCCCCTCCCGCTTCACCGTGAGCCGGCCACCGCCCGCGGTCACCTCGCCACTCACCGGGGTCAGCCAGTTGCGCCCGGCTCGCCTGATCAGCACACCGTCACCCGTGCCGCCCCTGGGCCAGGCCGCCAGCACCTCTGCCTCCTCGCCGCCGCCCCGGCCCGCAAGCACAACGGCGTCGTAGACGTACTCGCCCTCCCCGTTCACCAGACCAAGGCCCCGACCAGGCACCGAGATGAGATGGTGCACCCTGGGGAATGAGGGCACCGACAGCCCCACCGCCAGCACACCGTCCGCGCCCACCACCCACGGCACGCCGATCTCCGGAATCACCAGACGATTCCCGGCGCCGATCAGAAGACTGAGTTCCTCGTGCCCGGCGACCCGCCCGTTGCTGAAGAACTCGCCGCTCATGGAGTGGAAGGTGAGCTGCTCCCCGCGCTCCACCAGCATGGCCTGGCCCCTCACCAGCACCCGGCCGGGCACCGGATCGCCGGTGAAGCTGTCGAACAGCGCCCCGCCGCCGCTGCCACTCCGCGGCATCGCGGCCAGCGTCCCGGACAGCGCCAGTTCCTCACCGACGAACCTGCCCATCGGCGCCCCCGTGTGAGCCCCGGCCCCCGGCGACGAAGCCGACGGTCCGGCAGGATCCCGTACGGGATGGTTCACGTAGCCCCCGGTAGGGATTCCGGTCCCCTCCGGCACCGAGGGAGTCCTCTGCTCTTGGCCGAGACCGATCAGGTCGTAGTGCTCCCCCGACCTGTCGATCACGAGAGGCCCGGGGTTCTCGTGATCGACAGGCCGGGGGAGCGCGGAGGCCACTATCACCAGGTCGTCTCCGAGCTCCCGCACGTGCGCCGCCGCCACCTGCCTCCGGCCCAGATCCATCAGCCGGGGCGGCCCGCCGTGTTCCGGGACCACCATGACCACCCGCGGCCCGAGCAGAGCGCGCAGTTCGTCGTTCTCGATGACGCGGACGGCGGATTCGAAGCTGCCGTCGTCCAGAAGGTGCAGGGAGGCGACTCCGTTCGCCTCCACCAGCATCCGGCTGTCGTCGACCGCGGCCCTGCCCTCGGCGCGGATCGGGCGGCCCTGCATGTCGTAGCTGTAGGCGACTGCCCCGGTGTCGATCCGGCGCACCTCGGCGGGAACACCCGCGGACCGAGGCACGGCGACGGCGAAGTCCGTGCTCTGGCCGGGCCGGCTGATCGGGACGATGCGCGGGTACATACCCGTGGGGTCCACCATTGCCCGGCCGATGTCGGGCACGTCGAGGATGAAATGCCCGTCGCCCCACTGGGTCGCCCTCGAATGCGGCACCCGCCGCCCGCTGTCCGCGTGCACCACCTGTGCGGCAGGGTCGTCACCGTGGCGGACGACGAGCCGGTATCCGGGCGCGTCGGCGAAAGGACCGCTGTGGAGACGATGGGACGTCGCCAGCAAGGTGTGCGAGTTGAAGAAGGCGGCCTTGTCGCCTCCCAGGTCGTCCAGCCGCAGATGGGCGCCCGGCATCCAGACCGCGTCCGGCGGCGTGTCCGACCCCTGCCCGACCGGCGACGCGTACCATCTCCGGTGTCGCTGACCGGGCACGTCAGGCAGTTGGAAGACGTCGTGGGTGCGCTGACCCCGCCCGTTCAGCACCGCCCGGCAGTCGTCCACGGTGACCAGACGGATGTCCTGGCCGTCCGCCGGCCAGCGCGTTACCGAGAGCCTGGCCACCGCCCCGTCTGCATCCACCCGCCACATCCCGCGCACGTGCGAGATCACCAGCCGGTTGCCCTGCCCGATGAGGTCGCGCAGCGAGTCGTCCGCCACGACGTGCGCGTCCGAGTGGTGCCAGCCGTTCGCGTCGAGGATCATGTGCCGGCCGTCGTGCTCCACGACGATCACGCCCTGCCCGGACGAGACCGAGCCCTGCAGTCGTTCACCCGTCGCGTCGTGGAACAGCCGGCCGGAGCCCGCGCCGTCCCTCGGCACGGCCACGAATACGCCTCTCGTGCGCAGGTGGATGACATGGTGGGTCTCGCGCACGGCGTCATCGAGCATCTCGACGCCGTCCCCGCCGGCACCGTGCGAGTCGGAGGAGCCGGAGGCCGCCGCGCCGTCAGGTGGCTCACTCGCGTCGTACTTGATGTCGTGCACCATCATGACGGTGACGTCGGGGTCCCGCCCGGCCTCCGTTGCCGACGCGAAGTCAGTGAGGGGGCGGCCCCGCATGTCGTAGCTGTATGCGACGCCGCCGCGCTCCACGACGATCCTGAGACCGTCGGTGTTCACTCGGCCGTCCAACACCCTGGCGGCACCTTCACCGATGAGCGACCCCTCTCCCTCGCCGGACCGCGGTGTCACGGCGAGCTCACCGGTGGGAGTCCCGTCCGAGTGGAGCAGCCGAGTGACGTCGTGGGTGTACGGACCGGGTTGCTGGAACAGGACCGAGGCTCTGCGATACTCCGTTGGGCCTTGCGACAACCTGTGAACGCCTAGCGGCACGTGCTGGAACACGGCCACCTCGTCCCCCAGGCCGGGTATCCGCCTGACGATCACGTTTTCCACCCGGCGCCCCTTGACGTCTAGCACGTGGATCGAACCGTGCGGATCGGCGGGAAAACCCACGTGGTAGCCGTGGAGCTGCCCGCCGTCGATGGTGGTTCCTTGGCCGAGCGGCAGACCGTTCAGGCTGTAGTGGCGGACCAGGGGGCTGCGCGAAGACGACAGCGCCAGCATGTGCCCACTGACGCTCGGCCACCATTCCTGAGCTGGCCGGCTTCCCTCGTAGAGCACGACGTGGTCCCCACGCAGGGGAGCGATGACGAACTCCTCGGCGGCCGGGTCCTGCACGCCCCCCAGAAACACCACGTCGTGGGTGTGCTTTCCCGCCGGGTCGACCACCCCAGGGCGTTGGCCGGGCACCCGCACCAGATACCCGGGGCGCTGACCCGGACTCATCTCGGCCAACTCCGTCACCGAGGAGCCACTCACTCGCCCGCCACTCCCTGGCCGCACGAACGGCGGGCGCCCGTCGCTCGGCACGACCAGGGAGTTCCCCGCACCCAGCGGGCCGCCGGGACGAACGGGCTGCACGTCCAGCAGCCGGTGGGAGTCATAGGTCCGGGCCTCGTTCTCCGTGTGCACCACGAACCGTTTGCCGCCCATGGTGATCAGCACCTGGTCCGACAGGAGCCTGCCGTTTTCCATGTACGCGGCGGCATGGGCCCCCGGCTGGAGCGGCCTCATGAGGTGCGCCCTGTGACTCAAGTGCTGGAAGCGATCGATCTGGTGCGTGATCCGGCCCGTCTCCGTCATCAACACCGACACGTCTTCCCACACCACGTAGTAGAGGCGCTGGCCACCAGGGTTCAACATGCGGGCCGCTTGGTGAGGGACGGGCCTCACGACGGCGTCGATGTCCTCGAACGTGTGGGTCATCAGGCGCGCTTCACCGTTCAACGGGATGTAGAACCACGCGTTGCGGGCGCCGGTGATGTTGTCCCATCCCCTGAAGAGACCGTGGGATCCGCTGTATATGGCGGTTGCGTGTCCCACCAGTTCACCATTCATGTCGTAGACATCGGCGGGACCGTGCAGGTCCGATACCCGGACGTAGCTGCCGTGGAGCGAAGCCCTGTGTGTCCGGCCCCTCTCACGGCTCATGAGCCGAGCGGCCCCCGCGTCTTGCATGTCTCGCACCGGCCCGACGACCAACTCGCCGGTGGGGAGGCCGTTCCCGTCATTCAGCCGGACGATGACGATGCCTGTCACGGCACCGCTGCCGTCGACCAGGCGCGGGGAGTGGCCCGGGACACTCAACTCGAACTGGTTCGCGCCCAGCTCCGTCACGACGGTGTCCGTCCGCGGCCGTCCGTTCATGCCCAGCACCTCGGGCGCGACACCTTCGCCACGTCCGCGGAGCACCAGCAAGTCCTCTACGGTCGACCCGCCCCCGAACAGACGCTCCGGACGGACCCGGCCGTCCATGCCGTGGACGGGGTGCCCAGGGACATCCCCCACCGCGATCCAGCCGGACTCGTGATCCGCCGTCACCCGGGTCTTCAACCGCCCGCCGTCACTCTCGCGGAACAGCACCCCCTCGCCACGTCCGTTCCGGGGCACGACGGCGGACAGCCCGTGGGGCTGGTCCGTCTCGTCGAGCAGACGGACCGGGGCGTCGGCATACCTCCCGGCCGGGTCGAGGACGGCCCACGACCCGTCGCGCCAGTGCACCAGATAGAAGCCCTGGGTCCACACGTACTGCAGGGTGGGGACTCTTGCCTCCCGCCCGTCCCGCGTCACCACCGAGGGCGAGCCCGCCGCATCGAATGCGACGTGCTCATAACCCAGGGGCCCGCGCCCGTCAGCGCTCGACGCCTCTCTGGGCATGCCGTCGCGATAGGTCCAGACCGTGGATTCCTGCCGCACCATCGCCGACACCAGCGTGCCGTCCTGCCTGAACGCCACTGGCAGAACGCCTGGCCGGCGCGGGACGCCGTAGAACATCCCGGGCCCGCTCTCGTCCCGGACGCCGACCGCAATGACCCGGTGGGTCAGCTCCCCAGCCTCGTTCAACACTACGTCGGCCCGACCGGGCACGTGCACGGCGAATCCCCGATCGCCCTTGAGGGCCGTCACGGTTGCATCCGCGATGCGGCTGCCGTCGTCTGCCGTCACGTAGCCGTAGCGGCCCCAGCGGGACAGGTAGGGGACGTTCCCGTCGACGGTACGGGCCACGAGATAGGCGTGATGCAGAGGTCCCACCGGCACGAAGGCCGTCTCACCGGTGACGAGGCGCTCCGCGTTCATCACCGGGAGGCCCACGTGCGTCACCGCACCGTTGCCGTCGACCAGGCGCGGGGAGTGGCCCGGTACAGTCAACGCGAACCCGTTCGCCGACCGTTCCGCGAGGACGTCGTCCTCCCGCGGCCGTCCGTTCATGCCCAGCACCTCGGGCTCGATGCCCTCGCCACGTCCGCGGAGCACCAGCAAGTCCTCTACGGTCGACCCGCCCCCGAACAGGCGCTCCGGACGGACCCGGCCGTCCATGCCGTGGACGGGGCGCCCGGGGACATCCCCCACCGCGATCCAGCCGGACTCCTCGTCGACCATCACCCCAGTGCGCAGCAGCGTGCCGTCGTTCTCCTGGAACGCCAGCCCCTCGCCCCGGGGGCTCCGGGGTACGGCGACGATCGTCCCGAGAGGAACGTCGCCCGTGCCGAGCAGACGGACCGGGGGGACGGCGTACCTCCCGGCCGGGTCGAGCACGACCCATGCCCCGTCGCGCCGGTGCACCAAGTGCAGGTGCTCGCTCGGTACTTGCACAGCGGTGAAATCCGCCGACTCCTCCCCGTTCTGCCGGATCACCGAGGGCGCGGAGCCATCCGAGTCGAAGACCACGTGATGCGCACCCAGCAGTCCGTCCGTTCCATCGATCCGCGCCTCAACCGGGACACCGTCCACATAGCTCCAGACGGTGTCGTCCAGCCGCACCGTCCCCGAGATCAGCGTGCCGTCACCGCTGAACGCCATAGGGACACCCTCCTGGTGGTGCGGGACGGCGTAGTGAAACACGCCGGGCCCGCTCCCGGGGGCGCCGTCGACCGGAATGACGCTGTGGCTCACCTCCCCTTCCTCGTCTATCACGACCGCGGCCCGGCCGCGGCTCGCGACGACGAATCCCCGATCGTCCGGCAGGACCGTCACGGACACATCCCCGTCGCGCTTTCCGTCGATGCCGAACACGTGGGCATCGCGGCCTGTCGCCGGTGCGTAGAGGTATTTACCGGCGGCCGGACCCTCAGCCATGAGGACTCCACGGGCCAGCAGATTCCCCGCGAAGTCGTAGATCCCGTGGGTGAGGTCGTCAGGTGCCAAGACATGAATGGCGTCGGCGAGGACAGCCACCTGCTCATCCCCACGCACCATGCCGGTCAGATACGGCGGCTCATCCCAATCCGCAGGAAACACGGCGGTCACACCGACGGGTTCGCCGTCCTCGTCCAGCAGGCTCACTTCCCGGCGCACCGTCGGACCCGGGAGGTCACCGAGCGGGTCCGGCGCCGCCTCCATGTAGACGTTCTGGTCGGTGGACGTGCCACGGGCCGCGGGCAGCGGGGGCAGACCGCCACGGGCCAGGCGCCGCTCCAGGACTCCCTGCCAGACCTCAGCCCTGTCAGCCTCATACAGCCGCCAGAACTCCCCCTCATCCACCCGGTTGAGGCCCGCCGTCCTCTCGCCCTCACTCAGGAACCGACCGGAATCCGGATCGAAATGCGCCCGCCCATCCGGCCCGTACACCACCAACCGCCGCTGCGACGGCGCACCCTCCAGCCGCACCACCCGGTCATACAACCGCGTACCATCCACCGTCTCCACCAACGGATACGGCCCCGGCCCACCCCCATCCCGACCAACCCACACCCGCACATCCGCCTGCCCCGGCCGATCGGTCAACAACAACGGCCTGTACGTCTCCTCAAGCGGCCCCACCGGCTCCGGCACACCCGCGTCCTCAAGCCGCGGCAGACCGCCGCCGCGAGGACCGTCCAGCCCAGCGGCGGACGGACGGACGGCCAGGGGCACAGGCACAGCCTCGGACGCCCCCGCGCCCGGTGGTGAGGGAGCCGGCGCCCCCGACGCCGACGCGTGGGGCGCCGGGGGCGTCGGGGAAGTCGGGGGCGCCGGCGACGCCACCGCCGAGGAGGACGGCGGGGCGGTCTGGGTGTCGGGGGACGCGGCGGCTTCGCCGCGGGCGTGGGAGGGGGCGGCGGAAGCGTCGGCCCCCTCGGCCGGCCTGCCGACGACAGAACTGATCTTGACCGGGGGCATCCCCGGTGCATGCAGGGTGATGTCACCCAGCGTCCCGGTGCCGCCGGTCTCTCGGACCGGCTGAGGTACGTGGGCGGCCGCACCGCCGCCTGTGGCCTGGGTAATCGGCCGCGGCGGCGCCGCGGCGGCGGCCGCGTCCGCGCCGGTCTCCGCCCGTGTCGCGGGGGTGCCGGCCACGCCGTGGCTCAGCCCTTCACCGAGGTTGACGGACACCCGCGACATCGCGCCCAGGTCCAGCTCCAGTTGGCCGGGCGCGACCTGGTTCACGGCGACGCCCTCCGGGAGCGGTGAAGGCGACGGAGTCGGGGTGCCCTGGGTGCGCGGCGACAGGCCCGCCGCGCCGATGTCCGGGGCCAGGCGGGCGCCGGCCCCCATCTGGGCGACGTTCGGGGCGCCGATGATCATGCCCTGGTCGGCGAGGTGCAGCCGTACACCTGGGGCGCTTGCGATGTTGAGGTCGAGGGCGAGCTGTTCGACCGCGGGGGTGTTCGCCGTGGACGGGTGACCGACGGGCTGCGGCGCTGCGTGACCGGAGAGACGGGCGGGGGTGTTGAGGGCGGCGAGGTCGTGTCCGGCACGGCCTGCTCCGACGCCGGCGAGGCCCTCCAGGTTGAGCCCCTGCAGGCCGCCGAGGAGGCCGGCGTTGCGGGAGACGTCGCCGGATACCAGCTCGCCGTGGGTGAGGTTCACGCCATGCGGTGCCACCGCCGAAACGTCGCCGAGCTGCGGCATGCTCGTCACGTGCACCGGGGGCATCTGCCCAACGCCCGTCGGCGTCAGTGTCAGGCTGCCCGCGTTGTACTCCATCCGGACAGGGGCGAACGAGCCCAGGTTGATGTCCAGCGTGAGGTTGGTCATCGCTGTACCGCTGGTGCTCGCGGGTACCTGACCCGGGGCAAGAGCGTTCACCGGCACCTGGCCCGGCGCGGGGGCGTTCACGGGGACCTGCCCGGGCGCCGGGGTGTGCGCCGCCGGCTGCGTGGCAGCCGCTGCTGGTGGCGGCGGAAGCAGTGGGATCTGCACGCCGACGGTCTGGCCCTCGGGGCCCGGGACGTGCGCCACCACCGAAGGCGGCAGCGGCAGGAGGAATTCACCCTGCACGTGGGGGGCGCCCGCGGCCAGGTGGTCAGCGGAACCCAAGGAAGTGTCGGTCACCCCTACCCGCACGCCGTGGTCGGCGAAGTGCAGAGAGATCGGCGGAGCGGGGACGATCTCCGCCGGGGTGGCGATGCCTCCGCGCGAGAGGTGGGGAGGGGGGACCAGGGTGAAGGACGAGCTTGCGGACGGCAGGTTCGTCAGCGGCTCGATCCCGCTCGGCCTGACGGCCGTCTCCGGGTTTCCGTCCAGCAGGCGCGAGGCGAGAAGTGGCGAAATCGGAGCCACGCCTGCCAGGTCAAGGCCCTCCAGATTCAGGCCCCCGAGGCCGGAAGCCGGCCGGACCAGGCCGGGCGGCGGCACCCCGACGGCCCCCAGCCGGGAGAGGTCCGCCCACCTGACCACACCGGGGCGCGCCAGGGCCACCCCCGCTGCGGCCAAGAGTCGCCCGAACGCGGACGTCGCGGGGGGCTGGAAGATCAGAACACCGGCCAGCGCACTCGCGGTCGCGTCGGGCATGGGCTGATAGCGAGCCCAGTCCTTGGGGTCGATGAGAGGCCGCCCGTCGGCATCGAACCCCTTGATGGCCCTGATGTCGACGAAGCTGGTGCCGTAAGCCACGGCGCCGTACCGGTACTGGCTCAGAATGCCCCGGTTCCATAGGGAGAGCTTGAACGCCTGGGCAAGTCCTGACAGCGAGCCGACCTTGCCCAACTCGGCGGCGTTGACGGGCAGGATGAGGGCCAGCGGGCCGAAGCCCTTGAAGTGCAGCGCGACATAGCTGCCGATCATGCGCAGGAAGGGGACGGTGTTCCTGCCCAGCCAGACCATCCCCGACCCCGTCATCTTGGCAAGATGCACGGCGATCTCGCCCGGCGTCATGACCTTGAACAAGGCGTGGGTCCTCACCGCCAAGTCGCGCATTCCGGCGGCCGCCTGCCGGATGGGGAACATCCCCCGGGTGGTGGGGATCAAGATGCCCAGCAGCGAAAGGATCAGCATCTCGAGGTTCGCCTTGCCGTCTGCCAGGTCGATCGCCGACTTGATGAAGATGGCGGCGTTCATCGCATAGGCGGCCAGGGCCACCGGTCCGCCGACGGCGAACCCCACGATGCTGAGGGCCAGCGTCAACCAGAAGAAGACTTCCCAGAACTTCTCGCACGCGTCGACCATCGA
The DNA here is from genome assembly GCF_027497195.1 of Streptomyces sp. WMMC500. Taxonomy (NCBI): domain Bacteria; kingdom Bacillati; phylum Actinomycetota; class Actinomycetes; order Kitasatosporales; family Streptomycetaceae; genus Streptomyces; species Streptomyces sp. WMMC500. The sequence continues at coordinate 1,422,746 of NZ_CP114905.1, forward strand.
GATGAGCTGTTCCCTCGCCGAGAGGATCCGGTACGTGGCGGTCTTGGCGGCTTGCTGCATGTCGACCGCGGCCCGCAGCGCCGCCCTCCGGTAGTGAACCCGCTCCGGGTCCTTCTTCTTCAAGCCCTGCGCAGCCCTCAGCGCGGTATCAGCGGTGTGCTGGTGGTTCTCCATCTCTGCCACGTACGTACCCAGCGCATAATGGACCAGGTCGTGGGCGTTCCGGAAGTTCTCGATGAACGGGAATACCACCTCATTGAGCGCTTCTCGCAGCGCGTCCGCCGCCTCGCCGACGAAGTAGGGGCTGTTCTCCTCCATCAACAGGCTGAGGCCGTCGTCGACACGTCGCGCGACCAGGACGATGTGACTCTGTGCCAGCATCAACTGATTGATCCGTTCCGGATCTCCCGGGGTGGGGTCGAAGTCCAGGTCGAGTGCACTCCAGTCGGGCGGCCGGACCATGGATACCCCCTCTCCGGGTCGTCGTGATTGATTCGGGCTCGCACATTGCTCCACGTGCCTGCCCGCTCCGGGGTTCACCGGAGATCGTCGTTCCCGTTCCGCACGCGGTCCGTGAACCTTTTCGACCGGCCGTGCGTGGAGCGATGTGACAGGCGGTCCCGGGCCGGGCCGCAACCTCACGCCTCATCGGAGGCCACCATGGCCGGTCAGCCAGATTTCGCCCTGGACTACGACAAGCTGCACGCCATGCAGAAGGGGATGCACGAGCTCATCGAACGTGCCGGCGGCGAGGCCGATACCGCGTACGACACCATGAGCACCCTGTCTACCGACGAGCACGTTTCGATCTTCGGCAACGTGGATCTCGCCATCGTCTTCGGGGTCTTCTACCGCGACTCAAGGGCGCGCTTCGCGGAGGGCGAGGAAAAGCTGACCATGTTCGGCGACATGTTCGGGGGCCTCGCCGACGCGCTCTTCCAGCAGGACGGCATGCTCGCCGCGAGCGCCGCGAGCTCGGTCGCCAACGCGAAGGCGGACGACTGGCAGGCGCAGAAGGAAGCGCACGATGACTGGGTGCAGGACAAGACCGCCTGGAACGACTATCTGGACAGCATCGGCGCCGGCGACTACTTCCGCGAGCACCCGGACGCCGACATCTACGAGGTCTGCCAGGGAGAGGACCGACCCGAGTGGTGCAAAGACTGGGAGAACGACGAGAACCCCCCGCAGCCGCCCGGTCCTGAGCCCGATGAACCGCCGGCGGAGCCGCCGAGTGAGGTGCGTTACACCGGTCCCGACGGCAGCTCGGTCAAGATCGAGCTGTCGTACGACGACCACGACAACGTCATCAAGGAGGAGACGACGGTCACCTCCGCGGGTGGGGAGGTCGTCACCTTGAGCACCGCATACGACGGACCGCCGGAGCTCCACGAGACACCCGACGGGCGCTCCTACGACAGCCGTGACTACACCGTCGTCTCCGAGAGCCCGGACGGCATCAGAACGGTGGACCACTTCGCGATCAACGACGACGGATCCGGCACCCGCACGACCACCGAGTCGTACGTCGAGGACGGCGAGCGCATCACCGACAAGGAGACGTATTTCCGCGAAGGACCGTTCGACAAGTGGCACAGCGACCACGGTGGCGGGGAGTCCGGCGAGGATGAGGACGATGGGGGCGCCGAGATTCCCGAGTCTCCGTGGACGACCAACAAAATATGATCGGGTAAGAAAAACAACGAGACCCGATGCCGACCCAGCTCATGTCATGAGAGGAAGCACTGCACCATGGCCAACGTCTCCATCACTTACCAGGACGTCGAAGATTGTGCTGCCGAGATGCGCAGCGTCAACCAGAACACGCTCATTCCCGCCAAGGACGCGGCCAAGGCCGCGATCGACGACGGCATCGGCACCGACCTGATCATGCCGAAGACGGGCGCTGCCATCGAGGACATGTACAACCGCGTCCATCACAGCCTGACCCTGCTGTGCGACCAGGTCGAGTCGTTCGCCCATCAATTCGTTCAGATCAAGAACGGCATGATGGAGTTCGACCAGAAGTACGCCGAGAACATTCGCCAGCCGGCCTAGTGACCAGCTCGAAACGAGAATGAGGGAGGGCAGATGCCCGATATATCTGCCGATTACCAGGGTATCGCCGATACCAGCCACAAGATGAGCCAGCAGTGCGACATCATCGTGCCCGCGATCTACGGTCTCATCGGCAAGGTCAGTAATTTGCTCGACAACGGGCTGTATCTGGAGCAGGCGAGCCCCGCGCTGAACACCGCCTACACGGAGTTCAGCAAGTCCCTCCAGCAGGCGGCGTCCGCGATCCAGGTCTACGCCAACCTGCTCACCCAGATCAGCGATGCGTTCAAGACCCAGGACGCCGATATGTTCGCGGCGACCCTTTCGAGCATCGACGGCAAGGGCGGCTTCGAGACGAGCGCTGAGGAGGTGCACTCCGACAAGCCCGGCGTGCCGGACTGGAATCCGCCTCCCGGTGCCGGGGACACCGGAAGCTGGAGCGACGACCACACGGTGTACACCCCGGGTATCTCCCAGTCGAACAACGGCGGACCACAGGCCGTGCAACCCTGACCCCCCATTCGTGCCCGGGTGCCCAGGACGGCGGGCACCCGGGCACTCCTGTGCGCGGCTCCGGGTCACGGCCGCCGGGATATCCCCGGTTTCTCGATTCCGCTCACTCCTGGAACACGGTGTGCGGAACCTGCACCCCCACGGGGCGGCCGGCCTGGTCTGCGATCCACGCGCGCCCTGGCGCAGCCGCCGGGAGGAGGTGCTCGGGCGTCAGCCGGGCGCCGATCAGGTCTCCTTCACCCACGTGCTTCGGCCCCAGCAGGAGACCGCGCCGACCGCGCCGGGCCAGGCCGACCCAGCCGAGCGTGGTGCTCAGACCTTCGGCCGTACCGGCCGCCAGCAGCCCGAGACCGCGCTCCCGCCCGGCCGAGGCGACCGAGCGCAGCACCTGGTCCGCGCGCCCTGCCGTCATCAACTCGGCGTCGTCGACGACGAGAACCGTGGGACGCCCCTGCGCCGCCTCCAGCGCCTCGTTCACCGCCTCGGGCGGCGGATCCGGATGGTCGATGAGCCGGGCCAGGCCATGCTGGGTGAGCGCACGCAGCGGTGATTCCCTGGGGGTGAGCACGACCAGGGCGGTGCCTGCCATTGCCAGGGACAGGCACATCGCTGCCAGCGCGGTGGACCTGCCGCTGTGCGGAGGCCCGGCGACGATGTACGCGCCGCCCTTGGCGAAGTCGTGGCCCACCGCCCGTGCGTCGTCCCCGCCGATGCCGAGCAGTGCCCAGAGCGGGCGGCGGTTCTCCTCGGGGATCAGCTCCGCGGCCTCGTTGAAGCCGATCATCGCGGGCAGTTCGTCGACCCGGAACGGCCGTCGCTCCTGCGCCACGCCGGTGTCGCGTGCCGTGGCCTGCCGGCCGATGGCAAGCAGTGCGTCGGCCTGGTCGTCGCCTTTGGCCGCGGCGTTCAGTGGCAGGGTGAGGATCTGCCCCTCCGCGCCGCCCGGCCCGTGCCAGCCCCGGCCCGGCGGCACGTGCTGCGGCACCGCCTTGCGGTTGACGCCTATGAGGCCGAAGTCCATGCGGTCGGTCTGGCGCAGCAAGATCCGCCGGTCGTTGTGCTGTCCCGCCTGGCCGCCGAGGAGCCTGCGTTCGGAGGTGGCGATGACATGGATGCCGGCCGCGGCGCCCTCGCGTAGCAGGCGCATCAGCTCGTCCATCAGCCGGCCGCCGTCGAGCTTGTCCAGCGTCTCGTTGAGCGCGTCCCAGCCGTCGAGGAGCACCAGCAGGTGGGCGGGGCGCTCCGCGGCGGGCAGCTTGGCCCGCAGTTCCGTCAGGGAGCTGACGTTGTGCGTGGCGAGCATGCTCTGGCGCTCGGTGAGTTCGCTGAGCAGCCGCCGTACCAGGCGGCCGATTCGTTCGGTGTCGTGACGCGAGACGACCGCGCCGCAGTGGGGCAGCGACTCCAGCGGGGTGAGGCCGCCGCCGGCCGCGTCGATGCCGTAGATGTGGAGTTGGTCGGCGGCCAGGTGCAGGGCGGCGGAGCCGGCGATGGTCCGCAGCGTCTGCGTGCGGCCGGACCGGGGCGCGCCGATCACGTAGAGGTGGCCGAAGGTGGCGAAGTCGATGCTCCCCGGCGCGCGTTGCTGCTCATGCGGCAGGTCGAAGAGGACGTACGGCACGGGCGGCAGCCGCAGGACCCCGGGCGGGGGGCTCACGGAGGGCTCGCGCAGGGCGATCTCCTCTTCGAGCGGCGGGAGCCAGGGGGGCGGCAGCGGCTCGAAGCCGGGGAGCGCCGCTGTGGCCGCGCGGATGGCCTCGACCAGGACGGACAGGTCCGTCGGCGGGTCCTCTGCGGCCTCCTTCTGCGCGGCCGGTTCCGGCCCGGCGGTCACGGTCTCCTCGGGGTCGCCGCCGGCGACGGGGGGCAGCAGAACGGGCCGGCCGAGCGTCGACCAGGTCAGCTCGGCGCCGCGCACTGTCCGGGAGGCCGGGACCGCCGCCTCCGTGGTGTCCTCGGACGCGCGTTCCGCACCGACGAAGGCGGTCTGGAACGGGACCGGCGCGCCGTCGTCGCGGCGGACCAGCGCACGGCCGGGGGTTGCGGGCGAGATGCCGGCGGCGTTGTTGGAGCCGAGGATGTCCTGGCTCTCGGTGCGGTCGGTGACGCGCAGGGCGATGCGCAGGTTGGTGTTGGCGCGGATGTCGTTGCTGACGGCGCCTGCGGGGCGCTGGGTGGCCAGCAGCAGGTGCAGGCCGAGCGAACGGCCGCGCTGGGCCAGGCTGATCAGTCCCGGCACGAACTCCACCAGCTCACGCACCAGGGTGGCGAATTCGTCGATGATCACCAGCATGCGGGGCAGCGGCGGCAGTTCCGGCTCCCGGGCCCGCTTGGCGCGGTACTCCAGGTGGTCCTTGACGCCGACGTCGGCGAGCACCTGTTCGCGGCGGCGCAGTTCGGCGTCGAGGGAGGCCAGGGCGCGCTGCGTCAGGTGCCCGTCCAGGTCGGTGATCATGCCCAGGGTGTGCGGGAGCTTGGCGCACTCGCGGAACGCGGCGCCGCCCTTGTAGTCGATGAGCACGAAGATGAGTTCGTCGGGCCGGTTGACGGCGGCCAGTGAGGCGATCATCGTCTGGAGCAGCTCCGACTTGCCGGCGCCGGTGGTGCCGCCGATCAGGCCGTGCGGGCCGTCGGCCGCCAGGTCCAGGTGGGCCGTTCCCTCGAAGCCTGCGCCGACCACGAAGGCTGTGCTGGCGGGGAAGACCTCCCAGGCCCGTATCAGCGCCTCGGGGTTCGGCGGCTCCTGGCCGATCAGCGGCAGCAGCCGCAGCTCGGTGGGCAGTCCGCCGTCGTCGTCCACGCTCACGTCCCGGATCGGCGCCAGGGCGCGGGCCATCTCCTCGCACCACGCCGGTTCCACCTGGTCGGCGCGGACGTCGTCCACCGTGGGGACGCCGGAGGAGCGGATGGTGAGCCGGTCGGCCGCGGCGGAGACGACGGTCGTGCACTCCTCGGGCAGCCGGTTCGCCTGTTCCTCCATGCAGATGCTGTACACCCCGACGGCCGGTCCCTGGGTGAGGATGCTCACTACCCCGGGCATGTCGCGCAGCCGGTACGCGCCGTCCAGCAGGACGAGGATCTCCGGCGCGCCGCCGGAGGGTTCCTGCCGCTCCGCCGCCGCGGCGGCTCTGTTCTGGATGTCGGCGTACAGCTCGCTGATCCGCTGCGCGGTGGACTCCTCGTCGTTGCCCAGGCAGATCAACGGCTGCCCCCCAGGCCCTGGACGGCGCGGGCGCAGGTGCGGCAGCCAGCGCACCCAGGCCCAGTCGTCCGCGTGCCGGTCCTCGGTGAGGATGACGATCTGCAGGTCGCGGGGGCTGTGCAGCACGGCGGCCTGAGCCACGACCCAACGGGCCACGCCGCGCGCCGTCCGGTCGGTGCCGGTGAGCCCGACGACGCCGAGCCGGGGCAGCTCGGTGCCGATCGGCACGTCGGCCAGCCGCCAGTGCACCGTCTTGTGGTTCTGCTCCCTGGCCTGGTCGGAGATGCGCTTGAGCGAGGCGCGAGCCACCGTGCCCAGGCGCAGCGTGAGGTAGTCGGGGTGGTGCCGGCGGCGCTCCCACAGTTGGTGCCCGGGCCCGACGGCGGTGAGCAGTACGGCCGCCGGGTCCGGGGATGCGGTGTTGCGCTGGTGGCGTTCCTCGACGGTGGCCCGGTACATGCCGCGTTCGAGCGACGCGCGGCGCAGCCGGTAGCGTCGTAGTTGCTGCTGGAATTGCTTACGGTTGGCGCGTCGGCCCGTCACCCAGTTCCCGACCGCCATCAGCGGGCTGAAGGCGATGAGGATCAGGAAGTAGAAGGAACGGAAGACCAGGATCATGGCGATGCCCATGACCATCGGAGACATCATCAGCAGGAAGGGGAACGGCCGGGGGCCGGTCGGGGAGGGCGGTCCCGGCAGGCTGAGGTTCTCGGAGTCCAGGTGCGGGGTGATGCGCGGGGGGCGGTTGTACTCCAGGGTCATGCCGTCCGCGGCGGGCTTGACGGCGGCATCCGGCTCGAACGGCGGCGTCAACCGCAGCAGATGGTCGCCAAGTGCGAGATCGGCGTGAAGCGGCCACTCCCGCGAGCCGTCGTGTGGCGGCGGAAGCTGCCCAGGGGGTAGCAGCGGTGGCGGTTCTGGCAGGCCGTCGGGCCCGGCGGGCGGCGGCTCGACGCTGTGGCCGCCGGGACCTCCGTCCTCGCGTCCGGCGGGCTCCTCCTCGGTCAGTGGGGTGCCGGTCTCCGGGTCGACCGGGGGTGGGGGGGTGAGGCTACGCAGGCCGCAGCGGTCCGGGTCGGTGTCCTCGGGCAGCAGAAAGCTGGCGGAGCCGTCGACGTGCACAGTGATCCACGTGCCGCGCTCCGGAAGCCCCCCGCCTGCTCCCCCGCGGTGCCCGGACTCGCCGGTGCCGGCTATCGCGGCGTCCCCGCCGCCGTCCGCGGCGAGCCGGATGGCGCAGCCGCGGTCGGTGCCGGCCTCGTAGCTGCCGGGGGCGAGCCGCCACACGCGGCCGGCGCCCGGCCCCGAGACGTGCCGCAGCTCCAGCAGTCCGAGGTCGCCGGCCGGTGGCCGCCACGAGCGGGCGGCGCGGGGGCGGGGCGGGACCGGGGCGCCGAGGCCGAGCAGCGCACCGTCCCGGACGCCACCTACGCCGAGCGGCGCGTCGGCGTCGAGCGGGTGCTCGCCGAGGTACAGCCGAGGGCTGTCCAGCGCCGAACCAAGCTCGCCGACGGTGGCGTGCTCGGGCAGGTCGAGCAGGTGGTCGGTGATCCGGCCCTGTGGATCCGCGGCGGTTACGGTGAGCTTCACGGAAGAGTCCTCGGGTAGACGGCAGTTGTCAGCGTGCGGACGAAGTGGGCGAGAGGCCGAAGGCCGCGGACTCGCCCGGATGCCCGGCGTGCTCGTGTTCTTCCACGGGCTCCGCTTCGCTCTCCTCGTCGAGGTCGGACTCCGCCACCGGGGGGCCGTGCACGCGGGTGGCCTGCCGGGCCGGCACGACTTCCCCGGCCTCGTCCGCCGTTTCCGTCCAGGTCTCGTCGTCGTCCTCCAGCTCCGCGAAAGCGCGGTCTGCCTCCGGCCCCGTCGCTTCGCCGCCTGGCGGCGCGGGCGGCAGTGCGGGCGGGATGGCGAAGGCGACTTGGGCGATTGCCCTTCCGAGCGCGTTGCTCATGGCCAGCAGCGGCGTCCCGGCCAGGGCTACCTGACCGTGCTGGTCGGTCAGCAGGGTGCGCCGGTACCCGCGCGCCGCCCCCGGCAGCACGATCAGCGGGCCTGCCGGATCTCCGGGTGGCTCGGCGAGTTCGCCGGGCAGGGGGTCGGGCAGTTCCGCGGTGATGAGCGCGGGCGCGATCCCGTGCCGGGATCTGATGCGCTGTGCGGTGCGGTAAGCGTGACGGACCGGCTCGCCGGGGATCTGCGCGTGCACGCCCTCGGCGACCACGGCCAGCCCTTCCGGCAGCCGGGCGTCGAGCTGGGCGGCGACCGCCTGGTACAGGGCGAGGCGGGATCGGTGATCGCCCACGATGTCCAGCAGCCGCGGGCCGGTGGCGACGTCGAGGAACGTGCAGCGGCGGTCGGTGTCGCCGAGCGCGACGAGAACCGGAGGGGACTGCCCCGGCACGGGCACCACCGGCGGCAGGTCGAGGCGGTCCACACTCCACTCGTCGGGAGCCTCGTCCCACCACCAGGGCTCCTCCTCGGGTGGCGGGACCCGCCGGCCCGCCAGCAGCACCGTCACCGTGTCCGCGTCCACCAGCGCCGCGTACGGCCTGCCGCCGACCGGGGCGGCGGCCTGGCGCGCGGCGGCCAGGGCCCGTTCGGCATCCCGCCAGGTCTCCGTCGTGCCCAGAGCCCACACCAGGAAGCGCAGCGAGCGGCGGTGGCGAAGCCAGGCGCGGACAGGCGCGGCGAAGGCATGGCCGCTGATCGCGCACTCCCGGCGCACTCGCCGCCACGCGGCGCGCCAGCCGCCCATCCGCATCGCTATGAAACGGAGGATCAGGAAGACCACCAGCAGGACACCGAAGATGCCCAGCCAGCGGAAGATGGTGTCGCGATGCCGGCTGATGAACTCGATGGGGTCGGTTGTGTTCACGCCGCAAGCTCCTCACGCAGCATGGACAGCGCATAGTGCAGGCGCGACTTGACGGTGCCCGTGGGGATGCCCAGGAGACGCCCGGTCTCTTCCCGGGAGCGATCGAACAGGTGGACGTGGATCAGGACGTCCCGGTGGTGGGGGGCCAGGCGGGCCAGCAGGCCGACGACGACGACGCGGTCGATGACACCGTCGGCCACCGTATCGGTCCCTTCCTCGACCGCGTCGTCGGCGGCGGCGGAGCGTATGGTCGCAGGCTTGCCGCCGATCGGCACGAGCCTGCGGTCGCGGCGGTAGGCGTCGATCGCAAGGTTGCGGGCGACGGTGTGCAGCCAGGCGGCGAGATGATCCTCGTCTCGGGGAAACCCACCCTCTTCGTCGAGGAACTCCTCGGCCGAGAGCCATGCACGGAGCATCGTCTCCTGCACGATGTCCTCGGCCCGGTGTGTGTCCCCGGCAGTCAGCCGGCTGACGTATCTCAGGAGTCGGCTCCGGTACTGCTCGGCGGCGGACGACCGAACCTGTCGGCCACGGCCGCCGAGCCGCGCGACGGGCGCCTGTGTGGGAACGGGCTCCGCCGCCGGCGCCGGTTGAACGGCGGCAAGGGCGTGGGCTGGCTGAGCGTGAGACATCGCTTTTGGCTCCAACGGGTGCTGACCTGGGCTCGACGTCCGGTTCGTGATCCGGCGAGACGACGGTCCATGATCTTTGGGGTATTGGCACACCAGTACGAAACCGGCACGATATCCACGCCCGTACGGGCTTCGCATGTGCACATTGTGAGCCGGGAAGGCAGGAACTCTCCGCGTCCTGCTGAGACCCGGCCCGGCAGGGCGACCCTGAGCACATAGACACACAGGCACGACTCCCACACACTGCGAACCCGATTCGGTCAGGCACGGATCGCAATGGTCACGACTGCAAATACCGTCGACTCCTGCACCGGAGACGCCCCGTCGCGCGTCCGCAACGGAGCCCGCTCCCGCGGGAGACTGCAACGTAACCGGCCACCGGTGGGCCGGGAACGAGCAAAGGCAGTGCGGTTCCCACACGTGCCGGGGCAAGAGCCCAACGGGGATCCCTCGCCGCCTGGGCCCGGAGACCCTCTCACCCCTGGAATTGGCATATGCACTTGGCGCATTCGATCGACCGCTGGGCGCCGGCCGGTTGGCGGCCGGCCGTGGCAGCACCCACCGAAGGGCCATCCGCCCGTCGCCGTCGAGGTCACCGAGCAGCGCGCAGCGCCCCGGCTGACCCCGGCGTCGGGGCCACTTAATCCGAAAAGAAGGCGAATTAGTCCAGCCTCGCACCTCTTGCCCCCTTTCTGTCCACATGCCAACGTGAGTACTGAGGGTCGATATCGACGCGGACATGTCCCAGAGCGTCGCGCCTGCCCCCGCGTGTGGAGCCCTCGGATGAATCGGCCGCGTCGATATCGACCCGCAAGTCGATTGCGTACCTGGGAAATGCGAGTGCCGCCGATTCCCCGGTGTCGTCGCGGGCACCGGCCTCACCCGCCGCCGCTCCCCCTTCACCTCACCGTCGCCCGTGGTTTCGTCATTCTCGAAGCCGGCTCGTGGCGGCTTGCGGGGACAGCGATGACGTCAACAGGCAGATTCGGCTTGTGGGGCAGGAGTTGGGCGATAGCGCCGAGGGCGCCGTTGGACTCCCCAAGGGCCGCAGGATGCAGAGAGATCGGGGTGAGTGTGCGGCAGGGGGTACTCGCGTCGAGTTCGTGACGGATCGCGTTCATCAGCACCGGGCCGGTGTGGAGGAGTTCGCCCCCGACGACGATGGCCTCAGGGGAGATGACGTGGCAGAAGGTGGCCAGGGCCTGTCCGACGCGCCTGCCTGTGTCGCGCAGAATGCTGTTGGCGGTGATATCTCCGGCGTTCGCCGCGGCGCTCAGTTCGGACAGGCTGAGGGCGGTGCCGCCGGCCCTGCGGTAGGCATCGAGCACCGCGGGGATGCCGGCGACGGTCTGCAGGCATCCGGTACGGCCGCAGTTGCAGGGCGGGCCGTCGGGAGAGACGGCGATGTGCCCGACTTCGCCCGACAGGCCGTGCACGCCGTAGTGCAGCGTGCCACCGACCAGGAGCCCGCCGCTTATGGAGTGCGAGAGGTGCACGTAGAGCACGTCCCGACGACCGCTGGCGGCGCCCCATGTGGACTCGGCCAACGCCGCCAGCCGGGCGTGGCTGTCCAGCCGGGTGGTGGTTCCGAAGCGCCGGCTGACCAGCGCGGCCACCTCCCCGGTACGACCCTGCTGCCCCGGGCGGCGCACCGGTCCTGCCAGCCCCACACCCACCGCGTGCAGGGCCCCGGGCCGCGCGAAGTCGCCGGTAAGCCGGGCCAACAGCCGCCAGGCTGTCTCCACCCGCCCTTGCCACGACGCATCTGGGCCGTGCTCTTCGCCGGCCGTTCCGATGACGGTGTGGCAAGCGGTGTCGACCGCGGCGACCCGGACTACGTGGCGTCCGAAGTCGATTCCGACGACGCGGTTGGCGGTGGGGTTGATGGCCACCTGCTCGGCCGGCCGGCCCCGCGCGCGCCGCGAGGCCCGGGGCACCGACACGCTCAGCACACCGTCAGCCACCAGCGCGGCCACCACGTCGTAGAGCCGGGTACGCGACAGCCCGCTGGACGCGACCAGTTCGGCGCGGCTGAGCGGACCGCGCCGACGGAGCAGCTCCATCACCAGTTCCTCGTGTCGCGCGCGGACCCCGCGCACCCTGCGACGTACGTTCTCCCTGCGCAATGAGTGCCCCATCGAACCTTCCTCCCCGATCAGGAGACGCCGCGCCAGCGGCACGACGGGCAGCGCACCCCCGGACATGCCGCGCGACCCTCCACACCGTCAGATGCAGTGATCCGCCGACAAGTTCGCCGGCTGCGACGACAACCCCCAACCACCGCAAACCCGGAGCGGCACGCCGGTCACCACAGAACGGGCTCGATGCAGCGCTCCGTCTGCGGCACCGGCCGCACCGAGCCTCGTTCTCGGTGCAGGTTCTGTCGTTCCTGGTCACTGGCGCTTCGTTCATGATCAGGAGTTGAACCGAACGTCAGACAGCCCCCCGGGGGGTCACCGCCGTCGCCCCGGAAGTTCCGGTCTGTCGACCGGAGCCGGTCACGTGGTGTCCGGCCACCGGCCGTTGCGGTATCCATTGGACTGTTCACTGGAACGAGTCGCCGCAGGCGCAGGAACCCTTCGCGTTCGGGTTGTCGATCGTGAATCCCGACTTCTGCAGCGTGTCCTGGTAATCGATGCATGCCCCCTGCAGATGAGGGCCGCTCTTCGGATCGATCAGCATGGCGAACCGACCAAACCACATCACCGACATCTCATCCGAAGCGAGAGAAGCGCGCTGGGCTGCCGTCTCCGGATCGTCGCCTTCCACATGCTCCTCGTCGTCATGTTCAGCCAGCGCTCTGGCGAGGGCCTTCGCATACCGCTCAGTGAAGAAAAGTTGGTAGCGCAGCCCCGAGCAGCCGCCGGGTTGCACCGAGATCTGTAGTGCCACACCGGCCTCCTCGTGTCGCAGCAGATCGGTGACCTTAGCTACCGTTGCATCCGTGAGTTCCACCAGCCACGTCGACCTACCGAACGTCTCGTGCAACATGCAAAGCCTTCCTTCGCTCGACGCTCCGAACCCGGGCATCCGTGGGAACAACGGCCTCCTCCCTTGCCCGGGTTCACCGATGAGCGTGCGTGACTTGATTTACTCAGTTCGCCAGGCCGAGTCCAGCTTCGCCAGGGTCGGCCGCGAAGCCCCAGATGCGAGAAGCCGTGAGCGGATCAGCCCACCCGGATCGGAAATGGTCCCACCCTGGGCACATTAATCCCGCCCTTGCCGTCCTGTGAGCGTCTTGCCGTCGCGTAAGCTCTTGTCGAGACGCGTTCAACCGACCGCGCACAAGCAACTGAAAATAATCGTCAACTCGTGGCAGGAGTTCTGGAGAATCACGGGAAAGCACCAGCCAAGTGCTGCCGCAAGGAGTTCACACATGCCTCCGCCTCCACCGCTGAGCGTCGTCGAGTGGCGAGATTTCCTTCGCAGTTACAGCTCCGAGTTCCTGAACTCGGAGTACCTGCGCCAAGCCGATGAGGACGGGTTCAGGGAACGGCCGCTGGTGACTGAGAGTCAACGTCGGGCCAGGTGGCTGGGCTCTGAGCCGACGAGCGAAGAAGCGATCACTGCTGCTGAGCTGCGGCTCGGGGTGCGACTGCCGCCGACTTACCGGAACTTCCTGCTGGCCAGCAATGGCTTCAGCAGGATGTCCTATTCCCTCGATCTGCTCAAGGCTGAGCAGATCGAGTGGTTCTCCACAGCCGAACCCGACCTTCTCGATGCGTGGTCCGCACCGGACTTCGCGGCTTGGATCACCACGCTTGAGCGCTGTCTGCTGGTCTCCGATGACAACGGTGGGGCCGGCGGCCGCTGGTTGCTTCACACCGGCAACGCGGAGAACCGCGAGTGGACGGCGTACGAGTGGTGGCCCGGCTACGGAGTCGATCCAGAACCTTACGACAATTTCGCTGTACTCGTAACCAGCCTCTGGAGGAAGTCCACCAAACTGTGAAGCGAGAATGCCGGTTTGGTCGCCGCGCGGGTTCTCGTGCGAGGTCCCGGACTCCTGGTACTCCATCGCGCACTGCCTCGGTTTGATGACGGGGGCATCACCGTGGGGCGGCACCCGGTCCCCACGCGGATACACCTGCCACATCTCGCTCGTCCTCAAAGACCGAGCGAACCCCTTACTCATCGGTCAGGAAGCGCCGTGACCGCGTCTCCCAGCAGCGTCTCGTAGCCACGCCCGTCAAGCCATCGTGCGGTGACGTCGGCGTGGTCCTGACCGCCGGCGTCGAGCTGCGCCCACAGTTCCACGAGACGTGGCCGCGCATCGGCGCAGTAGACGCTCGCGAGCGCGGGCTCGTCGTCGCCAGCCGCCGAACGGGCCAGCACGGACGCCATGGTGAGCAGTTCGTTGGCGATCCTGTTGAGTGTGATCACCGCGTGCTGACGCGCGAAGAGGTCCTCGCGGTCCAGGTGGCGCTGGGTCAGTTTGCGGCACTCCCTGCCCAGCCGAGCCGCCTGCTCGGTCACGAACTCCACGTGTTCGGCGTCGTACTCGGCGACGGCCCGCCGGGCCGCCACCAACGCGTCGCCCGGGACGGGGGTGTAGGTCCGGTCGTAGTAGCAGTCGGTCAGCCGGATGCGCCCGGCCAGGTAGTCCACCAGGAAGTCGACCCCGCCGAGCACGCGCAGTCCTCGGGCGTCGCGATAGAAGCGTTCGACCGGCAGGGGTGTCGTCCCGCGGCGGGCCTTGCTCGCCGCGGTCTCGAGCCCCTCACCGCCGAGCAGCCCCACCGTCCGGTCCAGGACACGCCAGCACGTCAGCGAAGCGATGTTCTTGAGTGCCGCGTGTTCGTGCAGGAGGTCCGCGCCCCGGCCCAGCATCGTCCAGCGGGTGAACGACTCGATGGCGAACGTGTCGGCCACGGACAGCGCGACGGCGCGTTCGATCGCCTCGTATGCGGCGAGTGGCCGGTCATCGACACGTCTGCGGTTGACGAACTCGCGCTGCCACGCGAGGCACAGCTTCGCGATAGCGAGTGACGGCGGGACCACGCCCAACGTCCTGGCGAGGTAAATGAACTCCTTGACCCCGCGCCCGAACCCGTCCAGTTCCGCGCCGCTGAGCATGAGCGAGCGCGGTACGCGGACGTCGGTGAGCATCAGGTTCGCGATGGGGGCGCCGCCCAACCCCATGAAGTCCTGGCGGGTCACGACCTCCAGCCCGGGTGTCGTGGTGTCGACGAAGAACGAAGCACTCGACGGCACACCGTCGTCGACGACGGTAGCGGTGACGTCGAGGAGGTCGGCGACCGTGCCGTTGCCGATGAACACCTTCTCGCCGTTGAGCAGGTAGGCGTCGCCGCCCTCGGCCGGTGTCGCCGTGGTGTTCTGGCGGCTGTTGCCCGCGCCCGCCGGCTCCGTGTCGGCACGCCCGGAGAAGTTTCCCTCTACCACGTGTTCGCGGATCACCTCCCGCAGCGGGCCCTCTGGCAGCATCCGCAGGTACGCCCCCGCGCCCCACCCGTTGCCGGTGCTCATCACGTTCGCGACGGGTATCGACCAGCTCGCGGCCGTCTCGATGAGCCGGAATGCGTTGTAAGGGGACAGGCCGAGACCGCCGTCCTTCCGGTCCACCAGCAACCGGAGGTACCCCTTGGCGCGCAGCACCTCGACCAACTCGGCGGGCAGCTCGCGGGAAGTGTCCACCTGGGTCGGATCCACGTTCGCGCGCAGATGCTCGGTGAGCTCAATGACATGCTCGTCGCCGACCCGCCGGTCGGCGTCATCCTGCGTGGGGAACGGGTGGAGCAGGTCCCAGCGCAGGGTGCCGAGGAAGAGCTCGTTGGACAGGCTGACGCCGGGGTTCCGCTCACCGGGCGGATCCGTCGGCCGTGGACTGTACATCGCGGATCGAGTCGCGGATGATCCGAAGGACGCCGTCATGGTGTTCTCTCAGGTAGAAGTGACCGCCGGGCAGGATGCGCAGGTCCAGTGGGTGTGTGCTGTGGTCGGCCCACCCCGGCAAGTGGGCGGTTTCGTCGTCGTCCAGGCCACCCAGCGCGACGACCGGGACGTCCAGCCGCGCGCCGGGCGTGGGCCGGTAGGTGTCGAGGATCTCGGCGTCCGCCCGCATGCACGTCAGGACGATCCGCAGCATCTCCGGGTCGTCCTGGACGATGGCGGGCAGGTGCCCGAAGCCGGCCGCCCCGGCCGCCATCATCTGTTCGTCGGTGAGCTCGTGCGTTGGCGTCCGTAGTGGCTGCACGTGGGGTGCTCCCAGAGCGGACACGACCAGTAACACAGGAGTCGGCCGGCCGGCGTTCCGGAGTGCGCCCGCCACCTCGTAGGCGGTCAGGGCGCCGAGGCTGTGCCCGAAGAACGCGAACGGTGCCGCGAACTCCGCCTCGGCCACGACGGCCCGGACCAGCTCCGTCATCCTCGTGAACGGCGGCTCGGTGAGCCGGCCGCCCCGGCCGGGTGCCTGTACTCCGACCACCTCGACGTCGGTCAGCTCGTCGGACCAGCGCATGTACTCGCCGGGTGAGGCACCGCTGTGCGGGAAGCAGTACAGCCTCAGCCGGACGTCCGGTCGGCGCTTCCTGCACAGCAGCCAGGGCACTGCCATCAAGCCTCCCTCGTTTCCCGTTCCTTGAGCTGGGGCAGCAGCTCGGCGACGCTCGGCGAGAGGAGGATGGTGCGTACCGTGACCGCGATGCCGAAGTCGCGCTTGATCAGCCCGGCCAGCCGGGCGGCGATCAGCGAGTCACCGCCCAGCGCGAAGAAGTTGTCGTCGACCGCTACCTCGTCGAGCCCGAGCACCTCGCAGAACGCCGCCGCGAGCCGGCGTTCGTCCTCGGTGCCGGGCGGCCACGCCGTCGCGACCGGGCTCGGGTCGAGCGGTGCCGGCGCGGGCGGGGCGGAGACCGCTTCGGCGGACGGAGCGTAGTGCTCGCGCTGCCACGGGTAGGTGGGCAGCGAGACCCGGTGGGGGCGTACGTGATGCAGCCGTTCCCACTCCAGGGGCACGCCGTGGGACCAGAGGCCGCCGGCGGCGTCGAGCACCGCGTCCCGTGCGGAGGTCTCCTCGATGGCGTGCGGCAGGCTGGCGAGCAGGCCGTGCCCGGCCGAGGTCGTCCCCTGGTGCCGGGCCAGCGTGGTGAGTGTGCGTCCTGGTCCCACCTCGAGGAGCACACCGGGCGTCCCGCTGAGCGCTGTGGACAGTGCGGCACCGAAGCGCACGGTCCGCCGGAGGTGCTCGACCCAGTACCGCGGGTCCCGTGCCTGGTCCGGGGTGACGAGCCGGCCGTGCGTGTCGGAGATCCACGGCAGCGCCGGCGCCCGCAGTTCCATGCCCCGTACGCGGTCGCCGAACTCGGTCAGCACGGAGTCGACCAGGTGGGAGTGGGCGGCGCTGAAGACCCGGAGCCTGCGGGTCTCGATCGTGCGCCCGGTCAGCTCCGCCTCGAACGCCGCTACTGCGGCCGCGGGCCCGGACACCACGCACTGCTCGGCGCCGTTGACCGCCGCGACGGACAGCTCTGCGGGCAGCACCGCCTCGATCTCGGTCTCGGACAGCGGGACCGCCAGCATCGCCCCGTCCGGGAGGCTGCCGAGTAGCCTGCCTCGGGTGACGACGAGGTCCAACGCGTCCGCCGTGGAGAGCACGCCCGCCTCGCAGGCCGCCGCGTACGCGCCGAGACTGTGTCCCAGCACGCTCGTCGGCGCCACGCCCCAGGACCGCCAGAGGCCGGCGAGCGCGTGCTCCAGTACGAAGAGCACGGGTTGCGCTAGTTCCATGGTCTCCAGGTGTTTCCGAGTTGCCTCGAACGCCCGTGGTTCATTCGGGTCCGCGAGCAGCGTCGTCCGTACCGCCGCGCCCAACTCCGCGTCGAGCAGGTCGACGCAGGTGTCGACTCTGTCGCTGAACGCGGTGGACCACGCGTACAGCTCGCGCCCCATCCCCGGGTGTTGGCCACCCTGGCCGGGGAACAGGAAGGTGACCGCTGGCGGGGAGCCACCGTCTCGGGCGCGGCCCGCCGTCGCACGCAGCGACCGGGTTGCCGCACTGGGGTCGGAGGCGACGACATGGGTTCTGTGCTCGTGCTCGCGCCGGCCGGTCTGGAGTGTCCACGCGACATCCGCGAGCACGACTCCGGGGTTCGCCGCGAGGTGGTCGGCCAGTCGTGTGACCGCGTCGGCGAGGGCCTGCCGGCTCCGCGCTGACAGCGGCAGGAGCTGCGGTCCGGCGTCGGGCATCCGCCGCCGCGGCTCGGGTGCCTGTTCCAGGACGACATGAGCGTTGGTGCCTCCAATGCCCAGCGAGTTCACCCCGGCTCTGCGCGGGGCGGCAGACTCCGGCCACGGCGTCAGCTCGCTCGCCACCACGAACGGGCTGCCGTCGATCTCCTCGTTCGGCTCCTCGACGTGCAGGCTGGCCGGGATGACGCCGTGCTCGACGGCCAATGCCGCCTTCATGAGCCCGATGACGCCGGAGGCGGTGTCGGTGTGCCCGAGGTTCGACTTGACCGACCCGACGCGGCAGTACCCGACGCGATGGGTGCCGGCGCGGAACGCCGAGTCGAGGGCACGGATCTCGATCGGGTCTCCCATGGCGGTGCCGGTGCCGTGCGCCTCTACGTATCCGACCGTGGCGACGTCTACACCGGCGACGGCGTACGCGGTCCCGATCGCCGCGGCCTGCCCGGTCACACTCGGCGCGGTGAAACCGACCTTGTCGAGGCCGTCGTTGCTCACGGCGGAGCCCCGGATCACCGCGTGGATGTGGTCACCGTCCTGAAGGGTGTCGGGCAGGTGCTTGAGGACGACGACACCCGCGCCGTCCGCGCCGACCGTGCCACGCGCCCGTGCGTCGAAAGATCGGCAGTAGCCGTCCGGCGCGAAGATCCCGCCCTCCTCCGGGATCGCGACCGGGTACGGGGCGCGGATGCTGACCCCGCCGGCCAGCGCGATGTCGCACTCGCCGGCGAGCACAGCCTGCACGGCGAGGTGGACGGCGACGAGCGAGGTGGAGCACGCCGTCTGCACCGTGACAGCCGGACCGCGCAGGCCCAGCTTGTAGGCCGCCCGTGTGGTCAGGAAGTCGGCTCCGGTCGCGAGCTGCACGTGCCACTCCGGCACCGTCCCGCCCACGGCGTGGTCCCTCCTCACCCGGTCCGCGTGGGAGCTTGCGCCACTCCCCCCGTACACACCGATCAGGCCGGTGTACCGCACCGGGTCACAGCCTGCGCACTCCAGTGCCTCCACGCAGCACTCGAGGAACACCCGCTGCTGAGGGTCGAGCAGCAGCGCCTCCGCCGGGGAGTAGCCGAAGAAGCCGGCGTCGAACCACTCCGCCTCCGGGGTGACGCCGTAGGCGGGCACCGCGTGCCCGTCACCCGCCTCGGGGAATCTGGTGATCAGGTCGTCCCCGGCGAGGAGGTGTCGCCAGAGATCGTCGACGTCCCTTGTCATGGGGAAGCGCCCCGCCATCGCGATGATCGCGACCGACGTGCTTTCAAACTCCGGGTCGCTCACGAGTGATCGACCGCCTCACGGAGACTTCTCGGGCGCATGTCCTTCCAGACCTCGTCGATGTGCGCCAGGCAGTGAGCCCTCGACCCGCGGACCGGCTCGTCGGTCCAACCCGGCGGCCTGGGCAGTTCGGCCGGCCAGATCGAGTACTGGTCCTCGTGGTTGCGCACCACGACGAAGTCCGTGCGCTCGTCGAAGGGCATGGTCAGTTCCCCCTCTCCCGGGCTGCCCTGCGCCGCTCGCGGGAGCGGGCCCGGCGTGTGCCGCCCCGCTGCGTCGGCCGCCGTTCGTTGCGCCGGTCGCCAAAGAGCTGGGCGGCCAGCGCCACGATGCTGGGATGCTCGTAGAACGCGACCAGCGGAAGCTCCTGTCCCAACGCTTGTTCGGCGCGGGCGTGGACGACCGCGAGTGTCAGGGACTGGCCGCCCACGTCGAAGAAGTTGTCGTGCACAGTGATCCGGTCGATCTTCAGTACCTCCCGCCAGATGTCGGCCAGCAGATCCTCCAGTGCCGCCCGCGACGGTAGGTTCGGGACCAGGGCAGGACCGCGCCTGCCCGTTACCGCCGCCCGCCGGCCGCCCGCCGGTGGCAACTGCGGGAGCAGCCGCCACATCCCGCTCTCCGGCGCGGCGAGGGCACTGGAGAGGAGCTCCCGGTAACGGCCTGCCAGCCGGCCTGCGTCCCTCTCCCCGAGCACCCCGGTGTCGTAGGTGAGGGTGACCTCGTGTTCGTCGCTGTCCGATCGCGGCGTCACCGACATGCTCAGGTCGAACTTCGTGGTCACCGGGGCGACGGAGACGAGTTCCACCGTCAGTCCGGTCAGCTCGGGCGGCGACTGCGGCGCGGTCTGTGCGGTGAAGCCGGTCTGCACCAGAGGCATCCGACCCGCTGTCCTTTCCGGACGTACGGCCTCGACGATGCGGTCGAAGGGCACGTGATCGTGGGTCAGAGCGTCCAGCGTGGACTCTCGGACGTGTGCCACGAGCTCCCTGAAGTCCCGAGGCCGGCTGAGGTCGATCCGGATGGGGATGGTGTTGGCGAACAGGCCGACGGTGTCGTAGAGCGCAAGGCGGGGCCGTCCGGCGACCTGGGTGCCGACCAGCAGCTCCCGGCTGCCGATGTGGTGGGCAAGCAGGAGGGAGTACGCCGCGAGCTGCACGGCGAAGGTGGTCGTTGACAGCATGCGGGCCAGCGCCGCGACACCGGCGACGGTACTCGCCGGCAGGTGACACAGGACCTGGGCGCCACGCGCCGACCGATCGCCGGACATGGCGAGTGTGGTCGGCGCACCGTCGAGGTACTCGCGCCACCAGTTGAGCTGGCGCTCATCTGACGGCAGGTCGCGTTGCCTCCTGGCGTGGTCGGCGTACCGCACGGCTGGTTCCGGCAGCGGCGCGGGTTCGCCCTCAGGCGTGTAGTAGTGCGCCAGCTCCCGAAAGATCACATCGACGGACCAGCCGTCGCAGACGGCGTGGTGCAGGAACAACCCGACGACGTGCTCCTGCTCGTCGACGTGGATGACGCGAAGGCGGACCAGCGGGCCGGCCGCCAGGTCGAACGGTTCGGCCGCCCACTCCCGCACCAGGGCGTCAGCCACCGTCCTGCTCGCGGCCGGGGGAAGCGGGGTGAGGTGGACCGCATCAAGGGGGAGCGAGAAACCCGGGATGACACGTTGCCAGGGAATTCCGTCGGGACCTTCGGAAAAAGTCGTGCGCAACACATCGTGCCGATCGACAACTCGTTGAAAAGCGCTGTGGAGTGCCTTTACATCGAGTTCGCCATACAGGCGCAGCACCACGTCGAAGTTGTAGGTGGAACCGCCCGGGTCGAGGCGGTCAAGAAACCATAATTGTTGCTGCGCGCACGAAAGGGGCGCACCTCCAGTGGCTCCGGCTATCACAGTCACAGCATGTTCAGCGGCCTGCGGGGTGTCAACGGTAATGGTCTCAACGGTTCCCAAACCTGGGCTATACACAAACGAGAACCGGGGCCGGCAGAATGGCGGTGTGACGCATACCTCGGAGAACACCGTCACCGTGGTGAAGGCGGTTTGGGCCGACGCACTGGGCATCGACCACATAGCACCCGACGACGACTTCCTGGAACTGGGGGGGCATTCGCTGCTGGCCATGCGCATCACCGCCAGGGTGAGCGAGGAGTTCGACATCGACCTGCCCATGCCGGTCCTCCTCCGGCACCCTACGCTCAGCCGGTTCACGGCCGCGGTGGAGCGGGCGGTGCGGGAAAAGCACGGCGAGGGGACGTGATGACGGCCGACACCAACGAGTTGGTGATACACCGTGTCTTCGCGGAGCAGGTCGCCAGGACCCCCCATGCCCCGGCACTCGTGTGTGGTCGCACCCACCTCAGCTACGCCGAGGTCAACGGCCGGGCCAACCGGATAGCCCGGCTCCTGATCTCCCGGGGAGTCGGCGACGAGCACCGGGTGGCGCTTCTGCTCGAGCCGTCCACGGACTACGTGCTCGCGATCCTGGCCGTCCTCAAGGCGGGTGGCTGCTACGTGCCGCTGGACACGAACCACCCGCCCGCGCGGGTGGCTGCCGTCCTGGCCGACACCGAGCCCGCGGTCGTCGTCACCACCCGTGCGCTCGCGGAGCAGGCCGCCCCGTACCCGACGGTGTGCCTCGACGACCTGGCACTGCTCGCCGAGCAGGACAAGCGCGACCCCGACCCGCGTGGCGACCCCGACAGCCTCGCCTACGTGGTGCACACCTCCGGCTCGACGGGCAGGCCCAAGGGCGTGATGGTGCGCCACCGCAGCGTGGTCCGCCTCGTCCGGAACGCGACCTGGGTCCGGCTGGGCGACCGAGAGGTCATCCCGCTCCTCACCTCGATCTGCTTCGATGTCTCGATGTTCGAGATCTGGGGCGCACTGCTCAACGGCGGGCAGTTGGTCGTAGCACCCGGCGCCACCAGGTCGCTGCGTACCCTCGGAAAGGTGGTCTCCGACCACGGCGTGACCACCATGTGGCTCACCGCGGGGCTCTTCCACGTGGTGGTCGACGAGGGCATCCAGCACCTCGCCGGGGTAAAGCAGCTCCTCGCCGGCGGGGAGGCCCCGTCGGCCAAACACGTGCGCAAGCTCCTGGACGCGTATCCAGGCATGCGGTTCGTGAACGGCTACGGGCCCACGGAGGCGGGGATTTTCGCCGCCACGCACACCGTGCTGACCGGCGCTGAGGCGGGCGAGTCGGTTCCCATCGGGAGCCCCGTGCCCGGCGCGTATCTGCGCGTCCTCGACGACATGCTCCACCCGGTGCCCGACGGGATCACCGGGGCGCTGTACATCGGGGGCACGGGCCTGGCCCGTGGCTACCTCGGACGCCCCGGACTTTCCGCGGAGCGCTTCGTACCCGACCCGTTCGCCGCCGAGCCCGGCAGCAGGCTGTACGCGACGGGCGACCTTGTCCTGCGCCGCGGGGACGGGTTGATCGAGTACCTCGACCGCATCGACCGGCAGGTCAAGATCCGCGGTTTCCGGGTCGAGCTCGGGGAGATCGAAGCCACCGTCCGCCGCCATACCACCGTGCGGGACGTGGTGGTGGCCACGCACGGCGACACGCCGGAGACCCGGATACTCGTCGCCTACCCCGTGCTGGAGCCGGCCGGGGACGATGCACTGGCCGCGGTGCGGTCCTGGCTGCTCGACGAGCTGCCGGGCCACCTGATACCCCACGTGTGGCGGCCGTTGTCCAGACTCCCCCTGACCGCGAACGGCAAGGTCGACCGGCGTGCGCTCCCCGCGCCCTTCCCGAGGTGACCGCTCTTCACATGCACCGGGAGCCCTCGACCGGCTGCCAGCTCCGTGCCAGCTCCCTGGCGAAGTCCCTGAGCAGCAGCGGTTGCCGGTAGCGCGGCCGGCCAGCGCGGTCACGGCCGACCAGCCGCGCGAGGTGCGCGGACACGAGCGCGTCCACCGCCATGTCCACGGCGGCCGATGGCTGCCCCGTCATCGCGGCAAGCCCTTCGACCGTCGTACCGGTCGGCTCCGCCGACGCCAGGCAGCGGAAGAGGGACTGTTCGACACGGCCGAGTCGTTCGTAGCCGCGCCGGTACCGTCGGCGCAGGTCCAGGTCGCCAACCCGGAACTGGCCGAGCCTGCCGTCGTCGTCGGCGAGTTGCCCTGCGAACTCGGACAGTGTGAGCTCGCGGCGGATGGCGAGCCGGGTCCCCAGGATGTGCAGTGCGAGCGGGACACCGTCACACATCCGCACGATCCGTCCCGCCGCACCTGGGTCGCCGCCAGCCCGGTCGCGCCCGAGAAGCCTGTGGAGGAAGAGCGTTCCCGACTCCTCGTCGAGCCCTTCGACGTCCAGGACGTGGGTGAACCCGACGCCGGGCAACCTGGTGTCCGACGCCGCGACGAGCGCACCGCCCGCCGACGTGGGGGTCAGCTCGACGATCTGGGACTCGGCGACCACGTTGTCGAGAACCACCAGGACCCGCCGACCGGCGGTCGCACTCCGGTAGAGCGCGAGACGGCGGGCGGGGTGCGCCGGTATGTCGACCGGGTCCACGCCCAGGGCGATCAGGAAGTCCTTGCGGGCCTCGTGCACCGACGTCTCGGCGAGGTCCGCGTACAGCTCCCCTTCCGGGAAGATGTCCCGGGCCTCACGTGCGGCACCGAACAGGAGCGCGCTCTTGCCCACCCCGGGCGGCCCGGAGATCAGCAAGGTACGGCCGGACGCGTGCGCGGACGCCGTGCCGGCTGCCAGGAACTCCCGTGTCTCCCGCAGCTCTCCGGCACGGCCGACCAGGTCGTCCGCGCCGGCCGGCACCTGACGGGGTACGGGCTGCGCCGGCCTGACGGACTGCGGTGCTGTGGAGCGGTCCGCCACGGAGCGGAGGCTTGCGTCGTCGCTGAGGATCGCCTGCACCAGCTCATGCAGCTCCCTGCCGGGTTCGACCCCCACCTCGGACACGAGGAACGCGCGTGTCCGACGGAAGGCCGCCAGCGCCTCGACCTTCCTGCCCCGGCGGTGGAGCGCGAGCATCAACAACCTGAGCAGCCGCTCCCGGTGCGGGTGACGGTCGGCCAACGGGCACAGCCGGTCGACCATGTCGAGGCCGTCTCCCATGGCCAGCTCCGACTCGGCCAGGTCCTCCACCGCGGAAAGCCGCATGTCCTCCAGACGCGGCCCGCGCAGTCGTTCGACCAGCGGCGAGTTGGCGCACACGGCGAACGGCTCCGGCCACAGCGCGAGCGCCGTGCGGAACCGTGTGGCGGCCTGCGTGAGGTCACCGGTCGTCATGGCGCGCCGCGCCTGCCGCGTCTCGCGTTCAAAGACCTGGATATCCAGCTCCCCCTCACCGACCCGGATCATGTAGCCGCCCGACTCGGTCAGGACGTCGGCGCCCGCGGTGCCCATCCGCTTTCGCAACTGGTGCACGTACAACCGGACGAGGTCCTGTGCGCTCCTGGGCCGGTCGTGCTCCCACAACGACTCGGCGATGCGGTCGACGGACTGGAACTCGTTGGCTCCGAGGAGCAGCGTGGCCAGCAGCGTACGGTGCTTTGGCCCGCCTACGTCGATCTTCTTCCCGTCCCACAGCTCGACCCTGCCGAGCAGCCGGTACCTCACGGGAGCGCCTCGCCCGCAGCGGCCCGCTCCTCGACCAGCGTGGCGACGTGGCGCAGGTCCGGCTGGCGGAGCAGCCGCGATGCGCGCAGCCGCACGCCGTAACGCTGTTCGAGGGCCGCCAGCAATCGCGCCCCCGCCACGGAGTTGCCGCCGGCGGCGAGGAAGTTGTCGTCGAGCCCGATGTCGGGCGAGCCGAGGAACTCGCGGCACAGTCGCAGCACGACCTGCTCGACCGGTGACACACCGCCGACGCCGACCGCGTCGCCCGGCACGGCGTGCGCGGCGAGCAACGCCGCCTTGTCGACCTTCCCGTTGGCGGTCAAGGGGAACGTGTCGACCGCCGTGATCGACACCGGTAGGGCCTGCGCCGGCAGCCAGTCCCGTGCGTTGGCTCGCAGGAGGCTTGCGGACGGCACGACCTCGCCCGGCACCGCCTGGACGAACGCGGCGAGCCGTATCGTGCCCGCCTCGTCCCGGGGGGCGACGACGGCGGCCCGCCTGATGCTCGGTTCCTGCTCGAACGCCGTCTCGATCTCGGCGGGCTCGATGCGTACACCGTCGATCTTGACCTGGTCGTCGAGCCTGCCGAGGAACTCCAGCACCCCGTCGGTCCTCATCACCACGCGGTCGCCGGTCCGGTAGAACCTGTCCCCCGCATCGGGCGCCGCGACGAACCGCCGCGCGGTGAGCTGGTCATCCACGTAGCCGAGCGCGAGGCACCGCCCGCCGATCCGCAGCTCGCCGGGCTCGCCGCGCGGTACCGCGCGGCCGGCCGCGTCGGCGACCACGACGGTGGCGCCGGGGATCGGCCGGCCGATCGGCGGCACACCCTTGGCCTCGCGCGTCGTGCCGGGCGGGATCGGGTACGCGGTCGTCACGACGGTGGCCTCGGCAGGACCATAGGCGTTGTACACGTGGGCGGTCACGTCCGGTCCCGGCCAGCGCCGCAGCCGGTCACCGCCGATGCCGAGGTGGCGCAGCACCAGACCGTCCGGCCACGGGCGGTCGAGCACCGGCTCAGCCATCGGCGTCGGTAAGAAGCTGGCCGTGATCGCCGCGTCGCGCCACCAGTCGGTGAGCGCGCGCGGGTCCCAGCGGACCTCCCTCGGCGCGACGCTCAACGCCGCACCCGAGGTGAGCGCAGCCCACATCTCCATCACGTGCGCGTCGAACGGGACCCCCATCAGCAAACTGTGGCGCGCCCCGGGCGCCAACTCCATCAGGTCGCGGTACCAGTGCAGCAGGGCGCCGAGTGAGGCAGTGCCCACCGCGACCGCCTTCGGTCGCCCGGTGGAGCCGGAGGTGAGCACCGCGTAGTGGGTGCCGGGTGGCGTGCTGGTGGCCTCCGGCGGCGGCTCCGTCATCGCGGCCACCACCTGTCCGGCTGTCCCGCGGCCGTCGGTCGGTACCGCGAGCGGCACGATCTCGGCCGCCGGCGCATGGACAGCCGTCCGATCCCCCACCAGGCAGGGGATCCGGAGGGTGCGGGTCGCGGCGTGCAGCCGCCGGGGCCCGGACTCCTGACCGAACGGGAGGTAGACGGCACCAAGCCGCGCCACCGCGAGTGCGGTCGCGATGAGTGCCGCCGAGTGGTCTAGGCACACGCCAACGACGTCACCACGCCCGACACGGCCACGCAGCGTGACCGCGACCTCGTCCGCCAGGTGGTCGAGTTCGCCGTAGGTCCAGCGGGAAGCGCCGTCCTCCAGCGCGAGCGTGTCCGGTGTGCGGCGCACCCGGCCGCGGAACAGGTCGTGTACCGCGCCTTCCCGTGGCGCCCCACCGGTTTCGATGCTGAGAGAGTTCACTGTCGCCTCCACGGTTCACTCCAGTCCCATTGCCTTGGCGACGATCACCTTCTGGATCTCGGTGGTCCCTTCGATGATCGTCATCATCCGGACGTGGCGGTACAGGAACTCCAGCGGGTGGCCACGGATCCACCCCGTGGCGCCGTGTATCTGGAGCGCGCGGTCCACCACGCGCACCGCCGTCTGTGTCGCCGTCAGTTTGGCGAGCGCGGCGTTCTCCGGTACCGCCGCTCCACCGTCGACGAGCCGGGCGCAGGCGAGCGTGAGCAGCTTCGAGCCCTCCACCTCGGCCCGGCTCGTCACCAGGTGTTCCTGGATGTGCTGGAAGCCGCCGATCCGCTCGCCGAACACCGTGCGGCTCCTGGCGTACTCCACGCCGAGCCGCAACGCGTGGTCGGCGATGCCGTTGCTCTGGGCGGCGACGATCAGCCGGCCCCAGGACAGGTTGTCCATCGCCAGCGCGGCGGCGGCGCCGACGCCCTCGTCGCCACCGATGACCGCGTCGGGCGGCACCTCGACCCGCTCCAGCAGCAGCTCGAACAGCGGCTCGCCCGACATCCCCTCGTAGCGCTGCCCGATCCGCAGCCCCGGACAGTCCATGGGGACAACGAACGCGGACGCGCCGGCCGTCGGCCCTTCCCCGAGGTCCGTTGCCGCGACGACGATCGCGATGTCGGCACGATCGGCGTTGCTGACGAACGTCTTCCTGCCCTCGATCACCCACCCGTCCACGGTCCTGGTCGCCACGGTGGTCAGCCGGAACGCGTCCGAGCCGGCGTGCGGTTCGGTCAGTGCGAGGCAGCGGGTCGTCTCGCCACGCACCAGTGGCACCAGGTACCGCTCGACCTGATCCGGTGTGCCGTGCCGGAGCAGCGGGCTCGGTCCGTCGGAACCGCCCAGCGCATACGGCGCGAGAGCGCACCCGCTGCCGCCCGCGGCGTGGTGGAGCAGCACGACGGCCGTCAGCGGCGTGCCGGCGCCGCCCCACTCCTGCGGGTACTCGCCGGCGTAGAAGCCGAGTGCGGCGGACCGCTTCCGCACGTACGACCGCAATTCGGCGGGCGGCGGACTGCCGGTGTCCGTGATCTCGGTGGCCAGGGGCACCAGCTCACGCCGGACGAAGCTCTGGAACGAGGACACGAGGTCGGCGTGGTCGTCGGAGAGGATGATGGAGGGATCAACCGGCATCGTTGGTGCTCCCCGGCGAGGTCAGCGCCTTGGCCTGGTCCGCGAGCACCGGATGCTGGAAGAACGTGCGCAGCGCCGGGCGCGCGCCCAGGTGGGGTTCGAGCCAGGCCGCGAGCTGTGCCGCGAGCAGCGAGTGGCCGCCGACCTCGAAGAAATGGGAGTCCTCCGCGAACCCGTCGTGCCCGAGGACGGCCCGCCAGCCCCGTGCGACGAGGGACTGTCCCGGGGCGGTGAAACCGGCTTGTGAACGCTGAGGGGCCACCGCGGTGTGCTCGGCCGCGAGCCGGGTGAGCGCGTCACGGTCCGGCTTCCCGCCGGGCAAGGTGGGAAGCTCCGCCAGCGCGATCCAGGTGCCGGGGACGAGGGCGCCCGGCAGGTGCCAGCCGAGCACCGCCTGGTTGGGCCGCTTCCCCTGGACGAAGCCGACCAGCCGGGGACCGGTTTCCGCGTCCTGGTCGAGCACCACCGCGCACGGCCGGCCGCCGAGCGTGGCCGACACCACCGACTCGATCTCCTCCAGTTCGATGCGGTGACCACGCAGCTTGACCTGGTTGTCGCGGCGGCCGAGGAACCACAACCGGCCGCCGAGGTCGCGGTAGCCCTGGTCACCCGTCAGGTACACCCGCTCCCCGCCGGCGGTGACGAACCTGGCCGCAGTGGCCTCGTCGTCACCGACGTAGCCGTCGGCGAGCATCGGACCGCCGACTGCGAGTTCGCCCACGGCGCCGTCCGGCAGCGGCCGTGCCCCGTCGTCGAGGACGTGCACCCGCACGCCGGGCAGCTCGACCCCGAGCGGTACGTCCCCGGCCAAGGCCGCATTCGCCTCGGTAACCGTGTGCACGATGGAGGTCACTACGGCCTCGGTCACCCCGTACGCGTTGCACACGACCGCGCCGGTGTCGGCGAGCAGGCCGCGAAGCGCCCGGGCCGGCAGCCGTTCCCCGCCGAGCACGACCAACCGCGGTGACCAGCGGCCGTCACGCGCCACCTCCCGCAACGACTCCCGCGTGGCGAGGAAGTAGCTTGTGGGCAGGTTCGCCACGGTGACACCGCGAAGCGCGAGTACGGCTGCGAGCTCGGGCCCGGTGGGTACCTCGCGCCGGGGGAACACGAGACAGGCGCCGGCGGCCAGGGACGGCAGCACCTCCTCGATCGCGACGTCGAACGACGGCTGGGCGAATGCGAGCACACGGTCCTCGTCGCCCAGCCCGTACCGCGCGGCGATTGCATCGAGGTACCCCGCGAGTGCCGGCCTGCTGACCAGTACGGGCTTGGGCACGCCGGTAGAGCCGGAGGTGTGGATGACATACGCGCCGCCAGCCAGTACACGTGCCGGTGCCGCGGTGGGGAAGGCCGGGTCTTCGAGGTATGCGGCAGTGCCGCCGGGCGGCGCGAGTGCGCTGTGCCGCGTCGCCAGCACCAACGCGGGTCGGAGCCGGGCCAAGAGCTGGGCGAGCCGTGCGGCCGGGTCGCTTGGGGACAGCGGGGCGTACACCGCGCCGAGCCGCAGGCAGGCGAGCAGGGCTACCACGGAGTCGACGCCCCTCGGCAGCAGGGTGGCCACGGGCTGGCCCTCGGTCACCCCCGCGGCGCGGAGCCGGTCGACGAGGGTTGCGACCAGCTTGTCGAGCTCGCCGTAGCTCAACTGCTGCTCGCCGGCGAGCACGGCGAGGGCGTCGGGATCACCGGTACTGAGCGGGTCTGCCAGTGTCGGAGCCCGCGCGGGGACGGGGGGCCCGGCGGAGGGGGGTACGGCCAGGGCGTCCAACGAGGCCCAGGGGTACGACACGTAGGAGTCGACGAGCGCCAGGAACCGCTCGGACATCAGCCTGACCACGTTCGGGCCGAGCAAGTCGCTGTCGTAGTCCCAGATCAGCGTCATCCCGGACGCGCCGTTGCGCTGCCCGACGATCCTGCGGTCGTCGGGCAGGAGCACCAGGTCCAGGTCGAAGCGGGTCGTTCCGGTGTTGTGCCCCTCGTACAGTGAGATGTCCAGGCCGGGTACGTCGAGCTCCGGCAGCGGGGCGTCGTGCGCGCTGAACATTACGTTGAACAGCGGGTTGTCGGCGCCGCTCGTGTGCAGTCCCTGGGACCGGGTGAGCTGCTGCACCGGCAGTTCCTGGTGCGGCAACGCGCGCAGCAGCGCGTCGGTGACGTCGTCGACGGCGTCTGCGGCCGTCGCGTCTGGCCGCAGGCGCAGCCCGAGCGGGATCGTGTTGACGAACATGCCGATGGTGCGGTCGAAATCGTCCGGCCGGTTGCCAACGGCGGTGCCCACGACCAGCTCCCGTTGCCCGCTGTGCCGACGCAGCAGCTCGCCGAACAGGGTGAGCAGGGTGCTGAACGGGGTGTATCCGCAGGTGCGACACCATGTGCGCAGGCGTTCGGCGAGGTCGGCGTCGATGTGCTGGCGGAGTTGCCCGCCGCGGTTGCGCCGCACCGCACCGGGTGCGCTCAGGCCGGGGAGTGGCACGGTCAACGGCATGCCGCGCAGCTCGTCCTGCCAGTAAGCCAGGCTGGCGGCGCGGGCCGACGTGTCGACACCGCCGAGGACGTGCTCCTCGTAGGACCGCGTGGGCGCCAGGTCCGGCCGTTGGCCGGTGAGGTGGGCGCGGTAGGCGATGACGGCGTCGTGCAGCAGGATCGCGAACGAGTGCCCGTCGTGGGTCAGGTGGTGCTCGACCTGCACCAGCCGGTGGTGCCGCTCGCCCAGCCTCACCAGGTGCCAGCGCAGCAGCGGCGCATGGCCGGTGTCGATCGGCTCCTCCGCCTCGGCGGCCAGCAACTCCAGGAAGGCGGCCTCCTGGTTGGTCGCGGGCGACAGGTCGGTGACGCGCCACCGCGGCTCCGCCTCCTCCCGGATCCGCTGGCGAGCCACCTGTCCCGCCGTGTCGACCAGTTCGAGCCGCAGCCCGGGATGGTGGGCCACGACGGTGGCGAACGCGGCTCGCAGCGCGTCGGGATCGAGCACGCCGCGCAGGTTGAGCACCGCGGTGAAGTTGTAGCTGCGGCTGCCCGGAAGCAGTTGTTCGTGCAGCCACACGATCTCCTGCGACGGGGAGAGGTCGAACATGGGCACCTCCTCGGCATGGCGGCAGAACCGTGCGGACACGGACGTCGGCACGGCTTGTGCGGGTGTGTGGTCAGCAAGCACGGTCCACCGGTGCGGTGGCCGCGGCGAGATGGCAGCGGAGGCCGTCCAGCAGCGTCTGGAAGGCCGTCTCAGCGTCGCCGTCCGGCAGGTGCGCGCGGTTCCACACCAGGCGCAGCAGCAGGTCCTCGCCGTGCGATGCCGAGACCGCGAGCGGTGCCGCGAACCGGCGGGGCACCGCGAGGTAGGTCTCCCGACCGGTTCTGCCGCCGAGGCGCAGGGGCGGGCGACGTCCCAGTTCCTCGAAGGTGAGGAGGCCGGCCAGCGCCCCGGACCAGGGGGTGCCGGTGCGGCGGGCGGCCCGTACGACTTCGTCGTACGGGGTGTCGGCATGATCGAGGTCGTCCCACCACCGTGCGGTGAGCTCGGCGAGGGTGTCCCGCCCGGTGACGGGGTGGACCACCGTGTTGAGGAAGCAGCCGAGGACCGGGGGTGTCCCCGCCGGGCGGCCACCCCACGGGTAGCCGAGCGCGGGCACCGCACGGGGCCTGCGCAGAACCGCCGAGAATGCGTCCAGCAACGTCGGGAACAGCGTCCCGCGGGCGCGTGGAGGCACCGAGGGCAGCCGGTGGCTCAGCATGCCGCGGTCGGGGTTGCCGGTCTCGTTCGGCAGCAACGTGCCCGCCGGTGCGCCGGAGAGGCCCCTCAGGCGCTTGGCCCAGTAGGCGAGCGCGGCTGGCCGGGACGCCCGCTCCTCGGCCGCGAGTTGGCGGATCACCGCTTCCCGGTACGCGGTGGCGTCCGCGGCCGCTGCCCGCCGGGGCGGAGAGCCGGGATCCGCCGCGTACGCCTCGGTGAGACCCGCGGTCACCGTGCCGAGCGCCTGCTCGTCGCACGCCACATGGTCCAGCACGATCGCGAGCAGCTCGTCCTCCTCGTGCCCGCCACGGGCCACGAGGAGCCGGAGGGCCGGCCCATTCGAACGCCAAACCCGCAGTTCCTCGCGGAGGGTTTGCGCCGCGGTTCGGCCGGCCGGTAACGGCACCTCGCGGACCTCGACCAACGGCCGTCCGGCACGCAGTACGGGAGTGCCCCGCACGACGACGAGGTGACCGCGCAGGACCGTGTGCCGGGCCGCGAGGTGGACCGCGGCCCGGCGCAGGCGCGGCAGTTCCACCGTCCCTCTCGGGAACGTGAAGAACAGCGGCACGATGTCGGGGCTTGCCCGCGGGCCATGGCTGCGGGCGAGCACGAATCGGCGTTGTGCGCCGGTGAGCGGGAACAGGTCTGCCGGTTCGCTCGAGTTCTCGGTGACCGCCCGGAACTGGGCCAGGTAGCTCTCGCTGATGGTGTGCGGCACGGGTATCGGCAGCTTTCGTGTCGGGGGACGGAGTCCGGTCAGCCGTCGGGCGCCACCCCCTCGGTCACGTCACCGGCCGCCTCGTCCCGGCTCCCCTCGTCGGGCTCCGCCGGCGAGTCCCGCAAGCGGCGGAACGGTGACAGCAGCAGGGGAACCGGCCCCGACAGGAACCCGACCGCGCAGATCCACAGCGCCGCCCTCGGGCCGGCGGCGGTCGCGAGCGCGCCACCCGCGACCGCGCCGAGCGGCATGACGGCGGATGCCACGAACCGCATGGTGGCGTTCATCCGCCCCAGCAGCTCGTTCGGGCAGACCAGTTGCCGGAAGGTCAGTTGGGCGATGTTGTAGACGATCGCACCGAACCAGACCACTGCCAGTCCCACGGCGAACGTCACGGATCCCCACGCACCGGACGACAACGGCCACAGCAACGCGAAAGGCGAGGTCACCACGAGCGACAACAGGATCAGCCTGACCTGGCCGACGCGGGCGGCGAGCCGCTGCACCAGCAGCGCACCGGCGAGCCCCCCAAGGGCCGACGCGGAGAGCACCAGGCCGATGGACAGCGGGGACAGCAGCAGCACCTTCGTCCAGAACACCACCTGGACGACGAACAGGAACGCGGTGAATAAGTTCGCCAGGCCGGTGGTGACGGCGATGACCCTCAGCAGGGGATGACGGAGGACGAAGCCGACGCCTTCGGTGATTTCCTTGCGCAGCGACCGTCGTGTGGCCGTCTTCACCACGGTCTCACGCACCTTGATGCGCAGGAGTAGGACGGCGGACACCAGGTAGCTGATGGAGTCAGCGAGCAGCGCCAGGGGCGCACCGACGACCTGCACCAGCCCGCCGCCGAAACCCGGGCCCATGACCTCCGCGGAGGACTGCACGCCCGCGACGGCCCCGTTTCCGCCGATCAGCCGTTCCCTCGGCAGGATGGTGGGCACGGCGGACTGGTTGGCGACGTCGTAGAGGACCGTCGCGGCGCCGGTCACCGAGGCCACCACGTACAACTGTGCCATCGACAGGTACTCGAACGCCGCGGTGACCGGAATGGAGCTGATTGCGGCGAACCGCAGCAGATCGGTGTGCACGAGGACGGGGAGTCGCGGTATTCGGTCCACCCACACGCCGGCGGGGAGGCCGGCAACCACGAGGGTGGCGGTCTCCGTCGCGGTCAACAGTCCGAGTTCGAACGGGGACGCGTCCAGTTCCAGAACCGCTACGAGCGGCAAGGCGACTAACGTCACCTGGCTGCCTACCTTGCTCACCGCGAACCCGACCAACAAAAGACGAAAATCTCGAACTTCCATGAGCGGACCACGAAAGAACCGCCGCACCACGTTAATACCGCTCAACACACCTCCTGCGAGCGCGTCCGGAACGATCGGCGACAGCGTTGCCCTGAAGAGTCCGCTGCAATGATCCCAGGCACCGAGCCGGAGGCCCTCTCGGGCTGACAGCGGTCACAGCAGCCGGCGGCGGTGAGGCAGCGAGCAAGTAGGTGTCACACGCGGCCGAATCTTTTCGGCGTTTTTCGTTAGCGGAGTCTGATGAGGGGGGTTTTCGCCGACTGCCTCGACGCTTCTGCTGGAGAGATTATTGGTAGTTGAAACCGATCGCCCATTGGTGGGGAACGGCCCTGCAAGAAGCCGTGGGGACTGCCCACGCGCTACGACTTGCGCATGCTGATCACCTCCACACTCACTACGATGCAGCCGACGAGCGGACAGTTCAGATGAATCTTCCCAAGGGAGTCATTGCGCGATGGTCCGCGCCTGATGGTGGTTGCGCCCGTGGAGGTGGTGGAGGGGTTCGACCTGCTCCGAGGCTTTGCATCGGTGTCGTGGTGTGGGCCGCCTGATTGCAGGGTCCCCGGCTGATCTTCGAGATGCCGAGGGCACGAAAGGTGAGCACGACGGCAGAGCCTGTGTGCCCCTGAACGCTCTGACCGGAGACGCCCTCCATGCCGCTGGTCCCGATCTACGGGATGCCCTTCGTCGAAGTGCTGGTCTCGTCCGCCAGCTCGCGACATGCAGCGCACGGGTGCGTGATGGGACTCAGGCCGAGGACGCGCGCATGGTGAACCCATTCGCTACGCGCAAACGTCGTGGAGATGCGGGGGTGTCGCTCCACCACCGATCCGACGCAAGCCTGGACTTGAGAGGCAACTTCCATGCGCGTGAGATCACTTCCAGTGTTCAGATGGCCCTTGATCCCGCTCCTACTCATCGTCGTCGCCGCGTCCCTCGTGACATCGGCGGCGTTTCAGGGCTCTTCGACCAACCGTCAGGACCACGTCACCGGCGTCGCCCGAGGGCTCGCCGAGCACACCGTCACGGTCCGGAACGAGACGGGCAGCCGCATCTGGGTCGGCAGCGTAGCCAGCACCGACGGCTCGGTCCCGCTCACCGGGCTGCCGACCCTGGATCCGGGCGAGTCCGCCAAGATCCCCATCCCCGAGCGCACGGACGCCGGGCACTGGCGGGGCACGATCTTCCCCCGCCAAGGATGCAGGGGGGAGGAGGGCACGACGTTCTATTGTGACGTCGGCGACTGTGGACGGTTCATCCACCGTTGCTCCACCGGGGAACAGCCGGTCAGCCTGGCCGAGTTCAACTTCGACACCGCCGATCAGGCGGCTCCCTGGTACGACGTCAGTTACGTCAATGCCGTCTCGGTGCCTATCACCATCACCCCCAAGGGCACGGGACTGCCCAAAAAAGGCGGAGAGTGCGATCAGGTGGGCTGCGACGTCGACCTGCTTGCCTCCTGCCCGCCCAAAGACCTGATCAAGCACAGAGGTACAGGCAAACCGCTGTACTGTCTCAACCCGAACCGGGACGCGAAGACCCCTTACAGCAACGCGATCGCCGAACGCTGCCCCAAGGCGTACGCCTGGTCCAAGCAGGATGCCGAGGCCGGCAACCAGGTCATGCGTCAGTGCAGCCAGTGCAGTGACCTGACGGTCACCTTCCACGGATCCGGCTCTTCCGGCAAGCCCAAGCCCGGCAAGCCGGACCCGGAGAAGCCCGGCAAGCCTGACAAGCCGAAGCCCGGCAAGCCCAAGCCGGGCAAGCCGGCGCCCGACAAGCCCAGGCCCGGAGACAACGGGGACCCATCACACAGTTCCCAGAAGGGCGTGGCCCTCAACCCCGTCGACGGCGCCGGCAAGGCGCTGACCGACTCCGGCGTGTCTTGGTTCCACAACTGGACCACCTCCACCGGGCGCCTCGACAAGCCGAAGAACGTCGAGTACGTCCCGACGATCTGGGGGCCCCGTTCGGTCACCCGCATCGAGTTGCGCAATGCCACCCGGGGGGGCACGCACCTGCTCACGTTCAACGAACCCGACCTCCCCACACAGGCCGACATGACGGTGAAGCAGGCCCTCGGCCTGTGGCCGCGGCTGGAGAGGACCGGCCTGCGCCTGGGTGCTCCGGCGGTTGCCACCGACGCCGACAAGCCCGGCGGATGGCTGGACCGCTTCATGAAGGGATCCAAGAAACGCGGCCTACGCGTCGATTTCATCCCGGTGCATTGGTACGGCTCCGATTTCAGCTCCGAGGCCACCTCTCATCTGGCCGGCTACCTGAAGCGCGTCCACAAGCGGTATCACAAGCCGGTCTGGCTGACCGAGTACGCCCTCATCGACTTCACCAAGGGCACTCCCCGGTACCCGAGCATGAAGAAGCAGACCCGATTCGTTCAGGCATCGACTGAAATGCTGGCGGATCTGGATTTCGTGAAACGCTATGCATGGAACTCCCTCTCCACTGAGACCAGCCCGACCGGCCTCTACGACGGTGCCAACCCGAACGCCAGCGGTCGCGCCTACCGCAAGGCGGACTGACGGGAATCGGTCCCTCTTGAACGGCCAGCGGTGCGGGAGCCGAACCGCTTTGGCCGGCGCCCATATCACGGGAGTACTCGCCGTGGCCCCATCGGGGCCACGGCGAGTCCATCGCTGGAGCGGCCCGCCCAAGCTCAGTTGCCGTCGGACGTTCGGTCGTTCGGTGCGGCAGGAGCGACCTGTCTCGGAACTGATCGCCTGCCGGAACGGCGGCGAAGTCGATGACATCGACCAGCAGCGCGATGAAGCCCTGCACGGTGCCGTAGCGGGCGACCAGCTCCGCCCGCTCTCCGTCTCGTCGTCCCCGTCGCCGTGCGGAACCACCGCGGCGTTGGTGGTCAGCGCGCGCCTTCGACACCAGCCCGTAGCGGGCCAGCCCTGTCATCCTCACAGCCGGCACCGCCCCGTACACCAACGCGTGCAGCCGGTCGTTCTCCTCTGCGCGCCGCCGCGACCATCCGGGCCAGCGTGCAGATACCCGGCAGCAGCGCCCGGTCGGACGATGCCCGCGGCCCTTCCAACGACGGCCACACCCGCGAGGCCAGGAACGTTCGCAGCTCCGCCTCCCCGGGCGCGAAGTCCCGGCACCCGTGCACGTCGCGGATCTCCCACTCATGCTCCTACGCCGTCTGCCCGCGCCCGCCGTACTCGGCGAAGTACGCGCCGTCCACGTCTGGCTGCTCGGCGACCAACCACACCGCGGCGGCCCGGCACCGCCGTCGGGACCCGGTCAGGAAGATGCCCAGCATGCGCACCGTGCCCCACTGCACCGCCCACCCCCAGACGAGTTGCCGGGCGACGCTTCACCCGCGCCAACTCCTGTGCCTCCGTCGACAGCCGGAAGAACTCCTCCAACTCCCGGGCGTCGGCTCCGCAGCGAACCGGCCGTAGTGGCCCTCTTGATCCTCAGACAATCAGAGACCCAGGCGTCAACCGTGATCGTCAGTTTTAGATTGACAGATCAGGTTGACACGTTGGCGCTGAAGGGCAACACTGCGCCGTGATCAGGGGGTTGGCATGTGCTCTGCTGTCCCGTTGTCTCGCAGCGCTCCTGTGGTGTGCTCCGCCTCTGCCGTGAGGGAGTTCGGCCGCCGTTACGTGGCTGAGTACCTGGCGCGGCATAGGGAAACAGACTATCCCGACGACTTGGTGGCTCGGATGAGGGCGCTAGGGGTGTTCGGGGCCACCGTGCCGGTCGGGTTCGGTGGCTCGGGCCTACCCAGCGGCGAGGTCCTGGAGATCATCTACGAACTGGCCCGGGCCTGGCAGCCCCTGGCTGGGATGGCTGGTACTCATCTCAAGCTGTGCCGAGACGTGGAGCGGCACGGCACGGCGGTGCAGAAGCAGACGCTGCTGCCCGCGATGGCGAGTGGAGAGATGATCTGCGCCCGCGGCTACACCGAACAAGGCCGCACCGATCCCGAGCGTCTGGCCGCCACCATCACCCTCAAGGAGGCACACGGGATCCTCAACGGGCGCAAGAACTGGGTCACCAACGCTCTGCATGCTGACCGGATCCTGGTCGTCGCCCGCCGCGACGAGATCGCCCAGTGCGTGATCGTCGACCCGGCCCGGCCGGGCGTAGAGGTGGGCGCTGACCTGCCCCGGCCCGGCATGCTGGGGGTGTCGCTGGCCGAGGTCCGGCTCAGTGGCTACGAGTTCGATCCGGAACTGGAGCTGTTGGGTGGCCCGGAATGCGACGTCACCACCTCGCTGCGCGGCCATGACGTGACGCGGTATCTGACACGGGCGATCGGCTCGGCCGACGCGGTGCTGGCCTGGTTGTGCGCCTTCGTGGAGTCAACCCTGGAGCAGCGGGCGCCGGAGGTGGGCAGCGTGATGGCCGCGCGGGTCGGGCAGATCGCCATCCAGGTCGCGGCGATGCGTGCTGTGTGGCGGGACGCCATCAGTACCGCCCCCGGTGTCACCGCCGACGAAGCGAAGGTGTTCTGCACAACCGTCCTGCACGGTGTGATGAGCGAGGCGATCGGTGTGTGTGGAGGGACCGGATACGCCAGCGAGGACGCGACGCTGACCCGTCACTATCGCGACGCGGTGGCCCTGCAGGTGTTCGGGGCACCGAACGACGCCCTGCTCACCCAGATCGGCGAGCGCACCCTTGCGGTAGAACGCCAGGCTGCCGGGCAGTGCTTAGATGGATATCTACCGTGAAGACACCAGTGTCGTCGCACGCTACGCGGATCGGCTGAGTGACGTCTACCGCCGGCACCTGCAGCGCACCACCTTGCGCGAGGGGGCGCACGTGGTGCCACTGCCCGCCTACCGCGGCGTCGCCCTCGACGTGCTCGACCTGTCCTCGCTCGGCACGACGGGTACGTTCAAGGACTGGCTTGCCGCGGTGGCCATCGCCGAGTCGCTGACCCAGGGCCATCGGACCGTCCTCGCCCAGAGTTCGGGTAACACCGCCAACGCCGTCGCCCGGTATGCCGCTCATGCCGGGATCCGGTGCGTGATCCTCTACCCGCCCGCGTCCCGGCGGCGCATCCTGCCCCACCTTGCCGATGCACCAGGCGTTGACTTCGTCGAAGTCGACGCACCCGAAGAGCGCATCAAGCAGGTCCTGGCAGCGGCTTCCGCACAGTTGGAACTGCCCGTCGTGCCGACGCTGGAGACACAACTGGAGGCGAACAAGCTGCGCGCCTATCTCCTGCGCGACGCGGTGCTGGCGATCGGCCGCCACTGGGACTGGCATGTCCAGGCTGTGTCCAGCGGTTTCGGACCTATGGGCTTGTACCGGGGCCTTCGCGAGATCCGGCAGGACGACCCGGGCATGCCATGGCCCAGGTTCCTGGGCGTGCAGCAGGAAGCGATCGCCCCCTACGCCGCCGCGCTGACCGGGACGGCGGTCAATGAGGCGGCTCCGATGATCGAGCCGACCCTCTTCCGCCGGGCGCCGGGGCCGGGCCTGCTGGCTCGGATGGAGAGCCTGTGCACCGACTCGGGCGGGACCGTGCGGGCCCTGTCCAACGAGCGCTACCACGCTCTGGAGTCGAAAGCGATTGCGGACCTGAAAGCGGCCGGCGTGAGGGTGACGCACGACGTCGACGGCCAGGTGCGCGAGCGAGCCGGACTGTACTCCCTGGCTGGAACCTACGATGCCGTTGACGGTGGCCTGATCGAGGAAGGCGCGCGCGTGCTGGCCGCCTACACCGGCGGCTCAGGACCCCGCGCACCCCTGTTTGAACCCGAACACCGTGCCCGCGCCCAGGACGTGATCGACCTCGTCGCCGCGCTCACGGGTCTCAGCCGCCCCACCGACGCATCGTTAGACCTGACCCCCCGGGCCGCCTCATCCCGAGCGGACAAGCCCTGGAACACACCCCATCCCATCTCCGGGGAGCTCCCAGTGAACGCCAACGCCCATACCGTGATCGCGCCCGACGATGGGCTCGCTCAGGTCCTTGCCGCAATCATGGAACGGTACGCGCAGCGGCCCGCGGTCGGCGAGCGGGTCCGGGAGATGACGACGGACCCGGCTACTGGCCGACGCACGCTGCGGTTGCTGCCCCGCTACGCCACCCTCACCTACCGGCAACTGTGGCAGCGGATCAGTGCTGTCGCCGCCGACTGGCATCACCATCCCACTCACCCGATCCACCCCGGCGACCGGGTGTGCATCCTCGGCTTCACCAGCATCGACTACCTCACCCTCGACCTCGCGTGCGTCCACCTCGGCGCGGTGACCGTCCCGCTGCAGTCCAGCGCCTCAGCCGCACAACTGGAAGGAGTGGTCTCCGAGACAGCGCCGAAGATACTTGCCACCACCATCGAACGCCTGGACAGCGCCGTGACCGCGGCCCAGCTCACACCGTCTGTCGAGCGCGTCGTGGTCTTCGACCACAGCCCGGGCGCCACCCTGGAAGCAACCGAACTGCGCGATGCACACCGCCAACTGGCCTCCGCCGGACGAATAGTGGAGGTGGTACCGATGGCCACGGTTCTCGAACGAGGCAGGACCCTGGATGCCGCGCCTTTGTTCGCTGCCCCGCAGGGCGAGGACCCCCTCGCTCTGCTGATCTACACCTCCGGCAGCACCGGCACACCCAAGGGTGCGGTCTACACTCAGAGCCTGGTCGGTACCGCCTGGCTCGGCTTCTTCCCCCGCGACGATGCGGATGCCCCCGAGACGTCGCTGCACTATCTACCCCTGAGCCATCTCATCGGCCGCTACGCGCTGATGGGCTCGCTGGCCCGTGGCGGCCTCGCCCAGTTCACCGCCCGCAGCGACCTTTCCACCCTGTTCGCCGACCTGGCTCTGGTCCGGCCAACCGAACTCGCTCTCGTCCCGCGGGTATGCGACCTGCTTTTCGAGCGGTATCAGCACGAGATGGCCTGCCGTGCCGACCAGCCAGGCGATCTCGATGCGCGGGTGAAACAGGAGCTGCGCGACAACGTGCTAGGCGGTCGGGTCGCTCACGCCGTCGTCGGCGCGGCACCTCTGTCCGCGGCGATGACCGCGTTCATGCAGTCCTTGCTTAGCCTCCCCGTGCACAGCGGTTACGGCACCACCGAGATCGGCCGGGTCATGCTCGACAACAGGATCCTGCGCCCTCCGGTCACGGACTACAAGCTCATCGACGTCCCCGAGCTCGGCTACCTCACCAGCGACATCCCTCATCCCCGCGGCGAACTCCTCATCAAGACCATCAGCGCCATCGGCGGCTACTACAACCGCCCCGATCTCAACGCCGTCATGTTCGACGAGGAGGGCTATTACCGCACCGGGGACATCGTGGCCGAGATCGCCCCCGACTACCTGCACTATGTCGACCGTCGGAACAACGTGCTCAAGCTTTCCCAAGGCGAGTTCGTCGCCGTCTCCCGCCTGGAGACCCTCTTCACCGCCAGCCCCGAGGTACGTCAGATCTTCGTGTACGCCAACAGCCAACGCGCACACCTCCTGGCCGTTGTCGTACCCTCCGCCACCCTGCTGACCCGGACCGGCTCCGACACCGAAGCACTCAGGCGGCACATCCTGGACTCCTTGCACGAGATCGGCCGCCAGTCACAGCTTCAGCCCTACGAGATCCCCCGCGGCGTCCTGATCGAGACCGAGCCTTTCAGTACCGAAAACGGGCTGCTCTCCGACATGCGTAAACCCCTGCGTCCCCAGCTCACGGCACGCTACGGCGAACGCCTCGAACAACTCTACGCTGCCGACTTCGACAACCGGGAACAGCGCCTGAAGCAGCTACACGCCGACGCCCCCAACCAGCCGCTGCTCGACACGATCCGCCAGGGCGCGGGCCTCGTGCTCGGCCAGGCAGCCGACGCCATCCAACCGAGCGCACGCTTCGCCGACCTAGGCGGCGACTCCCTGTCCGCGCTGTCCTTCGCCGCGCTGCTCGGCGACGTGTGCGGCATCGATGTACCGGTTACTCACCTCATCAGCCCCACCACGGACCTCGCCGCACTCGCACGCCATATCGAGCAGCGCCGGACCGCCACCACCGGACACCCGTCCCCCACCTGCGTCCACGCCCTGGACCACAACGACGTACACGCAGCCGAACTGACCCTGGACAAGTTCCTCGACGTCGACCTCCTCGACCGCGCGCCCTACCTGCCCGAACCTGCTCCGCGCGCCACCAAGGTCCTCATCACTGGAGCCACCGGCTACCTCGGCCGCTTCGTGTGCCTGGAATGGATGAAACGGATGGCCGCCACGGGCGGCACTGTCGTTTGCCTCGTGCGCGCCGCGAACGACACAGAGGCGGCCCGCCGACTGGAGAGCGCCTACGACAGCGGCGGCAGCGAACTCCTCGACCGCTACCGGCACCTGGCGAAGACCGCCCTCCAGGTGCACGCCGGCGACCTCGGCCAGGACCGCATGGGCCTGGGCCATGAAACCTGGACCGGCCTGGCCAACTCCACAGACCTCATCGTGCACACCGCTGCACTGGTCAACCACGTCCTGCCCTACCAACAGCTGTTCGGCCCCAACGTCACCGGCACCGCCGAAGTGATCCGCCTGGCCCTCACCACCCGCCTCAAGCCCATCACCTACCTGTCCACCATCAGCATCGCCGGACAGAGCGGCCCCTCTGCTCTCCACGAAGACGCAGACATCCGCCTCACCTGCCCCACCCTCCACCTCGACGACAGCTACGCCAACGGCTACGCCATCAGCAAGTGGGCAGGAGAAGTCCTCCTACGCGAAGCACACGAACACTTCGCACTCCCTGTCACCACCTTCCGCTCGAGCATGCTCCTTGCGCACCAGGACCACCCCGGACAGGTGAACGTCCCCGACCTCTTCACCCGCTTGCTCCTCAGCCTTACCGCCACCCGGCTCGCGCCCACGTCGTTCTACCGCCAAGACCCCCATCCCCACCCCGATACCGACCCGCGGCCCCACTACGACGGCCTCCCGGTGGACTTCAGCGCCGCTGCCATCACCGCCATAGGCGACCACACAATGACCGGCTACCGTAGCCTCAACCTCGTCAACCCCCACGACGACGGCATCAGCCTCGACACCATCGTCGACTGGCTCCGGCAGGCGGGGCACCCCATCCGCCGCGTCCCCAACTACATTGACTGGCTGTATCAGTTCGACACCGCCCTGCGCGCTCTAC
This sequence comes from Streptomyces sp. WMMC500, assembly GCF_027497195.1. Taxonomy (NCBI): domain Bacteria; kingdom Bacillati; phylum Actinomycetota; class Actinomycetes; order Kitasatosporales; family Streptomycetaceae; genus Streptomyces; species Streptomyces sp. WMMC500. Next base: position 1,465,008 of record NZ_CP114905.1, read on the forward strand.
CCGACGGCCAGCGTCGCAACTCCCTGCTCCCACTCCTGCACGCCTTCGCCCAACCCGCTGAACCCACGGCAGGATCACTCCTCTCCACCATTCGATTCCAGCCGGCGGTCAAGGCGGCCCTTCCCCACCTGGACAACGGCATCCCGCACTTGACAAGCGCACTCATCGGCAAGTACCTGGCCGATCTCGTCCACCTGAAGCTGCTGTGACCTCACGCGGCTCTGACACCAGCATCTGGCTCTGCCAAGACCTCCGCCGCTGCATCCCTTCGCGCCGTCCAACGATCAACCATGACGGCGTCCCCACGACAGCCCGCCGTGCCAAGGCGATCGGGCGTGTACACCAGACGGTGAAATGGATCATGAAGTGACCCCATGACCGGAACGTCTCGGCACGCGAGTCGCAGCCCCGAAGCTCCGCCATCACGGCTCAAGGCGCGCGCATAGAACGAGGCCGGAACGCCGATGGTGCGACTTGTCAATACCCCCTCACCCGTACGAGTGGTTTCAGGTTCCCTGCTGCGGTTGTGCGTGCGACGGTCACAATGACATACCCGGGCTTTCCGATCGCCAGCGTGGTCGGGTAGCGTCTGCAGGGAGGTTGAGCATGGCTTCGACGGGCACATTGCCGCTTTTCGACCCGCCTGCCGAACCTGACGCGTTGGGCACGTGGGTGAGCAGCCGGGCATCCGAGCCGCCCACACTGGGCGGATTGCGGTTCGCTTTCTACGGGCGGGTGTCGACGGAGGATTTCCAGGACCCGGCCACCTCGCGGGGGTGGCAGTTGATGCGTGCGCAGGCGCTGGTCGCCGGGCACGGGCGGGTCACCGCCGAGTTCTTCGATGTCGGGCACAGTCGGGTGCTGCCCTGGCCCCGCCGCCCGGAAGCCGCCCGCCTGATCGACGCGCTGGCGGATCCGGAACGGCACTTCGATGCGGTGGTGATCGGCTCCAGCGAGCGGGCCTTCTACGGCAGCCAGTTCGCCGCCATGGCCCCGCTGTTCGAGCATCACGGGGTGCGGTTGTGGCTACCCGAGTTGGGCGGCCCGGTCGACCCGGGCCTGGCCGGGCACGAGGAGTTGATGATCCTGCTGGGGATCCTGTCCAAACGGGAGATCGCCCGCGCCCGGCTGCGCGCCCGGACCGCGATGACCGTCCAGGCCCGCGAACAGGGCCGCTACCTCGGCGGCCGGCCACCCTACGGCTACCGTCTCGCCGATGCCGGCCCGCACCCGAACCGGGCCTGGGCCCGCCGCGGCGCCCGCGCCCAGCGCCTCGAAGCCGACCCCACCACCGCACCCATCGTCTCCTGGATGTTCGCGCAACGCCGGGCCGGCAAGAGCCAGGCGCGTATCGCCCGCGCCCTCAACGATGCGGCGGTGCCGTGCCCGTCGGCCGCCGACCCGGAGCGCAACGCGCACCGGAGCGGCAGCCAGTGGACGCTGACGGCGGTGCGGGCGATCCTGGCCAACCCCCGCTACACCGGCCGCCAGGTCTGGAACCGCCAGCGCACCGACCACGAACTCATAGACCCCGCCAATACCGCCCTCGGCCACCGCGACATCGCCCGCTGGAACCCGCCGCAGGACTGGATCATCTCCCGCGAGAAGGCCCATCCGGCTCTGGTCAGCGAGGCCGACTTCGTCGCCGTCCAGAGCATGCGCGCCACCACCGTCACACCGGGACGCACCTACCTGCTCGCCGGGCTGCTGCGCTGCGGCATCTGCGGGCGGCGGATGGAGTCCTGCTGGACCAACGGCCGCCCTTCCTACCGCTGCCGGCACGGCCACACCAGCGCCACCGGCCCCGGCACGGACCGACCACGCAACGCCTACATCCGCGAGGACCGCATCCTGGCCCATCTGCCCGCTCTCCTGCTGCGCCTCGGCCACCCCCGAACCGGGGACCACTCCCCCGGCGCCCTCCCCGCACAGGCAACGGCGGACTGGCTGCGCACCCGGGGCATCACCCTGACCTACGACCCGGCGGACAGCTCCCTGACCGCCGACACCCCGACACGAGAAAGGACCCGCATCGGCTGACCTTCACGCCCGCTGACCAGCACCGGGACCGGCCACGACGCAAACGCCCGTCCCTCGCCTGGGCGAGACACGGGCGCCAAGCCGGCATGCCAAGATTTCCACAGATATGTACAGATAGTGTGTCCGAGGGGGGACTTGAACCCCCACGCCCTTTACGGGCACTAGCACCTCAAGCTAGCGCGTCTGCCATTCCGCCACCCGGACCGGGTTGCCATCGCCGCGGCAGAGGGCCGCGGGGCACGGCCAACGATACCAAGGATCCGGGGGCGCTTCGCACCCGTATTTGGTTACGGAACGCGTCCGAAGGCCACGCGTGGTGACGGGTGAGGGACCCCGGCCCGCCGGTGGGGCGGCGGGCCGGGGGGTTCGGGCGCGTGCGGGCACGGGGGTGGGTCAGGGGCGGAGGCGGTGGAGGTGGGTGGCCGAGCGGCGGGCGGTGGTGAAAGAGCCGGCCGGGTTGGTGGCGGGGTCCACCGCGTCGTCGCGTTCGACGAGCCAGTTGTGGTACTTGCGGTACCGGCCGCCGGTGACGGTGCCGATGAAGCGCTGGTAGTCGATGTCGCCGTCCCCCACGTCCACCATGTGGTAGCCGTCCTGGGACGCCTCGTCGTGTTCGCCGTCCTTGACGTGGAACAGCGGGAAGCGCTGCGGGTCGGCCGTGACGTAGTCCAGCGGGTCGAAGGGCGCCGGGGTGCCGTCCGGGCGGACGCTGAAGCGGTGGACGCCGGTGTAGGCCCAGTAGATGTCCATCTCCATGAACACCAGGTCCGGGTCGGTCTCGGCGAGCATCAGGTCGTAGATGCGCACCGTGGGGTCGTCGGTGCAGAAGCCGAACTCGTTGCCGTGGTTGTGCTGGTAGAACCGCATGCCGCGGCGCCGGGCCGCCGCGCCGTAGGCGTTGAACTCCGCCGACGCGCGCTTGACCCCGTCGACCGTGCTGCCGTAGCGGAACGGGCCGTCCCAGGTGCCGACGTGCGGCAGGTCCAGGGCCTCGGCGTCGTCGAGGACCTGCTCCAGGCTGGTGGCGAAGGAGTAGCCGGCCGGGTCGGCGACGTGGTACGCGACGTGGCTGCCGATGGCGCGCAGGCCGTGGTCGCGGGCCAGGCGGCGGAGCTGAGGCAGGGTGATGGGGCCGTTGCCCTGGGTGTAGCCGGCGTATTCGACCTGGTCGTAGCCGTAGCGCTCCAGGGCGTCGAAGACCTTGCCGAAGCCGACCGTGCCGACCTGGTCGCGCAGCGTGTAGAGCTGGATGCCGAGGCGGCCGGGGGGCACGGCGGGGCGGCACCAGCGGGCCCGTTCCCAGTCGGCGTCCGGGGCGGCGGCGGCGCCCGGGGCGGCCGCGGTGCCGGCGATGGCCGCCGCGGTGGTGCCGGCGGCCACGCCGAGGAACCTGCGTCTGTTGAGGGCGTGGGCCAGTTCTTCGCTGGGTCTGGTGGACATGGCATCGCTCCTTGGGCGGGGGTGGGGCTAGTCGAGGCCGGCTAGCGACAGCAGCAGGGACTTCACGTCGGTGGCCGGTACGGGACCCGCGGTGGCCCCCGGCCGGGTGGTGATCAGCACGGGGCCGTCGCGCTCGTCCTCCGGGAGGCGGCCGTGGGTGCCGCGGACCGGGGCGGGGTCGAGCGGGACGACGGCCAGGCGGTAGCGCAGCCCGGCCTTCTTGCGGGCGATGGCGGAGACGGCCCGCAGGCGTACGTACGGGTCGGTGGGGTCCATGAACAGTTCGGCGGGGTCGTAGCCGGGCTTGCGGTGGATCTCGACGAGCTGGGCGAAGTCCGGGGCGCGGTCGTCGTCGAGCCAGTAGTAGTACGTGAACCAGGCGTCCTGCTCCGCCACCGCGACCAGTTCCCCGGCGCGCGGGTGGTCCAGGCCCTGGGCCTTCTTGCCGGTCTCGGAGAGCACGTCGGCGACGCCGGGGAGCTTGGCGAGGATCTCCCGGGTCGCCTCGACGTCGGCCGGGTCGCGGACGTAGACGTGGGCGATCTGGTGGTCCGAGACCGCGAAGGCGCGCGACGCCCACGGGTCCAGGTACTCCATCCCGTCCTGCGTGTAGACCTCCAGCAGCCCGGCCTTGCGCAGCGCGCGGTTGACGTCGACGGGCCTGGCCGCCTGCGTGATGCCGTACTCCGAGAGCACCACGGTCTCCGCGTCCGCCGCCCGCGCGTCCGCCAGCAGCGGTGCCAGCGCGTCGTCCAGCTCGCGCGCGGCGGCGTGCGAGCGGGGGTCGTCCGGGCCGTAGCGCTGCAGGTCGTAGTCGAGGTGGGGGAGGTAGACGAGGGTGAGGTCAGGGCTGTACGCGTCGAGGATGTGCCGCGAGGCGTCGATGATCCACTGCGAGGAGACGATGCTCGCCGTCGGGCCCCAGTAGTTGAAGAGGGGGAACGTGCCGAAGGCGGCGGTCAGTTCGTCGCGCAGCTCCGGCGGCCGGGTGTAGCAGTCGGGCTCCTTGCGGCCGTCGGCGTAGTAGATGGGCCGCGGGGTGACGACGTAGTCGGTGTCCATGCCCATCGCGTACCACCAGCAGACGTTGGCCACGGTGTAGCCGGGGTACGCGCGCCGGGCGGCGTCCCACAGCTTGTCGCCGCCGACGAGCGCGTTGTGCTGGCGCCACAGGAAGATCTCGCCCAGCTCGCGGAAGTACCAGCCGTTGGCGACGATCCCGTGCTCCGCCGGCGGCGCGCCGGTGAGGATCGTCGACTGCACGGTGCAGGTGACGGCGGGCAGCGGCGGCGTCAGCGCGCTGTGGGAGCCCGCGTCGGCGAGCGCGCGCAGGTTCGGCATGTGATCGAGGAGGCGCGGCGTGAGGCCGACGACGTCGACGACGACCAGCCGCTTCGGGGGCGTCATGGCAGCTCCTTCAGGCCGAGCGAGGTGAGCAGGTCGCGGGCGACGGACAGTTCGGCGGCGATGCCGTCGGCGAGCTGTGCGCGGCTGCGCGGCCGCAGGTGTGCGGGGAGAGCCTGCCAGGTGTACGTCTCCACCTCCAGGTGCCGCGTCAGCGGCGCGGGGCCGCCGACGAGGCGCGCCAGCGTCTCTTCGAGCACCGGCGTCGTCGCCGTCAGCGGCGGCTCCAGCGGCGCGTGCAGCGGCACGTGGAAGTGGGCGCGCCACGGGCCGTCGTCGGGGAGGCCGCCGGCCAGGGCCTCGTCGAGGTCGTCGGTGGCGCGTACGGAGCCGTCGGCGGCGCGGATACGGGTCTGGTGCAGGAACCGCGGCTCCGCGAAGGCGGCGAGCGCGGTCCGTACGCCCGGCTCGTCGGGCCGGTCCGCCACCAGGGCCGCCGAGAGCTGTGACTTGACGATGGGCAGGCCCGCGCCGGTGATGCCGGCGATGGCGGTGGCCGGGTCCTCGAAGGACGTGGCCAGGTGGCAGGTGTCGACGCAGACGCCGATGCGCTCGGCGGGCGGCGCGCCCTCCGCGGTGAGCGCGGCGACGGCGTCGGCGGTGGTCTCCACGGTGCAGCCGGGCTCCGGCTCCAGGCCGACGCGGATGGAGCGGCCGGTCAGCTCCTCGATGGCGTCGAGGCGGGCCGCCAGGGTGCCCAGAGCCGTCAGCGACGCCTTGCGGGCGGCCTCGTCGAAGCCTGTGCGCCAGGCGAGCGGGAGGGTGGAGATGGTGCCCTCGGTGACGTCGTCGGGCAGCAGGACGGCGAGCAGCCGGGCCAGCTCGACGGTATGGTCCAGGCGCTCGGGCTCGGTCCAGTCGGGGCGGTAGACGCGGTACTTGACCACCTCCTCGCCGAACCCCTGGTAGGGGAAGCCGTTGAGGGTGACGGCCTCCAGGCCGCGCTCGTCGAGCGCCTTCTTCAGCCGGCGCAGCGCGGCGGGGTCGGAGCCGAGGGTGCGGACGGCGTCGCGGGCGAGCCACAGGCCGATGCCCAGCCGGTCGCGGCCGAGCCGGCGGCGCACCGGCTCGGCGTGGTCGCGCAGTTGCGCCATCACCCCGTCGAGATCCTCGGCGGGGTGCACGTTGGTGCAGTACGCGAGATGGACGAGGGAGCCGTCGGGGTGTCTGAAGCGCATGGCTCAGCTTCCCCCTCGCAGGATGGAGTTCCCTTCGTACGTGGCCCCGCCGGCCTCCGGCTTCTCCGGCTCCAGCTCCAGCCGGCCGCTCTGGCCGTAGAACTCCACCGGGTTCTGCCACAGCACCTTGTCGACGTCGGCGTCGGTGAAGCCGGCGGCGAGCATGGCGTCGGCGGTCCTGCGGGTCTTGAGCGGGTCGCTCCTGCCCCAGTCGGCGGCCGAGTTGACGAGCATCCGCTCGGTGCCGTACTCGCGCAGGATGCGGACCATGCGGTCCTCGTCCATCTTGGTGTCGGGGTAGATGGAGAAGGCCGCCCAGCAGCCGCTGTCCCGGGCGGCGGCGACCGTCGTCTCGTTGAGGTGGTCGAGGATGACGCGCTCGGGCGCCAGCCGGGACTCGCGGACGACGTCGAGCGTGCGGGCGAGCCCCGCGGCCTTGTCGCGGTGGGGCGTGTGCACCATGGCGGGCAGCCCGTGGTCGGCGGCCAGCTCCAACTGGGCGGCCAGCGCGTGGTCCTCCTCGGGGGTCATGGAGTCGTAGCCGATCTCGCCGACGGCGACGACGTGGTCCTTCAGCAGGTAGCGCGGCAGTTCCTCCAGCACCGGCAGGAGGCGCGGGTCGTTGGCCTCCTTGGGGTTGAGGGCGAGGGTGCAGTGGTGCGCGATGCCGTACTGGGCGGCGCGGAAGGGCTCCCAGCCGAGCAGGGAGTCGAAGTAGTCGTAGAAGCTCTCCGGGGAGGTACGCGGCTGCCCCAGCCAGAAGGAGGGCTCGACGAGGGCGCGCACGCCCGCGTCGTACATGGCCGCGTAGTCATCGGTCGTGCGGGACGTCATGTGGATGTGCGGGTCGAAGATGCGCATCACACCTCCTTGCGGGTCAGGGCGAGAATCCGGTCGAGGTCCGCCGGTACGGCGCGGCCGGCGGCCGTCCGCTCGCGGGCGTAGTCGGTGAGCATGCGGGCGAGTTCGCCGTCGCCGGCGGCGCGGTCGGCCAGGCCCGCGATCTCGTCGGCGGGCACGCCGGTGAACAGGCACTTGAGGACGGCCTGCCGCCAGGCGTGGTCACCCAGGTGTGCGGCGGCGTACGGGCCGAGGGCGGCGGCGACGAGGCGGGTGTCGTTGGTCCGCAGCGCGTCCTCCACCAGCGGCACGGCGCCGGAGCCCAGATCCAGGTGCGGCAGCGCGCGCAGCACGGCGCGGCGTTCCGCCGCGTCCCCGCGGTCGTAGACGCGGGTGGCGACCTGCTCGTCGGCGCGGGCGGCGTGCAGGATCAGCACGCGTACGGCGTCGGCGGCCCCCGCGCCGCAGCGGCGGCGCGCGGCGGCGAAGTGGGCCTCCCAGGCGAGCAGTCCGGCGCTGGGGCCCGGGGTGTCCGCGGCGGCGTCCGCGAGCGCGGCGGCGAGCCACGCGCGGGCCTCGGGGGCGAGGCCGGCGTCGACGGACGCGCGCAGGGCGGCCACCGTTGCGGAGGAGGCGGATGCGGCGGAGGCGGCAGAGGAGGCGGCGGAGGCGGGTGCGGCGGGGTCGGGAGTCACCACTGCGCGGCTCCTTTCACTCGGGGATTCACTCGGGGATTCGCTCGGGGTTCACTCGGGTCACGGGTGTGGCACGCGCGGCGCCCGGGCCGGGTGCGTACGACGGGCTCAGCACGGCACCGTTCCCCTCGCCCGCGCCTCTTCCTCCGCCGCGCGCAGGAAGCGGATGGAACTGCCCGCCAGCTCGGGCCCGGCGTGCGAGTGCCGGGGCAGCTCGACGCTGATCAGGCCCTGGTAGCCGGTGGTCTGCAGGGCTTCGAGCACCGCGGGGAAGCCGATCTCGCCCTCGCCGAACGGCAGGTGTTCGTGCACGCCCCGGCACATGTCCTCGATCTGCACGTGCGCGAGCCAGGGCGCGGCGGCCCGTACGCAGTCGGCGGGCAGCGCATCCTCCAGGCACTGGCAGTGCCCGATGTCGAGGGTCAGCGCCAGCGCCGGCGCGTCGCCCAGTTCCTCGCGCAACCGGTGGAACCCGGCCAGGTCGTACAGCAGATGACCGGGCTCCGGTTCGACGGCGAGCGGCACGCCGGCCGCGTCCGCGGCCTGGAGCACCGGGGCCAGCTCCGCGCCCAGCCGCTTCCAGGCGTCCGGCTCCGACACCCCGTACGGCCGCGTGCCGCTGAAGCAGTGCACGGCGTTGGCGCCCAGCTCCGACGCGACGTTCACGGCGGTGCGCAGCAGCCGGGAGCGTACGGCCCGCGCCTCGGGGTCGGGGTCGAGCAGGGTGGGGTGGTGCTTGCGGCGCGGGTCGAGGACGTAGCGGGCGCCGGTCTCGATCGTCACCGCGAGCCCGTGCCTGGCCAGCAGCCGGCGCACGGTGGCCGTGCGGGCGGGCAGGTCGGGCGCGAGCGGGTCGAGGTGCATGTGGTCGAGGGTGAGCGCGATGCCGTCGTAGCCGAGGTCGGCGAGGAGCGCGACGGCGTCGGTCAGCCGCAGGTCGGTGAGGCCGTTGGTGCCGTAGGCCAGGCGCAGCCGGGTCATGTGGGGCTCACCTTCCTCGCGAGCCGGCGGGCGACGGGTACGAGGGCCAGCAGCGCGGCGGCGCTGCCGGGCGCGCCGGCGCGGGCGGCGAGGGCGGACTGCAGCGGGATCATGGCGCGGATCCCGCCGCCGACGGCGCGCTGGGTGAGCTGCGGGCTGGGGTTGAGGGCGGCGTGCAGGTACGGGCGGACGGCGGTGTAGGCGTAGGCGCCGGCGAGCAGGTCGCCGGGGGTGAGCGCCAGCCGTGGCCCGCCTGGCGGCGGTGCGGCGGTGCCGGCCCGCGGGTGCGGATCGGGGTGCGGATACGGGTCGTTGCCGCGGCGCAGGGTGGCCGCGACGGCCGTGGTGACGGCGAGGCCGACGAGCGGGACGGCCGTCGACCCGCCCTCCACCTCGCGGCGCGAGATGACGGTGACCGCGTAGGTGTGGATCCCGAGGAGCACGGCGGCGAGCGGCGGGCCGTCGGCGGCCCACCAGGTGCGGTCGCCGCCGCGCGGGCTCGGCAGGGCGGACGAGTTGGCGGCCGGTACGGACGCGTCGCGCGCGGACGCGGTGCGTGCGTACCCGCCGTCCACGAGCCCGGCACGGCGGCCGGCGGCCGGCGGCGCCGCCTTCCGTGCCGCGCGGGCCTCGGTGGCCGCGGCGCCGAGGAGCAGGTCCAGGGTGCGGGCGGTGGCCATCGCTGCGGGGCCCGCGGGGGTGTTCTTCAGCTTCAGGTCGTACGCCCACACCGTCCCCGCGAGCGCGGTCGCCAGCGCGAGCGGCCGGCGGCCCGCCGCGGCGGCCAGACCGAGGCTCGCCGCGGTCAGGGCGGCGGCAGCGGTCAGCGCGGCGCGGGGGGTGATCCGCCCGGAGGGCAGCGGGCGGTGCGGGCGCTCGACGGCGTCGACGTCGCGGTCGGCGTAGTCGTTGAGCGCCATACCCGCCTCGTAGAGGCAGAGGGAGGAGCCGATGGCCAGCGCGGTGCCGCGGTTGGGGCGCAGCCCGGCGGCGGCGGCGCCGGCCAGGGCGTCGCCGGGGATCGTGAACAGCGCGGAGACGCGGAGGAGTTCGGCCCAGGCGCGCGCCTGGGCGGCCTTCGACGCCGGCTGCCGGCGCCCCTGGGCGCTGCGCGCCTCCGGCGCGGTCGGCCCGGCGGTACGCGGCGGGCGCAGCACGGCGCCGGAGACGGCGGCGGCGAGCAGCCCCGCTCCCCCGGCCACGGCGGCGACGGGCCCGCGGCCCGCAGACGGCGCGCCACGGCGCCGCCGTACGCGCGCGGCCACCCCCGCGGCAGCCGCGCCCAGCACGGCGCCGGAGACGACGGCGGCGGCCGGCCCGCGGCCCGTGCCCCGCCGGTGCCGCGCCGCGGCGCCGAGGCTCACCGCGACCAGCCCGGTGCCGCCGACCACCGCGGCAACCGACGGCGACCCGGCACTCGCTCCCGCCGTACGCCCGGACCGTACCGGCGCGAACGCGCGCGCGGCCCCCGCGCCCAGCGCGAGCAGCCCGGCGCCGCCCAGTACCGCCACGGTCGCCGGGCGGCGGGTGCGGGCGAGTCCCGTACGGCGCGCTCCGTCCGGCAGCCGGGCGGACCGGCCGCCCGCTCCCGCGGCTTCCGCGGTCATCGCGGCACCCGCAGGCGCTCCGCGACCGACAGCAGCTCGCGCCACTGGTCGGCGAGCCCGGGCGGGCCGCCGTCCGGGTCCTTGAAGAAGAACCCGAGGCCCGGCACCGGCCCCGACATCCCGGCCTCGTGGGCGCGGGCGACGATCCGGACGAGGTCGAGGACCAGCGGCGCGGCGAGCGCGGAGTCGCAGCCCTGCCAGATGGTCTGCAGCACCATGCGGGTGCCGAGGAAGCCGTCGAAGACGACGTGGTCCCAGGCGGTCTTCCAGTCGCCGAGTGCGGGCACGTCGTCGATGTGCACCTCGCCGTCGACGCCGGCGCCGAGGGAGTCGGCGAGCACCCGCTCCTTGCCGACGTTCTTGGCCGCCGCGGCGGCCGGGTCGCCGGCGAGGTTGGCGCCGTCGCCGCCGCCGAGGAGGTTGGTGCCGGACCAGGCGCGTACCTCCAGGGCCCGCTGCAGGAACATCGGCGCCAGCACCGAGCGCAGCAGCGTCTGGCCGGTCTTGCCGTCGCGGCCCGCGTACGGCACGCCGAAGGCGGCGGCGGTCTCGCGCAGCCGCGGGTGGTGCAGGCCGGTGGAGGGGGTGAAGTTGACGTACGCGCAGCCGGCCCTGAGGGCCGCCGCGGCGTAGCAGGACGAGGCGGGCAGCGCGTCGCCCTTGGCGACCGGCTCGGTGGAGGCGACGTTGACGACGACGGCGCGGGCGAGGTTGCGGCGGCGTACGAAGTCGGTGATGTCGGCGGCGTACGCGTCGATCACCGCCTCCTCGTCGTACGGCTCGCCGGGCTCCGGGCCGCCGGTCCGTATCTCCTCGTCGGCGGCGGTCAGTTCGGCGCCGACGGCGGCGGGCAGCCCGTGCGGGAGCACGCCGCCGGCGGCGAGTTCGTCCGCACGCTTGGGCAGTGGGGTGCAGGCCACGTCGTGGCCGCCGAAGACCAGCCGGCCGGGTGCCGGCAGCCCGCAGTCGGCGAACGGCGGGGTCTCGGTGACCATGCCGACCGGCGGGTGGAGTCCGGCGGCCAGCGCGGCGCAGCCGGTGATCACGGTCGTGGCGACGGAGCCGCGGGCGCCGATGAGCCAGACGCCGGTATCGGCCGTCGCCGGGTTCCCCGGTTGCGGCGCTGTGTCTTGCGAATGGACCGTCACGGCTGCTGCCTCCCACGTGTGTTCAGTTCAGATACACGGTGCACCCGCGGGCGGGAGGTGTCGTCACCTCCCGCCCGCGGCGCTCACGGAAGATCCTTCACCCGGATGTCCCGGAACGACACCTGGTCGTCGGCACCGTGGTTCTGGATTCCGATATGTCCGTCCGCCAGGCTGCGGGCGGGATCGGTGTTGGTGAAGTCGTTGATCTTCACGTCATTGAGGTAGATCTGCAAGTGCTCACCCTCGACGCGCAGCTCGAAGGTGTTCCACTCCCCCGGCGGGTTGAGGGCCTCGTCGCGCGCCGCGATGTCCGCGGACTGGAAGCCGTAGACGGCACCCGTGGTCCGGTCCGGGGAGTCGGTGGCGTCGATCTGGATCTCGTAGCCGTTGTTCACGGCCGACCAGGGGTCGTCGGAGGGCGGGAACCCGATGAAGACGCCGGAGTTGTCGTCGCCCTCCATCCGCCAGTCGAGCTTGAGGGAGTACGAGGTGAACTCCCTGGCCTCGTACCACAGCATGCCCATCCCCCCTTCCGAGGTCAGGGTGCCGTCCTCCAGGCGGAACGAGCCGGGACCGGCCTGCTTCCAGCCCTCCGTGGAGGTGCCGTCGAAGATCGGAGTGTAGTCGGTCTCGGCCACACTGCAGTCGGACTCGACGGCCCCGGCGGCGTACTGGATGCCGCCGAGCAGATGGGTGCGGAACTCCGGCTCGGCGTACGACTCCTTGGTGTGCCCGCCGCCGGTGTAGAAGGACCGGCCGTTCTCGTACGTCTGGCACCAGGCGATGGGGTGGTCCTCGCCCATGTTGCCGCCGGTGTACGAGCTCTCGTCGAGGGTGGCCAGCACCCGGGCCTGGTCGCGGGGGTTGGTGCGGTAGTTGTACCACTCGTCGAAGCGCACCCAGTCGTCACCCAGGTGGGCGGTGGCGGGGTGGTCGTGGTCCTCGACCTTCACCGTGGCCTGCTGGTTGTGCGGGTGCGAGTGGAAGTACGCGCCGACGAGGCCGCCGTAGAACGGCCAGTCGTACTCGGTGTCGGCGGCGGCGTGTACACCGACGTAGCCGCCGCCGGCGGCGACGTAGTCCTCGAACGCCTGTTGCTGGGCGGCGTCGAGCACGTCTCCGGTGGTGGAGAGGAAGACGACGGCGTCGTACTGCTCGAGGTTGCCGGCCGTGAACGCGCCGGCGTCCTCGGTGGCGTCGACGGTGAAGCCGTTGTCGGCGCCGAGCTGCTGGATGGCGGCGATGCCGTCGGGGATGGAGTCGTGGCGGAAGCCCGCGGTCTTGGAGAAGACGAGCACGTGCTCGCCCTCCGCCTTCTTCGCGGGCTTCTCCGCGACGGCGGAGGTGTTCATGGCCAGGCTGGTCACGATGACGGCCGCCGCCGCGAGGGCGAGGCGTCGGGGAGCTTTCATGGGGGTGCTCCTTGAGGGTGGTCGGGTGGACGCCCCGCCGGCCGGAGCCGGCGGGGCGGTGGGGGGAGCTATCCGGTGGTGAGAGTGAAGTCGTCGACGTCGTACAGCGCGTCCGTGCCGCTGCCGGCGAAGACGAGGTAGAGCTTGGTGGTGCCGTCCGGGGCGCCCGACACGGGTGCCGTGACGTCCTGGAACGTGTCCCATCCGCCGGTGACCGGCACCTCGGTGGAGCCGAGGAGCGTCCCGTCGGGGGCGCCCGCCCGCACTTCCAGGGTGCCGCCGGCGCCGGCGGAGGAGATCCGGGCGGTCAACTGGGTGACGTCGGACAGGACCCAGGGCTCGAAGGCGATCCAGTCGCCGGCGTTGATGTCGCCGACCGTCTTGCCGCCGTTGGCCGCGGGCTTGTTCTGCGGCGCGACGCCCTGGGAGCTGTCGTAGTGCTCGGCCTGGCGGTGCTTGGGCTGCAGCTTGGCCTGGTCGGTCCCGGTCAGGGCGCCCTGGCCGCCGCCTCCGCCGTCGGTGTACGTGGCGGTGAAGCCGCCGTAGAGGTTGGCGTTGGGGTCGTGCTCGCCGTCGGCCGCGGTCTTCAGCGTGCCGCTGCAGCCGTTGGCGCTGGTCATCTCGTGGCCGTGGGAGTCGTGGCCGAGGATGTAGGCGACCCGGACGGCGGCGCAGTCGACGGTCTCGTCCTCCGGGTCGGTGACGGTGACCTCGAACGGCACCTCGTCGCCGAAGTCGAAGGACTGGCCGTCCTGCGGCAGGTCCAGGGTCACGGTGGGTGCGGTGTTGCCGACGGTGATCTGCACGTTGGCGCTGCCGGTGAGGCCGTCGGAGTCGGTGGCGGTGAGGGTGACGTTGTACGTGCCGTTCTCGGTGTACGTGTGCGCGGGGTCGGCCTGGTCGGAGGTGGCGCCGTCGCCGAAGTCCCAGGAGTACGTCAGCTCGGTGCCGTCGGGGTCGGTGGTGCCCTCGGAGGAGAACTGCACGGCCAGGGGTGCCTGTCCGGAGGTCTTGTCGGCGCCGGCCTCGGCGACCGGGGAGGCGCCGCCGGTCATGTTCTCGATGCGGTAGAGGGCGGAGTTCTCGTCGCCGCCGAAGTAGCCGGTGCCGTAGTCGAGGACGTAGAGGGCGCCGTCGGGGCCGAAGTCCATGTCCATGACCTGGGTGCCGGACCAGGGGAAGTCGTTGATGGCGGAGACGGTGCCGTCGCTGCCCTGCTCGATCCGCTTGATCCACTTGCGGCCGAACTCGCCGGCGAAGAAGTTCCCTTCGTACTCGGCGGGGAAGGCGACGGCGGAGCCGGCGTCGACCTCGTCCTGGCGGTAGACGGGGCCGCCCATCGGGGACTCGGAGCCGTTGCCGAACTCGGGGACGGAGTTGCCGTCGTAGGGGATCCAGGCGGCCTGGGCCGGCGGCAGCTCGGTCAGGCCGGTGTTGTGCGGCGAGTTGTTGACCGGAGCGCCGCAGTTGAAGGCGCCGCCGGAGGAGCCGTTGCCGAAGTCGTAGTCGACGTAGGCGTCGTTGTCGCCGGTGCAGTACGGCCAGCCGAAGTTGCCCGGCTCGGTGATGCGGTTGAACTCGACCTGGCCGCCGGGTCCCCGGGTGCCGCTCGCGGTGCCGGCGTCGGGGCCGTAGTCGCCGAGGTAGACGACTCCGGTGGCCTTGTCGACGCTCATCCGGAACGGGTTGCGAAAGCCCATGGCGTAGATCTCGGGCTTGGTCTTCTCCGTGCCGGGGGCGAAGAGGTTGCCGTCGGGGATGTCGTACGAGCCGTCCGCGTTGACCTTGATCCGCAGCACCTTGCCGCGCAGGTCGTTGGTGTTGGCGGAGGAACGCTGGGCGTCGAACGCGGGGTTGCGGTTGCCGCGCTCGTCGATGGGCGTGTAGCCGTCCGAGGCGAACGGGTTGGTGTCGTCGCCCGTGGACAGGTAGAGATTGCCCTCGGCGTCGAAGTCGATGTCACCGCCCACGTGGCAGCACAGGCCGCGGGAGGCGGGCACGTCCAGGACCGCCTTCTCGCTGCCGGTGTCGAGGGTGCCGTCCTCGTTCAGCACGAACCGGGAGAGCCGGTTGACGCCGTCGAAGGGCGCGAAGTCGGCGGGGGTGCCCGTCTCGGGGGCGCCGCCGCCGGGGGTGCTCAGGGGCGGGGCGTAGTAGAGGTAGACGAACCGGTTCTGCGCGAAGCCCGGGTCGACCCCGACGCCCTGCAGGCCCTCCTCGTCGTGGTTGTACACGGCCAGCTTGCCGGCGACCTTGGTCGTACCGGCGGCGTCCGTCAGCCGTACCGTGCCGTCGCGCGAGGTGTGCAGCACCGACCGGTCGGGCAGCACGGCCATGGTCATGGGCTCGCCCATCTCCGGCTCGCCCTTGGCCAGCGTCACCTGCTGGAACTCCGCCGCCGCGGGATCGGGATGCTCGTGGCCGGGGTGGGCGGCGCCGGTGACGGACGTGCTCAGCACGATGGCGGGCACGGCCAGCAGGGCGGCCGCCGCCATCGCGATGGTTCTCCGGATCTTTCTGGTGTGCACCTGATCTCTCCTGCCGAGGGTGGGGGGTTTATGTCAGGGACATCACAGGAACGTAACCGTCTTTTGCGGGATGGAGAAGCCCTTTGACAGGACTTCAGTTATCTTCATCCTTGATGCGGACAAAGTGCCCCTCTGACATGCCGGAGCGGCCCGGCGGCAGGTGCCACCGCCGGGCTGCGCTCCCCGCCGCGGCGGCGGTCAGTCGCCGCCGAAGGCGGCGTCGAACGACGCCTGCGGAGGCTCGAAGTCGAGCGCCTTGAGCGCCCGCAGCGCCTCCGGCGCGCCCTGCAGCCGGTCCATGCCGGCGTCCTCCCACTCCACCGAGATCGGCCCCTCGTAGCCGATCGAGCGGAGCATCCGGAAGACGTCCTCCCACGGCACGTCGCCGTGGCCGGCCGAGACGAAGTCCCAGCCGCGGCGCGGGTCGCCCCAGGGCAGGTGCGAGCCGAGCCGGCCGTTGCGGCCGTCGAGGCGCTTGCGGGCCTCCTTGCAGTCCACGTGGTAGATGCGGTCCTTGAAGTCCCACAGGAATCCGACCGGGTCGAGGTCCTGCCAGACGAAGTGGCTGGGGTCGAAGTTCAGCCCGAAGGCGGGCCGGTGGCCGACCGCCTCCATCGCCCGGTGCGTCGTCCAGTAGTCGTACGCGATCTCCGACGGGTGCACCTCGTGCGCGAAGCGCACGCCCTCGGCGTCGAACACGTCGAGAATCGGGTTCCAGCGGTCGGCGAAGTCCTGGTAGCCGCGCTCGATCATGTGCGGCGGCACCGGCGGGAACATCGCCACCAGATGCCAGATCGACGACCCGGTGAAGCCGATGACGGTGTCGACGCCGAAGGCCGCCGCCGCCCGCGCGGTGTCGGCGATCTCGGCGGCGGCCCGCTGCCGGACGCCCTCGGGCTCGCCGTCGCCCCAGATCCGGGCCGGGAGGATGGCCTGGTGGCGCTCGTCGATGGGATGGTCGCAGACCGCCTGGCCCACCAGGTGGTTGGAGATCGCCCAGCACTTCAGGCCGTACTTCTCCAGCAACTGATGGCGGCCGTCGAGATAGCCGGGCTCGTTCAGGGCCTTGTCCACCTCGAAGTGGTCGCCCCAGCAGGCGAGTTCGAGGCCGTCGTAGCCGAAGTCGCGGGCCAGCCGGCAGACCTCCTCCAGGGGGAGGTCCGCCCACTGGCCGGTGAACAGGGTGAAGGACCGGGGCATCGTGCGCTGCCTCTTTCTCCGGAGTGCCTCCGGGGGTGGTCGGCTGATCCGGGTGGTCAGGGGGCTTGGTCGGCTTGTGCTACGGGCGTGTAGACGGCGTTCTTCTCCGCGCTCTCCTCGACGGCCGCCAGCACCCGCTGCACCTGCAGCCCGTCCGCGAAGGACGGCGCCGGCTGGGTGCCGCTCGCGACGGCGTGGACGAGGTCGCGGACCTGGTGCACGAAGGTGTGCTCGTACCCGAGGCCGTGGCCCGGCGGCCACCACGCCTCCAGGTACGGGTGCTCCGGCTCGGTGACCAGGACCCGCCGGAAACCGGCGGTCTCGGCCGGCTCCGCGTGGTCGTGCAACTGCAGCTCGTTCAGCCGCTCCAGGTCGAAGGAGAGCGAGCCGGCCTCGCCGTTCAGCTCCACCGACAGGGCGTTCTTGCGCCCCGCGGCCATCCGGCTGACCTCGAAGGACGCCAGCGCCCCCGAGGCCATCCGGCCGGTGAACAGGGCGGCGTCGTCGACCGTGACCGGACCGCGCTCGCCGCCGCCGGCCGCCGCGCCGGAGAGCCCGGCCGCCGCGGACGGCAGCGGACGCTCCCTGACGAACGTCTCGGTCTGCGCCGAGACGCCCACCAGCGCCTCACCGGTCAGGTACTGCGCCAGGTCAACGATGTGCGCGCCGAGGTCGCCGAGCGCCCCGGAGCCCGCCTTCTCCCGCTGCATCCGCCAGGCGAGGGGGAACTCCGGGTCGACGAGCCAGTCCTGCAGGTACGTCACACGCACGTGCCGCAGCGCTCCCAGCCGGCCGCGGGCGATCAGCTCGCGCGCGTAGGCCAGGGCCGGCACCCGGCGGTAGTTGAAGCCGACCATGGCGAGCTGCCCGCGCTCCCGCGCCCGCGCCGCGGCGTCGGCCATCGCCTCCGCCTCGGCGACGGTGTTGGCGAGCGGCTTCTCGCACAGCACGTGCTTGCCCGCCTCCAGCGCGGCGATGGCGATCTCCGCGTGGCTGTCGCCCGGCGTGCACACGTCGACGAGCTGCACGTCGTCCCGGGTGATGAGCCGGCGCCAGTCGGTCTCCGCGGCGGCCCACCCCATCCGGCGGGCCGCGGTGGCCACCTTCTCCTCGTCCCGGCCGCAGATCGCGGCCATGACGGGAGTCAGCGGAAGGTCGAAGACCCGGGCGGCGGTCCGCCAGCCCTGCGAATGGGCCGCCCCCATGAACGCGTAGCCGACCATGCCGACGCCGAGCGCGGCTGCGGTCGTGTCGTGGGACATAGAACTCCTTGTCAGTAGGCTGCTTCCGGCGCGCCGCAGGGTCGTTCCGGGATCTGCCGGACGTGCGGCTCCTGGCGCTGGATTCCCGTCAGTTGAAGCCGGTCGGCAGGTACTGGTCGATGTTGTCCTTGCTCACGACGGCGGAGTACAACGTGATCGACGCCGGGATCTCGAACTCGGCCATGCCCGAGACGCCCTTCTGCTGGCCCAGGGCGCGCGCGAGGTCGATCGCGGAGGCGGCCATCGTCGGCGGGTACAGGACGGTGGCCTTGATCACCGAGTCGTCCGCCTTGATGGAATCCATCACCGCCTTGGACCCGGCACCGCCCACCATGATGAACTCGTCGCGGCCCGACTGGTCGATGGCCCGCTTGACGCCCACGCCCTGGTCGTCGTCGTGGTTCCACAGCGCGTCGAACTCCGGCACGGCCTGCAGCAGGTCGGACATCTTGCGCTGGCCCGACTCGACGGTGAACTCGGCGGCCTGCCGGGCCACCTTCTCGATGTTGGGGTAGTTCTTCAGCGCGTCGTCGAAGCCCGCCGTGCGCTGCTGGGTCAGCTCCAGGTTGTCCAGCCCGGCCAGCTCGACGACCTTCGCGCCCTCCTTGCCCTTGAGCTGCTCGCCGATGAAGCGGCCGGCGTTCAGGCCCATGCCGTAGTTGTCGCCGCCGATCCAGCAGCGGTACGCCTGCGGGTCGTCGAAGATCCGGTCCAGGTTGATGACGGGGATGCCGGCCCGCATGGCCTTGAGCCCCGCCTGCGTCATCGCCTTGCCGTCGGCCGGCAGGATGACCAGGACGTCGACCTTCTTGTTGATCAGCGAGTCGACCTGGCCTATCTGGGTGGCCGTGTCGTTCGACCCCTCGGTGATGTCGAGGGTGACGTCCTCGTACGTCTCCGCGCGCGAGCGCGCGTTGTCGTTGATGGCGTTGAGCCAGCCGTGGTCGGCCTCGGGACCGGCGAAGCCGATGGTGACCGGCTTGCCGGGCTTGTCGTCCGAGACGTTCGCCTGCTGCTGCTCCGAGCCGCCGTCGTCGTCGCTGTCGTCGTTACTGGTGCAACTGGTGAGGAAGGCGGCGGCCGAGACACCGGCGGCGCCGAAAAGCATGTTTCTACGGCTGAAAGGTGATTCGGGCATGTGGATACGACCCTTCATTGCGTCGAGGACTTGCGCGAGGTCTGGTGCTGGATAAGGACGGCGGCGACGATGATCGCCCCCTTGGCGATGTCCTGAACCGCGCTCTGTACGTTGTTGAGGGCGAACAGGTTCGTGATGGTGGTGAAGACGAGCACGCCCAGCACCGAGCCGGTGATGGTGCCCCGGCCGCCGCTGAGCAGGGTCCCGCCGATGATCGCGGCGGCGATGGCGTCCAGTTCGTACAGGTTGCCGTTGGTGTTCTGGCCGGAGCCGCTGAGCGCGATGAGCATGAACGCCGCGATGCCGCAGCACAGGCCGGACACGACGTACAGCAGCAGCCGCTGCCGCTTGATGTCGATGCCGGCGAGCCGGGCGGCCTCGGGGTTGCCGCCGACCGCCACGGTGCGCCGGCCGAAGGTGGTGCGGTTGAGTACCACCCAGCCCAGGGCGGCGACGCCCAGGAATATGAGCACCAGCGGCGGGATGCCGAGGATGCGGTTGTCCGCCGCCATGAGGTCCAGCACCGAGTCGACCTCGACGATCTGCGTCCCGCCGTCGCTCATCTGCTCGGCGAAGCCGCGCGCGGACGCGAGCATGGCGAGCGTGGCGATGAAGGGCACCAGGTTGCCGAACGCGATGAGCACGCCGTTGACGAGCCCGCAGCCGACACCCACGGCGACAGAACAGAAGAGCATGCCGGCCAGGCCGTAGTCCTGGGTGGCCTGCGTCGTCGCCCAGACCGAGGCGAGGGCGACGATGGCGCCGACCGAGAGGTCGATGCCGCCGCCGATGATGACCAGCGTCATCCCGATCGTGACGACGCCGATCGCCGACGACTGGACGAGGATGAGCCGGACGTTGTCGATGTCCAGGAACTGGTCGGGCTTGGTGATGGCACCCACGGCGACCAGGAGGCCGAGCACGCCGAGCAGCGCCACCAGTCTCACGTCCACGTAGGTCTGCCAGCCGGCGGCGGGGCCGTTCCCCTTCGGCTTCTCCGGCGCCGGGGCGGGAAGCGAGTCCGATTTGCTCAACACTTACGAGGTCCCTTCCATGACGAGGTCGAGCACCCGGTGCTCGTCGAGATCCCGGGCCGGGGCGGTGTGCACGACCTGGCCCTCGCGCAGCACGAGGACGCGGTCGGCGAGGCCGAGGACCTCGGGGAGTTCGCTGGAGACGAGCAGGACCGCGACGCCTTCGTCGGCGAGCCTGCGGATGAGCGCGTACAACTCGGCGCGGGCACCGACGTCCACGCCGCGGGTCGGCTCGTCCAGCAGCAGCACCCGGCAGTCGCGCAGCAGCCAGCGCGCGAGCACCGCCTTCTGCTGGTTGCCGCCGGAGAGCGTACGGACGGGGGCGTCCGGGTTGTCGGGGCGCAGCGACAGGTCGCGTACGGCGTCCCGGGTCGCGGAGCGCTCCCCCGACCGGTCCAGCCAGCCGCCGGTGGAGAAGCGGGTGAGGGAGGAGATGGAGACGTTACGGCTGACGGACTCCGTCATGAGCAGCGCCTGGGACTTGCGCTCCTCGGGGGCCAGCCCGATGCCGGCCTTGACGGCGGCGGTGACGCTGCCGGGGCGCAGCGGGCGGCCGTCGATCAGCACCCGTCCCGCGGTCGCCTTGCGCGCGCCGAAGACGGTCTCGAGGATCTCCGAGCGGCCGGAGCCGACCAGGCCCGCCAGGCCCACGATCTCGCCGGGGGCCAGGCGCAGGTCCACCGGCGCGAACTCGCCCTTCCTGGCCAGCCCTTCGAGGACGAGCACGGGCTCCTTGCCCGCGGCCGGCGCCTCCGGCCGCTCGGGGAAGACGTGCGCGACGTTGCGGCCGGTCATCAGGGTGACGATCTCGTTGGTCGACGTGCTCTGCGCCGGCAGCCCGCGGGCGACGGCGCGGCCGTCCTTCAGGACGGTGACGCGGTCGCCGATGCGGCGGATCTCCTCCAGCCGGTGGGATATGTAGACGACGGCGACGCCCTGCGCGGTGAGGTCGGCGACGATGCGGAAGAGGTTGTTGACCTCGTCGGGGTCGAGGGCGGCGGACGGCTCGTCCATGACGATCAGCTTCACGTCGTGGGAGAGCGCCCGGGCCATGGAGACGACCTGCTGGCCGGCGGCGGAGAGGTTGCCGACGATGGTGGCGGCGGAGATCTCCGGGTGGCCGAGCCGGCCGAGCAGGTCCTGGGCCGCGGTCTGCGCCTCGCGGGCCTTGATGAACCCGCCGGAGGAGCGCTCGTGGCCGAGGAAGACGTTCTCGGCGACCGACACGTGCATCACCAGGTCGAGTTCCTGGTAGATGGTGGCGATGCCCAGGCGCATGGCTGCCACGGGGGACTTCAGCGAGGTCTCCTCGCCCTGCCAGACGATGGTGCCCTCGTCGGGCTGGTGGGCGCCGGCCAGGACCTTGATGAGGGTCGACTTGCCGGCGCCGTTCTGGCCGAGCAGGCAGTGCACCTCGCCGGCCACGACGTCGAGGTCGACGCCGTCGAGGGCGCGGACGCCGGGGAACGACTTGGTGATCCCCGTCATGGTGAGCAGGGGTGTGGCGGGGGCGGGCGGCGTATCGGGCGTGGGCGCCATGTACGGATCTCCTCGGCGGTGCTCCCTCTGCGCCTGCTCGGGGGCAGGTTGGGCAGGGTGGAGCGCAAACGGGCGGGTTCACCGGGCGGTGCGGGTGTCACGGGCGGGGTGGTGCGGGGGCCTGCGCGGGTGGTGCCGCGGTCGGCCGGGGGTGCTGCGGAGTGCTGCGGTGGTACGGCGGTGCCGGTGTTACGGGTGGGACGAGTGGTGCTGCTGGTGCTTCTGGTGTTGTGGTGGTGCCTGGGTCGTACGGGTGATGCGCGGGTGGTGCGAGGGTCGGGCGGGGGTGGTGCGGGCCGTACGGGTGGTGCGCGACTGTCCGCGCCCGGCGTCAGGCGGGCGAGAACAGGTGGTCGCTGGTGAGCCGGGCGGCGCCGATCACGCCCGCGGTGGGGCCCAGCTCGCCCAGCACGATGGGCAGGTTGCCGGTCGCCAGCGGCAGTGACTGGCGGTAGACCTGGGTGCGGATGGCGGCGAGCAGTGTGTGACCGAGGCCGGTGACACCGCCGCCGATGACCACGAGCCCCGGGTTGAAGAAGCTGACCAGGCCGGCGATGACCTGGCCGGTGCGGGTGCCGCCCTCGCGGATGAGTTCCAGCGCGACCGCGTCGCCTGCGGTCGCCGCCACGGCGACGTCCTTGGCCTCCAGCTCGCCGCTCTCCTCCAGCCGGGCGGCCAACTGCGCGGAGCGGCCGTCGCGGGCGGCGTTCTCGGCGTCCCGGGCGAGGGCCGAGCCGCCGAAGTACGCCTCCAGGCAGCCGCGGTTACCGCAGGCGCACGGGCGCCCGTCCACCTCCACCTGGATGTGGCCGATGTCGCCGGCGCTGCCGTTCGTCCCGCGGTAGACCTCGCCGCCGACGAGGATGCCGCAGCCTATGCCGGTGCCGATCTTGACGTAGAGGAAGTCCCGCACGGCGCGGGCGACGCCGGCGTGCTGCTCGCCCTGGGCCATGATGTTCACGTCGTTGTCGACCATGACGGGGCAGCCCAGCTCCTGGCTGAGCGCCTCGCGGACCGGGAAGCCGTCCCAGCCGGGCATGATCGGCGGCGCGACCGGCACGCCCTCGGGGAAGCGGACGGGGCCCGGGACGCCGATGCCGGCGCCGTCGAAGCCCTCCGCCACCCCGGAGGCGCGGAGCTTGGCCGCCATCGCCAGCGCCTGCTCGAAGACCGCGACCGGGCCCTCGCGCACGTCCATGGGCTGGGTCAGATGGCCGAGCACCTCCAACTCCGCGTTGGTGACCGCCACGTCGATGGAGGTGGCACCGATGTCGACGCCGAGGAAACGCAGCGAGGGCGCGAGGCGGATGTTGTGCGACCTGCGTCCGCCCCGGGAGGCGGCGAGACCGTCGGCGACCACGAGCCCGGTCTGCAGCAGCCGGTCGATCTCGACCGCCAGCTTGGAGCGGGACAGTTCCACCTGGTCGCCGAGTTGCGCCCGAGAGTTCGGACCGCCGTCACGCAGCAGGCGGAGCAGTCGCGCCTGGTGCGCGTTCGCGGGCCGAGCTGTCATGCGCCTCACGCCACTCCTCCCCGGCCTCGCGTACGTCGTTCTCGTACGCCGTTGTCGGCTTTCAACGGGGAACGTAGCAGTGCTTGGCCACTGAGGGAAGAAGTTCTGCAGGAATCGGTATCTACTTTCTCCACCTCCAGGACAAAGCTCGGTCACAAACGGGCGGCGTACGCTGGCCGGCATGGGTCGGGTGACGGTGCGGCGTCCGGTGACGCGGGTGCGTGGCGGGCGGGTGGAGCGGCGGCCGGACACGCTGGTGGCGGAGGAGCCGCTGGAGATCCGGGTGGGCGGTCGGGCGTTGGCGGTGACGATGCGGACGCCGGGGGACGACTTCGCGCTGGCGGCGGGTTTTCTGGTCAGTGAGGGGGTGCTGGCCCGGGGTGGGGAGTTGGCGGGGATCACGTACTGCGCGGGTGCCGTGGACGGTGCGGAGGGCGGGAACACGTACAACGTGGTGGACGTGCGGCTGGCGGCGGGGGTGCCGGTGCCGGACGTCACGCTGGAGCGCAACGTGTACACGACGTCGTCGTGCGGGCTGTGCGGCAAGGCGAGCCTGGACGCCGTCCGCACGACGACCAGGTGGCCGGTCGCCGGCCGGGACGGCGTGCGGTTGTCGCCCGAGGTGCTGGCGGCGCTGCCGGACCGGTTGCGGGCCGGGCAGCGGGTCTTCGACCGCACCGGCGGCCTGCACGCCGCCGCCCTGTTCACCTGCGCGGGTGAGCTGGTCGATCTGCGGGAGGACGTGGGCCGGCACAACGCGGTGGACAAGCTGGTCGGGCGGGCGTTGCAGCAGGACCGGCTGCCGTTGGGCGAGACCGTGCTGATGGTCTCGGGCCGGGCGTCCTTCGAGCTGGCGCAGAAGGCGGCGATGGCCGGGATCCCGGTACTGGCCGCGGTCTCCGCGCCGTCGTCGCTGGCCGTCGATCTCGCGGTGGAGACCGGGATGACGCTGGTGGGCTTCCTGCGCGGCGACACCATGAACGTGTACGCGGGCGAACACCGCATCGCGCTGTGACGCCGGGTCGGGTAGACAGTGTCCACCTCGGTGGTAGACACTGTCCACCATGACGGCGGACACCCGCGCGCGCCTGCTGCAGGCGGCGCTCGAACTCCTCGACGAGCGAGGAGTCGACGCCCTCACCCTGCGCGCCATCGCCCGGCGCTGCGGTGTCTCGCACGGCGCACCGCTCAAGCACTTCCCGCACCGCGCCGCGCTGCTGTCGGCCGTCGCCACCCAGGGGTTCCACGAACTCCAGGACTGGGCGGGCGAGGCGCTGGCCAAGCTCCCGCCGGACGCGAGCCCGGCGCTCCGGCTGCGTACGGGCACGCGCGCGTACGTGGAATACGCCGTGGCCCGGCCCGAGATGTTCGCGCTCATGTTCCGCCGCGACCTGCTCGACGCGCACGACCGCGAGCTGGGCCGCGCCTCCCTCGGCGGCTTCGAGAACCTCATGCGCCTGGTCGAGGCCCGGCAGGCCGAGGGCTGGCGGGCCGACGCCGACCCGCGGCTGCTCACCGGCGCCCTCTGGTCCGCCATGCACGGCACCGCCGAACTGTGGTCCTGGGGCTCCCTGCCGCTGGCCACCGGGGCGGCGACCATCGACGACGTTCTCGACGGCCTCTGCGGGGCGTTCGAGATCGGCCCACCCACCGCACGACGAAAGCGAACCACGCCATGACCACCACCCCTCCCCCGGACTTCGACCGGGAGACCGCCGTCCACGCGCGGCCGGGCGCGCCCGGCGCGTACGACACGGACCTGCCCGGCGCGTGGAAGGTCGGCCAGGGCATCAACGGCGGCGTGCTGCTTGCGGTGACCGCCCGCGCGCTGTCCGCCGAACTCGGCGCGCCCCGCGACGACCGCCCCGGCCACCCGGACCCGCTGTCCGTCTCCGCCTACTACCTCTCCACGGCCACCGCGGGCCCGGCGGTCGTCCGCACCGAGACCATCCGCCGCGGCAACTCCGTCTCCCACGGCGGCGCGGAACTCCTCCAGCAGGAGGACCCGGCCACCGCCCCGGTCCCCCGGCTGCGCGTCCTGGCGGCATACGGCACCCTCGCCGACCAGCCCGACGACGTCTGGACCTCCGCGAAGCCGCCTTCGCTGGCACCGGTGGAGCAGTGCATAGGCAGCGACGCGGCCCCGCCGGAGTTCCGCGCGGAGTCCCCGATGCTCGACCGCGCCGACCTCAGGCTGGACCCGTCATGCGTGGGCTGGGCGGTGGGGGCCCCGTCGGGACGGGGCGAGATGAAGGGCTGGTTCCGCCTCCCGGAATCCCGCGACCCGGACACCCTGCTGCTTCTGACGGCCGTCGACATCCTCCCCCCGGTGACCTTCGACCTGGGCATGCCCGGCTGGGCCCCGACGCTGGAACTGACCGCCCACGTACGCGCCAGCCCGGCGCCGGGATGGCTGCGGGTGATCCACACGACGCGCAACGTCGCGGGCGGCTGCATGGAGGAGGACGCGGAGATCTGGGACTCGGCGGACCGTCTGGTGGCCCAGTCCCGCCAGTTGGCCCGCCTGCCGCGACAGCCCTGAGCGCATCCGCCACGACCCCGTCCCGTTCGGTGATCGAAGGTGTGCTTGCCGTGATCTCCTGAGGCCCCCAAGTCTCGTGTGCCGCTTTGCGGTCGCCGTGACGCTTGGGGGTTGCTCGTGACGTTCCGACTGTCTCGTCCTCGGCGCCGGGGCGGGGGCGGGGTTCGGGCTGCTGGAGGTCCTGCTCGCGCGGGTCACCGACGCGCAGAAGGCGGAGGCCTTCCCCGGCGGCGGGTGGATGATCCCCGGCGGGATCAGCCTGGACCTCACCTATGTGCCCGATTTCAGCGGGGTGCTGACCACCTGGCTGCCCGCCTCGATCGGCACCGTGAGCATCGGTGCTCTCAGTCCGGAACTCGGCGCCTCCCTGCACCTGGTGTGGGGCGCGCTCGCGGGCCTGGGCGCGGGCCTGCTGCTGCGCGGACCCGGGGCGGCGCGGCGGCTGGCCGGTCTGCTACCGCTGGGGCTGGCGATCGGGGCCGCACCGGCACCGTGGCGCCGGCGAGCTTCGCGGCCTGCTGCCTGCCGTGGACCGCGACGATCGCCGTCCGCTTCGCCCGCGCCCGCCGCGCCCTCTTCTACAGCGCACCTCACGAGCCAGAGGCCCTGCACCAGACGGTCGCCGAGGTGGCCCAACGCCTCAACGAGGTCAACCACGACCAAGCCTGGGATGCCACGCGCCTACGAGCCCACCTCAAGGCCGACCCCGTCGGCCGGACCGTGCGCCGCCGGCGCTGGCTGTACCTGATACCCCTGCTGCTCGCCGCCCCGGCGGTGCTGGCGCTCGGCGTCGGCTCGTACCCCCAGACCACCGACCTGCAGAACTGGTTCACCTCCGGCACCGGCCACACCCTGCTCCTGGCCTGCGCGATAGCCGCACTGGCCTGGCTGATCCTCCAGATGGTCCTGATGCTGCGCACCCGCCGCGCCATCAGCGACCTCCCTCAGGGCGAGCCGCTGACCCTGCTGCGCCTGCGGCTGTACGGCACCGGCGGCGCCCTCGCCGTCAGCGCGCTGCTGCTGGCCCTGCGCCTGAAGGGCTACGAGGCCGACGACACCATCGTCGACCCGGTCGTGGCGGCCACACTGTTCGCGGCGCTGATGGAAGCCCTCATGTGGGCCGGCATCGCCCTCGCCTCCGGCGGCCGCGCCCTCCTCGGCGGCAGCGCCGTCGCCCTCGCCAGCGCCGCGGGCGGGGGAGGAGACGCGGCTCGCCGCCCTTCACAGGCGTCTTCGAGCGGTGAGAGCGGGAAGCAGCCGCGTTCCGACCGTGCAGGCGCGCGGGCGTATTTTGAGAAGGGCACACCAGATGCTGCCGTAAATCTGGCGAAAAGAACACTCGGTGACGGCAATGTGCGTATTTTCAGCTAACGGTGGTGCGCGGTGAGCGACGGATTCTCTTACTGGTACCGGCAGACCTGGGACGCCCCGCGAGCGCTTCATATGCTCGATCTCCTCGACCGCGAGGGACTGCGGACGGCGAACCGGCACGGGTCTCATCACCACGCTCACCAGTGGACCCGACTCCTGGGGAGAGCAGGAGCCGATCAGCATGCGGGACCTGGGCCCGGCCGCCGGCCTGGTCCATGGGGCGGCACTCAGCCTCCAGCTTTGGGTCGATGCGGGGGCTGACGTCTACGTGCGCTTTCGGGCTCTGGTCGGTGGCGGTGCCGCCGTCGAGTTCGGCCTCGACGGGCTCGGTGACCAACTGGACCGGGTGGTGGATGCCCTCACACGTGCCGTGCACGACTCCTGGCAGGAAACGGTGGGCTATGTCATCGACCGCTATGGGCGCACCGAAGACACCGACTGGGACGGAGTCGTCCTCGGCCGCGGCGAACTGATCGACACCTGGCCCGAAGCAATGGCCGTCCGGGAACCGGTCGCCGCCCGGCATCCGCAACTTGCCGGGGCGGGCGGAGTGTCGTATCCGCCGCTCGTGGTGTTCGACCAGAAAGGGCCGGTCGGCACCGCGTCAGGCTGAGAGCCGGACGCGCGGTGCGGCGGGCGTCCGGGGGCGTCGGCGGTCTCATCCGAAGGCGCCCTCGCCGGGCCCGTTCCGCGCGGCGGGGTGTGGGGGGCCTGGGGGTGGTGGTACGGATGGCGTCGTGGAGTGGTTTTCGGCGGATGGGTACGGGCTGAGCCGGCTGGTGTTTCAGCGTGGGCTCGCCCTGCTATACGTCGTCGCCTTCGTCGCCGCGGCGCGGCAGTTCCGGCCGCTCATCGGTGCCCGCGGCATGCTGCCCGTGCCGCGGTTCACCGACCGGGTGCCCTTTCGGCGCGCGCCGAGTCTGTTCCAGTGGCGCTACTCCGACCGGCTGTTCGCCGCCGTCGCCTGGGGCGGTGCGGTCCTGGCCGCCGCGGTGGCCGGTGGGGCGGCGGACGCGGTGCCGTTGTGGGCGGCGATGCTGCTGTGGGCCGTGCTGTGGGCGCTGTATCTGTCGATCGTCAACGTCGGTCAGGCGTGGTACTCGTTCGGCTGGGAGTCGCTGCTGCTGGAGGCCGGGTTCCTCGCCGTCTTCCTCGGGAACGACACCGTGGGGCCGCCGGTGCTGGTGCTCTTCCTGCTGCGCTGGCTGCTGTTCCGGGTCGAGTTCGGTGCCGGGCTGATCAAGATGCGGGGCGACCGGTGCTGGCGGAATCTCACCTGTCTCTACTTCCATCATGAGACCCAGCCCATGCCCGGCCCCCTGAGCTGGTTCTTCCACCACCTGCCCCGCCCGCTCCACCGCGTCGAGGCCGCCGCCAACCACGTCGCCCAACTCGGTCTGCCGGTGCTGCTGTTCACGCCGCAGCCCGTCGCCACCTGGGCCGCCGCCGCCATCGTCGTCACCCAGCTCTGGCTGGTGCTCTCCGGCAACTTCGCCTGGCTCAACTGGATCACCATCGTCGTCGCCCTCACCGCCGTCGACGGTCGCCTGGTCGCCGACCTGACGCCGCTGAGCGAGCCGTCCGCACCCGCCGACCCGCCGCTGTGGTTCACGGTCGCCGTCTTCGCCGTGACCGCCCTCGTGCTGGCGCTGAGCTGGTGGCCCGCCCGCAACCTGCTCTCCCGGCGGCAGCGGATGAACGCCTCGTTCAACACCCTCCACCTCGTCAACACCTACGGCGCCTTCGGCAGCATCACCCGCGTACGCCACGAGATCGTCGTCGAGGGCACGGCGGACACCCGGCCCACCGAGGCGAGCGAGTGGCGGGAGTACGGGTTCAGGGGCAAGCCCGGCGATCCGCGGCGGCT
The DNA here is from genome assembly GCF_027497195.1 of Streptomyces sp. WMMC500. Taxonomy (NCBI): domain Bacteria; kingdom Bacillati; phylum Actinomycetota; class Actinomycetes; order Kitasatosporales; family Streptomycetaceae; genus Streptomyces; species Streptomyces sp. WMMC500. The sequence continues at coordinate 1,493,747 of NZ_CP114905.1, forward strand.
GCCGCGGCAGTTCGCGCCGTACCATCTGCGGCTCGACTGGCTGATGTGGTTCGCCGCGCTCTCCCCCGTGTACGCGGAGCGGTGGTTCGGCGGCTTCCTGCACCGGCTGCTCGACGGGGACCGCGACACGCTCCGCCTGCTGCGCCACAACCCGTTCCCCGAGCGCCCGCCCGGCAGCGTGCGCGCCCGGCTGTTCCGGTACGAGTACACCGACTGGTCCGAGCTGCGCCGCACCGGCGCGTGGTGGCGGCGGGAGTTCGTCCGCGAGTACGCGCCGCCCGTCACCGCCCGCGAACGGGGCGGTCTCAGCCCGTGAACCCCTGCGGCCCCGGGCGGTGCCCCGGGCGGCGGAGCGCGCGGCCCCACCGGACCCCCGCGCCCTCACCTCCCACTTTCGCCGTCCCCGCCCCGCACCCCCGCGCGCCGCGCCATGCTGGACCCGCCACTCGTTCCCGACGAGCCGCCGGACGTGCGCCCTTCGCAGAGGTTCCGTGCAGAGGTGATGGAGGACCGCAGTTCAGCGGCCTCTTCGGGTACGGTCGCCGCGCCGGGCGCCCCACCGTCTGAGGAGAGAAGAGCGTTGCGCGAGTTCACCGTGCCTGCCCTGGCGGATGCGCCGAAGTCGGGGGGCCTGGCGGACGCGGTCTTCCAGCGGGCCGCGCAGGACCCCGGGCAGGTCGCCTTCGCCCGCAAGGTCGACGGCCGCTGGCGGGACGTGACGATCGGCACGTTCCGCGACGAGGTGCTCGCCCTCGCCAAGGGGCTGCTGGCCGCGGGGCTGCGGTTCGGCGACCGGGTGGGGATCATGTGCAGGACCCGCTACGAGTGGACGCAACTGGACTTCGCGCTCTGGTCGATCGGCGCCCAGCCCGTGCCCGTCTACCCGACCTCCGCGCCCGACCAGGCGTACTGGATGCTGCACGACGCCGGCGCCGTGGCCTGCGTCGTCGAGCACGCGGACCACGCCATGACCGTCGGCTCGGTGATCGACAAGCTGCCCCGGCTCACGATGCTCTGGCAGATCGACGAGGGCGCCCTCGACGAGCTGACCGAGGCCGGCGCGCACCTCGACGACGACGTGGTCGAGCGGCACCGCCTCGCCGTCACCCCGGACTCCCCCGCCACCGTCATCTACACCTCCGGCACCACCGGCCTGCCCCGCGGCTGCGAGCTGACCCACGCCAACTTCATGGCCGAGGCCGACAACATCCTGCTGCGCTACGAGGCCCTCTTCCGCCCGCACCACGGCGAGCCCGCCACCACCCTGCTCTTCCTCCCCCTCGCGCACGTCTTCGGGCGGATGATCCAGGTCACCGCGGTCCGCGGCGGCGTCAAGCTCGGCCACCAGCCGGACCCGTCGGCGCCGGTGCTGCTCGCCGACCTCAAGGCGTTCCGGCCCAGCCTCATCCTGGCCGTACCCCACATCCTGGAGAAGATCTACGCCGCCGCCCGCCGCAAGGCCGAGGCGGAGGGCCGGCTCGCCGTCTTCGAGAAGGCCGCCGACGTGGCCGTCCGGCACGCCCGGGCACGCGAGGAGGCGTCCTTCGACGCGGGCCGCGGGCCGAGCCCGGCGCTGCGGCTCGAACACCAGGTGTTCGACAAGCTGGTCTACGCCAAGATGCGCGCGGCGCTCGGCGGCCGGACGCGCTTCGTGTTCTCCGGCGGCTCGGCGATGCAGCGCCGGCTCGGGCTCTTCTTCGCCGGTGCGGGCATCGCCGTCATCGAGGGCTACGGCCTGACGGAGACCACCGCCGCCGCGGTCGCCAACCCGCCCGAGCGCCCCCGCTACGGCACGGTCGGCATCCCCATCCCCGGCATCACCGTCTACCTCGCCCCGGACGACGAGGTCTGGCTGCACGGCCCGCAGGTCTTCAGCGGCTACGTCGGCGACCGCCCCGGCTCCGGGCAGGCGCTGCGCGACGGATGGCTGGCCACCGGCGACCTGGGCAGTCTCGACGCGGACGGCTATCTGACGATCACCGGCCGGAAGAAGGAACTGCTGGTGACGTCGAACGGCAAGAGCGTCTCACCGGTGCCGCTGGAGGAGCGGGTGCGCCAGCATCCGCTGGTGTCGCAGTGCCTGGCGGTCGGCAACGACCGGCCGTACGTCGCCGCGCTGGTCACCCTGGACCCGGACGGCGTCGCGCACTGGCAGCTCATGCGCGGCCGGCCGTCGATGACGCCGTCCGAGCTGGTCCGGGACGGGGAGCTGGAGGCCGAGATCCGGCGGGCGGTGGTGGCGGCGAACACCCATGTGTCGCCGCCGGAGTCGATACGGACGTTCCGGATACTGGCCGTGCAGTTCACCGAGGAGCACGGGCTGCTGACGCCCTCGCTGAAGCTGAAGCGGAAGGCCATCGAGAAGGCGTACGCGAACGAGGTCGAGGCTCTCTACCGGACGTAGGCCCGTCCGGATGGTGATCGAGGGAATGCCGCGGCGGCCGATCGCGGTTAGCGTCGGGAGGGCGAACCGCCTGTACCGCCCGTACCGACTTTCTCGACGGATCCGACGAAGAGGGACACATCCCACGTGAGCACCGTTCCGACCATCACCCTCAACAACGGCGTCGCGATGCCGCAGCTCGGCTTCGGCGTCTGGCAGGTGCCCGACTCCGAGGCGGAGGCCACCGTGCGCACCGCGCTCGACGCCGGTTACCGGAGCATCGACACCGCGGCCATCTACGGGAACGAGGAGGGCACGGGCAAGGCCCTGGCCGAGTCCGGCGTCCCGCGCGAGGAACTGTTCGTCACCACCAAGCTGTGGAACTCCGACCACGGCTACGACGCCGCGCTGCGCGCGTTCGACGAGTCGCTGGGCCGGCTGGGCCTGGACCACGTCGACCTCTACCTCATCCACTGGCCGGCGCCGGCCAAGGACAAGTACCTGGACACCTGGCGGGCCCTGGAGAAGATCTACGCGGACGGGCGCGCCCGCGCCATCGGCGTGTCCAACTTCCACCCCTCCCATCTGCAGCGCGTCCTGGACGAGGGCACCGTCCCGCCCGCGCTGAACCAGGTCGAGCTGCACCCGGACTTCGCCCAGGCCGACGTGCGCGCCTTCCACGCCGCGCACGGCATCGCCACCGAGGCGTGGTCGCCGCTGGGCCAGGGCAAGGGGCTGCTGGACGAGCCCGTGCTGCGCGAGCTGGCCGGGAAGCACGGCCGCAGCCCGGCGCAGGTCGTGCTGCGCTGGCATCTGCAACTGGGCAACGTGGTCATCCCCAAGTCCGTCACGCCCTCGCGGATCCGGGAGAACATCGACGTCTTCGGTTTCGAGCTGGACGACGCCGACATGGCCAGCGTCGCGGGCCTGGACGCGGGCAACCGCATCGGCGACAACCCCGAAGACGTGAACTGACGCGCCCGCTCACCGCTCGCCGGTCGTCCCGCTCGGAACCGTTGCACCCGCAACGGGCGTCTGAAGGGGCGACCGGAAGTCGACGGCCGAGGGGGAATCGGATGGCTGCGCCGGCCGGACGTGCGCTCGACTGGGACGGCTGCTTCAACGTACGCGACCTCGGCGGACTGCCCGCGGCCGGTGCCCGGCGCACCGTCCGGGGCGCGCTGGTGCGCGCCGACTCCCTGGACCGGCTGTCCGCGGCGGGCTGGGCCGCGGTCGCCGACCACGGCATACGGACCGTGGTGGACCTGCGCAACGCCGCCGACCACGCCCCGGCGCACCCGCGCCCCGACGGGATCGGGCTCGTGCGGGTGCCGGTGGACGAGCTGGCGGGCGACGAGCGGTGGTTCCGGGAGTGGGGGGACGTCGAGGGGACGCCGCTGACCTTCGCCGCGTACCTGGAGCATTTCCCGGAGGTGCCGGCGGCGATCGTCGCCGCGGTCGCCGCGGCGCCGCCCGGCGGCGTCGTGGTGCACTGCGCGGCGGGCCGGGACCGTACCGGCTTCGCGTCGTTCCTGCTGCTGGCGCTCGCCGGCGTGTCCGCGGCGGACATCGCCGCCGACTACCTGCTCAGCGGGCCCAACCACCGGCGCGCCGCGGCGGCGCTCGGGCTCGCCGACGACACGGCGGAGACGGCCGGGATCCAGGCCCGCTCGGGCCGGACCGCCGCGCAGGTCATCGCCGAGACACACGCCGGCTTCGACCCGGCCGCTTATCTGGCCGCGGCCGGTGTGCCGGACGCGACGGTCGCGGCGGCGCGGGAGCGGCTGCTCGCCACGGCGTGAGCCGGCCGGCGGCGGGGCTCCCGGGTCTGCTCAGCTCGCGCCGTGCTCCGGTGCGACCGCCTCCACCCGGCGGGCGAGGTCGAAGTCCAGCTCGGTGACCCGGCCGCCCACGCTGTGGGTGTTGACCGAGAGATCGAGGGTGTTGTAGCCGAGCGTGAGCATCGCGTGGTGCCCGAGTTCCTCCTGGATCCGGGAGACCTCCGCGACCATCGCGGCGGCGGCCGGATGCGAGTCGAAGCGGTACGTACGCGTCAGCAGCTCGCCCTCGGCCACCGACCAGCCCGGCAGCCGGGCCAGCCGGTCCTGGGTGTCCTCGGGGGAAAGCGGTTCGACGGCCATGCGAGGTGCTCCCTTCGCGGCGGGGCGGTTCCCGCCCGACGGTACTCCGCGGCCCTCGGTTACCGTCGATGACATGACGATCCCCGGCCCGCCCGTCACCCCCGCCGCCGACGGCACGCCCCGCACCGGCGACCCGGCCGGCGCCCTGCTGCGAAGCTGGCGGGAGCGCCGCGGGCTGAGCCAACTGGAGCTGGCGCTGCGCGCGGACTCCTCGGCGCGCCACATCAGCTTCGTCGAGACCGGCCGGTCGCGGCCGAGCCGGGCGATGGTGCTCAAGCTCGCCGAGCACCTGGACATGCCGGTACGCGAGCGCAACGCGTTGCTCCTCGCCGCCGGCTACGCGCCGGCCTACCCCGAGACGCCGCTGGACGACCCGGCGCTGGCCGAGCTGCGCCAGGGCGTCGAACAGCTCGTCGCCGCACGAGCCGTTCCCGGCGGTGGTCGTGGACGGGGCGTACAACGTGGTGGCCGCCAACCGCGGCATCCTGCTGGTCCTCGACGAGGTGGCGGAGGAGCTGCTGCGCCCGCCCCTGAACGCGATGCGGCTGACGCTGCACCCCGACGGGCTGGCGAAGAAGATCCTCAACCTGCCGCAGTGGCGGGCCCATCTGCTGCACCAGATGGACCGTCAGCTCTCACTGGTCCGCTCGCCCGCGCTGAAGGAGCTGTACGACGAGGTGGCGGCCTATCCGCTCGCGCCGGAGGCGGGCGCCGAGGAGGTCGAGGAGGTCGGCGGGCGGGCCCCGTTCGCGCTGCCGCTGCGGGTCGCGCACGACGGGCACGTGCTGTCCTTCGTCTCCACCATCTCCACGTTCAACACGCCCATGGACGTGACGGTCTCGGAGCTTGCGCTCGAGACGCTGCTGCCCGCGGACCCGGAGACGACGAAGTACCTGCGCCAGCAGCTCGGCTCCTGACCCGCCGGCCCGCCCCGCCCCGGCGGCACGCCCCCGCGGCACGCACGGCGGGCCCCGGCCGCGGCGGGGGCAGGAGGCGGTGGCCGCGGGCGACGGGAGTGTCAGCCCCCGGGTCTAGAGTTCCGTCCCATGCCCTCAGCCACCGCGACGTACGCCTACCGCGACTCGTCCGCCTTCGACGCCGCCGTGCGCGCCCTCGCCCTGCAGACGAGCGGGGGACGCACCCCGGCCGGAGATGCCGCCCACCCCCGCTTCTTCGACGGGAACCTCACCGAACCCGGGGCCTCCGCCGCCGCGCTGCTCGCCGTCGCCGACGTGGCGGCCGCCCGCTACTACGACCCCCGGCGCACCGGGTCCGCGAGCCTCGATCCCGTGGTCACCGCCGGGGGCGGCGGGCTGCGGTTCGAGTCGTTCTCGGGCTGCTGCGGCGTGCACGCCCGGCTCGACGTGCCCCCGGCCGGACTGGACGGCGGGGACGTCGGCCGCGGCACCACGAACGTCGACGTCAACCTCCCGCTGCGGGACGCCCTCGGGCGGCTGACCGGAGGGGAGCCGCTCGGCCTCACCGTCGGGCCCGACGCGCTCGCCGTCCGGACGGGCGGCGGCCGGATCGTCGAGAAGAAGGTCCCGCTGCCCGACCGCTGGATCCGCGGCTTCGCCGAAACACCGCTGCTCACCTCCCGGTTCGACCTCCGCGCCGAGGTGACCGCGGCCGAGACGCTCCGCTTCCTGCGCACCCTGCCGCGGGCCGGTGCCGGCAACGCCGCCCGCGGCGCGGAGTGGGTCGTCGCCCACGGCGGGCGCCTGCGCAGCACGTCCCGGCCCGCGCCGGGGGCCGTGTGCCTGCCGGGGCCGCAGCGCCTCACCGCGCTGCGCCGCGTGCTGCGGCACGCCCGCGGCCTCCGCCTCTACGGGCCGCCGGTCACCGCCCGCAGCGGCACGCAGGCCGCGGCGTGGGAGATATCCCTCGCGGCCGGCCTGCGGCTGACGCTGACCCTGTCGCCCGAGACGGGCCGGGGGTTCTCCGGCGAGGGGGCGGTGCTGGACGATCTCGCCGGGCCCGACGTCGAGGCCGATGCCGAGCTGCTGTCCGTCCTCCTCGCCTGGGACTCCCAAATCGACACCGCCGGGCTGGCCGCCGAGGCGGGGCTGACGGTCGAGCGGACCCGCGCCGCGCTCACCCGCCTCGGGGTGGACGGCCGGGTGGGCTACGACGCCGCCACGGCCGCGTACTTCCACCGTGAGCTGCCGTTCGTCCCCGGCCGGGCCGAGGACCACAACCCGCGGCTGCGGACCGCGCGCGCGATCGTCGCCGCCGGCGGGGTGCGCCGCCTGGGCCCGGGCCTCGCGGAGGTCACGACCACCGACGGGCGCACGCACCGGGTGCGCGCCGACGCCGGAACCACCCGGGCGGCATCAGCGTGTACCTGCCAGTGGTGGGCCGAGCACCGGGGCCGCCGCGGGCCCTGCAGTCACGCCCTGGCCGTGCGCATCGCCCCGGACGACTCGGTGACCGGAGCGAACACCCCGGACAACACCGAAGCGGGCCACGGCCGCTGACCACCCGACACCTCCGCCCGACACCCCCCGCATCGACCCGCACCATGCACCGACTGCACCGCCGCACAAAGGAGTGCCGCCCCACATGTCCGACCACCCGCTGTTCACGCTCATCGACAGCGGGGACTACCTCGCTGTCCCCGATGCCCTGGCCGCCATGACCGCGGACGAGCGCCGCGCCGCCGTTCCCGAGCTGAAGGCCGCCCGCGCGTCACTCAGCAGGATCAGCCTGTGGACCTACGACGAACCGCGTCGCATCGCCGTCCAGCTCGCCGGCGCCGGGTGCCTCGAGAGCGTCCCGGCCGTCGCCGAGTGGCTGCTCAAGGGCAAGACCCGGGTCGCCTCCATACCGGGCTGGCGGCCCGACGAAGCCCTCGTCGCCTGTCTGTTCGCCGACGGGCCCGGCACCCGCGACACCGACTTCCAGGCCGAGTTGGTCCGCCGGATCGCCGACGGCCGCCTGGACGAGGGCACACTGCCGTACTACCGCCTGGCCGTCGAACTCATCCGGCGCTCCGGCTGCCCCGTCCCGGTCACCGACGCGTTCGTCCTCACGTGGGCACGGAAGGCGGCCAGCCGCTACAACCTGGACACCACTCCGCCGACCTGGGACGAGCGCCCGCTCGCCGTCATCCTCGGGGAAGACCGGTTCCTGCAGCACCTCACCCACCGGCTGTTCGAGATCGACGGGGTGCCGGGCTACGCGAACTCGGGCCCGTACGAGCGCGACGACCCGGACTACTCCTGGCCCGCCGCGCTCGCGGCGCTCGCCGCCGACGGCACCCTCGACGCCGGCCGCCTCCACGACGCCGTGCTCGCTTCGCTGGTCCGGGGCACCGGAGCCGCCGTGGACGTGCGGTTCCGGCTGTGGACGCTGGAGAAGCTCGCACCTTCGGCGGAGGAGTGCGCGCCGTACACGGACGACTACGTCCGTCTGCTGCTCGACGGCCCGTCCACCGTCGCCGCCCACGCCCAGCAGGTGCTCCGCGGGATCCTGGCGCCCGCCGCGGTCGTGGACGTGTCGCGCGACGCGCTGCTGCGCCCCGAGAAGAAGCTGGTCCGGGCCCAACTGGCCTGGCTGGACCAGGTCGTCCGGCGGGAGCCCGCGACCGCGGGCGCCGTGGTCGAGGTACTGACCGAGGCACGGGACTCGCTGGCGGACGCGGCGCTGCGGGAGCGGGTCGAGCGGCTGATCGCCCGTCACCTGCCGCGGAACGCCGAGGCTCCCGCGGCGGCCGCGGTCCCGGAGCGCGAACCCGACGTCGTCCCGCCCCCGCCGCCGAAGGCGGCGCGGCTGGACCGCCCGGTGGCCGACACCCCGGAGGACGTCGCGGCGGAGCTGCGCGTCTGGTGGCGCCGCCACCAGGACGACGGCCCGTTCGAGGACGCCCTGCTGGACCGCCTGGTCCGCCACGCCCACCGGGACCACGGGCAACTCGCGGCGGCGCTGCGGGAGGGGGTCGCCGATCTCCTCGACTGGTTCTCCCAGGCCGGGCACGAGCCGTGGAACCTCCTGGGGGTGGCCGCGGCCGTCTGCGGGGTGCCGTATCCGGGCACCGGGTCGGCGTTCGACACCATGGTGGAAATCCGCGGGCGGGAGCTGGTCGACCGGCTCCGAAACGGCGTCACGACCCCGTTCCTCCTGGCCACCGCCACCCACGACGACGGCACGATAGACCCGGCCGAACTCGTCGCGCGGATCGCCGAGTACGAGCGGCTGGGCGCCGAGCCGGGGCCGGTGGATCTGGCGCAGGCGCTGCTGCGGGCCGTACCGGAGGGCGGTGCGGACGCGCGCGCCGCCGCCGGGTCGCTCGCCTCGCCCGCGGGGCGCCGCCTCGCCGACCGGCTCCGGACGGGCGGAGGGAGCGCGGATCCGGCCGCCTACCCCGAGCCGTTCGCCACCCTGCTGGCCGGGCCCGGCCCCACGGAGGGACGCAGCCCGGTCCACGGGCGGTCGGTGTTCCCCTGCCGTCCGGAGGACCTCCCGTGCGACCCGGACGTCCAGGCCGACTGGGCGTGGTATCTCACGCGCCGCAGCGGGGCCCGCATGGACTGCCGGACCCTGGAGCGGCTTGCGGCGCTGCCCGGCCACAAGGGCGAGGCGATGCACCGCGCCCTGGCCGAGGGACTGAACGAGGACCGCCGTGAGGACCGGGCCGCCGCGGTGGACGCGGTGGTCGTCATGGTCTCGCGCGGGGAGTTGGACCCGGCGGGGCTTGCCGCGGCCCTCGGTGAGCTGACGGTGCCGATGGCCTCTCGCCTCGCGTCCGCGCTCGGCGACGCCTCGGCGGCGGTGGGCGCCAGGGCGGTGTGGCCCGTGGTCTCGGGGCTCCTGCCGCGGCTGCTGCCGTCCGGCGCGGGTCTCCGCGGCCTGAGCGATCTGCTGGCGCTGGCAACGGACCTCGCCCCCCGCGCCGGCGCGGAGGGCGGGATACCCGGCCTGGCGGAGGTGGCGTCCCGGCCGCCGAAGTCCCGCCTGGTGAAGGAGGCACGCCGGCTGCACGGCGTCCTGCCCGGCTGACGCCGGGCCGGGGGCACCGCGGTGCCCCCGGCCGGCGCCCGTGATTACTCCCGTACGCCTTCATATACCTGTCATGCGCCATTGTTTGACGCAGGTATCGCCGGAGTCCGAGGATCAGCGGCATCTGCCGGTCTCCCGATGTGCCGGCGTCCGAAGGGAGTCCGCCTTGGTCGGCCGCCGCGACGTCCTCGCAGGATCGGCACTCACGCTCGGTGCCGGCGCGTTATCGGTCTCGGTCGGCGGGACCCACCCGCGGTCGGCGGCCGCACAGCCCGCCCGGCCCCCGGGCGGCGCCCCGAACGTCATCGTGATCCTCATGGACGACCTGGGCTACGGCGACCTCGGCTGCTACGGCCACCCGCTGATCCGCACCCCGCATCTGGACCGGCTCGCCCGCCAGGGCACCCGCTTCACCCAGGGCTACAGCGGCGCCCCCGTGTGCAGCCCGTCGCGCGCCGCGCTGCTCACCGGCCGCGTGCCCCCGCGCACGGGCATCCCCGACGTGCTGAGCCGGGACGACCCGCACGGGCTGGCCACGCGGGAGCGGACCCTCCCCGAGTACCTGCGCTCCGCGGGTTACGTGACCGCGGCGATCGGCAAGTGGCACCTCGGCCGGCTCGACGAACACCACCCGGCGCGGCACGGCTTCGACTCCTTCTTCGGCGTCGACGCGATGTACACGGCGGACACGTACCCCACCGAGGTCTGGCGCGACGGGGAACCCGTGGAGATCCTGCGCAGCGACGCCGACCTGGCGACGCTCACCCGGCGCTTCACCGACGAGGCCGTCGACGTGATCGACCGCGCCGGGAACCGGCCGTTCTTCCTCTACCTCACCGAGACCATGCCCCACCTGCCGCTCGCCGTCGAGCCGGAGTTCGCGGGCCGCTCCCGCGGCGGCCTCTACGGCGACGCCGTCGAGTCCGTCGACCACCACCTGGGCCGCCTCTTCGACGCGCTGGCCGACCGCGGCCTCGACCGGGACACCCTGATCATCGTGACCAGCGACAACGGCCCCTGGTTCGAGGGCTCGTCCGGCGGGCTGCGCTCGCGGAAGTTCGAGGTCTTCGAGGGCGGCGTGCGGGTGCCGTTCCTCGCCCGCTGGACGGGCACCGTGCCGCGCGGCCGGGAGTCGGACGACGTGGTCTCGTTCCTCGACCTGCTGCCGACCGTGTGCTCCCTCGCCGGCGTCGAACCGGAGCCGGGCGTGGCGCTGGACGGCACCGACCTCACGGCGACGCTGCGCGGCGCCCGGCTGCGGGAGCGCGCGCCGGTGCCGTTCTTCCTCGGCGCGCGGGCCGCGGCCGTACGCGACGGACGGTGGAAGCTGCACGTCCGCCGGCGCGGCTCGGACCAGCGCTATCTGCCGGAGCTGTACGACCTCGACGCGGACCCGCGGGAGTCGGTGAACCTGACGGCCCGGCAGCCGGAAGTGACCGCGCGGCTGCGGGAGTTCCTGACGGCGCTGGAGGAGGACATCGCGCGCGAGCAGCGCCCGCCGGTGGCGCTCGCCGCAGACCTGCCGCTGTTGGCCGGCCGCCCCGCCACCGTACGGGTACGGCTGACACGCGCGCTGCGCCCCGGCGGCGAGCCCGTCGCGGAGGTCACGGTCTCGCTGACGGCGCCCGACGGCTGGGCCACGACGACCGTGCGGCAGGTCGTGGACCTCGACACCGAGCCGGTGCTCGACGTCGAGGTCACCCCGCCCGCCGCGGTCGGCGCCCCCGCGGGGCGGCTGGCGACGTACGAACTGACGCCGCGCGCCGAGGTCGACGGGCGGACGGTGCCGGGCGAGCCGGTGCGGGTGTACGCCGTGCCGCACGGCGACGACGTCGCCCTCGCGCTCGACGCCGGCCCGGCCGGTTCCCCGGTCACCCCCTCCTACCGCGCGCTGACCCCGGACTCCTCCTGGGCGGAGACCGCCGGCTACGGCTGGGCGGGCGGGACCCCGGCGCCCCTGTCCCGCGACCGCGGCGCCCCGGACGTGCTGCGCCGCGACATGGTCAACAACCAGCCGGCGGCGCTGCTCCGGCTGCGCCTGCCCGCGGGCCCGCGCACGATCTCCGTGCTGCGCGGCGACGACGGGTACGCCACCCCCGGGATCGTCGTCGCGGCGGACGGGACCGAGGTGATCGCGCCCGGCCCGCAGGTGCCGGCGGGCGCGTACCAGTGGGAGGAGTTCACCCTCGACGGCGGCGACTCGGGCCGGGTGACCGAACTGCGCGTCAGCGCGCCGGACACTGCGAACTGGAAGATCGTGGCGCTGCTGGTGCGCTGACGGCGCTACGGGCCGCCGCCCCGGCGAGCACCGGGGCGGCGGCCCGTACGTCCTGGGCGGTCAGCGCCCGGACGCGGCCCGTACGCCGCGGAGCAGCCCGTACTGCACGACCGCGAAGCCCAGCACCACCGCGGCCTGCAGCGGGATCCACACGTACCCCGCGGTCGTCGGGTCGAGGACGCCGGCGACGAGGACGACGACGCTCGCCACCGCCCACGCGACGTTGACGTCGACGACCAGCGCCACCAGCCCCGCGGGCGGCACGGGCTTGCGGGCGATCCAGGCGACGTCGAGGGCGTAGACGACGAGCGCCGCGCCGAGTACGAGCAGCAGCCCGCGGTCCACGCCGAGCAGGTCGGAGACGGGGCCGGAGAGCGCCAGGTACACCAGCCCGTTGGCGCCGGTGACGACGGAGTCGAGCCCCAGGCAGCGGCGGAGCGTGATCTGCGGGGCGGTGGCGGCGGTCGGGGAGACGGCTGCGGACATGACGGATCACCCTCCGAACGACATCGAGACAGGTCAGTGCCGGAACTGAGCCGGAACCCGGGCCGGAGTGCGCCGGTCCGGGCCCCGCTACCCCCACGGTGCCCGCCCCGGCCCGCGGCGTCGATTACCACCGGGGTAATGCGGCCGTGCGCGGCGGGCGCGGGCGTCCGACCTGCGGGGCTATTGCGGTGTCGCGTCCCTGGCTCTACGTTTCCCGAAGCGGCCCGCGCCGGGCCGGAGACGAGACGGCGATGGAACTGGAACTGCGGCATCTCAAGCTCGTGCGCACCATCGCCGAGACGGGGAGCCTCACGCGGGCCGGCGGCCGGCTCGGTCTTGCGCAGTCGGCGATCAGCGCGCAGCTCAAGCGCATCGAACGGGCCCTGGGCGGTCCGCTGTTCGTACGCGACCGGGCGGGGGCCCGGCCCACCGCGCTCGGGGAGTTGGTGCTCGACCGGGCGCAGGTGCTGCTGCCCGCGGTGCGGGAGTTGCAGGAGGAGGCGGTGCGGTTCGCCAACGCCTGGGAGGACCTGCACCGGTTCCGGCTCGGGGGTACGCACGGCCCGCTGCTGGGTGCGCTGGTGGACCGGCTGGCGGCGCTGCATCCGGACGAGCCGGTGAGCACGTACACCTCGTGGTCGGTGCAGGAGATCAGCGAGATGGCGTCTTCGGGCCGGCTGGACTTCGCGCTGATCGGGGTCTGCGGCGAGAGCCCGCCGCCGGCCTCGGAGCTCCAGTGGCGGCTCGTGGGCACGGACCCGGTGTACTTCATGCTGGCCGAGGACCACCCGGCGGCGGACGAACCGGAGCTGGAGCTGGGCCGGTTCCGCACGGAGCGGTGGACGACGGTGCCCGGCGAGGGGTGCTTCGGGGACTGCTTCTCCGCGGCGTGTGCGCGGGCCGGGTTCACGCCGACGCCGATCCTGGAGACCGACACCGTCTCGTGCGCCCACCTGGTGCAGGTCGGCCGCGCGGTGGGGCTGTGCCGGGCGACCATGCCGCCGACGCCGGGGATCACCACCGTGCCGATCTCGGGGACGCCGCTGAGCTGGCGGCACCTCATCGGCTGGCACCCGGAGTCGCCGGCGGCGGGCACCGCGCCCGCGGTGGTGATGTACGCGCGGGCGGCGCACGCGGAGGCGGCGCGGCGCAACCCGGTCTACGCGAAGTGGCTGGCCGCGAACCCCGCGTACGGCACCGCCGGCTGACCGGCCGCGCGGCCCGGTTCACCCCGCCTGCCGGCTCCCCGCCACCTGGTCGGCGCGCACCTCGGCCGCCGCCCGGCGCACGACCGGCCCACCGCACTCGCCGATCCACCGGCGCAGCACCCGGTGCACCGACTCCGCGCCCGCCAGTGTCTCCCCCGCCGGCACCGGCGGCGTCAGTCCCTCGGGCCAGAACAGGAACGCCCGGCTCTGCTCGCCGCCGAGGCCGCCGTGCGAGCCGATCTGGTCCTCGAAGGCGTGCACGGTGCCGGTCGCCGGGTCGTACGAGGAGTTGACCATGATGTCCGGAGCGTGCCGGAAGCGGGCGGTGCGCAGCACCGTCTCGGCGGCGCCCGGACCGAAGGGCAGCAGCGGGTCGATGCCGATGACCTTGCCGGTCTCCAGGTGGTGCTCCGCGCCGTCCGCGCCGAGGACCACCGGCCCGTGCTCCTCGGAGCGCACCAGCACGAAGCCCACCCCGGGGTGCTCCGTCAGCGCCGGCAGCAGCGCCGGGTGGCGACGCTCGATCGTCTCCCGGCCGGCGACGCCGGGCAGTTCGGGGAAGGACACCAGCCCCAGGTTCCCGGAGCCGAGCACCACCGGCTCCAGGCCGCGCCGCTCCCTGCCGTCGTGCACGTCCTCGGAGCGCTCCGGCCGGCGCAGCGCGGCACGGGCGGCGGTGCGCGCCTCGGCGCCGCTCCTGGTCCTGCCGGCCCGCCGCGAGACCGGGAGGCCGCAGCCGGCGCGTACCAGATCCTGGAGCGTGAGGCCGTACGTGTCGGCGAACGTGGGGCCGTGGCTCTGGCCGTGGTCCGACAGCAGCACGATGCGGTACGGGCGCGGGGCGTGCTCGGCGGCCTTGGCGACGAGCGCGATCGAGCGGTCGATGCGGCGCAGCACCTGCTGGGCGTCGCGGTGGTGCGGCCCCGTGTAGTGGGCCACTTCGTCGTACGCGACGAGGTCGGCGTACACCGCCGTGCGCCCCGCGAGCATGTCCCCTATGACGGCGGCCACGACGACGTCCCGGGAGACGACGGTGGCGAAGGCGCGGATGAAGGGGTACAGCCCGCCCCGGCCGACCCGCGGAGTCTCCCGGCGCAGCCGGGAGCGCAGCGACTGGAACACCTCGCGGCCGGCCTCGGCGACGAAGGAGGCGAAGGTGCGGGAGGCGTTGGCGGGGTCGGAGAAGTAGGCGAAGTACCCGGCGCGGGAGCGGGTCTTCTTCTTCCGCCGGACCGCCACCGACAGCACCAGGGCGAGTTGCGTGGCGCCGCCGGTGAACAGGTTGCCGCGGCTGGCGGTGTCGCCGGGCGCGCCGGTGGCCAGCAGCCCGCCGGGCACGGCCGGGTCCGAGGCGGCGCGGGCGGCGGCCCGGCGCTCCAGCTCCAGCGCGGTGGAGGGGTGGCTGCAGACCTTCACCTCGCCGGTCTCCTTCTCGTACCAGCGGAAGGCGGGGACGTCCTCGTTGGTGCCGTGCAGGATGCCGAGCTGGCTGGCGCCGGTCTGGCTGGACCAGTCGGTGCGCCAGGGGATGAGCCGGTGGCTGGTGCCGTGCCAGGAGGCGACGGTCTCCATCACCGGCGGCAGCCGGTGCGCGAGCAGCCGCTGGCCGCCGAGGCTGCGCCCGCCGGCGCGCTCGCGCTCCTGCAGCGCGTCGTGCAGCACGTCGTGGCCGACGCCGTCGAGCTGGAGGAAGACGATGCCGGGGGCGGCGTCCGGGGACACCGCAGGGGCACCGCGGCGGTACGCGAGCCGGGCGAGCCGGCGGCGGTAGGCGCCGTCGTCGCGGACGGTGAGCGCGGTGCTGGTGGCCGAGGACGCGGCGGACATCACCGCGGCGACGACGACGGCGGTCTCCGGGTTGGCCTCGCCGCTGCCGGTGGGGTTGAGGCTGAGGGCGATCAGCAGCAGGGAGCCGTTGAGGAAGAAGACGAGCAGGCCGAGCACGAACGCGGGCACCAGCAGCAGGGCCCGCACGAGCACGGGCCACACCAGCGCGGAGAGCACGCCGAAGACGCCGGCGCCGACGGCGGCGGTGACGGCGATGCGGGTGGCGCTGTCGCCGTCGGGCGACTGGAGCCGGAAGTCGGGCAGGGCGCCGGCGAGGATGAGCATGGTGACCGTGCCGACGGCCCACACGACGACGATCCGGCCGAGGCCGCGGGCGGCGGCGCGCCTGCCCTTGCGCGTGGTCGCGGCCCGCAGGGCCGTGAGGCCCGCGCGCGGGTCGGGGTCGGGGTCGGGACCGGGTTCCGGTTCCGTACGGTCCTCGCGATCCGGTTCGGTGCGGTCCGCCCGGTCCCATTCGGTGCGGAAGCGGGCGTCCGCGTCCGTACGCTCCCCGGCGTGCGGCGGCCCGGACCGCGCGTCCGGGCCGGGCCCCGTCCCCTCCCCGGCGTCCTCCCCGGACCCGGGCTCCTCCCCCTGCCCGGTGCCCTCGCCGGGCGCCTTCCGCGGCTCCGCCATGCGCTCTCTCACCTCCGCTCCTGTCGTACCAGCCTTCCACAGCCGGACGGCAGGCGACTTCGCCCGGCCCCGCGGCACCGTACGAGGCACGTGCGACGCCGTACCCTCGGTGGGGCCGGGGCAGGTGGTGGCGGAGGGAGCGGGCGTTGCCGGTGGAGATCACGTGGTGGGGACATGCCACCGCGACCGTGCGGGACTCGGGGGTGCGGGTGCTGACCGACCCGCTGTTCGTACCGCGGCTGATGCACCTGCGGCGGCGCCGCGGCGCGCTGCCGCCGCCCGCGGCCGCCATCGCCGACGTCGTGGTCGTGTCCCACCTGCACTCCGACCACCTCCACCTGCCGTCCCTGGCCCGGCTCGCGCCCGGCACCCGGCTCGTGGTGCCGCACGGGGCGCGGGCCGCCGTGCCCGGTCTCGGGCGGCTCGCCACCTCCCGCGGGCTGCCGGTGACCGAGGTGCGCCCGGGGGACGAGGTCGCCGCGGGGGCGCTGACGATCCGCGCCGTGCCCGCCGCGCACGACGGCCGCCGCTGGCCGTACGGGCCCCGCACCGCGCCCGCGCTGGGCTACGTGATCGAGGGCGAGGCCCGCACCTACTTCGCCGGCGACACCGGGCTCTTCGACGGCATGTCCCGCGCGGTGGGCGCGTGCGACGTGGCGATGCTGCCCGTCGGCGGCTGGGGTCCGTTCCTCGGCCACGGCCACCTCGACCCCGGCCGCGCCGCCGAGGCGCTGGCGGAGCTGGCGCCGCGCGCGGCGGTGCCGGTGCACTACGGCACGTACTGGCCGATCGGCATGGACGCCGTCCGCCCGCACGAGTTCCACGCCCCCGGCCACGACTTCGTCCGGCGGGCGGCGGCGCTGGCACCGCAGGTGGCCGTGCACCGGCTGGGGCACGGCGAGGGCATGCGGCTGGAGGCGGCCCGTTGAGGCTGCCCAACGCGCCGCCCGCGCTGCTCGCCGCCGCCCGGGACGTGGCCCCCGCGCAGCAGGCGGTGGGCTACCCGTCGCTGTTCCTGCTGGTGCTCGTGGGCTCGCTGGTGCCCGTGGTGCCGACGGGCGCCGTGGTCAGCTCCGCCGCCGTCGTCGCGTTCCACCACGAGGCCGCGTACGCGCTGCTGCTGGTGTTCGCCACCGCCTCGATCGCCGCCTTCTTCGGCGACGTCACCCTGTACTGGCTGGGGCAGCGCGGGGTGCGCTCGCGCAACGGCTCGCGCTGGCTCGACCGGCTGCGCGACCGCGTCGCGCCGGAGCAACTGGCGAACGCGCAGCGGAAGCTGGAACGGCACCGGATCTCGGTGCTGGTGCTGTCGCGGCTGCTGCCGGCCGGGCGGATCCCGGTGATGCTGGCGTGCCTGCTGGCGCGGATGCCGCTGCGCACGTTCGTGCGCGGCAACTTCCCCGCCTGTCTGGCGTGGGCGGCCACGTACCAGTTGATCGGCATCCTCGGCGGCTCGCTGTTTCCCGAGCCCTGGCAGGGGGTGGCGGCGGCGGTGCTGCTGACGGTGGTGATCAGCCTGGCGCCGCCGGTGTGGCGCCGGGTGCGCGGCGACGGCCGGGGGCGGGAGGCGTAGCCGGTCGCAGTCGGTACGGCGCCACGCGCCGCGCGCCCGTACTGCCTTCCCGGTTTCCGGCACCCGACCGCCGTCACAGCACCCGCGACGCCCCCACCGGCAGGTCCCACAGCTCGGCCCGCGGCCGGCCGGTGCGCTCCCACGCCGCCCGCACCCGCCGCAGCGGCTCCAGCGGCGGCTCGGCCGACAGCAGGAACGTGCCGAAGTGCATCGGCGCCATCCGCCGCGCGCCGACGTCCCCGCAGGCGCGCACCGCCTCCTCGGGGTCCATGTGCACCGGCCCCAGCATCCAGCGCGGCGAGTACGCGCCGATCGGCAGCAGCGCGAGGGCGATGCCGGGCAGGCGCAGGCCGATCTCCTCGAAGAAGTGGCCGTAGCCGGTGTCGCCGGCGAAGTAGAGGCGCCGGCCCGCGCCGTCGGTGAGGACCCAGCCGCCCCACAGCGAGCGGCAGGTGTCGGTCAGCGTGCGCTTGCTCCAGTGGTGGGCCGGTACGAAGTCGAAGCGCACGGGCCCGCCGGGCGCGGGCAGCTCCGCGGCCTCCCACCAGTCCAGCTCGGTGACCCGGGTGAAGCCGCGGCGGCGGCACCAGCGGGCGAGCCCGGCGGGCACGAACAGCGGGGTGGTGCGGGGCAGTCGCTTCAGGGTGGGGCGGTCGAGGTGGTCGTAGTGGTTGTGGGAGAGGACGACGGCGTCGACGGGCGGCAGGTCCTCCCAGCGCACGCCGACGGGGGTGACGCGGGCGGGGGTGCCGAGGATCCGCCGGGACCACAGCGGGTCGGTGAGGACGGTCAGGCCGCCGATCCGCAGGACCCAACTGGCGTGCCCGGCCCAGGTGACGGCGACGGTGCCGGGGCCCGCCGCGGGCAGCGGCCCGGGCGCGTAGGGCAGGCGGGGGATCTCCCGGAGCGCCCGGGGCGTGGGGCGGAACTGGCGGGTGCGGGCCAGCCGGGTGAGCATGCCGATGCCGGGCAGGGGGGCGTTGAGCCGGTCGGTGAAGGACCGCGGCCAGCGGCGGAGCTCGCCGAGGGGACGCGGTTTCGTGGCGGAGTGCTCGGTCGGCGCGGCGGGACCGGCGGCTCCCGTCCGCTGTGACGGGCTGGTCAACGGCGGCCTCCTGTCAGCTCGGTGAGGGCCGATCCGAGGGATCTCAGCGCGTCGGCCACCTGCGGCCACTCCGCGGGTGCGGGCTCCCGCGGCTCGGCTCCCGGGGCCGTGGGGGTGGCCGGGGCTCCGGGGGCGGGCGCGGCGGGGGTCAGGGTGGTCGCGGCGGCGGCGGGCGGGCGGGCGCGGGCCGAGGCGAGGGCGGCGGCGTGGGCGCCGCCGCCCTCGCCGAGGAGCGGCGCCGTGGCCACCCGCAGCCGCAGCGCGGTCAGGTCGTCGCCGAAGCGCTGCGCGCCGCCGACCGCGCGGGCGCGGGCGCCGGGGCCCAGGGCGCGGACGACGGCGTCCTCCAGGTCCACGGCGTCCACGACGCCGCGGCGGGCCAGCTCCGGGCGCAGTGCTTCGAGGTCCGCGTAGACGTGGTAGCCGGCCTGCGGCGGGCGGACCAGCGCGCCCGCGGCGATCAGCACGTCACGTACGGCCGCGGTGAGCGCCGCGTGCAGCCGGACGCCGGCGGCCAGCCGGCCGGTGACGGCGGGCGGCTCGGCGAGGGCCGCCGCGGCGGCGGCCTCGACGGGCGGGGGCAGGGGCGGCACGGCGGTGCCGAGCACGGCCAGCGCGGTGTCGTGCAGCATGGCGCCCGTGCGCGTGGCGGGAAAGCGGGCGACGGCGGCGGGCCAGCCGGGCGGGGTGAGTGAGCCGCCGAGGTCGGCGAGCACCACGACGTCGTCGGGCAGCATCTCGGCGGGGCTGACGAGCACCGTGGCGTGCGGGTCGTGCAGCGTGTCGC
Organism: Streptomyces sp. WMMC500; assembly: GCF_027497195.1. Classification (NCBI taxonomy): domain Bacteria; kingdom Bacillati; phylum Actinomycetota; class Actinomycetes; order Kitasatosporales; family Streptomycetaceae; genus Streptomyces; species Streptomyces sp. WMMC500. The sequence continues at coordinate 1,513,169 of NZ_CP114905.1, forward strand.
GGTACGTCTCGTCGCTGACGACGAGGAGCCCCTCCCCGGCCGCCGCCTCGCACACCTCGTGCACCAGCTCCGGCGGCGGCACCGTGCCGGTGGGGTCGTCGGCGACGGAGAGGACCAGCAGGCGCGGGTCGCCGCCCTCGGCCCGTACCCGGCGCACGGTCTCCAGCAGCGCCACCGGGTCGGGGGCGCCGCCGGACTCGGCGGTGGTGGGCACGCGGTGCACGGCGTGGCCGAGGATCACCGGCTGCGCCGCGTACCAGGAAGCCGACGGGCGGGGCAGCAGCACCTCGCCGCCGACCGCGGCGACCAGCGCGAGCAGCAGCGCGGGGCCGCCGGGTGCGGCGGTGGTCTGCCCGGGGTCGGTGGCCAGGCCGCGGCGGTGCCAGTAGCCCGCGGCGGCGGCGCGCAGCTCCGGGCCGCCGCCGGGCGGCCCGGGTGCGGCGGCGGCGGAGCGGGCGAAGTCGTCGACGAGTTCCGCGGGAGGTGGCAGACCGGCGTCCGGGACGGCATGCCGCATGCGCCACCTCCCGCCGTCGCGCGCCCGTCGGGCGCTCACAAGAGTGCGAATCCCTCCCACTGTCCCAGATCGCGCGGCGCCCGGGGCGGTGCGCTGCGCGCCTGGTCAGGTGAGGTGTGGTCGGGGCGGGCGCAGGGCGCGCGGTGCGCGCACGGGTTCCGCGGCCGGTCCGTACGGCACGGTCACGCCGCCACCCGTCCGCGGGGTCCCTCAGCCGCGCTCCCGCGCGCCCTCGCGGGTGCGGCCGAGCGCGACGGAGCGCTCGGGGTGCCGGCTCAGGTACTCGCCTTCGAGCTGCGCCATGCGGGTGTTGTGCACGGCGAGCGCCGCCGCCGAGCCGTGCAGCAGCGTGTCGTGGCGGGTGCGGTGGATGTTCTCCAGCTCCTTTATCAGTTGCTGGTCGGTCAGCCGCGCGGGGGCGATTCCGCCCCGGCGCCGGTCGCTCTCGCCCATTTGCGGCTCTCCTTCGGGCCGGCTGTCTCCGTCTCCAGGATCGGGCAATCCCGTTCCCGCTGCTACCCGGGACACGCGCGTACAGTCGTGGAGCCTCCCCGTCCTGTTCGTATTCCGAGACGATACTTCTCGTCATACGAGACCCTGGCTACGCTGCCGCCCATGGCCGTTTACACGCATGGACACCACGACTCGGTGCTGCGCTCGCACCGCTGGCGCACGGCCGCCAACTCGGCGGCGTACCTGACCGGCGAGCTGCGACCCGAGATGCACATCCTCGACCTCGGCTGCGGCCCCGGCACGATCACCGCCGACCTCGCCGGTCTCGTGCCCCGGGGCCGGGTGACGGCCGTGGATGCGCAGGAGGGGATCCTGGCGCAGGCGCGCGCGGCGGCGGCCGACCGGGGCGTGACGAACGCCGAGTTCGCCGTCGCCGACGCCGAGGCGCTGGACTTCCCGGACGACTCGTTCGACGTGGTCCACGCCCACCAGGTGCTCCAGCATCTCGCGCACCCGGTGCGGGCGCTGGCCGAGATGCGCCGGGTGTGCCGCCCCGGCGGGCTCGTCGCCGCCCGGGACGCGGACTACGCCGCCATGACGTGGCACCCCGCCGTACCCGCCCTGGACGACTGGCTGGACACCTACCGCCGCGTGGCCCGCGCCTCGGGCGGCGAGCCGGACGCGGGGCGGCGGCTGCTCGGCTGGGCCCGGGAGGCGGGGTTCGCGGACGTCACGGCCTCGGCGAGCGCGTGGTGCTTCGCGGCGGCGGCGGAGCGCGCGTGGTGGAGCGAGTCGTGGGCGGACCGCACGACGGCGTCGTCGTACGCCCGTCTCGCGGTCGACGGCGGGCATGCGGACGCGGCGGCCCTGGCGCGGATCGCGGCCGGCTGGCGGGAGTGGGGTGTGGCGGACGGCGCGTGGTTCGCGGTGCTGCACGGCGAGGTGCTCTGCCGGGTGCCGTGACGGCGCGGGGGCGCCGGTCCGTACCCGCGCCAACGGCCCCGCGTCGCAACCGGCTTCGCCGCCCCTAGACTCTCCCCCATGGAGATCCTCGGCACCTCACTGCGCATCTGCGTGGACGACCTGGAGTCCGCCGTCGACACGTACGAGAGGCTGACCGGCGAACAGGCGCAGCGCTTCTCGCAGGCGGGCGTCTCCGTCGCCGCCGTCGGCTGCTTCCTGCTGATGACCGGCCCGCCGCAGACCCTCGACGTGCTCCGCAGAATCACCGCGACGCTGGCGGTCAAGGACGTCGCCGAGGCGTACGCGACGCTCCGCTCGGTCGGCGCCGAGATCGTCGCGGGCCCCTCGGAGACGCCGATCGGGCGCAACATGGTCGCGCGCCACCCCGACGGCAGCATCTTCGAGTACGTCGACCGCCGCCGCTGACCGCCGCCCCTTCCGCTTCCGCTACCGCGGGGCGCCCGGGAGGTCGGTCATCTCGGCGGTCAGCGCCCAGCGTTCGTGGTCGCGCCAGGCGCCGTCGATGAACAGGTAGTCGGGCGAGAAGCCCTCCAGCCGGAAGCCCGCGCGCTTGGCCAGCGCGATGGACGCGGCGTTGCCCGGCTGGACGTTGATCTCCAGGCGGTGCAGGCCGAGGTGGGTGAAGGCGTGCCGGACGACGAGGCCGATGCCCTCGGACATGTGGCCGCGGCCGGCGTACGGGACGAAGGCCGCGTACCCGAGGGCGCCGGAGAGGAAGGCGCGGCGCACGATGGCGTTGATGTTGACGAAGCCGGCGAGGGCGCCGGACTCCCGCTCGCAGACGAGGAACCCCTCGGTCTGCGGCTCGGTGAGCCGCTCCAGGTAGGCGCGGTAGTCGGCGGGGGTGGTGGGCGCGGAGAGCCACGGGCGGTGGAGCTCGGCGCTGGCCCGCGCGCGGGCGAGGAACTCCCCCTCGTCCGCGGGGCGCGGGGTGCGGATCGCGGTGCGGGCGCCGGCCGCGATGACATCGTTCTCGGGCACCGGGCGAGTCTACGCCCGGCGCTGGTCAGGGATTCGGCTGGACGAACCGCAGCCTGTTGCCGAAGGGGTCGGTGAGCTCCAGGACCGTGCCGATTTCGGCGTCCTCCTCGAGCCCGGGCTTCAGGTACGGGTAGTCCTTGGCCTTGAGCTCGGCGTGCAGTTCGCCGGCGCCGTCGACCTCCACGTAGGCGGTGGCGCCGGGGCTGGCGTCGCCGTGGTGCTCGCTCAGGTGGAGGGTGAGGTCGCCGCGGGAGACCTGCATGTAGAGCGGGAGGCCGTCGGCGAACCTGTGCTCCCAGTCGACCGTGAAGCCCAGGTAGTCGACGTAGAACTCGCGGGCCTTGGCGATGTCGAAGATGCGGAGGACCGGTACGGTGCGCCGGAAGAGGACAGTCATGTCACCACTATGCCTCCGCCGCCAGCCGGTCGGCGAGACGGCGCATCTCGTCCCCCACCAGGTAGTGGCCGGGCAGCCCGGGGATCTCGACCGGGCGTCCGGTGGGGCGCCGGGGCGGGTGGCGTATGAGGTGGTCGAGGACGCGGGCGGCGAGCGCGGGGTCGTCGGGCGGGTCGCCGAGGACGTAGTGGTAGGCGTTCGGGCGCCAGTGGGGGTAGCGCTCGGTGAGTCCGACGATCAGCGCGGGCGGGCGGCGGCGGTACGAGGCGTACGGCTCGGCGTAGGACGAGGTGCGGCGGCCCTCGGCGACGTTGCACGACTCGCAGAGCAGGCCGCGCACCAGCCCGGAGACGTGGTGGTGGTCGATGACGAGCCGGGCCGGGCTCAGCCCGCAGACCGCGCAGCGGCCGGCCTGCCACCGCCGTATCGCCGCGAGCGCGCCGCCCGCGCCGGCGGAGCGCACCGCGGCGGGTGCGGCGGATGCCGCGGCGGGTGCGGCGGCCCCGCAGGACGGCGCGGCCGGCGGCGTCCACTCGTGACAGGCGGGGACCTCGCGGCCCGGCGGTGGCGTGCTGCTCATGCCCCCGACGCTACGGCCCGGCACTGACATCGGCGGCGCGGACCGCCGGCGTCACCTGCGGCGCTGGAGCGTCCACCCCACGATCATGCCGATCACCGTGACCGCCAGCAGGGCCAGCCACAGCGGCGTGGTGACCTCCCAGAACAGCAGTTGGATACGGGTGCGCCGGGTGTTCTGGAAGATGAAGGCCAGGCCGAGGGCGGCCAGCACGATCGCGACCACCCTGCGGGGCGTCAGCGCGTGCCGGGGGCCGCCCGTACGTACCGAGGTGTGCGCCATGAGCCCAGCCTGTGCCCGCGGGCGCGCGGGCGCCCGGCGGCCGGGGCGTTCGGGCGAACGTTCACTCTCACGCGAGCCCCGGGGTGTCGAGGGTGAGGGTGGCGGCGTCCGCGTCGAGCACGGCGGGGACGCCGAGGGGGACGGTGAGGGCCGGGGCACCGTGGCCGAAGTCCAGGCCCTCCAGCACCGGCACGCCGAGGTCGCCGAGCCGGTCGGCGAGCACGGCGCGGATGTCGTCGTACGGGCCGCAGTCCGCCCACGTGCCGCAGACGACGCCGGCGACGCCGGTCAGCCAGCCGCTGCGGCGGAGCTGGGTGAGGATGCGGTCGAGTCGGTAGTCCGTCTCGTCGGTGTCCTCGATGAGCAGGATGCCGCCGGCGGCGCCGGCGCGGGCGCCGGGGGTGCCGAGGCCGGCGGCCAGCAGGCTGACGCAGCCGCCGAGGGTGACGCCGCGGGCCCGGCCGGGGACGAGGGCGCGGGCGCCGGGGCTGGTCAGGCGCTGCACGGTGGCCGGCTCGAAGAGGGTGCGGCGCAGGTGGTCGCGGGTGGTGTCGTCCGCGGTGAACGTGGTCCACGCGGGCATCGGCCCGTGCAGGGTGGCCACGCCGAGGTGGGTGGCGACGGCCTCGTGGAGGGCGGTGGCGTCGCTGAAGCCGACGTAGACCTTCGGTCCCGCGGCCCGCAGGGCGGCCCAGTCGACGTGGTCGAGCATGCGGTGGGCGCCGTAGCCGCCCCTGCCGGAGAAGACGGCGGCGACCTCCGGGTCGCACCAGGCGCGCGCGAAGTCGCGGGCGCGGGCGGCGTCGTCGGCGGCGAGGTAGGACAGCGCGTCGTGCTCGCCGTACGCGGTGGGGTGGACGTCGACGTCCAGGCCCCAGCCGCGCAGCACCTCGACGCCGGCGTCCAGCTCCTTGCGCGGGAACCCGCCGCTGGGGGCGACGACCGCGACCCGGTCGCCGGGGCGCAGCCGGCGGGGGCGGACGAGCGCGACGGCGGACCCGGTGCCCGGGGCGGACGCGCCGCCCGGGCGGGACGCGCGCCCGGCCGCGGCGGCCGGGGGCACGGGCGCGCCCAGGTCCACGACCTGCACGTCCGGCACCGCGAAGCCGAACGTCTGCGCGTACAGCGACAGCTCGGCCTCCAGCGCCCGCGTCAGGGTGTCGGCGCGCCGGAAGCCGTGGCCCTCGCCCTCGAAGGTGAGGTACGCGTGCGGGACGCCACGGCCCGCGACCGCCTGGAGGAACCGCTCGGCCTGCACCGGCGGGCAGATCACGTCGTCGAGCCCCTGGAGCAGCAGGAACGGCGCGGCGACCCGGTCGGCGTGGTGCACCGGGGAGCGCTCGCGGTAGCGCTGGGGCACCTCGGCGAGCGGGCCGACCAGCGACTCCAGGTAGCGCGACTCGAAGTCGTGCGTTTCGTCCGTGGCCCAGCCGGCGAGATCGAGGATGGGGTAGACGATCGTGCCGCACGCGTACAGCCCTTCGGCGAGCGGCGAGGTGAGGGACGCGGCGGTGGTCCAGCCGCCGGCGCTGCCGCCGCGGATCGCCAGCCGGGCGGGGTCGGCGGTGCCCTCGTCGGCCAGCGCGCGGGCGACGGCGGCGCAGTCCTCGACGTCCACGACGCCCCACTGTTCGCGCAGCCGCTCGCGGTAGGCGCGGCCGTAGCCGGTGGAGCCGCCGTAGTTGACCTCGGCGACGCCGATGCCGCGGGAGGTGAAGTAGGCGATCTCCAGGTCGAGCACGAGCGGTACGTGCCCGGTGGGTCCGCCGTGCGCCCAGATCACGTACGGCGGCAGCTCGCCCTCGGGGCCGGTCAGCTCCGGGTGGCGCGGCGGGTAGACGTGGGCGTGCACCTCGCGGCCCCCGGGTCCCGCGAAGGTGCGGGACACCGGCTCCGGCAGGTAGGCCGGGGCGACGGCGTCCCGGTGGACGTTGCCCGCGACGTGGGCGTACCCCGTGGCGGTGTCCAGCTCGACGACCTCGTACCCGGTGACGGGGCTCGCGGCCAGGCCGAAGACCCGTTCGCCGGCGACGGCGAGCGCCGGCGCCCAGTTCGACCAGGGGCCCGGCACGTCGGCCAGCTCGCCGGTGGCGGGGTCGAGGACGCCGAGGCGGGTGCCGCCGGTGCCGTGCAGGGTGACGACGAGGCCGCTGCCGAGGACCGCGAACCAGCGCAGCCCGACCTTCCACAGCGCGTCGGCGAACTCCTCGGGCAGCGGGCAGAGTTCGACGGCCACCTCGGTGGCCGGGTCGACCCGGTGCAGGTTCCACCAGCCGCTGCGGTCCGTGGCGGCGACGAGGGTGCCGTCCGGCAGCCACTCGGCCTGCGCGACGGACTCCGCCTCGGAGCCCCGCTGGGCGCCGAGCACCGTCGTCACCCCGGCCAGCCGGCCGTCGCCGGTGACGTCCGCGACGCGCAGCTCCGTCCCGTCCCAGGGCATCTGCGGGTGGTCCCAGGCGATCCAGGCGGCCTGCCGGCCGTCCGGGGAGAGCCGGGGGCCGGTGACGAAGCGGTGCCGGTCGTCGGTCAGTTCGCGCACGGCGGCGCGGTCGGCGGACGCCGAGCCGTCCAGGGGCACGGCGGCGAGCACGCGGCGTACGTCGGTGGGAGCCTGCCCGGTGAACTCCTCCAGCACGCACCACACCTCGCCGCGCTCGGGCAGCACGACCGCGTCGCACCAGCGCAGCCCGCCGCCGACGGCGGAGACGGGCGTCAGCGGGCGGGGCTCGCCGCCGCCGTCCGGCTCGTACGCGTACAGCCGCTGGTCGGTGAAGTGGGTGAAGACGATCAGCGGCCCGCCGGTGGCGCGCGGCGCGCCTGCCCAGGGCCTGCCGCCGTACTCGATGACCCGGTTGCGCACGTTCCACGGCGGAGGCAGCACCGACTCCTCGGTGCCGTCCGGGCGCAGCCGCACCAGCGCCCGGCGCCCGCCCTCGCGCGGGCGGGGGGCGGTCCACCACACCTCGTCACCGACGGCGTCCAGATACTCCGGGCGGCCGTCGTGGGTCGCGGCGAGGGCGGCGGTCAGGGGGGAGGGCCAGGTGCCGTACGGGGCGGTGGTCACGGGCGGCGTCGTCTCTTTCCGCTGGTGGTCGAGTGCCGGCGGGCTGGCCGGCGCGCTCGCTGGTCGTTGCTTGCTTCCGCGCGGTGTCCGGGGGTGTGGGCCGTCAGGCCGATCTGAGGAAGTCGTCCAGCACACGCACGCCGAAGTGCAGCGCCTCGACCGGCACCCGCTCGTCCACGCCGTGGAACAGCTCCTGGTAGTCGAAGCCGGCGGGGAGCTTCAGCGGCGAGAAGCCGTAGCCGGTGATGCCGAGGCGGGAGAACTGCTTGGCGTCGGTGCCCCCCGACATGCAGTACGGCACGACGTGCGCGCCGGGGTCGAAGCGCTCCAGGGAGGCGCGCATCGCGGCGTAGACGGGAGCGTCGACGGGGGCGGTGAGCGGCACCTCGCGGTGGCTGAACTCCCAGTCGACGTACGGCCCGGTCAGCTCGTCGAGCGTGCGGGTGAACTCCTCCTCGCCGCCCGCCACCATCCGGCCGTCGACCTGGGCGGTGGCGCTGCCGGGGATGACGTTCACCTTGTAGCCGGCGTCGAGGACGGTGGGGTTGGAGCTGTTGTGCACCGTGGGGGCGACGAGGGCGGCGGCGGGGCCGAGCTTGGCGAGCAGCGCGTCGATGTCGAAGCCCGGGGTGTCCAGCTCGCCGGGCGCGACCTCGATGCCGTACACCGCGGCCGTCTCGACGAGCGCCGCGCGGACGGTGGGGGTCAGCCGGACGGGCCAGCGGTGCTCGCCGATGCGGCCGACGGCGGCGGCCAGCCGGGAGACGGCGTTGTCGGCGTTGACCTTCGAGCCGTGCCCGGCGCGGCCCCGTGCGGTCAGCCGCAGCCAGGCCGTGCCGCGCTCGCCGGCCGCGACGGGGTAGAGGCGCAGGCCGTCGCCGGCGTGGAAGGTGAAGGCGCCGGACTCGCTGATGCCCTCGGTGCAGCCGTCGAAGAGGGCGGCGTGCTCCTCGGCCAGATAACCGGAGCCGTACTCGGCGCTGGCCTCCTCGTCGGCGGTGAAGGCGAGCACGATGTCGCGGCGGGGGCGGACGCCGGCGCGGGCCCAGGCCCGTACGACCGCGAGGACCATGGCGTCCATGTTCTTCATGTCGATGGCGCCGCGGCCCCAGACCACGCCGTCGCGCACCTCGCCGGAGAACGGGTGGACGCTCCAGTCGGCGGGCTCCGCGGGCACCACGTCGAGGTGGCCGTGGACGAGCAGGGCGGCGGCGCCGGGGTCGGTGCCCTCGATGCGGGCCACGACGTTCGTCCGGTCGGGGGCCTTCTCCAGCAGCGTGGGCTCGATGCCGGCGCCGGCGAGCCGCTCCGCGACGTACTCCGCGGCCTGGCGTTCCACGCCGTCGCCGCCGCCGTGGTTCGTGGTGTCGATGCGGATCAGGTCGGAGGTGAAGCGCACCACCTCGTCCAGCGCCGCGTCGTCCGGCCCGTCCGGGCCGGGTCCCCGGGCGGCCGAGCCCTGGGCGGCCGGGGCGTGCGGGGTCGGGGCGTGCGGGGCCGGATCAGCCATACTGCTCCTCCACGGCGGCCGAGACGATCGTGGTGACCGCCTTGAAGCAGCGGATGCCGTCGTACATGGTCTCCGTCGTGTACGCCACGCGCCGCTCGCCGGCCGGTGCCACGCCCGGCACGACGGTGGCCGCGCCGGCCAGATGCTCGGCGTCGAACTCCAGCTCCACCGTGAACGGCCCGCCGCGCACCGGCTCCGTCCGCACCGCGAGCGCCGCGGCCTCGGTGGCCGCCGCCCGGATGTCCGCCGCGGTACGGGCCGGGGTGCGGCACACCGCGGCGTACCGCGAGACGTAGTCCTTGACGGCGACGCCGCGGGCCGCGGGCGCGTACCCCCCGGCGTCCTCGACGGTCTTGTCGTCGCCGGTGACGAGCACCACCGGGACCCCGAACTCGGCGACCACGTGGGCGTTCAGCAGGCCCTCGCTGGCCCGCACGCCGTTGAGCCAGACGCCGGTGAGGGAGTTGGCCAGGTAGGTGTGCGCGAGGACCCCCTCGGCGCCGGCACCCGTGTGATACCCCACGAAGGCGATGCCGTCGACGTCGCCGTGCTGGACGCCCTCGACCATGGACAGCGACTTGTGCCGTCCGGTGAGCATCTGGGCGCGGTCGTCGAGCCGCTCCAGCAGCAGATTGCGCATCGTCCAATGCGCCTCGTTGACCAGCACCTCGTCGGCGCCGCCGGCGAAGAAGCCCTCGATGGCGGCGTTGACGTCGGAGGTGAACATGGGCCGGCAGCGCTCCCACTGCGGGCCGCCGGGCAGCACGTCGGCGGGCCACGTGACGCCGGTGGCCCCCTCCATGTCGGCGCTGATCAAGACCTTCATGCCGAGCCACGGTACGCGGTCGGACGAAGCGGTGAAACCCCTGTGGATACGTACAGAGGTATAGACCACCCCAACTCCCCCGGAACACCCCGCGACCAGCCACTTCGACGGCGGCACCGGCTCTGCGCCGTCCGGTGCAAGCGCGGTCGCGACGACCGGCGCCGAGGCTCCGGCGAGTGGCCCCCGAGCGGTCGCCCGAGCGCCGCGACAGGTCCTAGTCGCCGTGCCCGAGCAGGAGGTCCCGTTCGGTACGGCCGCCGCCCTCCACGCGCAGCACCGTGGCCACCGGCGGGTACCCCGCGGCGATGACGGTGTACTCGCCGGCCGACAGGTCGACGAAGCGGAAGGCGCCGTCCGGTCCTGTGGTTCCGGTGTCGACGACGTTGCCGGCGGCGTCCAGCAGGGTGACCCGGGCCTCCTCCACCGGCCGGCCGCCGTACGCGCGGACCGTGCCGCGCAGCACCGCGCCGCCGGCCAGCTCGACGTCCTGCCGGGTCTCGCGCGCCGCCTGCACGGAGACCGGCAGCGCCGCGGGCCGGAAGCCGTGGGCGGTGGCCGCGAGGGTGTACTCGCCGGCGACCAGCTCGCCGATGGCGTACACGCCGTCGTGGCCGCTGCGCGCGGAGGCGACGACCTCGCCGCGCGCGTCGGTGAGCGTCACGACGACGTTCCCCAGCGGCGTGCCGTCGGCCGCTGCCACGGTGCCGCAGATGCGTCCCGCGCCGCCGAGCACGAGGTCCAGCTCGACCGGCCGGTCCCCGACGGTGACCGTCACGGCCTGCGGCTGGTGTCCGCCGGCGGCGGCCACCAGGACGTACGAGCCGGCGCCCGGCGTGGGCAGCATGTACCGGCCGTCGTCGCGGCTGGCGTCGCGGCCCACCTGGCGGCCGGCGCCGTCGATGAGCGTGAGCGCCGCGCGGGGCACGGTGGTGCCGTCCTGGTGCTGCACGCTGCCGCACACCGGCACGCCGGCGCCCGCCGGGGCGGCGCCCCGGGCCGCGGGCACGGCGTCCACCACCGGGTACTCGTCCGTGGCGGGGCCCGGCCCCGGGAGGTTCTGGGACACCAGTGGTCTCTCCTTCAGCAGGAACGCGAAGACCACGCCGAGGACGAGCACGGGCACCAGGTACAGGAAGATGCCCGGCATCGCCTCGGCGTAGGCGCGGATGTAGCCGTCGCGCAGCTCGGCGTCGAGCGCGTGGACGGCCTCGGGGGTGATCGACTCCGCCTCCGGCAGCTCGGCACCCGGGGGCGGCGGGGGCACGGTGCCTGCCAGTTCACGGGCGAGGCGGTCGAAGAAGACGGTGCCGAAGACGGCCGTGCCGACGGAGCCGCCGATCTGCCGGAAGTAGTTGTGCGCGCTGGTGGCGACGCCGAGGTCGGCGGGGCGCACCGCGTTCTGCACGGCCAGGATGAGCACGGGCAGGACGAGTCCGAGGCCGACGCCGAGGACGCCCATCCAGATGCTGTACGACACCTGCGTGGTGTGCTCGTCCAGGCGGGAGAGCAGCCACATGCCGACCGTGGCGATGGCGCAGCCGAGCACCGGGTAGAGGCGGTAGCGGCCGGTGCGGGTGATGAGCTGGCCGGAGACGATCGAGGCGACGACGGTGCCGATCATCATCGGCAGCATCAGCAGCCCGGACTCGGTGGCGCTGGCGCCGTCGACCATCTGCAGGAAGGTCGGCAGGTAGCTCGCCGCGGCGAACATCGCCACCCCGGTCACCACTCCGACCAGAGAGGTGATGTTGAAGATGCTGTCGCGGAAGAGCCGCAGCGGCAGTACGGGTTCGACGGCGAAGTGCTCGACGACGAGCAGCAGGACGGTGGCGCCGACGGCGCCCGCGCCGAGCGCGAGGATGACGTCGGAGGTCCAGGCGTACTCCAGGCCGCCCCAACTGGTCAGCAGCACCAGGCAGGTGGAGGCGGCGGCGAGGAACAGGGCGCCGAGGACGTCGAGGCGGGGCCGGGCGGTGGGCTTGGGCAGCTTCAGCACCAGGCCGGTCACCAGCAGGGTGACCAGGCCGAAGGGCACGTTGAAGTAGAAGCACCAGCGCCAGGACAGCTCGTCGGTGAAGAACCCGCCGAGCAGCGGTCCGGCGACCGAGGCGAGACCGAAGACGGCGCCGAGCAGGCCCATGTACCGGCCGCGTTCGCGGGAGGGGACGATGTCCGCGATGATCGCCTGCACGCCGATCATGAGGCCGCCCGCGCCCATGCCCTGGACGGCGCGGAACGCGATGAGCTGGTCCATGCTGCGCGAGGCCCCGGCGAGAGCGGAACCGATGACGAACACCACGATGGCGAACTGGAAGACGCCCTTGCGGCCGAAGAGGTCGCCGAGCTTGCCGTAGATGGGCAGCCCGACGGTGGAGGTGAGCAGGTAGGCGGTGATCGCCCAGGACATCCGGTCCAGGCCGTGCAGGTCGCCGACGATCTTCGGCAGGGCGGTGGCGACGATCATCTGCTCCAGCGCGGCGAGGAGCAGCGCGAGCATCAGGGCGAGGAAGACCAGCCGGAGGCGGCGGGGGCTCAGCCCGCCGTGGCCGGCGTCGCCGCGGTGGCCGTCCGGCGTGCCGGGGCCGGCCGGGGGCCGGCCCTTTCCGGTACGTCCCGGCGGCTGCGCCGGCTCCACCGGTCCCGCCGCCCGGCCGGCCGCGGGCACGATGACCGGCTCGTCGTTCACCAGGGTCGTCCCCACGTGCCAGCTCCCCATCGTCCGCCTGCGCCGGACCATTCTCCGCACCGCCCCAGATCCCGGGGCAAATGCGATTCACTCCCCCGCACGGGCGCGCGGCGGCGCGTCAACTCGGCCGCCCCGAGCGCCTGTCGGGCGCTCATCAGCGGCTTTCGCGACGTCCTGGCGGAGCCGGGGGCGTACGGGCGCGGCGCGGAAGACCACTCGAACCGGTGAGGGCGCACGGCGGCCGGTCCGGCGAGGCGCCGATCGGGTCACCCGATCGAGGGACTCGACGCGAAGGGAACATGTGTTCTATTCTCGGTTGCAGATCAACGGGAGGTGCCGATGCGCTGGGACAATCTGACCGATGAGGCCGCCGACGGCGGCGCGGCCGCGGGGGCCGCGCCGCCCGCCCTCTTCGGCACGGCCGCCGTCGTCACCCGCACGTTCGACACCCCGGAGTTCCGCGGCATCACGTTCCACGAGGTGCGGGCGCGCTCGATCGTCAACAGGGTGCCCGGGGCGTCGCGGATGGCCTTCGACTGGACCGTGAACCCGTACCGGGGGTGCAGCCACGCCTGCGTCTACTGCTTCGCGAGGAAGACGCACAGCTATCTGGACCTCGACACCGGCCAGGGCTTCGACTCGCAGATCGTGGTGAAGGTCAACGCCCCGGAGCTGCTGCGCCGCGAGCTGGCGAGCCGCCGGTGGCGCGGGGAGCACATCGCCATGGGCACCAACGTCGACTGCTACCAGCGGGCGGAGGGGCGTTACCGCCTGATGCCCGGCATCCTCGCCGCGCTGCGCGACTTCGCCAACCCGTACTCGATCCTCACCAAGGGCACGCTCATCCTCCGCGACCTGCCGCTGCTCAAGCAGTCCGCCGAGGTCACCCAGGTCGGGGTCGCGGTCTCCGTGGGCTTCCTGGACGACGAGCTGTGGCGGACCGTCGAGCCGGGCACGCCCGCGCCGCAGCGCCGGCTCGACGTGGTGCGCACGCTCGCGGAGCACGGCATCGGCTGCGGGGTGCTGATGGCGCCGGTGATCCCGTTCCTCAGCGACGCACCCGAGCAACTGCGCGCCACGGTGCGGGCGGTGGCGGAGGCGGGCGCCACGTCGGTGACGCCGCTGGTGCTGCATCTGCGCCCGGGCGCGCGCGAGTGGTTCATGGCCTGGCTGGAGCGGCACCACCCGCACCTGGTCCGCCGGTACCGCACGATGTACGCGGGCGGGTCGTACGCGCCGAAGTGGTATCAGCGCCAGATCACCCGGCAGGTGCACGAGTACGCGACGGAGCTGGGCATAGGCCCGTCGGCCCCCGGCATCGCGCGCCGCATCGAGCCGGAGGAGGAGCCGGGCGCGGGGCCGGAGGGCCCGCAGAACACGCAGTTGACGCTGCTCTGAGACCCGGTCGGCGGTGGTACGCCCGGGGCCACGGCCCGCACCGCCGCGCCCGCGGCCGGGTCCGCCCCCGGCGGGCGGCTCCTCACTGCGACGGGGTGCGCGGGCCGATGCGGGTGATCGCCGCCGTGGCCGCGCGCCACAACTGCGGGAAGCCCAGCGCCTCGGAGAGCGCCGGGATCGCGCCCGGGTCGCCCAGCTCGCCCAGCCCTTCCACGCAGGCGATGGCGATCGGCCAGTGGTGCTGCGGCTCGCGCACCAGCCGTTGCAGCGTGCTGATCAACGCGGGCGCCGACTCCGGCGCGCGCAGCCGGACCAGCAGCCGGATGGCGTGCAGCGCGTACGCGGTGCGCAGCGGATTCGTCGCCAGGGCCGCCGCCGCGCGCGCGGTGCGCGGGTCGCCGAGCCGGGCCAGCGCACACGCCGCGCTCTCCGCCCGTACCGGATCGCGGTAGTTGAGCAACAGCACCAGCGTCTCGAACGCCCGCCGGTCCCCCGCCGTGCCCAGCGCGAAGGCCGCCAGCTCCCGGGCCCACAGCGGCTCGCCCGGCAGCTCCAGCACGCGCGCCAGCTCCTCGTGGGCGGTGGTCGTGCGCTGCCGCGCGAGCGCGGTCATGTGCTCGAACCGCGCCCGCGCCGGCGGGTCCTCCAGCCTGCCGCGGATCCGTTCGGTGAGCGCCAGATACTCCTGGTCCATGCCTCGGCCCCCTGCCTCGCCGGCACTCAGGGTACGTGTCCCGCCACCGGTCGGTGACGGGCTCGTGGATCGGGGTTCACTCCATGTGTGCCCCTGCTGCTGGGTACATTCCCTGATTCGCCCCCTGGCGCCCATGGTTACTCACGAGTTAAGCTCGGGGGACGAGCAGCACCCCTGCTCGGGCGGTCTGGTGACGCAGCCGCCGAGAGCTGAAGTCGGTTCGGCAACTGACAGCACGCGCGACGGGCGCCCCGGTGCCCGTGGCGAGGACGCCCGGCCCCGGGACAGGGCCGGCCGCGCCCCGCCGCCGCGCGCCTCCGCCGCCCCGTGCGGCGTCCGCCGCGAGCCGCCCCGTGCCCCGGCCCCGCCGCCGCGCGCGCCCGGCCCTCTCTCCCGCGTCACGACTGGAGTCCCCGATGGACCGCAGCCCTGTCCCCCAGTCCCCCGAGTTCCCCGAGTCCCCCTCTGTTCCCTTCCCCACGGTGGCCGTCGTCGGCCTCGGCACGATGGGCACCGGCCTGTGCGAGGTGCTGGCCCGCGCCGGGCGCGAGGTCGTCGGCATCGACGTCAGCGAGGCCGCCGCCCGCGCCTGCGTCGCCGCGCTGGAGCGCGCCACGGATCGCGCCGTCGCCCGCGGCAAGCTCACCCGGGACGACCGCGCGGGCGTCCTGGCCCGGCTGCGCACGTTCCCCGACCTGCGCGCCGCCGCCGACGCGGACCTGGTCATCGAGGTGGTGCCCGAGTCGTACGAGATCAAGCAGCAGGTCTTCGCGGCGCTGGACGGGATCGTCCGCCCCGACGCGGTGCTCGCCACCGGCACCAACGCGCTGTCCGTCACCCGCCTCGCCGCCTCCTCCGCCCGCCCCGAGCGCGTCCTCGGCCTGCACTTCTTCACCCCGGTCCAGGCGATGCGGCTGGTCGAGGTCGTCTCCTCCGTGCTCACCGAGCCGCCCGCGGTCCAGCGGGTCACCGCGCTGGTGCGGGAGCTGGGCAAGGAGCCCGTCGCGGTGGGCGACCGGCCCGGGTTCATCGCCGACGGCCTGCTCTTCGGCTATCTCAACCAGGCGGCGGCGATGTACGAGTCGCGGTACGCCACCCGCGAGGACATCGACGCGGCGATGAAGCTCGGCTGCGGGCTGCCGATGGGCCCGCTGGAGCTGCTCGACCTGATCGGCGTCGACACCGCGCGTACGGTGCTGGAGGCGATGTACACCGCGTCGCAGGACCGGCTGCACGCCCCCGCGCCCGTCCTCGGCCAGTTGACCGCCGCGGGCCTGACCGGCCGCAAGGCGGGCCGCGGCTTCTACGCGTACGAGGCCCCCGGCAGCGGCACCGTCGTGCCGGACGCCGCCCCGAGCGCGGCCGGCGCGGCGCGGGGCGTGCCGCCGCGGCCGGTCGAGGAGATAGGGATCGCCGGCTCGGGCACGATGGCGAGCGGCATCGCGGAGGTCTGCGCCCGGGCGGGCTACGCGGTCACGCTCGCCGCCCGCGGCGCGGAGAAGGCGGCTGCGGCCAAGGCCCGCGTCGCCGCGTCGCTGGCCCGCTCCGTCGCCAAGGGCCGCCTCGCCGCGGCGGACCGCGACGCCGCGCTGGCCCGGATCTCCGCCGCCGGCGACCTGGGGGCGCTGGCCGGCGCCGGCCTGGTCGTGGAGGCGGTCGCCGAGGACCTGGCGGTCAAGCGGCGGGTGTTCGCCTGCCTGGACGAGGTGGCCCGGCCCGGCGCGGTGCTGGCGACCACCACGTCCTCGCTGCCCGTCATCGCCTGCGCCGCCGCCACCTCGCGCCCCGAGGACGTGGTCGGCATGCACTTCTTCAACCCGGCGCAGGTGATGCGGCTCGTCGAGGTGGTGCGCACGGTCCGTACCGCGGACGACGCGCACGCCACCGTCCGCGAGGTCTGCGCCCAACTGGGCAAGCACGCGGTGGACTGCGGCGACCGGGCCGGCTTCATCGTCAACGCGCTGCTGTTCCCGTACCTGAACAACGCGGTGAAGATGGTCCAGGAGCACTACGCCTCGCTCGACGACATCGACGCCGCGATGAAGCTCGGCGGCGGCTATCCCATGGGCCCGTTCGAGCTGCTGGACGTCGTCGGCCTGGACGTCTCGCTGGCCATCGAGCGGGTGCTGCACCGCGAGTTCCGCGACCCCGGCCTGGCGCCCGCGCCGCTGCTGGAGCACCTGGTCGCCGCGGGCTGTCTCGGCCGCAAGACGGGCCGCGGCTTCCGCGAGTACGCCGCCGCCCGGCGCTGAGCCCCCGCCGGCCGCCCGGGGCCCGCCCTCTCCCCCGAATCGGCGGCGATCGGGGGCCACGCATGGAGTACGTTCCTTACATGTCTCAGCCTGCGAAGCCCAGCCGTTCGAACTCCACCACCCAGCGCCTGAAGATGCGCCGCGACATCGCGGCCGCCGCGATGGAGCTGTTCGCGACCAAGGGCTACGAGGAGACGACGGTCGACGAGATCGCAGCCGCGGCGGGCGTCGCCCGCCGCACCTTCTTCCGGCACTTCCGCTCCAAGGAAGAGGCGATCTTCCCCGACCACGACGACACGCTGGAGCGCGTGAAGGCCGTGCTGGACGCGGCGCCGCCGCACGAGTACCCGCTGGACACCATCTGCCGCGGCATCCGGGAGGTCATGCGGATGTACGCGGCCCAGCCCGCGGTCTCCGTCGAGCGCTACCGCCTGACCCGGGAGGTGCCGACGCTGCGCGAGCGCGAGATCGCCTCGGTCTCCCGCTACGAGCGGCTGTTCACCCGCTATCTCCTGGGCCACTTCGACGAGGGCGCCCACCAGGACGGCGACGACGGCCCGCTGCTCGCCGAGGTGGCGGCCTCCGCGGTGGTCACCGCGCACAACCACGTGCTGCGCCGCTGGCTGCGCGCGGGCGCCGAGGGCGACGTGGAGGGCCAGCTCGACCGGGCCTTCGCGGTGGTACGGGCCCGGTTCACCGGCGTCGGCCAGCCGCACGGGCCGGCGGGCCCGGGCGGCGCGCACGCGGGCGCCGCGGGTGCTCCGGCGGCCCTCACGGCCGGGGGCGACGGCTCGGACGTCCTGGTCGCGGTGGCCCGTACGGACGCGCCGCTGAGCGAGGTCATGCGCACCATCGAGAAGGCGCTGAAGAAGGGCTGACAGGGGTGTAACCCCCCGCCACGGGCTCCCCGTGCCGCCGTCGGCCGGGGAGCCTTCGCGCGTCCTCCACCGCTCATCCGTGCACTCGCTCTGACATCTGAGACAAGTTTTTGGCACCGAGTGCCTTGCGGATAGGCACGCCGTGCCATACGGTACGGGACATCCGGGTGACCGGCGCACGACATCCGAGCGCGCGCCGGCTGTCCCCGCAAGCCCCGGCTCGCGCACCCGGCCCGCGCCTCGTCACAGGCGCCGGGCGCCACCGCGCCCGTACCGCGCACACCGGCGTCACCGCCGGAGCCGAACCGCCGCACGCACACCGCACGGCTCTCACCCCCGACGTCCCTCAAGCGTCCCCGACACGCTTCGCCGGAGGCAGCACCATGAACGAGATACTCGCCGCGATTCAGGCACCCGACAGCACGGCCGCCGACTTCGCCTCCCTGCCCCTGCCCGAGTCCTACCGGGCCGTGACGGTGCACAAGGACGAGACGGAGATGTTCGACGGCCTCACCACCCGGCAGAAGGACCCGCGCAGGTCGCTGCACCTGGACGAGGTCCCGGTGCCGGAACTCGGCCCCGGCGAGGCGCTGGTGGCGGTCATGGCCAGCTCCGTGAACTACAACTCGGTGTGGACGTCGATCTTCGAGCCGCTGTCCACCTTCGCCTTCCTGGAGCGCTACGGCCGCCTCTCCCCGCTCGCCCGCCGCCACGACCTGCCGTACCACGTCATCGGCTCCGACCTCGCCGGCGTGGTGCTGCGCACCGGACCCGGCGTCGCCGCCTGGGCGCCGGGCGACGAGGTGGTGGCGCACTGCCTGTCGGTGGAGCTGGAGAGCGCCGACGGCCACGACGACACGATGCTCGACCCCGAGCAGCGCATCTGGGGCTTCGAGACCAACTTCGGCGGCCTGGCGGAGATCGCGCTGGTGAAGTCCAACCAGCTCATGCCCAAGCCGGCCCACCTGTCCTGGGAGGAGGCCGCGGCGCCCGGGCTGGTCAACTCCACCGCGTACCGCCAGCTCGTCTCCCGCAACGGCGCCGCCATGAAGCAGGGCGACAACGTGCTCATCTGGGGCGCGAGCGGCGGACTCGGCTCGTACGCCACCCAGTTCGCCCTCGCCGGCGGCGCGACGCCGATCTGCGTGGTCTCCAGCCCCGAGAAGGCGGAGATCTGCCGCCGGATGGGCGCCGAGGCGATCATCGACCGCCGCGGCGAGGACTTCCGCTTCTGGCGGGACGAGCACGAGCAGGACCCGCGGGAGTGGAAGCGCTTCGGCAAGCGCATCCGCGAGCTGACCGGCGGCGAGGACGTCGACATCGTCTTCGAGCACCCCGGCCGGGAGACGTTCGGCGCGTCGGTCTACGTCACCCGGAAGGGCGGCACCATCGTCACCTGCGCCTCCACCTCGGGCTTCGTGCACGAGTACGACAACCGCTACCTGTGGATGTCGCTGAAGCGGATCATCGGCTCGCACTTCGCCAACTACCGCGAGGCGTGGGAGGCCAACCGCCTCGTCGACAAGGGCAGGATCCACCCCACCCTGTCCCGGACCTACCCGCTGCACGAGACCGGCCAGGCGGCGTACGACGTGCACCGGAACCTGCACCAGGGCAAGGTCGGCGTGCTGTGCCTGGCTCCCGCCGAGGGCCTGGGCGTCCGCGACGAGGAGAAGCGCGCCGCACACATCGACGCGATCCAGCTCTTCCGCGGCGACCCCCCGCCCGGGCCGCAGCCGCCCGCAGGACGCGGCGGACCCGGCGGGGTGCGCGCGCCGGAGCGTGTCGTCGAGCACGCCGGGAACGTGTGATGGCGGCCAAGGACCGGCCCTGGCTGATGCGCACCTACGCCGGGCACTCCACCGCCGAGGCGTCCAACGAGCTGTACCGGCGCAACCTCGCCAAGGGCCAGACCGGCCTGTCGGTCGCCTTCGACCTGCCCACCCAGACGGGCTACGACCCCGACCACGTCCTCGCCCGCGGCGAGGTCGGCCGCGTCGGGGTGCCCGTCTCGCACCTGGGCGACATGCGCCGGCTCTTCGCGGGCATCCCGCTGGAGCGGACCAACACGTCGATGACCATCAACGCCACCGCGATGTGGCTGCTGGCGCTCTACCAGGTGGTCGCCGAGGAACAGGGCCTGGACGAGGCGGGCGTCGCGCGGCTCGCGGGCACCACGCAGAACGACATCGTCAAGGAGTACCTCTCCCGGGGCACGTACGTCTTCCCGCCCGGTCCTTCACTGCGGCTGACGACCGACACCATCGCGTACACCGTCGACCGGATGCCGAAGTGGAACCCGATCAACATCTGCAGCTACCACCTCCAGGAGGCGGGCGCGACGCCGGTGCAGGAGATCGCGTACGCGATGTCCACCGCGACCGCCGTCCTGGACGCGGTCCGCGACTCCGGCCAGGTGCCGGCGGACAGGATGGGCGACGTCGTCGGCCGGATCTCCTTCTTCGTCAACGCCGGGGTCAGGTTCGTCGAGGAGATGTGCAAGATGCGGGCGTTCACCCGTATCTGGGACACCCTCACCCGCGAGCGCTACGGCATCGAGGACCCCCGGCAGCGCCGCTTCCGCTACGGTGTGCAGGTCAACTCCCTCGGGCTGACGGAGGCCCAGCCGGAGAACAACGTCCAGCGCATCGTGCTGGAGATGCTGGCCGTGACGCTGTCGAAGGACGCCCGGGCCCGCGCCGTGCAGTTGCCCGCCTGGAACGAGGCGCTGGGCCTGCCGCGCCCGTGGGACCAGCAGTGGAGCCTGCGCATCCAGCAGGTGCTGGCGTACGAGAGCGACCTGCTGGAGCACGCGGACCTGTTCGACGGCAGCCACGTGGTGGAGGCGCGGGTGGCCGAGCTGGTGGAGGGCGCGACGGCCGAGATGGCGCACATCGCGCAACTCGGGGGCGCCGTCGCGGCCGTGGAGTCCGGCTATCTCAAGGCGCAGCTCGTGGCCTCGCACGCGGAGCGGCGCGCCCGGATCGAGTCGGGCGAGGAGAAGATCGTCGGCGTCAACTGCCATACGGAGACGGAGCCCAGCCCGCTCACCGCGGACCTGGACACCGCGATCCTGACCGTCGACGCGGACGTCGAGGCACGCGTCGCCGCCGCCCTGCACGAGTGGCGGCTGTCCCGCGACGAGCCGCGCGCGCAGCGGGCGCTGACGGCCCTGAAGGCCGCCGCGGCGGGCACGGCCAACCTCATGCCCGCGTCGCTGGAGTGCGCCCGCGCGGGCGTCACCACCGGGGAGTGGGCGTGGGCGCTGCGCGACGTCTTCGGCGAGTTCCGCGCCCCCACGGGCGTCGGCGGCGCGCCGGTCGCCGTCGCGGCGACCGCGCAGGGCACGGACGGCGAAGCCGCGCTGACCGCCGTACGGGCCCGGGCCGCCGGCACCGCCGCGGAGCTGGGCACCGGCCGGCTGCGGCTGCTCGTCGGCAAGCCGGGCCTCGACGGGCACAGCAACGGCGCCGAGCAGATCGCCGTACGCGCGCGGGACGCCGGCTTCGAAGTCGTCTACCAGGGCATCAGGCTGACGCCCGAGCAGATCGCCACCGCCGCGGTCGCCGAGGACGTGCACTGCGTCGGCCTGTCCATCCTCTCCGGCTCGCACGCCGAACTCGTCCCGGACGTCCTGGACCGGCTGCGCCGGGCGGGCGCCGGAGACGTGCCCGTCGTCGTCGGCGGCATCATCCCGTCGGCGGACGCCGAGGCGCTGCGCGCGGCGGGGGTGGCAGCCGTGTTCACCCCGAAGGACTTCGGGATCACGCAGATCATCGGCCGTATCGTCGGGGAGATCCGGCGTGCGAACAAGCTCGACCCCCAGGAGGTCCCCGCATGAGCCCCGCCCCCAGCCGGCGACCACGGCGCTCGCGCCGCACCGTCCCGGGACCCGCCCGTCCGTCCCCGGAAAGGGCACGGGGCCTGCCGGCCGGCGGGAGGTTCCGGGAACTCACGGACGCCCGCGCGCCGCTGGCAGAGCCGCACGCGCCCCGCGCGGCGGGCCTTCGTATCGTCGGGGAGATCCGGCGTGCGAACAAGCTCGACCCGCAGGAGGTCCCCGCATGAGCCCCGCCCCCAGCCAGTCCGACCGCCTGCGGCCGCGGCGTTCCTGTCTCGCCGTCCCGGGATCCAACCCTCGGTTCCTGGAGAAGGCGCAGGGGCTGCCGGCCGACCAGGTGTTCCTGGACCTGGAGGACGCCTGCGCGCCGCTGGCGAAGCCGGACGCGCGGCACACCGTCGTGAAGTTCCTCAACGAGGGCGACTGGAGCGGCAAGACGCGGGTGGTCCGGGTCAACGACTGGACGACGCACTGGACGTACCGGGACGTCATCACCGTCGTCGAGGGCGCGGGGCCGAACCTGGACTGCGTCATGCTGCCGAAGGTGCAGGACGCCGAGCAGGTCAAGGCCCTCGACCTGCTGCTCACCCAGATCGAGAAGACGATGGGCTTCGAGGTGGGCCGCATCGGCATCGAGGCGCAGATCGAGAACGCCAGGGGGCTGGTGAACGTCGACGACATCGCCGCCGCCTCGCCGCGGCTGGAGACGATCGTCTTCGGGCCCGCCGACTTCATGGCCTCGATCAACATGAAGTCCCTGGTCGTCGGCGAGCAGCCGCCCGGCTACCCGGCCGACGCCTACCACTACATCCTCATGCGGATCCTCATGGCCGCGCGCAGCCACGACCTCCAGGCGATCGACGGCCCGTACCTCCAGATCCGCGACGTCGACGGCTTCCGCGAGGTGGCCGGCCGGGCCGCCGCGCTCGGCTTCGACGGCAAGTGGGTGCTGCACCCGGGCCAGGTGGAGGCCGCCAACGAGATCTTCTCGCCGTCCCAGGAGGACTACGACCACGCCGAGCTGATCCTCGACGCGTACGAGTTCTTCACCTCCGAGGAGGGCGGCAGGAAGGGCTCGGCGATGCTCGGCGACGAGATGATCGACGAGGCGAGCCGCAAGATGGCGCTCGTGGTCTCGGGCAAGGGCCGCGCCGCCGGGATGACCCGCACCACCGTCTTCACCCCGCCGGAGGGCTGACATGCAGTTCGGACGGACCTACGAGGAGTTCGAGCCGGGCGCGGTGTACAAGCACTGGCCGGGCAAGACGGTCACCGAGTACGACGACCATCTCTTCTGCCTGCTGACCATGAACCACCACCCGCTGCACCTCGACGCGCACTACGCCGGCGAGACCACCGACTTCGGTCGCAACGTCGTCGTCGGCAACTACGTGTACTCCCTGCTGCTCGGCATGTCCGTGCCGGACGTCTCGGGCAAGGCGATCGCCAACCTGGAGGTCGAGTCTCTGAAGCACGT
This sequence comes from Streptomyces sp. WMMC500, assembly GCF_027497195.1. Lineage (NCBI taxonomy): Bacteria > Bacillati > Actinomycetota > Actinomycetes > Kitasatosporales > Streptomycetaceae > Streptomyces > Streptomyces sp. WMMC500. Next base: position 1,535,986 of record NZ_CP114905.1, read on the forward strand.
CGCGCCCACCTTCCACGGCGACACCGTCTACGGCGAGACGACCGTGCTGGCCAAGTGGCCGTCGAAGTCGAAGGACGACCGCGGCATCGTGCACGTCGAGACCCGCGGCCACAAACAGGACGGCACCCTGGTCTGCGTCTTCCGGCGCAAGGTGATGGTGCCCACGGCGGCGTACGTCCGGGCGCGCGGCGGCGAGCAGCCGGGCCGCCCGGAGCCGGCCGAGCGCGGCGGGGAGCGGTGATGGGGCGGCTGGCGCAGACGGAGGGGCTGACGGAGGTCCAGCGGGAGATCGTCGCCACCGTGCGCGACTTCACCGACAAGGAGATCCTGCCGGTGGCCACGGAGCTGGAGCACCGGGACGAGTATCCCGCGCGGATCGTCGAGGGCCTGAAGGAACTGGGTGTTTTCGGCCTCATGATCCCGGAGGAGTACGGCGGGCTCGGCGAGTCACTGCTCACGTACGCGCTGTGCGTGGAGGAGATCGCCCGCGGCTGGATGAGCGTGTCGGGGATCATCAACACCCACTTCATCGTGGCGTACATGATCAAGCAGCACGGCACTGCGGAGCAGCGGGAGCACTTCCTGCCCCTGATGGCCGCGGGCGAGGTGCGCGGCGCCTTCTCGATGTCGGAGCCCGGGCTCGGCTCGGACGTGGCGGCGATCACGTCCAAGGGCGTACGGGACGGCGAGAGCGGCGACTACCTGCTCACCGGCCAGAAGATGTGGCTGACCAACGGCGGCACGTCGTCGCTGGTCGCGGTGCTCTGCCGGACGGACGAGGGCCTGGGTCCCGACGCGCCCGGGCACCGGTCGATGACGACGTTCCTGGTGGAGAAGGAGCCGGGGTTCGGCACGGTGAACCCGGGCCTGACCATTCCCGGCAAGATCGACAAGATGGGCTACAAGGGCGTCGACACCACCGAGATGATCATGGACGGGCTGCGCGTACCGGCCGACCGGGTGCTCGGCGGCCCGTCGGCGGCGGGCCGGGGCTTCTACCAGATGATGGACGGGGTCGAGGTGGGCCGCGTGAACGTCGCCGCACGGGGCTGCGGCGTCGCCCAGCGCGCCTTCGAGCTGGGCGTCGGCTACGCCCAGCAGCGGCGGACCTTCGGCCGGCAGATCGCCCGCCACCAGGCGATCCAGTTCAAACTGGCCGAGATGGCTACCAAGGTCGAGGCCGCGCATGCGATGATGGTGCGAGCGGCACGCAAAAAGGACACCGGAGAACGTAACGACCTCGAAGCGGGCATGGCGAAATATCTCGCTTCGGAGTACTGCAAGGAAGTCGTGGAAGACGCGTTCCGCATCCACGGCGGCTACGGCTTCTCCAAGGAGTACGAGATCGAGCGCCTCTACCGGGAGGCGCCGATGCTTCTCATTGGTGAAGGCACCGCCGAGATCCAGAAAATGATCATTGGACGGCGACTACTCGAGGAGTACGGGTCCCAGGGTTGACGGACTGCTTCCGGGGCAGGCGGCAGGGGTGGCGTGGCAGCCGGCCACGGGTACCGGCGGGCGAAAGTCCGCTTCGGCTTGCCGAGTTGCCGGTGCCAACCGATAGCATCCCCGACAAGCCGCCGTCCCCCATCACCGCGGCCCCCTCCCGCTACGAAGGTCAAACATGCCCCACAGCCCAGATAACGTTCCGCGCCGCCGGGTCCGTCTGGCGCGCGGCGCATCGCCGTGGCTCCTGCCGACCTTGGCCAGCGCCGCCGTCGGCGTCGCCCGCGCCCGCCGCACCGGGCGCTGGCCCGACCGGCTGGCCGCCGTGCCCCCCGCCGCGCTGGCGGCGGGCATGCTGTGGTTCTTCCGCGACCCCGACCGCGAGATCGCCGAGGGCCGGGTCCTCTCCCCGGCCGACGGCGTGGTGCAGAGCATCATGCCGTGGCCCGACGGACGCACCCGCGTCGCGATCTTCATGAGCCCGCTGAACGTCCACGTGAACCGCGCGCCGCTGGCCGGCACCGTCACCTCCGTGGAGCACGTGCCCGGCGGCTACGTCCCCGCGTTCAACAAGGAGAGCGAGAACAACGAGCGCGTCGTGTGGCATCTGGACACCGAGCTCGGCGACGTCGAGATGGTCCAGATCGCCGGCGCGGTCGCCCGCCGCATCGTGCCGTACGTGACCGGCGGCACCAAGGTCGAGCAGGGCGAGCGCGTGGGGCTGATCCGGTTCGGCTCCCGCGTCGACGTGTACCTGCCGCAGGGCGTGGCGGCCGGCGTGGACGTCGGCCAGGCCACCACGGCGGGGGTGACGCGCCTTGACCGTGACTGATCCGGAGACGAAGGCCGGCTGGGTCCCCGAGGTCGACGAGGACGACGACGACATGCCGCTGTCGACGCGGCTGTCGATCGCCGACACCCTCACGCTGGCCAACGCGACCTGCGGCTTCCTCGCCGTCTACTTCACCACCACCGGCGTGCTCGTCCCGCACCTCATGGGCGAGGACGACGGCGGCATCGCCCGGCACAGCGCCGCCACCGCCGTGATCATGATGCTGCTCGCCTCGGTCTTCGACCTCTTCGACGGCCTGGTGGCGCGCAAGCTGCGCAGCTCGGCGATGGGCGCGGAGCTGGACAACCTCTCCGACCTGATCAGCTTCGGGCTGGCGCCCGCGTACTTCGTGCTGGTCTACGGGATGGTCGCCGACGACGCGCACCAGCGGGTCTCCACGGTGGCCGCGGTCGCGGTGGTGCTGGCGGTGGTGCTGCGGCTTGCCCGGTTCTCCTGCGTCACCGTGCGAGACGGCGTCTTCCAGGGCATGCCGAGCCCCTTCGGGGCGCTCACGGTGATCTCGGTGGTGCTGCTGGAGCTGCCGTTCGTGCCCACGCTGCTGGCGATCGTCGGGGTGGCCTGGCTGATGGTGAGCCGGGTGGAGTACCCCAAGCCGCGCGGCCGGCTCGCGGTGGCCACGCTCGTGTGGATCTTCGTCAGCATGACCTGCCTGGGCGCCTGGGCCTTCGACGCGCCGAACGGGCAACTGCTGCTCCAGACGGGCTGCGCGCTGCAGATAGTGACGGCCGCGACGATCCCGCTCTTCGCCACCGCCCGCCGCGTGAACACCTTCCGCGTCGGCCGCCGCGATGCGCGCGCCGCCGCACAGGGCTGAGCCGCAGACCGGACCGCACCGTCGCGCCCGGGGGGAGGATCCCCCGGGCGCGGCGGCTTTTCCGGCCTGCCCGCCCTGATCGGGGTCAGACGGGCTGCCAGAGCGCGGGGACGTTCGGCGGCTCCCAGCCGGGCAGGGCCGTGTGGGCCTGGCGGCACCGGTAGGTCACGCCGTCGTACGTGACGGTGTCACCGGCCTGGTACGACGCGCCGGCCGCCCAGGTGCCGCCGGGGGCGGAGCCGACGGTCAGGGTGTACGTCACGGTGTGGGCGGTGCTGCCGGTGCCGGTGACCGTGATCGGGTACGTGCCGTCGGCGGTCCCGGCGGCGGCGTCGAGCTTCATGGTCGCCGAGCCGCCGGAGGTCACCGTCGCCGGCGAGAAGGACACCGTGACCCCCTCGGGTGCGCCGGCGGCGGTGAGCGCGACGCTCTGCGGCTCGCCGCCGGTGGTCGTGGTGCTCACCGTGGCCGTGGTGGAGCCGCCGCCCGCCTCCACGCCGCCGGAGGCAGGTGTCAGCGCGAGGGAGAAGTCGGGTGTCTGGCTGCCGCCGCAGTCGGCCTCGCCGGCCGCCGCGGGCACGGCGACGGCGCTCCAGGCGGCCTTGACGGCGTTGCACTCGGCGGCGCCGTAGGTGGTCCTGGCGGCGGTGACGGTCGCCGCGCGGGCGGCCCGGTGGTTCCAGTCGGAGGTCTTCATCAGCAGCCCGCCCATGAAGACCTTCGCGGCCTTCTGGACGCCGATGCCGGTGACGGAGGCGGGGCCGCCGGAGCAGATGGGGCTGTCCGGCTTGCCGCCGCCGGGGCTGGAGCCCTCGGCGAGGAGGTAGAACCAGTGGTTCTGCGGGCCGGCCGCGGCGTGCACCTCGGTGCCGGGGCCGAGCTGGGTGTAGCAGTCGGGGTCGTTGTTGACCAGCGACGGGTGGTACATGTTGCGGATGGGGCGGCTGTCGCCGAAGAAGCCGGCCTTCTCGCCGACGGTGTAGTCGGGCGGGTCGTTCGGGCTGTTGACGTACGCCTCGGTGACGGCGCCGAAGATGTCGCCGGTGGACTCGTTCATGCCGCCGTTCTCGCTGCCCGAGCCGGCGCCGCCGGGCGTGCGGTGGAAGATCTCGTGCCCGTACTCGTGCGCGACGACGTCGATGGACGTGAGCTGGTTGGTGCCGGTCTGGTTGCGGCCGTAGGTGGTCTTGGAGCCGTCGTAGTAGGCGTTGACGACGCTGAGGCCGGCCCGGGCGGGAACGAGGCCGCCGCGGCCGTTCTGGCCGTCGTAGCCGAGCCACTCGTTCAGCATGTCGAACTCCTGCTGGGCCGCGTACATGATGTCGACGCAGGCCGTCTCCAGGTCGTTGGCGCCGCCGTTGCCCCACGGCGGGCTGGTGTACGGGGCGCCGTTCTGGCCGCCGCACTGGAAGCCGCTGCGGTTGGGGTCGGTCATGGCGCTTGCGGCGGTGTCGATCTCGACGGTGCCGTTGTGGTAGCCGTGCCCGGAGGCGTCGCGGACCTGCTCGCGGGTCTCGACGACCGCGCCGGTGCCGGCGTCGACGTAGACCTCGCGCACGCTGGGGGCCCCGGCGGCGGTGCTGCCGGTGACGGTGGACTGCCAGGTCAGCACGCCCTTGCCGCCCTTGATGAGGACGCCGAGCTCGGGTGCCGTGGCCTTCTCCGGCCGGGCGACGCGCGCGATGGCGGTCCGCTCGGCGGCGGCGGCGGAGATCCGGGCGCGCGGGGAGAGCGACAGCTCGGGCGCGGGCGCGGCGGACACGTCGAGGACGCGCCCGCGGCTGTCGGCGAGCACGGTTCTGCCGTATCGGTGCGACGGTGGCGCAGAGTGCTGATACGATTACACCCGTTCCGTCCAGGAGTCCTTGGAAGGCACGAAGCGGGGATTCATCCTGTGGACACGGTTGTTGTTGGCGCTGATCGGACGGACGTCGCCGGGCTCGCACCGGCGTGGGGCCCTGTCAACGGTCCCGCACCGCAGGATCTGCGGTGGATGCGACTTCGGGCGCGGAAGCCAGCCGCGCAGGAGAGCGCGAATCGGTGTGGACGACTGAGTCAACAGACTCGGGTGGTTACGACCGAAAAGTTGACGTCTGTTGCTCCCCCCGGGGAAGTTGTGCCGGTTCGGGGATATCCCACCGGCCCTCATATCCGGGTTATACGCTGCTGGAATGGAGCTGGAGCTGCGGCACCTGCAGGCTGTCTGCCGGATCGCAGAGGCCGGCAGCCTCGCGCGCGCCGCCCGCCTCCTCGGCGTCTCCCAGCCGGCGCTGTCGGCTCAGCTCCGCCGCATCGAGCGGGTGGCCGGCGGCGAGCTGTTCACCCGCACCCCGCGGGGCGTTCTGCCCACGCCGCTGGGCGAGTTCGTCCTGTCCAAGGCGCACCGGGTGCTCGGCGAGATGGAGGCGCTCGCGGCCGGCGCCCGAGCCGCGGCGGCGGCGGGGCCGCTGCGGCTGGGCAGCATCGTGCTCGTGATGCTCGGCGCGCTGGTGCAGGAGCTGGAGGAACTGCTGCCGGGCCGGCAGACGACGGTCGACAGCGAGGACTCGGTCACGGCCCTGACGCGGCTCCTGGGCTCCGGCCACTACGACGCGATCCTCTACGGCGAGGTCAACGACCACCGCACCCCGCTCCCGGCGGGCGTCACGGCCCGCACGCTGGTCGCCGGCGAGCCGTTCTGGATCGCCCTGTCGGCCCGGCACCGGCTCGCGGACCGGGAGCGGCTGGAGCTGGGCGAGCTGGCGGGCGAGCAGTGGATGGCGATGACGAGCCAGGACGACGGCGGCCCCGAGGCCCTGCTGACGGCGTGCGCGGGTGCGGGCTTCACGCCGTCGCTGCGCTACCGCATCGGCGACACGGCGCTGAACCGCCGGCTGATCGCGGCGGGCCGCGCGGTGGCGGTCTTCCAGCCCACGGCCCCCGCGACCGCGGGCGTGGTGCTGCGCCCGCTGGCGGGGGACCCGATCAGGGGCCGCCTGACCCTGGCGTGGCAGCGCCGGGCCGTACCGGTCGAGCAGGCGGGGGTGCTGTACCGGGCGGCGGCGCGGGCGTACGCGGCGGGACTGGCGAACAACCCGCGGTACGGGGCGTGGTGGGCGGAGCACCCGGAGGTGCATCCGGAGCGGACGTGAGCGCCGGCTCCGGATGCGCGGCGGCCGGGCGTCGGCCCGGATGCGCCGTAGCCGGGTGCGGCCGCCGGGGCGCGCGCCCCGCGGCCCGGCTCAGCCTCCGGCGCCCTCCGCGGCATAGTCGGCCGCCGCCGCGGCCGTGAAGGCCTCCTTCGCCACGACCATCCCGCCCTTGGCCTCGTCGTCCGGCCGCAGGATGAAGCTCTCCCGGGTCGACGGCTCGGCCGGGTCGGAGAAGTCGTGGGTGATGCCTAAGCCGGTGTCCATCGAGTCGATGGACAGCAGCGCCTCCGTGACGCCCTCGCGGGTCAGGTTCTTCGCCTCGCAGGCCCGCTTCAGTGCCTCGCCGAACAGGTCGGCCGCGGCCCAGCCGGCGATGACGCCGGTGTCGAGCAGCTCGCCCGGGTACTCCTTCTCGTACGCCGCCGACAGCTCCGCGGGCCCCGGCTCCGCCGAGCCGATGGGCAGGGTGGAGGTGGAGACGTAGAAGTTCTTGAGCAACGCGGGCCCGGCGGCGGTCTCCAGCAACTGCGGGGCGAACGTCGGGTTGGAGCCCACGACCGGCACGTCGAGCCCGGAGGCCGCCGCCACGCCCGCCAGCGACGCGGACTGCCGTGGCCCGGCGCTCATCAGGATCGCCGAGACCTCCGCCTTCGCGAGTGAGGTGACCTGGGCCGTCATGTCCTGGTCGGTCGCCTTGATCTTCTTGCCCACGACGGTGAGCCCGGCCGCCCCGGCCGCGTGCTCGGAGCCGGCCAGCGCGTTCTCGCCGTAGTCGCCCTCGAAGTACACGTGGCCGATCTTGTCGCCCTTATCGACGAACCCCTCCTGGACCAGGAAGTCCACGGCGTTGATCATCTCCACGTCGTACGTGGCGCCGATCTGCCGGATGTTCTCGCTGCCCAGCAGCGTGGCCGACCACGCCTGCGGGATGACCAGCCCCTTGTCCTGGGTGTCGATGCGGTCCTTCACCGCGGCGACGTAGGGCGAGCCGATGAACTGCGGGAAGCCCAGTACCTCCGGCTCCAGCTCGGTGTACGCGGAGACGGCCTTCTGCGGGTCGTAGCCGTGGTCCCGCACGGTCAGCTCCACCTCGCGGCCGCAGACGCCGCCGGCGGCGTTGAGCTCGTCGAAATAGAGCTGCTGCGCCTGCGTCACGCTCTTGCCGAGGGTGGCGTAGACGCCCGTCATGTCGGTGAGCACGCCGAGCGGGATGGTGGTCGCCGTCACACCGTCGTCGACGCGCAGCTCCGAGCCGCCCCCGCCGCCGCCCTCATCCTCGTCGTTCGCCTTGCTGCTGCAGCCCGCCGCGATGAGCGCCAGGGTCGCCGCGATCACGGCGACCGCGGCGGCCGCGGCCGAATGCCGTCGGTGTCTACGTACTGTGCGGTGTGGGTACGGCGTCTTCGGCATCAGAGGGTTCCTTCTTCTCGGGAGTTCTGCGGCGAGGGGCGAGCCGGACCAGGCCGCCGGGCAGGAAGAGCACGACCGCGACGACGGCGGCCCCGTACAGGTAGCGGGACGCCTCTCCGGGGGCGACGCCGCCGCCGGTGGCGGAGACCAGCGGCAGCGACTCGCTGTAGCGGATGAAGACCTGGGGCAGCAGGGAGACGAAGGCGGCGCCCATGACCGCGCCGGCGACCGAGCCGAGCCCGCCGATCACGATCATCGCCAGGTACTCCAGGGAGAGCACGAAGCCGAAGTACTCCGGCACCGTGCGCTGGAAGACCAGCGCAAGCAGCACCCCGGCAAGACCGGCGTACATGGACGACAGCACGAACACCCCGGCGCGCAGCCGCGCCACCGGCACGCCCATGACGCCCGCGGCGATCCGGTGGTCGCGCAGGGCGTTCATCGCCCGCCCGGGCCGGCCGCGCAGCACACCGCGGGCGAAGAGCGCGCCGGCGACGAGCAGGGCGAGGCCCACGTACCACAGCTTCTCGGCGGACTCGAACGGCACGCCCAGCAGCACGTCCTCGTTGTCGTCGAAGCGGTAGCCGAACAGCTCCAGCGGCGGCACGGCACGGCCGTTGTAGCCGCCGGTCACGTCGTCGGCGTTGAACAGCAGGTGCTGCCCGATGAAGATCAGCGCGAGCGTGGCGATGCCGAGGTACGCGCCGCTGAGCCGCCCCGCGATCGGACTCAGCAGCCCGCCGGCGAGCCCCGCGAGCACCACCGCGCCGGCCGCCGCGACCGCGGTGGGCAGCCCGAGGCCCGTGAGCCCCTCCTCGCCGCCGCCGGAGAGCGCGCAGTAGCCGTACGCGCCGACGGCGAGGAAGAAGGCGTGGCCGAGGGAGAGCTGCCCGGTGGCGCCGGTGAGCAGGTTGAGGCCGATGGCGCCGATGGCGGCGGCCATGGCGAACAGCCCGGCCTGGAGCCAGAACCGGTCGAGGTAGAACGGCAGCGCCAGCGCCACGAGCAGGCCGGCGCCGGCCGCGGCGGTCGGCGCATACCGCGGCAACCCGGTGCGCCGGGCGGGGAGCGGCTCAGACACGGGTCAGCTCCCTCGTCCCGAAGAGCCCGGCGGGCCGCGCCAGCAGGACGAGCAGCATCACCAGGTACGGGGCCACGTCGCCGATGCCGCGGCCGAGGAACGACAGCTCGGCCTGATAGCCGGTGGCCATCGCCTCGGTGACGCCGACGATCAGCCCGCCGGCCAGCGCGCCCCCGGTGGAGTCGAGGCCGCCGATGATCGCGGCCGGGAACGCCTTGAACGCGGCGAAGGACGTGCTGCGTTCCAGCCCCGGGGTGGGGAAGACGGTGAGGAAGAGCGCGGCGACGGCGGCCAGCGCGCCGGCCACCGCCCAGGCGGAGAGCGACACGCGCCCGAGCCGTACGCCCATCAGCGCCGCGGCCTCCCGATTCTCGGCGGCGGCCCGCATCGCCACGCCCCAGGAGGTGAAGCGGAAGGCGAGCAGGAAGGCCGTGATGAGCAGGGCGGCGGCGGCCAGCGCGGCGATGCGGGTCTGCGGCACGGTCACCGAGCCGAAGGTGAGAACCGCGTCGCCCCACGGGTCGCCGAGAGTCAGTACGTCGGTGCCGATGAGCCGGGTGAACTCGGTGAGCAGGACGATGTCGACGCCGATGGTGGCGATGGCGAGCACGCTGTGCTCACCGCCGCGGTAGCGGCGGATGACCAGGAACTCCACCAGCGCGCCGACGGTCGCGGCGCTCGCGACGCCGACGGCGAGAGCGGGCCAGAAGCCGATGTGCTCGCTGAGCCGGGCGGCGACGTAGCCGCCGGCGAGAAGGAGGGAGGCGTGGGCGAAGTTGACGACCTCGGTGGCCTTGAAGATGACGACGAAGCCGAGGGCGATGAGGGCGTAGACCGAGCCCGTGGAGAGCCCGCCGATGAGCAGTTCGACGAACGTGCTCATGGGCGCGCCCCCCCGGCGGTCCCGGGCCGCGCCCGCGTTCCGGAGACGCCGCCGTCCTCCGGGGCCGCCTGGCCGAGGTACGCGCGCACCACGTCGGGGTCGCGCTGCACCGCCGCGGGCGTGCCGCCCGCGATGCGGCGGCCGAAGTCGAGCACGGTCACCTCGTCGGCGAGCCGCATGACCACCCCCATGTCGTGTTCCACCAGGACGATCGAGATGCCGAGGCTTTCGCGGATCCCCGCGACCAGCGCGGCGGTGCGCCGCCGTTCCGCCGACGTCATGCCGGCCACCGGCTCGTCGAGTAACAGCAGCCGCGGCTCGGTGCACAGGGCCCGGCCCAGCTCGACGAGCTTCTGCAGCCCGTACGGCAGCGCCCCGGCCGGGTGGTCGAGGTACGGCTCCAGGCCGGTGAACGCGGCGATCTCCCGCACCCGTGCGCCGTGCCGCGCCTCCTCGCGCGCGGCGGACGGCAGCCGCAGCCCGGTGGCGAGGAAGCCGGACTTCGTCAGCCGGTGCCGGCCGAGCATGAGGGTGTCGGAGACGGTGGCGTACGGGGGCAGGGCGAGGTTCTGGAAGGTGCGGGCCACGCCGAAGCCGGCGATGCGGTGCGGGGGGACGCCGGTCAGCTCGTGGCCGCCGAGGCGGACGCTGCCGGAGGTGGCGCGGTAGACGCCGGAGAGCACGTTGAAGCAGGTGGACTTGCCGGCGCCGTTGGGCCCGATGACGGCGTGCACGCTGCCGGCCGGCACGGTGAACGACACGTCGTCCAGCGCGGTGAGCCCGGCGAACCGCACGGTCAGCCCGGTCACGCGCAACTCGGGGACGCCGGGCGCCGCCGGGACCGTGCCGGCCGCGTCCGCCGCAGGCCCGTCGGACCCGAACGGTGGCTCCGGGTGCCGGGAGCCCGGCGGTGGCCTGCGGGATCGGGGAGTCCCCCTCACTCCGGCCACCTCCCCAGCCGCGGTACGGAAGCACTCACGGACTCCGCGTCCTGCGCCGCGGTCTCGTCCACCACGCCCAGGTACCGCCGCCGCACCTCGTCCGACACCGCCAGCTCCGCCGCGGGCCCGCTCAGCGCCACCCGGCCGGTCTCCAGCACGTACGCCGACGACGCCAGCTTCAGGGCGACCGCCGCGTTCTGCTCGACCAGCAGCACCGAGGTGCCCTGCGCGTTGATCTCCCGGATGGTGTCCGCGATCCGGGCCGCGGCCATGGGCGCCAGCCCGAGCGTCGGCTCGTCGAGCAGCAGCAGCCGCGGCTCGGCCATCAGCGCCCGGCCGAGCGCAAGCATCTGCTGCTCGCCGCCCGACAGCAGCCCCGCGCGCTGCTGCGCCCGCTCGCGCAGCACCGGAAAGAGCCCGTGCACACGGGCGAGTGCCGCGGCCCGGCGGTGCGCCCGGGCCCGCGCCCCGTCCCGCTCCGCGCCGCGGGTGCGGCCCCGCGCGCCCCCGCGGGCGCCGAGCGCCCCGGCACGCAGGTTGTCCGCCACCGTCATCCGCGCGAACACCTGCCGTCCCTCGGGCACCTGCACCACCCCGGCCGCGACCACCTCCGCCGCCGCGAGGCCGTCGAGCCGCCGCCGGCCGAACGACACCGACCCGCCCCGCACCGCGCCGCCGTGGAAGGCCAGCGTGCGCGAGACGGCCCGCAGCAGCGTGGACTTGCCCGCGCCGTTGCCGCCCAGCACCGCGACCACGGCGCCCTCCGGCACGTCGACCGAGACGTCGCCCAGTGCCCGCACCGGCCCGTAGCCGGCCGTCACGCCGTCGACCCGAAGGGACGCAGCCGTCATCGGCACCCCTCTCCCTGGAATAGGCGTTACGACAGCACCGGCGCCCGCCGCCGTCCACGTCGGACGGCAGAATCGCTGCCGATGACCACCGGGTATGCCGCCCCGTTGTGCACCGGCACAACGCGCTGCCATCGTGAGCGGATGGCTGCCCGCAGAGCGCGTTCGGACCATGACTGGGCGGTGCTCGCCAGCGCCTCGCAGGCGCTGACGGACCGCGTGCCGCTGCTCGCCGACCGGCTGCTCGACGAACTGGCGGAGAACTCGCCGCACTACGACCTGGCCGTGCCGCGCGACGAGCACTGGGAGCAGATCTGTGTCGCCCTGCGCTACGGCATCGAGGCCATCGCCGCCTCCCGCTCCGCGCCCCGCCGCGACCTCGCGTACGCGCGGGAGCTGGGCCGGCGCCGGGCGGAGCAGGGGCTACCGCTGGAGCTGCTGCACCAGGCGTACCGGCAGGCGGCGTATCTGGTCTGGGACGAGATGCTCGACGTCGTCGCCGGCGACGACCCGGACTCGCTGCCGGTGCTGCTGCGCACGGCCACGCAGATGTGGTCGGGGGTGGACCGGCAGACGGAGACGCTGACCGTCGCCTACCGCGCGACGGAGCGGGAGCTGCAGCGCCGCACGGACGGTCGCGGGCAGGCGCTGCTGGACGCTCTGCTCGACGCGGGCGACGGCGACGCGGACCCGGGCCTGGTGCAGCGCGCGGCGGCGGCGCTGGACCTGCCGGAGACGGGGCGCTACGCGGTGGTGGTGCTGCGCTCGGAACACCACGGCCCGGGCGTGCCGGTGGAGCCCGGCGGCATGCGGTTCTTATGGCGGATGCGTACGGACGTGGAGCTGGCCGTCGTCGACCTCGGCGCCACCGCCTCCCCGACGGATCTCCAGACCGCCCTGCGCGCCCGCTGCCCCGGCCCGGGCGGCATCAGTCCCGTCGTCGGCAGCCTGGCGAAGCTCGGCCACGCCCGCCGCCTGGCGGAGCTCGCCCTCAGCACGGTGAGCCCGGGCGGCGCGGGCGCCATCGTCCGCCTGGCCGAGCGCCTGCCGGCGGCCCTCGTGGTCAGCCGCCCGGAGCTGGCCGCCCTGCTCGTCGCGGAGGTCTTCGGCGAGTTGCTCCGCCTGGAGGCGCCGGACCGGGCGATGCTCCTGGAGACCCTGGAGGCGTGGCTCTCCTGCGGCGGCTCCGCGGGCCGCGCGGCGACGCGGCTCTACTGCCACCGCAACACGGTCTTCAACCGCCTGCGGCGCCTGGAGCAGCTCACGTCGCGCTCGCTGTCACGCCCGCGGGACCTGATCGAGCTGATGCTGGCGCTGGAGGCGTACCGGCGCGGATAGGCCCACGGGTCAGAGACAGTCGCGCGCCAGGGTCTCCGACACCGACTCCAGCAACGGACCCGCATTGCGCATCGACACGCCCAGGTCCGGCTCCAGCGCCGACAGCGCGTACGCCCGCTCGATCCCCGCCGCCCGCAGCGCCGCCTCGTCGATCGACAGCCCGCCGCACACCGCCACCACCCGCTTCCCCGCCGTCCGGGCCGCGGCCGCCACGCCCGCCGGCGCCTTGCCGTGCAGGGTCTGCCGGTCCAGCGACCCCTCCCCCGTGATCACGAGGTCCGCCCGCGCGAGGGCCGCTTCGAAGCCGAGGACGTCGAGCAGCACCTCGATCCCGGGCCGGAAGACCGCGCCGAGGCCGAGGAGCGCGCCGTAGCCGATGCCGCCCGCCGCGCCGGCGCCCGGCTGCCCGGCCAGCTCCACCGCCCGCGGTCCCACGGCCTTGGCCAGCACCCGCACGTAGTTCGCCAGCGCGGAGTCCAGCGCGGCGACGTCCGCGGCGGTCGCGCCCTTCTGCGGGCCGTAGACGGCGGGCGCACCGGTGGGTCCGGTGAGGGGGTTGTCGACGTCGCTGGCGAGGATCAGCTCGACGTCCGCGAACCGGGGGTCGACGCCGCTCAGGTCGGCCCGGGCAAGGCTGGCCAGCGGCCCGCCCCCCGGCCCGACCGCGGCCCCGTCCGCATCGAGGAAGACCGCGCCGAGCGCCGCGAGCATGCCGGCGCCGCCGTCCGTGGTCGCGCTGCCGCCGACGCCGAAGACGACGGTCCGCGCCCCGCCGTCGAGCGCCGCGCGCAGGAGTTCGCCGCTGCCGTACGTGGTGGCGGTGCGCGGCGCGAAGCGGCCGGGGGGCAGCAGTTGCAGTCCGGACGCCTCGGCCATCTCGACGACGGCGGTGCCGTCACGCAGCGCGTACGCCGCGGTGACGGGTTCGCCGAGCGGCCCCGTGACCCGCGCCTCGCGGCGTTCGAAACCGGCGGCCAGCGCCGCGGCCACCGTGCCGTCGCCGCCGTCCGCGACGGGCAGGGCCTCGACGGCGAGGCCCGGCGCGACCCTGCGCAGGCCGGCGGTCACCCGCTGGGCGACCTGTTCCGCGGTGAGCGAGCCCTTGAACTTGTCGGCCGCGATCAGCACCCGGGTCACTGCTCCGTGCGTCACTTGTCACCCCTCGCTCTGGTCCTGGTCACGCCGGTGCGACCCTATCCGGACGGCCGCCGCCTTGCCCATCGCCTGCGTCACCGCGGCCGGGGCCCGGGGCCGGCGCGGCCGACGTCCCCGGGCCCGTACGGCGGCGGGCTCTCAGCCCTCCCGCCGCTCCAGCGCCAGCAACTGCTTCTTGCGGTCGATCCCGCCCCCGTACCCGGTGAGGCTGCCGTCGGCGCCGACGACGCGGTGGCAGGGGACGATGATCCCGACCGGGTTGCGCCCGTTGGCCATGCCGACCGCGCGGGAGGCGGCGGGGTTGCCGACGCGCTCGGCGAGTTCGCCGTAGGAGATCGTCTGCCCGTACGGGATCTGCCGCAGTTGTTCCCACACCCGCTGCTGGAACGGCGTGCCGGCCAGCCGCAGCGGCAGGTCGAAGTCGGTGCGTTCGCCCGCGAAGTACGCCGTGAGCTGCACGTTCGCCGCGGCGAACGGCGCATCCGCGGGGTCGGCGGGGGTGCCGAAGGTCTCTTCTGCGGGCCGGTGGCGCTGGTCTGTCATGTAGAGCCCGGCGAGGTCGTCGTCCTCGGCGACGAGGGTGAGCGGTCCTACGGGGCTGTCGACGGTGGTGTGGGTTCGCATGTCCTTCACTCCGTGGGCATCAGGTTGATCGGGTGGTCACCGGCGGGCGGAGCCGCCCAGAGGTACTGCACGGCGTACGCCCGCCAGGGCCGCCAGGCGGCCGAGTGGCGGACGAGGGCCGCGGGGCTGCCCGGCAGGCCGAGGCCGGCGGCGGCCTTGCGGACGCCGAGGTCGGTGGCCGGGAAGGCGTCGGGGTCGCCGAGGGCGCGCATGGCGACGACCTCGACGGTCCACGGGCCGATGCCGGGCAGTTCGGCGAGCTGCCGGCGGGCCTGTTCCCAGTCGCTGCCGCCGCCGAGGTCGAGGTCGCCGGCGGCGAGGGCGGCGACGAGCGCGGTGAGGGTGGTGCGCCGGGTCTGCGGCATGGCCAGGGCGGCGGGGTCGAGCCCGGCGAGGGCGCCGGGTTCGGGGAAGAGGTGGGTGAGGCCGCCTTCCGCGTCCTCGATCCCGGTCCCGTACGCGGTGACCAGCCGTCCCGCGTGCGTGCGGGCGGCGGCCGTGGAGACCTGCTGGCCGAGCACGGCCCGTACGGCGAACTCGGCGCCGTCCGTGGTACGCGGCACCCGCCGTCCCGGCGCCTTGCGGATCAGCTCGGCGAGCTGGGGGTCGCGGGCGAGCTGCTCGTCGACGGCGACGGGGTCGGCGTCGAGGTCGAGCAGCCGGCGGCAGCGGCTGATGGCGATGGCCAGGTCACGCTGGTCGGTGAGGGCGAGCCGGGCGGAGATGTGGGCCTGCGGACCCGGCTTCGGCGTGAGCGAGGCGATGCCGTGCCCGTACGGGAGCCGCAGCGTGCGCCGGTACGCACCGCCGCGCCACTCCTCGACGCCGGGCACGGCGGTGGCGACGAGGTGGCCGAAGAGGTTGTCGGGTGTCAGCGGCTGCCGGAAGGGCAGCCGGAGGCTGATCACGCCGGGGGCGGTGGTGCCGCCGCCGGCGCGGCTGCGGGCGGCGCGGCGGCGCAGCTCGGTGGGGGCGAGGGCGAAGACCTCCTGGACGGTGTCGTTGAAGGTGCGGATGGAGGAGAAGCCGGCCGCAAAGGCGACGTCGGCCATGGGCAGCGGCGAGGTCTCGATGAGGACGCGCGCGGTCTGCGCGCGCTGGGCGCGGGCGAGCGCGAGCGGCCCGGCGCCGAGCTCGGCCCGGAGCTGCCGTTCGATCTGGCGGGTGCTGTAGCCGAGCCGGGCGGCGAGGCCCGCGACGCCGTCGCGGTCGACGACGCCGTCGGCGATGAGCCGCATGGCGCGGGCGGTCAGATCGGCCCGGTGGTTCCACTCCGGGGAGCCGGGGCTGGTGTCGGGGCGGCACCGCTTGCAGGCGCGGAAGCCGGCTTGCTGGGCGGCGGCGGCGCTGGGGTAGAACCGCATGTTCTGCGGCTTGGGCGGGACGACGGGGCAACTGGGCCGGCAGTAGATGCCGGTGGTCAGCACCCCGGTGAAGAACCAGCCGTCGAAGCGGGCGTCCTTGGACTGGACGGCCCGTACGCAGCGCTCCGTGTCGGTGAACATGACTCCAGAGTGGGGCACCGCGAGCGCGCATGCTAGCGAGAATCCGACATGACCCTACGGCTGCGCTGCGGCCTTGCGGCTTGCCGGTCGCAGGACCCGCGGGACCGGACCCCCGTCAGCGGGACCGCGTCAGCAAGGTCTCACCGCCGGGGGCAGGAACCACGCGGACAACCCTCGCGACCGGCATCCCGTCAGCGGGACCGCGTCAGCACAACCCCACCCGTGCACCACGCACGGACCGGCCAGACCCGCACGACGAGCCACGCGGTCCGCTCGTCCTCGATCTCACGAAAGGTCCCACCGCCGGGGGCAGGAGCTAGGCGGACAACCCCCGCGACCGGTGTCCCGTCAGCGGGATCGCGTCAACGTGCGGAAGACCGCGCGGGCCGCGTTGTGGCCGCCCATCCCGTGCACGCCGGGCCCGGGGTACGTGGACGAGGAGCACAGGAAGACGCGGGGGTGGACCGTGGCCCACGGTACCCGGGCCAGGCGGGGCCGCATCAGGGTCTGCATGCCGGAGAACGCGCCCGCGGCGATGTCGCCGCCGACGTAGTTGGCGTTGCGCGCGGCCAGTTGGGGCGGTCCCGCGGTGGCGCGGGCCAGCACCAGGTCACGGAAGCCGGGCGCGAAGCGCTCCAGTTGCCGTTCGATGACGTCGGTGGCGTCGCCGTCCCAGCCGTTGGGGACGTGCCCGTAGACCCAGAAGGTGTGTTTGCCCTCGGGTGCGCGGGTGCGGTCGACGATGGTGGGCTGGCAGGTGATGAGGAACGGCACGGAGGGGTCGACGCCGTGCACGGCGGCGTCGAGGGCCGCGCCGATCTCGCCCTCGGTGGGTCCGATGTGCACGGTCGTGGCGCGCCGCGCCTCCTCGGAGGTCCACGGCATCGGCCCGTCCAGGGCGTAGTCGATCTTGAACACGGACGGCCCGTAACGGAAGCCGTCGTACGCGCCGCCCAGCCCGGCGATGCGCGCCAGCGCGGTCGGCGAGGTGTCGAAGACGTACGCGCGCGCCGGCGGCAGCTCGTCCAGCCGCTTGACCTCGATCCCGGTGTGGATCTCGCCGCCCAGCTCGCGCAGGTACGCCGCGAGGGCGTCGGAGATGGCCTGCGAGCCGCCGCGGGCCACCGGCCAGCCGACCGCGTGTCCGGCGAGCGCGAACGTGAGCGCCATGGCGGCGGTGATCGGCGTGTGCAGCGGGGCGATGGCGTGCGCGGCGAGGCCCGCGATCATGCCGCGGGCGTGCTCGCCGTGGAAGCGGCGGTTCAGCAGCGACGCGGGCATGGCGAGCTGGCCGAGCCGCAGCAGGGTGACGGGGTCGCGGGGCACCGAGCGCAGCGAGGCGGTGAAGAAGTCCCACGACAGCGTCTCCCACTTGCCGAGGAACGGCTCGACCAGCCGGCGGTAGACGCCCGCGTCGCGGGTGCCGAGCGACGTCGCCGTCTCGCCCACGGAGCGGGAGAGGACCGCCGCGGAGCCGTCGGGGAACGGATGCGCCATGGCCAGTTCGCCGTGCACCCACGTCAGGCCGTGCTCGGCCAGCGGGAGTTCGCCGAAGACCGGGGAGCCGATGCCGAAGGGGTGGGCGGCGGAGCAGGGGTCGTGCCGGAAGCCCGGCAGGGTCAGCTCGGCGGTGCTCGCCCCGCCGCCGATGGTGTCGCGGGCCTCGAAGACCTCGACCGTGAAGCCGCGTCGGGCGAGTTCGACGGCGGCGGTCAGCCCGTTGGGCCCCGCGCCTACGACCACCACGTCGACCAGCGTCGTCATCCGTCTCGCCACTCCCGTCGTCGCTGACTGGGTCAAGGGGCCGCCCCGGGTACGCCTCGGCCTGGTCCGGCCAGCAGGGCAAGGATATGACGCGCCGTCTCCGCGTCCCGCGCCGCGGTGAAGGGAAGGGCGTTGCCGCCGGCCACGCGGAACGGCTCTCCCGCGACCGTGCCGCTGGTGCCGCCCGCCTCGGCGACGAGCAGCAGGCCCGCGGCGTGGTCCCAGGGCTTCTCCCAGGAGAACGCCACTGCGTCGATCTCCCCGCGGGCCACCGACAGGTAGTCGTGGCCGGCGGAGCCGCAGGCCCTGGCCCGTACCCCGGGAACGTCGAGACGGGCCAGGGCGCGCTTCTCGGCGTCGGTGGTGAAGTCGTGGTGGGAGACGGCGACCAGCAGCTCGTGCCCGGGATCGGGCACGCCGGTGTGCAGCTCCTCGCCGCCGACGACGCGCGCGCCGGATCCGCGGCGCGCGACGGCCATGACGTCCTTGGCGGGCAGGTACGTCCAGGAGGCCAGCACCTCACCGCGGTGCGCGAGGGCGACGAGCATGCAGAAACCCGGCTCGCCGTAGACGAACTGCCGGGTGCCGTCGACGGGGTCCACGATCCACACGGGCGCCTCGCCGCGCAGGGCGGCGAGCCGGCCGGGGTCGGCGTGCGCGCCCTCCTCGCCGACGAGCACGGAGCCGGGCAGCAGCGCGGTCAGGTTGCGCTCCAGGTGCAGCTCGGCCTGCCGGTCGGCGACGGTGACCAGGTCGTGCGGGCCGTCCTTCTGCGCGATCTCGTCCGCGCCGAGCTGCCGGAACCGGGGCATGACCTCCTCGGCCGCCGCCTTGCGCACGGCGTCCTCGACCCGGTCGAGGGCGTCGGCGGAGGCCAGGAAATCGTCGATCATATGTCCATCGAACCACGAGCCCGCCTCCGGCGGCGGGGCGGAGCGCTCGGCCGCCTCGGCGCGGTACCCGCGGCACCCGCCTCAGGATGGATAACTGAACGTAGCTGTTCGAGTACATGACGTGTTTACATCGGATAGTCTCGGCACGTCCGCACCAAGGGACCCAGGGGGTAGCACCGTGCCGCAACCGCCACGCGAACTGACGCCGTTTCGCTCGAACAGGGACTTCTACGGAGCCGAGCTGCGACGCCTCCGTACCGAGACCCGCTTATCCCTCGAAGAGCTGTCCGGGCAGGTTCCGGCCAGCCGCGCCCACCTCTCCCGGGTCGAGACCGCCCAGGTGCTGCCGCCGCCCGGACTCTCGGCGTCGCTGGACCAGTTCTTCGACACCGGGGGCCACTTCGCCCGGCTGGACGAACTGGTGCGCCAGTCGCTGGAGATCCACCCCGCACAGTTCCGGCGGCGGATGGAGCTGGAGCGCAGGGCGCGCCTCATCCGGCAGTACGCGGGGATGATCGTGCCTGGCCTGCTGCAGACCGCCGCCTACGCCCGGGCGATCTTCCGCGCCTACAGCCCGGACGCCGCGCCGGAGGAGATCGAGGACAAGGTGGCGGCGCGGCTGAGCCGCCAGGCGCTGCTGCACGCCGATACCCCGCCCGACTACGCGTGCGTCATCGACGAGGCGGTGCTGGTGCGCCCGGTCGGTGGACCCGCCGTGATGCGCGAGCAACTGGCCCGTCTCGCGGACGCCGTGGACACTCCGTCGACCACGGTCCAACTGCTCCCGGGCGCACACGGGGAGCACGCCCTGATGGGCGGCGGGCTCACGCTGCTGACCCTCGACACCGGCCTTCTGGTCGCGTACGAGGAAGGCATCGAAATCGGGACACTGTTCGAAGGCCCGGCGGGCGTCACCGCCCGCCAGCGGGCATACGATCTGGTGAGATCTTACGCGCTGTCTCCCAGTCAGACAGCGGCGTTCATGCGATCGGCGATGGAGGAACTGCCGAATGACCACCACTCCTGACCTCTCCCACGCGGAGTGGGTCAAGTCCAGCTACAGCAACGGTGCCGGGGGCGACTGCGTCGAGTGGGCACCGGCCACCGCGGCCGCCACCGGCGCCGTCCCCGTCCGCGACAGCAAGGACCCGCAGGGGCCCGCGCTCGTCTTCCCGGCGGACGCCTGGACTTCGTTCGTGAACGCGGTCAGGTCCGGCGAACTCCGGCCCGCCTGACGGGACCCGCCTGACGAGGGGCGACACCCAGCGCGGTGGCGTCGTCTCCGCCGCGGGAGGCGCCGTCGCCGCGTCCGGGACCCGCGCACGCACCGGCTGCGGGCGGCACCGGGGAGAACTCGCCGGCCCGGACCGGGTCACCGGCTACCCTGTGCCCCATGGCCACGGCAGCGGAGGGTGACGGGCGGCGTCCGCTGGTGGCGATCCTCAGCGGGGCCGGGATCTCCACCGATTCCGGGATCCCCGACTACCGCGGTCCGAACGGGCTGTGGAGGCGGGACCCCGACGCCGAGAAGCTCGTGACGTACGAGTACTACATGGGTGATCCGGAAATCCGGCGGCGCTCATGGCAGATGCGGCGTAAGAATCGCACGCTCATGGCCCGGCCGAACGCCGCGCACCTGGCCATCGCCGACCTGGAGCGCGCCGGCACCCCCGTGCGTGTCATCACGCAGAACGTGGACGGACTGCACCAGCTCGCCGGGGTGCCGGAGCGCAAAGTGCTGGAGCTGCACGGCTCCGCCCGCAGCGTCGAGTGCACGAACTGCCGTGCCCGCGGCCCCATGGCGGACGCCCTTGCCCGCGTCGAGGCCGGCGAGGAAGATCCGGCGTGCCTGGAGTGCGGCGGTGTCCTCAAGTCCGCCACCGTGATGTTCGGTGAGTCGCTCGACCCCGCGGTTCTCGGAGAGGCCCTCGCCATCGCCAAGGCATCGCAGGTGTTCCTCGCCGTCGGTACCAGTCTTCAGGTCCAGCCGGCCGCCGGCCTCGCGGGAGTCGCCGCCGACCACGGCGCTCGACTCATCATGGTCAACGCCGAGCCCACGCCGTACGACCACCTCGCGGCCGAGGTCGTACGTGAGCCTATCGGCACCGCGCTCCCCAAGCTGTTGGCCAGCTTCGCCAATCCAAGCGCATAACAGCGGCTAACACAATGAGGTGGATTGGGTCTGGTGGCCGTGTCCAGGGCGGGAGTTGAGCGTTCGGTGCGGTGTGGGGACATCGCCGTGGATCGTGTCGGATGAGCTGTGGGGTCGTGTTGAGCCGTTGCTGCCGCAGCGGGCACGGCGCTTACGGTACCCGGGTCGCAGGCCGTTGCCGGACCGGGAGGTGCTGTGCGGGATCCTGTACGTGCTGCACACCGGGATCCAGTGGGAGTACCTGCCGAAGGAGTTGGGCTTCGGCTCGGGTATGACCTGCTGGCGCCGACTGCGGGACTGGAACGAGGCGGGCGTGTGGCAACGGCTACACGAAGTGCTGCTGGCCGAGCTGAACGCGGCCTAGCGGCTGGAATGGTTTCGCTGCGTGGTCGACTCTTCGCACGTCAGGGCGTTAAAAGGGGGAGCCATACGAGCCCCTCCCCGGTCGACCGGGGCCGGGCTGGCTCCAAGAACCACCTGATCACCGACGGGCACGGCACGCCGCTCGCAGTCATTCTCACCGGCGGCAACCGCAACGACGTCACCCAACTGCTGCCGCTACTCGATACGATCCCGCCGGTCCGCGGCCGGGTCGGTCGTCCCCGGCGCAAGCCCGACTCGCTGTTCGCCGACCGCGGCTACGACCACGACGTCTACCGCGACCAGGGCGGTGCCCGCGGCGTCGTGCCGGCCATCGCGCGCCGCGGCACCCGGCACGGCACAGGACTGGGCACCTACCGCTGGGTGGTCGAGCGGACATTCGCCTGGCTACACGGCTTCCGCCGCCTGCGTATCCGCTGGGAACGAAGGGCCGACATCCACGAGGCGTTCCTCAAGCTCGCCTGCTGCCTCATCGCCCATCGTCAGCTCGGCTCGTTGGGTGCCAGCCGTTTCAGGTCAGGCGGAAGGTGAAGTAGTCGACCTGCCAGCCGTCCTTCGTCAATTCCTGTCGGGCGACGATATCCGCCTTGAATTCCTCTTCGGCAATTAGCCGCTTCAAGTAGCCCAGGTCTCCGGAGCTTCCAAAGAAGATCAACATCCGGCCTGTGTTGGTGAGGTGCTGTCTGGCGTTACGGAAGAACGTGGTCATCGCGCGGTAGTTCTCGTCCGTGATGGCGGCCTCAAGCAGGTCTCGCGGAGCGAACCAGCGGAACGGCGGGTCGAAGACAATGAGGTCGAATTTGCCGTAGACATGACTGAATACATCGCTTTGTCGTACTTCAATGCGGTCTGACACGCCGTTGCGCTCGGCGTTTTGCCTTGCTGCCTCGACGGCGATGGGGTTGATGTCGACCGCGACGACGTCTCTGGCTGTCGCCGCGGCCAGGATCGCGTTGACACCACTTCCTGTCCCCATGTCGAGCACCCGGTCTGCTTTACGGACCTCGGCCGTGACGGCCTCGCCCAGGAGATGGGACATGCCGGTGATCGGCTGCACCTCGGGTGGCACCACCAAGATCTTGCCGAGATATTCGAACCTCCTGCCGGAAATCGCCTCGGTCTTCGCTGCCGCGTAGGCGTTCTCATGCCACTGACGGATGTGATCTGCGTGCTCCGCGGTGATTGTGGGAGTGTAGTCGCCAGGCGTGCTGGGACTGCTGTTGACCTGAGCCATGACGGGACCCTATTCGCCTGCCCAACGAGAGAACAGTGAATTGTTCTGCTTCCCTGCCGCCGCGCACGGAAGGCGGCGCAGCTGCCAGCGCGCCGACCCGCTCCAGGACACCCGCCCTCAGATACGCCCCCGGTGCTGGCCGTGCGCTGCCTCAGACACGCAGGGCTGAGCGGACCTGCACATCTCATTGTGTTAGCACCTGTTAGCAGGTGACGAAAATCCCTTGATCACGCTGCGTGGTCAGCGCCTCCCATGTCAAGGGGTGGCCGCGGAACTTACGCAGGAGTTCCTATCGTATACCCCCTAACTCTGTCCCCACACAGGACCATCACCCACTTTAGGGCAAGTGAGTATCGATGTTTCGGATTTCCCTCGACCGTGTAATCGATCCATGCCCGATTTATCACACCGCCGCGGTGGTCCACCTTGACGACGAATAGTAGCTCGGTAAAGCCGTGATCGCCCTTCCCCGATTCACTGCAAGGGCGCGTGATGCGCAGACCCGGCTGGAAGCTTTTATACGAGCCTTCCATGCGGAGGCTGGAACCATTGTCCGGATCGATAAATTTCGGTGGCGAACCTTGTGAGGAAATTATGCCGCTCGTGTTTTCGTTCACCTCCCGCAGCTTGAGGTTGACATCGAGCGGACGCACCGGCGTTTCGTAGCGAATTCGTTGGACAGCTACTTCGCGCCCAGAGGTCGTACACAGGAAGTAGGAGCCGAATGAGCCCACCCAAGGAGATTGCTTCGGTTCCGCTATGGTGATGAGGCCGCCACCAGTCTGGGCACTGAGGATGCCGGTCCCGGAAGGGTACCGCTTAGCGTCGGCAGCCGCAGAAAAGATCACCACAGCGGACAGCGCCACAACTAGCACTCGCCCAACTGGATGGGTGGCCCGCCAATGACGCACCTGAGACACGTATTGACGGGCCATCACATCAATCACCTACCGGTCGTCACAAGCTATCGGGGGATACCCATGCAGACACGACATGGTATGCTACTCATGGAACACACTTCAGCCGGGCGAACTGGTGGAAGTCCGCCTTTACAAAACAGGCCAGGTTTCTCTCCGTGCCACGCTCCCTCGGGACGGTCTAGGCTCCATCCTCGACCCCAACGTCCTACCCCAGCAGATCTCCGACCTACTCAGATTCGTGGGTGCTCTGAGAATCGTCCAACACGACAGCGTTGTTGTGGCCGCTGGCGTGTCAGACCCCGCAATGACCAGCGTCGACACTTTCCACCCACAGCAGTCGCGGCAGAGTGCCCAGATGGCTGGCTACGCCCAACCAAATCTTATCCTGCGGACCCAACCGGACGAGTCCGTCACCCTAGCCGTCCTGGGAACCGGGGCTGACGAGGTCGCGGGCTATCTTGCTCAAGCCCTGATCGCCCAGCACCCCTCCACCAAGTGACGTTCGTGCGTGATTGGACGTGCGCGGTCCAGCACCGGACCGTCGATCAGGATCTGTGGTGGCCGACGGAAGTCCGCAGCGAACAGAGTGCTCATGTGCAGGATGGTCGATGTGTTACATCTGCCAATCGCTTGCAATTCCGGGATCCCTGGTTATCGCGGTCGGAACGGGCTGTGGCGGCGGGACCCCGAAGCCGAGAAGCTTGTGACGTACGAGTACTACATGGGTGATCCGGAAATCCAGCGGCGCTCGTGGCAGATGCGGGGTAAGAATCGCACGCTCATGGCCCGGCCCAACGCCGCGCACCGGGCCGTCGCCGAACTCGCCCGCTCCGGCACCCCGGTGCGGGTGGTCACGCAGAACGTCGACGGGCTGCACCAGCGCGCGGGGCTGCCCGACCGCAAGGTGCTGGAGCTGCACGGCTCGTCCCGTACGGCGGTGTGCACCGCCTGCCCCTGGCGCGGGCCGATGGCCCAGACGCTGGCCCGGGTGGCGGACGGAGAGCCGGATCCGCCGTGCCGGGAGTGCGGCGGGATCCTGAAGTCGGCGACGGTGATGTTCGGGCAGCCGCTCGACCCGGAGGTGCTGGCCACCGCGGTGGCGGTGGCGGAGGCCGCGGAGGTCTTCCTGGCGGTCGGCAGCAGTCTGCAGGTGCAGCCGGCCGCGTCCCTCGCGGGCCGGGCCGCGGCGGCGGGGGCCCGGCTGATCGTCGTCAACGCCGAGCCCACGCCGTACGACCACCTCGCGGCCGAGGTGGTCCGCGAGCCGATCAGCGAGGCGCTGCCGCCTTTGCTGGCCCGGCTGGCCCGGCCGTGACCGCCTTCTCCCGCGCGCCCGCCATCAGCAGGGTGTAGAGCAGCAGGGACGCACCCAGGCCCACCGCCCAGCCGTAGTCCGCCAGCGGCTTCAGCAGCGGGATGAGGCCGTCCTCGGGGTACGGGCCCGACGCGCCCGCGTCCGTGTGCGAACCGCCGACCGCCAGCACCGCGCCCACCGCGAAGGCCAGGACGCCGCGCCAGTTCCAGCCGCCCGCGTACCAGTAGGCGCCGTCCCGGCGGTAGAGGCCGGGGAGGTCGAGCACCGTGCGGCGGACGAGCCAGTAGTCGGCGATCAGGACGCCGGCGACCGCGCCCAGCAGGCCGCCGTAGGTGCCGAGCCAGACGAAGATGTAGATGTCCGGGTTGGCGATCAGTTCCCAGGGGAACATCAGCATGCCCGCGGCGCAGGCGATCAGCGATCCGGTACGGAAGCTGATGGCCCTCGGCGCCAGGTTGGACAGGTCGTACGCGGGACTGACCAGGTTCGCCGCGACGTTCGTGGTCAGGGTGGCGAGCAGGATGACGAACAGGGCGAAGGCGATGCCCAGTTTGGTGTCCATGCGTGCGGCCAGCTCGGCCGGTTCCCAGACCGGCTTGCCGTAGACCGCCTGCGAACCCGACGTGACCAGGACGGACAGCAGCGCGAACGCGGCCATCGTGGTGGGCAGGCCGAGCGACTGGCCCCAGATCTGCGCGCGCTGCCCGGCCCCGAAGCGGGTGAAGTCCGGGATGTTCAGCGACAGGGTCGACCAGAAGCCGATCATGCCCATGAGGGCGGGGAAGAACACCTTCCAGAACTCGGTGCCCCAGCCCAGCTCGGACGGCTCGTCCAGCAGCGGGCCGAAGCCGCCGGCCTGGTCGGCGATCCATATCAGCAGTGCGACCGCGCCCGCGAGCATCAGCGGCGCGGCCCAGTTCTCCAGCTTCTTCACCCCCTCCATGCCGAAGAGGATGATGCCGACCTCGATCAGCCAGAAGAGGACGAAGCACAGCCACTGCGGCCACGGATAGCCGCCCCAGCTCCCGGCCCCGGTCCACCAGTCGGCGCCGATGATCTTCCCGGCCAGGAAGTAGATCGCCTGGCCGCCGATCCACGTCTGGATGCCGAACCAGGCGCAGGCGACGACGCCGCGCAGCAGCGCCGGCAGGTTCGCGCCCACCACGCCGAACGACGAGCGGGCCAGGACGGGGAAGGGGATCCCGTACTTCGGGCCCGCGTGGCCGGTCAGCAGCATAGGCGCGAGCACGATGAGGTTGGCCAGGGTGATGGTGAGGACGGCCTGCTTCCAGTCCATGCCCAGCGCGATGAGGCCGGCGGCCAGCGTCCAGGTCGGCACGTTGACCGCCATGCCGATCCACAGCGCGGCGAAGTTGTACGTGGTCCAGGTGCGCTTCGCGGCCGGGACGGGCATGAGGTCGCCATTGGCGTAAGGGCTGCCGGCGAGGTCGTCGCCGGGGGCGAGTTCCACCCGGCCGTCGGCGGACGAGGGCGGGAACGGTGTCGCGGCGTCGGCGGTCATGGGCCCTCCCTCAGGCCAGCGCCGGGATGACGTGCGTGCCGTACGCGTCGATGGTGGACTCCTTCGCGTCGTGCATCGCGTAGATCGCGAACTGGTGCACGCCCAGCTCCCGCAGCCGGCCGAGCTTCTCCAGGTGCGCCTCGACCGGGCCCAGGATGCAGAAGCGGTCCACGATGTCGTCCGGTACGAAGTCCGTGGACGGGTTCCCGGCGCGGCCGTGGTGGGAGTAGTCGTAGCCCTGGCGCTGCTTGACGTAGGCGGTCAGCGCCTCGGGGACGACGTCGGAGTGCTCGCCGTAGCGGGCGACGAGGTCGGCGACGTGGTTGCCGACCATGCCGCCGAACCAGCGGCACTGCTCGCGCGCGTGCGTCAGCGCCTCGGGGGTGCCGTCCGTGACGTACGCGGGGGCGGCGACGCAGATCGTCAGGTCGTCCGGGTCGCGGCCGGCCTGGGCGGCGGCGGTGCGTACCGCCTTGACCATGAACTCCGTGAGGTACACGTCGGACAGTTGCAGGATGAAGCCGTCCGCGGCCTGCCCGGCGAGCGCCAGCGCCTTCGGCCCGTACGCGGCCATCCACACCGGCAGCCGGCCGTTCTCGACCCACGGCAGCGTCAGCGTCGTGCCGGAGTCGCGGTCGACGACGGCCTCGCGGCCCTCGGCGAGGTCGCGGATGACGCGGATGGCGTCGCCGAGGCGGGCCAGGGTGTTCGGCGGGCGGCCCGCGACGCGCATGGCGGAGTCGCCGCGGCCGATGCCGCAGACGGTGCGGTTGCCGTACATCTCGTTGAGGGTGGCGAAGGCGGAGGCGGTGACCTCCCAGGCGCGGGTGCCGGGGTTGGTGACCATGGGGCCGACGGTGAGCCGCTCGGTGTGCTCCAGGATGCGGCTGTAGATGACGTACGGCTCCTGCCACAGAACGGTGGAGTCGAACGTCCAGCCGTAGCGGAAGCCGTTGCGCTCGGCGCGGCGCATCAGGCCCACGACGGCGGATGCGGGCGGGTCGGTCTGCAGCACGAGTCCGAAATCCACTTCGGCCCCCTTTGGGAACGATGCCGGAGGTGTGGGTCTGGTGGCTGGTTCTAGAGGAACTGGCAGGTGCCGCGCGGGATGTACTGGCCGTGTCCCGCGTGGCCGGTGAACTCGCGCCCGTCGAGGACGGTCTCGCCGCGGGAGAGCACGGTCTCGACGCGGCCGGTGATCTCCTTGCCCTCGTACGCCGAGTAGTCGACGTTCATGTGGTGCGTGGCGGCGGAGAGCGTCTGGCGGGCCCCGGGGTCGTAGATGACGATGTCGGCGTCGGAGCCGGGGGCGATGGTGCCCTTGCGGGGGTAGAGGCCGAACATCCGCGCGGGGGCGGCGCAGGCGATGTCGATCCAGCGGCGGCGGGTCAGGTGCCCGTCGAGCACGGCCTGGTGGAGGAGGTCCATGCGGTTCTCCACGCCCGGCAGCCCGTTGGGGATCTTGGAGAAGTCGCCGCGGCCCAGCTCCTTCTGGTCCGTGAAGCAGAACGGGCAGTGGTCGGTGGAGACGACCTGGAGGTCGTCGGTGCGCAGCCCGCGCCAGAGGGCGGCCTGGTGCTCGCGGGGGCGCAGCGGGGTGGAGCAGACGTACTTGGCGCCCTCGAAGTCCGGTTCCGCGAGGTTGTCGGTGGACAGGAACAGGTACTGCGGGCAGGTCTCGCCGAAGACGGGCAGGCCGGCGTCGCGGGCCTGCGCCAGCTCGGCGACGGCCTCCTCGGCGGAGACGTGCACGACGTACAGCGGGCTGCCGGCGACCCGGGCGAGCTGGATGGCGCGGTGCGTGGCCTCGGCCTCCAGCAGGACCCTGCGCACCTCGCCGTGGTGGCGCGGGTCGGTCCTGCCCGCCTTGAGGGCCTGTTCGACGAGGACGTCGATGGCGATGCCGTTCTCCGCGTGCATCATGATCAGCCCGCCGTTGCCGGCGGCGCGCTGCATGGCGCGGAGGATCTGGCCGTCGTCGCTGTAGAAGACGCCGGGGTAGGCCATGAACAGCTTGAAGGAGGTCACGCCCTCCTCGACCAGCCCGTCCATCTCCTTGAGCGTGTGCTCGTTGACGTCGGAGAGGATCATGTGGAAGGCGTAGTCGATGCTGCACTGGGCGTCGGCCTTGGCGTGCCAGGCGTCCAGGCCCTCGCGCAGCGCGCTGCCCTGCTTCTGGACGGCGAAGTCGACGATGGTCGTCGTGCCGCCCCAGGCGGCGGCGCGGGTGCCCGTCTCGAACGTGTCGGAGGCGAACGTACCGCCGAAGGGCAGCTCCATGTGGGTGTGCGCGTCGACCCCGCCCGGGATGACGTACTTGCCGGTGGCGTCGAGCGTGGCGGCCCCGGCGCGCCAGCCGGCGGCGGCGTCGCTGCCGTGCGCTGCCAGGGCGGTGACGCGGCCGTGCTCGACGAGCACGTCGGCGTGGATCTCGTCGGCGGCGGTGATGACCAGCCCGCCGGTGATGACTGTACGGCTCACGGCCTCTGCTCCCTTCCGGTGACGCGACGTCACCAGGGGTCTACACCCGTAGAGTCGAGCTGCGTGCGAAGACCGTAGAAGCATGGCACCGCGCTCGGCAATACCGCGGCAGCCACCCTTCGGGGCAGCGTGGCGGGGGGCCGTACGCGCCGATCGTGCGCGCCGCACGCCGTACCCGTGCGTACTGCACACCCTGTTCATGACAGCGGTGACTACTGCCGGCGCCCGTCCGGCTGCCATCCTTCCTGAGCGCAGTCAAAGTGACGGCCTTGGGGGGAAATGGACAAGCGATACGAGGCGTTCTGCCTGGCCGACGAGTATTTCTACGAAACTCCGGACCGACTGACAGACGCCGCCGACGCGGCGGCCGGGCACTTTCCCGTCGCCCGCCGCGAGACCCCCGAGGGGTGGATCGACGCGTGGTCCGGCGACTGGCGCCAGTTGCAGCCGCTGGAGGATCGTGACTGGCCGGAGCAGGGCTGGAAGATCCACGTCTCGGCCCGCCTCGACAACGCCGACCGGGTCGGCACGCATATCTGGGATTACTGCGTGCCGCGCGGCATTCCCTTCAAGTTCGTACCGGGAAAACAACTCCTCTATCTCCGCAACTCGAAATACGCCAGCCGCACGATCAGCGGAAAGTTCGCCACGATCTACCCCGGCGACGACGACATGCTGCACGCCGTGTTGCGGGAACTCGGCGGGCAACTCGCCGATGAGGAGGGCCCGTACATCCTCACCGATCTGCGCTGGCGGAACGGGCCGCTGCACGTGCGCTACGGCGGCTTCGCGCCGCGCTACTGCGTCGGCGCCGACGGGGCGCTGGTGCCGGCCGTCGAGGGACCGGACGGCACGCTGATCCCCGACCGCAAGGACCCGGCGTTCAGCGTGCCCGACTGGGTGGAGCTGCCCGGATTCCTCGCGCCGGAACTGGCCGCGCGCAACGCCACGACGACCACCGGCCTGCCGTACCGCATCGAGCGTGCCCTGCACTTCTCCAACGGCGGCGGCGTCTACGCGGGCACCGACCTGCGCGACGGCGCGCAGGTCGTGCTCAAGGAGGCCCGGCCGCACGCCGGGCTCGCCGCCGACGGCGCCGACGCGGTGGCCCGGCTGGAGCGGGAGAAGTCCGCGCTGGAGCGGCTGACCGGGCTGGGCGTCGCGCCGGGCGTCCGCGACTGGTTCGAGCTGGGCGGGCACCGCTTCCTGGTCATGGACTTCCTGCCCGGGCGGACCCTCAACTCCTTCTTCGCCGAGCGGCACCCGCTGCTGGCCGCCCGGCCGGACCCGGCCGAGGTGGCGTCGTACACCCGCTGGGCGGTGCGGGTGCACGGGGCGGTGGAGCGGGCCGTCGCCGCGGTGCACGGGCGGGGGCTGGTCTTCAACGACCTGCACATGTTCAACATCATGGTCGCGCCCGACGAGGACGACCCCTCGGTGGCGCTGGTCGACTTCGAGGCGGCGGCGCCGGTGGCGGCCGGGCCGCGGCAGATCGTGGCGCATCCCGGGTACGTCGCGCCGGCCGACCGCGAGGGCTTCGCGATCGACCGCTACGCGCTGGCCTGCCTGCGGATCGCGCTGTTCCTGCCGATGACGACGCTGCTGGCCGTCGACCGGCGCAAGGCGGCGCACCTGGCCGGGATCGCGGCGGAGCAGTTCCCGGAGCTGCCGGAGGAGTTCCTGCGGGAGGCGGTCGAGGAGATCGCCGGCGGACCGGCCGCGGTCACAGCCGCCGCCGGGGCGTCCCGGGCCGCCACGACGGCGGCGAGATCCGGCGCGAGGGCCGCCGAGCCGCTGTTGCCGGCCGAGCCCCACGACTGGCCGCGCAGCCGCGCGGCCATGGCCCGGGCGCTGGCCACCTCCGCGACCCCCGGGCGCGACGACCGCGTCTTCCCCGGCGACGTCGCCCAGTTCAACGACGGCGGCGGCCTCGGGCTGTCCTTCGGCGCCGCGGGCGTGCTGTACGCACTGGCCGAGGCCGGCGCGCCACGCAGCCAGGCCGGGGAGGAGTGGCTGCTGAAGCAGACCGCGGCACCGCCGCGCGGCACGCCGTTCGGGCTGTACGACGGGCTGCTCGGCGTGGCGTACGTCCTGGAGCGGCTCGGGCACGGCAAGCGGGCCCTCGACCTCACCGCGCAGGTGCTCGCCGAGAACTGGCACAGCCTTGCCTCGCACCTGCACGGCGGGCTCGCCGGCGCCGGGCTGGTGCTCGACCACCTCGCGACCGCCTGCGGCGAGCCGTCCCTGCACGACCACGCCCTGCGCGCCGCGACGCTGCTGACCGAGCGGCTCGCCGCGGCGGACGCCCGGCCGTCCGAGGGCTCGGCCGGTCCGCAGCCGGGCCGGGGCGGCGAGCGCGCCGGTCTGCTGCACGGCTGGACCGGCCCGGCGCTGTTCTTCCTCCGGCTCCATGAGCGCACCGGCGACCCCGCCCTGCTGGACGCCGCCGCCCGCGCGCTCCGCCGCGACCTCGACCGCTGCCGGGTCGACCGCACCGGCGGCCTCGTCGTCGACGAGGGCCACCGCACCATGCCGTACCTCGGCGACGGCAGCGCGGGCATCGCGACCGTGCTCGACGACTACCTCGCGCACCGCGACGACCCGGACCTCGCCGAGGCGCGCACCGCGGTGCTGCCCGCCGTCCGCATGCGCTACTACGCCCAACCCGGCCTGTTCCAGGGGCGGGCCGGGATGCTGCTGCACCTCGCCCGCACCGCGACCCCCGGCGTACGCCCCGGGGATCTCGCCGCCCAGGCCGCCGCGCTCTCCTGGTACGCCCTGCCGTACGGCAACGGGCTCGCCTTCCCCGGCGACCAGATGATGCGGCTGTCCATGGACCTGGCCACCGGAACCGCCGGCTGCCTGCTCGCGCTCGCCGCGGCGCAGCCCGGGAGCGGCGCCGGCCTGCCCTTCCTGTCGCCCGCGCACCGGCGCGGACGCCAGGCGGACCGGCCCCGTGACGGGGCCGGAGCATGTGCACCATCCGGCAAGTCCCAGCAGTAACCGAGCCAACCAAGGAGACATCATGGCGCTTCTCGACCTGCAGGCCCTCGAGGCAGCCGAGCAGACCGGCGGCGGCGACAGCAGCCTGAGCCTGCTGTGCGGCAAGCACAGCTCCCACAGCGTGCTGCTCTGCCTCTGACCCTCCCGCACCGAAGAGGCCCCGGGCGCACACGACGGCGCCCGGGGCCGCGGTCCCCTCGCCGGGTGGCGACGGCCGGCACCGGGGCGTAAGGGACGGACGGGCGACGGCACGGCACTGCGCGGGGAGGCCAGTCGGACGGAGGCGGTGGGAGGGGCGGGGCGCGGGGCGGTCGTACGGACGACGGGACTTCGCGCCGAGCCCGGGCGGACGGCGGCAGCCGAACGCGGGCCGGCACGTACGCGACACGGGGCGGCAGACCCGGGACCGGGACCCCGCACACGGCGGACGGCGGCCGGGTGGCCGGTGACGGCGGGGAGGAGGCGAAGCGCGTGGACGGCGAACCGGAGGGTTCCGCGGGCGGGACGCGGCGGCTGTTCGTACGGGCCGGGCGGCACAGCGGCGCGTACGCCGCCGCACTCTGCCTGGTCACCACCGCCGCCGCGGGCGCGGCGCTGGCCCTGCCCGCGATGCTCGGCGTCGCCCTGGACCGGGTGCTCACCGACTCGCCCGACGCCCCCCGCGCACTCGCCCTGTGCGCCGCACTGACCGCGGCGGTCATCCTGCTGGACGCCGCCGAGACCGTGCTCAACGGCGTCACCACCGCCCGCACCACCGCCTGGCTGCGCCGCCGTCTGCTGGGCGCCGCACTCGCCACCGAGCCGCGGCACGCCGCCGGGCTGGACACCGGCGACCTCGTCACCCGCGCCACCGGGAACGCCGCCCACGCCGGCGCCGCCCCCACCGCCGCCGCCTCCGCGCTCGGCGCGCTCCTCACCCCGGTCGGCGCGCTCGTCGCGCTGGCCGTCATCGATCCCTGGCTCGCCGTCGTCCTCGGCGTCGGCACGCCCGTACTCGTGCTCCTGCTGCGCGCGTTCGTCCGCAGCGCGGGCGACTGCGTGACCCGCTACCAGGAGGCGCAGGCCGCCATCGCCGCACGGCTGGCCGAGGCGCTGGCCGGCGCGCGGACGATCGCCGCCGCGGGCACCGTCGGCCGCGAGCGGAGCCGCGCGCTGGGCCCGTTGCCGGAGCTGAGCCGGCACGGCCACCGGATGTGGCACGTGCAGGGCCGCGCCACCGCGCAGGCGGCCGTCGTCGTGCCGCTGCTGCAACTCGCCGTCGTCGCCGTGGCCGGGCTGCGGCTGGGGGCGGGCCGGCTGAGCGTGGGCGAGTTGCTGGCGGCGGGCCGGTACGCGATGCTCGCCGGCGGCATCGGCGTCCTCGTGGGCCACGTCAACACCCTCGTACGCAGCCGGGCGGCGGCGCGCCGGCTGACCCCGGTGCTGCGGCTGCCCCCGATCCCGTACGGGCCGGACACCGCCCCGGCGCCGGCCGCCGGCGGCCGGCTGGAGCTGCGCGGGGTCACGGTGCGGCGCGGCGGGCGGACCGTGCTGCGCGGGCTGGACCTGACGGTGCCCGCGGGCGCGACGGTCGCGGTGGTGGGGCGCTCGGGTGCCGGCAAGTCGCTGCTCGCCGCGGTGGCGGGGCGGCTCACCGACCCGGACGGGGGCGACGTCCGCCTCGACGGCGTGCCGCTGGCCGGCCTGGCGCGCACGGAGCTGCGGGCGGCGGTGGCGTACGCGTTCGCGCGCCCGGCGCTGCTCGGCGGCACGGTCGCCGAGGCCCTCGCGTACGCCGACGCCCGCACCCCGATCGCGGCCGACCGCGCGGTCGCGGCGGCGCGGGCCGCCGACGCGGACGCGTTCGTACGCGCCCTGCCCGCCGGCTACGCCACCCCCGCCGCGGACGTGCCGCTGTCCGGGGGCGAGCTGCAACGCCTGGGCCTGGCCCGCGCCTTCGCCCGCGACGCGCGGCTGCTGATCATGGATGACGCGCTCTCCGGCCTCGACACCGCCACCGAACTCCGCATCGAGCGGGCGCTGCTGGCGCCCGGCGGCGCGCCGGGGTCCGGGAGCGGTGCGGACGGCCGCCCGCGCTTCGGCGGTGGAGGTGGCGGCGGTGGCGGTACGGACAGTGGTGCCGAGGGGGGTGACGCCGCTCTCCGTACCCGCGTCCGCGCTGCGCGCGGGAGCCGGCTGGTCGTGGCGCACCGGGCGGCCACGGCGGCGCGCGCCGACCTCGTTGCGTGGCTGGACGGCGGCCGGGTCCGCGCTCTGCGTCCACACACGGAGCTGTGCGCCGACCCCGCGTACCGCGCCCTGTGGGACGAGGAGCCGCCCGGTGCGTGAGCGCGACGCCGAGCGCCGCCCCGCCGGGCCGGGCCCGGCTCCGGCCACCTTCCCGGGCGCGGCCACCGGCGCCCCCGGCCCGGCGCCCGCACCCCGCGTCGCGGGTGCCCGTAGCCATGCGTACCGCGCCCGGCAGCACGAGGAGCCCACCGATGCGTAAGCGCACCACCGACCGCCCTGCCACCGCCCCGGCCCCCGGCGCCGCCCCGGCCGCCGCCGCCGCACCCGCCGGTGCGGACCCCGCGCCCGGGCTGCGGGTGCTCGTGCCCGCCGGGCTGCGGTTCCTGCGCCGGCGGCGGCGGGCCGTCGCGGCGGTGGCCGGATGGTCCGCCGTCGAGGCGCTGCAGACCTTTCTGCTCGGGCACGCCCTCGCGCGGGCCGTCGACCGGGGGTTCCTGGCCGACCGCCCCGGGGTGGGCCTCGGCTGGCTCGCCGTCGCTGCGGTGGGCGTCGCGGTCGGCGCCTTCGGGACGCTCCGGGTGTACGGGGCGGTGGCCCGGCTCACCGAGGACCTGCGGGACACCCTCGTCAGGCGGGTCGTCACGGGGTCGCTGGAGCGCGCGGCGGCCCGGGGGCGGGCCGAGGGGCCGGCGGCGGTGTCGCGGCTGACACACCAGGTGGAGATCGCCCGCGACGGCTTCGCGGGTCTGGTGATGGTGACCCGGTCCTTCGTCGTCACGGCCGCCGCCGCGCTGCTGGGGCTGCTGACCCTGGCGCCGCCGCTGCTGCTCGTGGTGCTGCCGCCGCTGGCGGCGGGGCTGGCGGTCTTCGGCTTCTCGCTGCGGCCGCTCTCGCGCTGCCAGCGGGACTTCCTCGCCGCCGACGAGGCGCTGGCCGCCGAGCTGGGCGCGGTGGTGGACGGGCTGCGCGACGTCGTCGCCTGCGGCGGCGAGCGGCGTGCGGGCGCCGCCGTACGGGCCAGGGTCGACGCCGAGTTGCGCGCCTCGACGGCGCTCGCGCGGTGGGGCACGGCGCGGGATGTCGCCGTGGGCGTCGGCGGCCGGCTGCCGGTGGTCGCGCTGCTGCTGGCCGCGCCGTGGCTGCTCTCGCGGGGGGTGACCGCGGGCGCGCTGGTGGGTGCGCTGGCGTATCTGACGCAGGCGCTGCTCCCGGCGCTGCAGTCGCTGGTCTTCGGCCTCGGCGGCACGGGCGCCCGGCTGACGGTGGTGGCGGGCAGGCTGTACGCCGCAGGCCCTCCGGGCGGGACGACCGGAGCCGCTGCGGCCGGCGGCGAGGCTGCGCACCCGCCGACAGACGGCGCGGCCGGGAGCCCGCTGGCGACGGGCAAGCAGTACCGCGCGGGCCCTCCGCACGGCGCGGCCGAGACCGGCGCGCACCGCGGCGACGCCGAGCAGCCCGCGGCCGACGGCGCGGCCGGGAGCCCGCGGTCCCGGGGCGCCGCGGTGGCGCGGGCGGACCGCGCCCCGGCCCCCGGCGCCTCGCTCCCCGGCCCGCCCGCCGCCCCGGCCCTCGCCGGCCCCGCCGCGGGCGGCCCTCCGGCTCCCGGTCCCGGTGTCGTGCTCGAACTGCGGCGGGTGTCGTTCCGCTACGGGCCCCGCTCCGACGCCGTCATCCGCGGGCTCGATCTCGTCGTACGGGACGGGGAGCATCTGGCCGTCGTCGGGCCCAGCGGCATCGGGAAGTCGACGCTGGCGAGCCTGGCCGCCGGGCTCGTGGCGCCCGGGACGGGCGAGGTGCGCCGGGCCGGGCGGCCCCTGCTGCTGCCGCAGGAGGCGTACGTGTTCGGCGGCACCCTCCGCGACAACCTCGCCTATCTGTGCCCCTCCCCCGTCGGCGACGCGGAACTCCACCGCTCCGCGCACGCGGTCGGCGCGGAGCCGCTCGTGGCGCGGCTCGGCGGGCTGGACGCGCGGCTGCGGCCCGCGGAGCTGTCGGCCGGCGAGCGGCAGCTCCTCGCGCTCGCCCGCGCGCACGTCGCGCCGCCCCGGCTCGCGCTGCTCGACGAGGCGACGTGCCACCTCGACCCGGCCGCGGAGGCCCGGGCGGAGCGGGCGTTCGCGCGGCGGCCCGCCAGCACGCTGGTGGTCGTCGCGCACCGCGTCGCGTCGGCCGCGCGGGCGGACCGGGTGCTGGTGCTGGACGGCCGGTCCGCGCTGGCGGGCACGCACCGCGAACTGCTGGCGCGCTCGCCGTTCTACCGTGAGCTGACCGGTGCGGGCGCGGGTACGGGCGCGAGCACCGGCACCGGCGGCGCGACCGCCGGCCACCCGCCCGTCCCGGCGCACCCCGGGACCTGACCCGGCCGCGCCCCACGGCCCCACGGGCCCGAGACCCGGGTCCCCGGTCCCCGTCCGCCCGGCCCGGGCGGACGGGGGCCCGTCAGAGCCAGCCCGCGCTGTCGGCGATGCGGATCGCGTCGACCCGGTTGCGCGCGCCCGTCTTGCGGATCACCGCGGCGAGGTAGTTGCGCACCGTGCCGCCGGCCAGATGCAGGGCGGCCGCGATCTCGGCGACCGGAGCCCCCTCCGCCGCGGCGGCCAGCACGGCCAGCTCCCTGCTGGTCAGCGGCATGTCCGCGGCCCGCAGGAAGTCGCAGGCCAGCGCTTCGTCGATGTACCGGTCGCCCGTCGCGACCCGCCGGATGGCGGCGATCAGCCTCTCCGGGGCCGAGTCCTTGCTGACGAGGCCCCGCACGTCCGCCTGCGAGGCACGCCGCAGCAGCCCCGGCCGCCCCGCCTCGGTGAGGATCACCATCCTTTCCGCGGCGGTGCCCGGAAGCCCGGACCACTCGCCGTCGCCGTCCACCACGCACACCTGCGCCTGCCAGTCGGCCGCCGGTCCGCGCGAGTGGTGCCACGCCGTCGTGAGTACGTCGAGATCCTGTTCTCCTCCCAGCAGTGCGGCCAGCGCGGATCTGATGAGCATCGTGTCGTGTATCAGAAGCACGCGGATCACGGAGCCCCCCCACGTCACCCGGAAACGAGGCCGACGGGGTCACGGTCGGTCCGCTTATGAATACACGGAGACACCGCCGGTTTGCGCGCGTAGTTCCGGACATCGTGGTGCGAGCAGGGCGCACAACCCGGCGGAAGAGCCGACCGCGCGCCCCCCTCTGGTCCCTTGACACCTCGTCGGCCCCGTGAGCGACAAAGGGCCGGCCGCGCGGTGCGCGGCCGGCCCCTGCGTGGTCGGTGCTCCCGTCAGCCGCCGTCCGTTCCGGCGTCGGCGGCGTGCAGGGCCCGTTCGAGGACCGCCGCCCCCTCCTCCGCTTCCGCGACGGTCAGGGACAGGGGCGGCGCGATGCGCAGCGTCTCGCCGAACTTGCCGCGGCCGACGAGCAGTCCGCCGGCGCGGGCGTGCTCCAGCACCGCCGCGGCGTGCCCCGGGGTCGCCAGCTCGATGCCGATCATCAGGCCCCGGCCGCGTACCTCGCGGACCGAGGCAAGGCCCGCCGTGGCGGCCCGCAGCCGCTCGATGAGCAGCCCGCCGACGCGGCGGGCGTTGCCCTGGAGGTCGTGCTCCAGGACGTAGCCGAGGTTGGCCAGGCCCGCGGCCATGGTGACCGGGCTGCCGCCGAACGTGGACAGGGAGTTGGCGTCCAGGCAGTTCATGATCTCGGCGCGGGCTACGACGCCGCCGATGGAGGCGCCGTTGCCGATTCCCTTGGCGAAGGTGAGCATGTCCGGCGGGCCGTTGCCCGCGTGCGCCTGCCAGCCCCAGAAGTGGTCGCCGGTACGGCCCCAGCCGGACTGCACCTCGTCGGTGATCCACAGGATGCCCTCCTCGGCGAGCACCTCGCGGAAGGCGGCGTACAGGCCGTCTGGCGGGGACGTGAAGCCGCCGACGCCCTGGACGGGCTCGGCGATGAGGGCGGCGACGCCGCGGGTCTGGGACAGCATGTCGCGCAGGTCGGCGACGCAGGCGTCGATGAACGCGGCGTCGTCGAGGTGCGCGAAGGGGCCGCTGCCGCGGATGCCGCCGTGGACGTAGAGGGTCTGCAGCGGGGAGAGGCTGGTGGGCGACCAGGCGCGGTTGCCGGTGATGCCGACCGCGGTGAAGGAGCGGCCGTGGTAGCTGTTGCGCATGGCCAGCACCTGGTTCGAGCCGCGGTACGTGCTCGCCAGCAGCAGCGCGGTGTCGTTGGCCTCGGTGCCGGAGGAGGTGAAGAACACCCGCGCGTCGGGGATGCCGGACACCTGCGCGATGCGCTCGGCCAGCTCCACCATGGGGCGGTTGAGGTAGAGGGTGGAGGTGTGCAGGATGCGGCCGGCCTGCTCGGCGACCGCCTTGGTGACCTCCGGGAGGGCGTGGGCGGTCATGGTGGTGAGGATGCCGCCGAAGAAGTCGAGGTAGCGGTTGCCCTCGGCGTCCCAGACGTGCCGGCCCTCGCCGTGGGTGATCTCGATGGGCTCGGCGTAGTAGAGCGCCATCCAGTCGGGCAGGACGGCCCGGTGCCGGGCGAGCAGGCCGCGGTGGACGCCGCCGCCCCCGCCCGCGTTGCTCCCGGCGCTCACGGCTTCACCAGGTCCTCGTACGCGTCCGGGCGGCGGTCCCGGTAGAACGCCCACTGCTGCCGGACCTCCTCGATCATGCCGAAGTCGAGGTCGCGCACCACCAGTTCCTCCTCCTTGTCGCTCGCGACGTCGCCGACGAACTGGCCGCGCGGGTCGACGAAGTAGCTCGTGCCGTAGAAGTCGTTGTCGCCGTACTCCTCGACGCCGACGCGGTTGATGGCGGCGATGAAGTACTCGTTGGCGACGGCCGCGGCGGGCTGCTCCAGTTGCCACAGGTACGCCGACAGGCCGCGAGAGGTGGCCGACGGGTTGTAGACGAGCTGCGCGCCGCCGAGGCCGAGGGCGCGCCAGCCCTCGGGGAAGTGCCGGTCGTAGCAGATGTAGACGCCGA
Organism: Streptomyces sp. WMMC500; assembly: GCF_027497195.1. Taxonomy (NCBI): domain Bacteria; kingdom Bacillati; phylum Actinomycetota; class Actinomycetes; order Kitasatosporales; family Streptomycetaceae; genus Streptomyces; species Streptomyces sp. WMMC500. Next base: position 1,574,874 of record NZ_CP114905.1, read on the forward strand.
CCCTGCCGACGGCGGTGTCGAAGACCGGCCAGCCGAGGTTGCCCGGCTTGAAGTAGTACTTCTCCCAGAAGCCCTTGACCTGCGGGATGTGGTGCTTGCGGTACTTGCCGAGCACCGTCCCGTCCGGGTCGATGACGACCGCGGTGTTGTAGTAGAAGCCCGACTGCTCGACCTCGAAGACGGGGACGACGACGACCATCCCGGTCTCGCGGGCGAGGGCCTGCATCCGCACGACGGTGGGCCCGTCCGGCACGGGCTCGGCCCAGCGGTAGTGCTCGGGCTCCTGCACCTGGCAGAAGTAGGGGGCGTTGAAGACCTCCTGGAAGCCGATGATCGCCGCGCCCTGGGCGGCGGCGGCTCTCGCGTGCTCCTCGTGCTTCGCGATCATCGACTCGGTGTCGCCGGTCCACGTCGCCTGGACGAGTGCGGCGCGTACAACGTTGGCCATGGCTGCTCCTCGGACGGGACGCCGGAGGCTCTACGCACGTAGAAGCCGGGGCGGATCTCTGAACGTAAGTCGCCGCGGGAGCGCTGGCAAGAGCGGCGCACCGAACGGCGGCGGGCCGGGACGGCGGGGGTCAGGCGGAGTCGGGCGCGCCGGGCAGGCCGGCGGAGCGCAGCGCGTGGGCGAGCCGGCGGTGCCGCTGGGCGGGCCCGCGGCGGGCGGCGCGCAGCAACTGCGGCACGAGCCGGCCGGGGTCGGCGCCGGCCAGTTCGACGGCCTCGTCGCTGCCGCGGGTGGCGGCGAAGGCGTCGAGCAGTTCCTCCGACTCCCGGTCGCGGCCGGCGCGGTGGAGGGCGGAGAGGATCGCGGCGAGTTCGGGTACGGGCCGGGCGGCGGCGTGCCGGACGAGCTGGAGCGCCTCGCGCGTACGGCCGGCGGCGGCGAACGCGTCCGCGGCTCCGGTCAGCCGCTCGGGGGGCAGCGCGGCGGCCTCCCACAGGAGGGTCGCCACCTCGGCGGTTCCGACGGTGCGCTCCAGTTCGGCGACGAGGTCGGGCAGCGCCTCGGGCGGGCCCGCCGCGGCGGTGCTCAGCCGGGCGTACGCCTCACCGGTACGGCCCGCGTCACGCAGGGCGGCCACGGTGGCGGCGGTCTCGCCGGCGAGCCGTCGCCCGGCGGCTCGCCGGGCGGCCGCACGGTCGGCTTCCGCCGCGTCCTTTCGCCGCCGCCCGCCGCCCCCGCGCCCGCCCCCGGCCCCGGCCCCGGCGAACCGGGCGCCACGGGGCGGCGGTACGGAAGGCACGGGGGTGGCACCGCCGGCGGACTCGGGGATACCGGCCGCGGGCGGGGCACCCGCCCCCGCGGCATCGGAGCCCGGGAAGCGGGCGCCGCGGGGCGGGGGCGGCACCGCCTCGCCGGCTTCGGCCCCGGACCGCCCGGCGCCGCCGGAGCCCGGCGCAGGACCGGCACCGGCCGCACCCGCGGCACGCTCCGCACCGCTCCCGGCGGCGCCCGGCGGCACGCCCTCGTACGCACCGCCCACTGCGGGCAGCACCGGCGGCGGCGCCGGCGCGGCTCCCGCGAACCGGGCGCCCCGGAGTGCCGCCGGGGGCGGTGCTGCGGGCTCCCGTCCCGCCGCCTGCCGGTCCAGCGCCTCGATCCGGCCGCGCAGCTCCGCGCAGCGGGCGGACGCGCGGGTGGCGTCGTCGCGCACCCAGGCGAGTTCGTCCTCCAGTTGCTGCGCCGTCCAGGGGTCCGGCTCCACCGCCAGGCGGGCGCGCAGCCGCTCGGCGCCGTCCTCCGCCGCGCGGTGCTCCGTGAGCCGGGCGCGGAGCACCGCGGTCAGGGCGGCGCGGTCGGGGCGGCGGGCGTCGTAGGCGGCGACGGCCGCGCGGTGCAGGTCGCGGGCGCGCGGCAGCGCCGCGCCCGCCGCCCGCCGGTCGCCGTGCTCGGCCAGGTCGTGCAGCAGTGATCCGACGACGTCCCACGGGGGCAGCACGGAGCCGTCCAGACAGGCGCGCAGCCCGTCCGGATCGCCGCGGCGAAAGACTCCGTACCAGCCGGTCTCTTCGTCCAGCCATCCCGTGATCTGCCGTAAGAATCGTGCCAGTTCCGCCATTTCCGGCGGCAGTGCTTGTTCCGCCACGGCGGGCATTCGACACCCGGCTTGTTTCGTCCGCGCTACGGGGACTTTGCGGTCGCGGTAACCGGAACGCGAGGGACGGCGGCCTCGAACAACGATACGGACGACCGCTAGCATGCCCCGTCATGAGCGAACCCATCCTCGTCCTCGTCTCGGCCGCCGCCGGCCTCGTGGTCGGCGCCGCACTCGGGTGGTACGCGCGCGGCGCCCTCGGCGGGCGCCGCCACCGGCGCCGGGAGCGCTTCTTCGGGCTGCCGCGCAACTCGGAGGCCCTCGTGGTGGTGAACCGGGACGCCGGCGGCGGGGACTGGAGCGTGGCCAAGCACGACGCGCTCGCCCTGCTGGAGCTGTCCGCGGTGATCAAGTCCTGCGGGGCGCACGCGCAGGTCGTCGCCCAGGACACCGCGCAGCAGGCGTTCGGCGACCGCACCGAGTTCTGCGTGGGCACCCCGATATCCAACCGCCGGATGGCCGCGCACATGCAGTCGCTGCTGCCGGGCGTACGGATCAACACCGACCCCGAGCCGGGCCCCGACCGCGGCGCGTTCGCCGTGGGCACCGAGCGCTACCGGCTGGAGAACGGGGTCAGCGAGCACGTACTCCTCGCCCGGCTGGTCGCCGGGCAGGAGGCCCGGCCGGTGTTCCTCTCCTGCGGCCAGCGCTCGATCACCAACCAGGCGGCGATGCGCTACCTGGTGAAGAACGAGAGCAGGCTGAACCGGAAGTACGGCAGCAGTTCCTTCGTCCTGCTGCTCAAGGTCGTCAACTCGCAGTCGTACGGACCCGATGTGGTGGAACTCGTCGGGGACGTGACCAAGCAGGCGCAGACGACACTCGCCCCGCCGGCGGGGAAGCACGGCAAGTCGTGACCGCGCCCGCATGGCCATCGCGCCCACCCGGCGCGGCCCGGACGCACCCCCGGAGGGCACCGTGACGGCGGTGCCGACCTAGGTACGCATTCGCTCCCTGAGTACCTAGCCTGTCGGGCGAGTTGTGGGAGAGGAGCCTCCGGTATGGGCGACGCCAGGCCGGTGTACCAGCGCATCGCCGACGATCTGCGCGAGCGGATCGACGGCGGCGAGCTGTCTGTGGGGGCGCAGATCCCGTCGCGCTCCCAGCTCAAGCGCGCGTACGCGGCGAGCGACCAGACCGTGGACCGTGCCGTGCGGGTGCTGAAGGCCGCGGGCTACGCCCAGGGGCAGTTCGGCCGCGGCGTGTTCGTCGCCGACCGCACCCCCGTGGGCAGCCTGCTGCGCAGCACCGGCGCGGTCGACTCCCCCTTCGCCGCCCGGCTGGTGCCCGACGGCGTGGCGCTGGCGTGGGAGGCGGTCTCCGCGCCCGTGCCCGCGCCGCGGGAGGTGGCGGGGCGGCTCGGGATCCCGGCGGGCGACCGGGTGATGTGCACGCAGTACGAGTATCTGGCCGACCGCAAACCGGTGCAGTTGGCCGTGAGCTGGGAGCCGCTGGCGCTCACCGACGGCACGGACGTCGTCTTTCCCGAGCGCGGCCCCTACGCCCGGCGCGGCGTGCGCGGCCGGTTCGCGGCGATCGGGATCCGGGTGGTACGGGCCGCGGAGCTGGTCGGCTCGCGGTCGGCGACGACGGCGGAGGCCGAGGCGCTGGGCTGCGCGCCCGGGCAGTGCGTGACGACGGTCGAGCGCACGCACTACGACGAGCACGGCCGGGCGGTGGAGACCTCCGAGGCGGTGGTACGGGCCGACCGCTGGCGGCTGGAGTACGACATCGCCTTCACGGGCTGACGTCCGCCGCGGCGGCCGTCAGCCCTCCGCGACCTCGCCGTACATCTGGGACAGCTCCGGCGCCCCGTTCGCCGCCCACTCCGCACCGATCTCCAGCACGTCCATCTCCCGCCCCGAAGACAGCCGCACCACCGGCGCGCCGTCCTCCGGGTCGAGCGCCCACTGGGCGCCCGGGACCGTCCGCACGATCACCGTGCCCAGGTACAGTCCCGCGTCGCTGCCCAGCCAGGGCGTGACCTCCGGGTCGTCGCGCCAGCCCGGCAGCAGTTGGTCCAGCTCCTCCAGCGACCGCGGGGTGTCGTCCAGCTCGACGCCCGCCGACTCCGCCTGGACCCGCAGCAGTTCGCACTCGCTGAGCAGTTCGGTGACGCCCTCCTGGTCGACCGGCGTGTCCACGTGCGACGTCCGCTGCTCACGCCCGGAGCCGTGCCGCCTGCGCCAGTTGTCGAGGAAGGAGATGTTCATGCCCCCACCCTCGCATCCGGGCAGGCGGCAGCACCACAGGCGCGCGGATCCGATTCGCTCACCAGGTGTTTTCCGGAAGGCCGTCTTGACCGTTCACCCGCGCCTCTCTAGCTTCATTGCGCCCCCCTGAGATAACTGGTCATGTCGAGACGCCGAACCGGGACCCGGAGGGCCGCCTTGCGGATTCGCCTCGTCACCACCGCCACCCTGCTCGCACTCGCCGCCACCGCCGTGCCGGTGGCCGCCCAGACCGCCGAACGGCCCGGCGGGCCTCGGCCGTTGGCCGAACTGTTCGACAACACCGCCGTCAGCGACGACGCCGACCCCGGCGCCGCGGACTTCGACGGCGCCGGCAGCTCCTTCTCCGCCCGGGACCTGGCCGCCGCCGGCTGGACGCCCGGGCGCACCCTGGACATCGACGCCGCCGGGCTGCGGCTGCCGCGCTACGGCGGCGGCGCGCCCGACAACGTCGTCGCCGACGGCCAGTCCGTCGCGCTGCGCGGCAAGGGCGGCCCGGCGGCGTCGGTGTCCCTGCTCGTCGCCGGCTCCTCCCCCGGCGCTCCGGGCGCCGGCGTCTCCGGCACCGGCTCCGTCCGGTACGCGGACGGCAGCTCCAGTCCGTACCGCCTGACCGCGCCGGACTGGCGCTCCGGGCCGCTCACCACCAAGGCGCTGGCCCTGCCGCGACGGGGCACTCCCGAGGGGCCGCTGGCCGAGCCCACCCGGCTGTACGCCGTGTCCGTGCCGGTCACCCGCGGCAAGCGGATCGCCTCGCTCACCCTGCCCGACGACCCGGGCCCCGCGGCCGATCTGCACGTCTTCGCCGTCTCCGTACGCCCCGAGGCCACCGGCTGGACCGGGAGCTGGGCGGCGAGCACCTCCGGCTACACCGCCGTGGGGCCGTGGACCGACCGGACCCTGCGGCTCGTGGTGCACGCCGGCGCGGGCGGCGACCTCACCCGCGTGCGGCTGGCCAACACCTTCGCCGCGGCACCGGTGCGGATCGGGCACGTGACCGTCGCCGTGCAGGGCGAGGGCGCCGCCACCGCCGGCCGGCCGGTGCCGCTGACGTTCGGCGGCCGGACCGGCACCGCGGTGGCCGCCGGTGCCGAGGCGGTCAGCGACCCGGCCCGCTTCACCGTGCCGCCCGGGTCGAACCTGCTGGTCAGCATCCATCTGCCGGAGACGGTCAGCGCCGCCCCGGTGCACGCCCTGGCCATGCAGACCTCGTACATCAGTGCCGAAGGCAGCGGCAACCGCGCCGGCGACGTGGGCGCCGGCGCCTTCACCGGCACCCTCGGCACCTGGCCGTTCCTCACCGGCATCGACGTGCGCGGCGGCCCCGGCTCCGTCGTCACGCTCGGCGACTCCATCACCGACGGGCACAGCTCCGGCACCGGGACGAACCAGCGCTGGCCCGACGTGCTCTCCGCCCGGCTGCGCGCGCAGGACGACGTGCCCCGCTACGGCGTACTCAACCAGGGCATCTCCGCGAACCGCATCGTCACCGACCGGTACAAGGGCGACGGCGTGAGCACCGACGTCGGCGGCGTCAGCGCCCAGCACCGGCTGGAGCGCGACGTGCTGGCGCAGACCTCGGCCCGTACCGTCGTGGTCTTCGAGGGCGTCAACGACGTGCGGGCGGGCACCGGCGCGGAGGAGGTGATCGCCGGGCTGCGCGCCATCTCCGACCGGGCGCGGGAGCGGGGGCTGCGGGTGGTGGCCGCCACCATCGCGCCGTGCGAGGGCTTCGGCGACTGCACCCCGGCCGTCGACGCGCGACGCACCGCGGTCAACGACTTCATCCGGGCCGAGGCGGGCGGGGCCGACGCCGCGTTCGACGCGATGCTCGACTTCGACGCCGTCCTGCGCGACCCGCAGCGCCCCCAGCGGCTGCTGCCGGCGTACGACAGCGGCGACCACCTCCACCCCGGGCCCGCGGGCCTGAAGGCGGCGGCCGACTCGATCGACCTGGGGCTGCTGGTGCCCCGCGGCTAGCGGCTACAGGTCGAGGTCGACGACGACGGGGGCGTGGTCGGACGGGTTCTTGTCCTTGCCCGGCCGCCGCGCCTCCCGGTCGACGTAGGAGTCGGTGACGGCGGCGGTGAACGGCGCGTTGGCGTAGACGTGGTCGATGCGCATGCCCTTGTTCTTCTGGAAGCCGAGCTGGCGGTAGTCCCAGAAGGTGAAGGGGATGTCGTACTTCAGCGCGCGCGGGTAGACCTCGCCGAGCCCGGCGGACTTCTGCAGCTCGACGACCGCCGCGCGCTCGGCCTCGCTGACGTGCGTGTGCCCGTCGAAGAGGGAGATGTCCCAGACGTCCTCGTCCTTGGGCGCCACGTTGTAGTCCCCGAGGAGGGCGTAGGGGCGCTCGCCGGGGGCCTCCTCCGCGGCCATCGCGCGCAGCGCCTCCAGCCAGCGCAGCTTGTACGCGTAGTGGTCGTGCCCGACCTCGCGGCCGTTCGGCACGTACAGCGACCAGACGCGCGCCGGGCCGCACGTCGCGCCGAGGGCGCGGGGCTCGGTGACGCCGTCGTACTGAGGCTGGTCCGGCAGGTCCACGGTGACGTCGGCGAGGCCGATCCTGGAGACGACCGCGACCCCGTTCCACCTGCCGTCGGCGCGGATCGCCGCCTCGTACCCCAGACCGTCCAGCGCGGCGCCCGGGAACGCCTCCTCGGTGCACTTCAGCTCCTGGAAACACACCACGTCGGGCGCGGTCTCCTCAAGCCACTGCAGGATGCGGGGCAGCCGCGGATTGATCCCGTTGACGTTCCACGTAGCGATGCGCACAGCCATGCCGACAACCTACCCCGCCCCACTGACACCGGGCCGGGGAGCCCGTCCCTGCGCACCGGGGAGCGTGCGGGCCGCCCTTCAGAGCGTGAGGCTCGCGCCCCGGTCCAGCCGGATGTGGTCCGCGCCGCCGACGCCCGGCCCGTCCGGGCCCAGCATGCGGTCGTAGAGCCCCCACGCGACGTCGGCGAGCAGCCCGTTGTGGATGTCGACCGCGCGCCGCGGGGCGACGGCGCGGACGTAGTCGATGACCTCGGAGACCTTGTTCCACGGCGCCATCACGGGCACCAGCAGCGTCTCGACGTCGCGCTCCGGCACGGTCAGCGCGTCGCCCGGGTGGAAGACGGCGCCGTCCACGACGTAGCCGACGTTCGTGATCCGGGGGATGTCCGGGTGGATCACGGCGTGCAGTTGACCGTGCACCTCGACCTCGAAGCCGGCGGCGGTGATCACGTCGCCCTCGCCGACGGTGTGCACCCGCCCGGGGAACGCCGCGGCGACCTGTTCCGCCACGCTGCGCAGCGTCCACAGCTCGGCCGCCGGGTTTGCGTCGAGCGCGGCGCGCAGCCGGCCCTCGTCGAAGTGGTCGGGGTGTTCGTGCGTGACGAGCAGGACGTCCGCGCCCACCGCGGCGTCCTCCTCGCTGTAGCCGCCGGGGTCGACGACGAGCACCGCCCCGTCCTTGGCGAGCCGGACGCAGGAGTGGCCCTTCTTCGTCAGTTCCATGATGCCGGTGACAACTCCTCGTCAGTACTCCGCCGTGGACACGGTACGCACCACGAGGTTCTCGGGGTCCGCGGTGTTGACGACGATCGACACGTCGGGAAGCGCGCCCGGCTGGGTGAGCTTCAGCCCCGACCAGTTGCCTTCGGTGAAGTCCCAGCCGGCGGTCTCCGCCTGCGCGGGCGTGACGGGGTTGAAGCCGTCCCGCAGCCGGGGCAGCGGCCGTACGTCCGAGCGCGAGAACGTCACTTCCAGGTACTCGTCCACCGACTGCTGCGGCCCCGTGAAGTCGACGTACAGGGCGCTGTCGTGCAGCGCGTTCTCCTCGTAATAGCTGATGTACTCGGCGCCGCCGGGGACGGGCACCTGGTAGATGCGGCGCAGCAGCCGCGGCGGCCAGCCGGGCTCCATCTCGGTGTAGGCGGCGCGCTCGGCCTTGTCGCGGCCGCTCTCGCGGCTCTGCTGGGTGGAGATCCAGCCGTAGACCAGCGGGATGCCGACGAGCAGGGCGATGGCCAGGTACGCCTTCCAGGAGCGGGCGACGCGGCGTGGGGGGCGCTGGGACATGTGCCCATTGTGTGCGGGCTCGGGGTCGTGGCCGCGTCCGGGGCGCTCGCCGGAGTCCTGCAGAGTCACTTCCCCACCACCTGTGCGAACCGCTCGTACCGCTCGACGCGCCGCCGGTTGGTCCGGCGGAACCTGCGGGCCACCAGCCGGGCCAGGTCGGCGGCGCCGACGAGACCGGCGTCGTTGCCGAGGCGGGCGCGTACTATCCGGGCCTCCGGCCGGTAGCCGCGGCCGGTGAGGCTGCGCGCGAAGGCGTCCTGGGCGGGCTTGATGAGCAGGTCGTCGGCGGCGCTGACGCCGCCGCCGATGACGAAGCACGACGGGTCGAGGGCGGCGGCGAGGTTGGCGATGCCGACGCCGAGCCACTGGCCGATGTCCTGCAGCAGCTCTGTGCACATCGCGTCGCCCTCGCGGGCCAGCTCGGTGATGAGCGGGCCCGTGATGTCGCCGACGTTGCCCTTGACGCGGTCGATGATCCCGTACGCGACCGGGGACTCGGCCGCGGCCAGCTCGCGGGCCTCGCGCACCAGCGCGTTGCCGGAGCTGTACTGCTCCCAGCAGCCGCGGTTGCCGCACGGGCAGCGGTGCCCGCCGGGCACCACCTGCATGTGGCCGAACTCGCCGGCCACCCCGTACTTGCCGCGCTTGACCTGGCCGTCCTCCAGGATGGCACCGCCGATGCCGGTGCCCAGGGTGATCATGACGAGGTAGTCCTCGCCGCGGCCCGCGCCGAAGCGCCACTCCGCCCAGGCGGCGGCGTTGGCGTCGTTGTCGACCATCACGGGGACCCGCAGCCGCTCGGAGAGCGCGTCGCGCAGCGGCTCGTTCCGCCAGGACAGGTGGGGGGCGAAGAGCACCCGGCTGCGGTCGGTGTCGATCCAGCCGGCGGCGCCGATGCCGACGGCGTGCACGTCGTGGCGCTCGGAGAGGTCGAGGACCAGCTCGACGATCACGTCCTCGACGACCTTGGGGCTCTTGGACTTGTCGGGCGTCTCGGTCGTCGCCCGCTCCAGGATGTGCCCGTCGGCGTCGACGACCCCGGCGGCGACCTTGGTGCCGCCGATGTCGATGCCCACGGTGGGCACCCGGGGCGCGGTCAGGTGCGAGCGCCGCTCGCGGTGGCTCACGCTGCGCAGCACGGTGGCGCGGGCGGCGCCGCGGGGCGCTCGCTGCGGCGCGGCGGGGTTCACCGGTTCCCCCCGTCTGTGGCGGCAGTCCGGCGAGAGCCGCCGCCCCAGAGTCCCCGCAAGACGTGGCGGTGCGCCCGGACAGACCACTGCGGGGCACGGAGGTGCTCACTGCGTGCACGTTCGCGCAAGGGGGCGTCCTCTCCCCTGTCGGGTATCGCTGACGGGGGAGATTCTGCCTTACGGGAGCGCGGTGCCGCATGGCGGTCGCGTGCGGGCCACGGCCAAGCGGTCCGCGCCCCTCCGGCCCGCCGCACGACGGCAGGGCAGCCGGGCGGCGGCACGGCGCGGACGTCGAGCACCGGTGTCACTTCGCCTTGCCGACCGGATCGCCGTCCCCCGGGGCCCGCCGTAGCTCGTGGCTGAGCTGCTCCAGCTCGCTGCCGCCGGCCATCTGCCGGGTCAGCTCGTCCAGGGTGATGTCGGCGCGGGCGTGGCTGCCGGCCATGATCCCCCGCTTGAGCAGGATGAACCGGTCGCCGACGAGGTCGGCGTGGTGCGGGTTGTGGGTGATCAGCACGACGCCGAGGCCGTGGTCCCGGGCGGCGGCGACGTACTTCAGCACCACGCCGGACTGCTTGACGCCCAGCGCCGCGGTCGGCTCGTCCAGGACCAGCACCTTGGCGCCGAAGTAGATCGCCCGCGCGATCGCCACCGACTGCCGCTCGCCGCCTGACAGGGTGCCGATGGGCTGGTCCACGTCCCGCAGGTCGATGCCCATGCGCAGCAGCTCGGCGCGGGTGGTGGCGCGCATCTTCGGCACGTCGAGACGGCGCAGCGGGCCGCGGCCCAGCGTCGGCTCGGAGCCGAGGAAGAAATTGCGCCACACGGGCATCAGCGGCACCACGGCGAGGTCCTGGTAGACGGTGGCGATGCCCCGGTCCAGCGCCTCGCGCGGGTTCGACAGCCGGGAGTCGCGGCCCTCGATGCGGAAGCTGCCGGCGTCGTGCTGGTGCAGCCCGGAGATGATCTTGATGAGCGTGGACTTGCCCGCGCCGTTGTCGCCGAGCACGCACGTGATCTCGCCGGCGTGCACCTGCAGGGAGACGCCTTCGAGGGCGCGGATGTTGCCGTAGTACTTGCTGACGTCCGCCAGCTCCACCAGCGGCCGGCCCACCGCGGCCCCGGCGCCGGCCGTGTCGTCCGTGGCCTTCGTCATCTGGCCGCCTCCGCGCGCTTGCGTACCCAGGAGTTGAGGATCGTGGCCAGCAGCAGCATCGCGCCGAGGAAGAACCAGAACCAGTCCGAGTCCCACTGGGCGTAGACGATGCCCTGCTTGGCCATGCCGAAGATCAGCGCGCCGATCGCGGCGCCGATCGCCGACCCGTACCCGCCGGTCAGCAGGCAGCCGCCGATCACCGCCGCGGCGATGTAGTGCAGCTCCAGGCCGCGGCCCTCCGCGGACTGCACCACGCCGGAGAACGAGAACAGCAGGTGCTGCCCGGAGATCCAGGCCGCCAGCGCGACGCCGAGGTAGAGGCCGATCTTGGTGCGGTGCACCGGGACGCCGACCGCGCGGGCCGCGTCCTTGCCGCCGCCGACCGCGAAGATCCAGTTGCCCCAGCGGGTACGCAGCAGGATCCAGGTGGCCAGCGCGACCAGCCCGACCCACCACAGGATCGTCACCCGCAGCTTGAACGAGCCGATGTCGAGGGACGAGGCGAAGAGCACCCGCGCCGACTCGAAGCCCTGCATGTCGTCGATCGCGTTCGTCGAGACCGTGCCCTGGATCCTCTTGGTGAGGCCGATGTTGGCGCCCCACAGCATCAGGTACGTGCCCAGCGTGATGATGAAGCTGGGCAGCCCGGTGCGGACCAGCATGAAGCCGTTGAAGAAGCCGATGGCGAGGGTGACCAGGAGGGAGACGAAGACGCCCACCCAGACGTTGGCGGTCATCTCGTACGCGAACATCGTCGACGTCAGCGCCGCCGAGGTGACCAGCACGCCCGCCGACAGGTCGAACTCGCCGCCGATCATCAGCAGCGCGACGGGCACGGCCATGATGCCGATGGTGGAGGCGGCGTACAGCACGGTGTCGAGGCTGGACAGGAAGCTGTCCGCGACGACCGCGAAGAAGAGGAAGACCGCGACGGCGCCGATCACCGAGCCCAGCTCGGGCCGGCCGAGCAGCCGGTGCAGCGGCGAGGCGTCCAGCAGGCGTTCGTCCGCCGCCTTGGGGTCCGCCGGGAGGGTGGTGGTCATCGGGTGCGGCGCTCCGTGAACTTCTTCAGCGCGGGGGCGTCCTCCTCGGTGACGATGGCGGGACCGGTCAGCACGGTCTGGCCGCCGCCGATGACGTTGCCGTTCGTCTCGTACAGCCACAGCTCGTCCACCGCCAGGTAGCCCTGGAGGTAGGGCTGCTGGTCCACGGCGAAGGTGAGCTGCTTGCTCTCCAGCGCCTCGGCCACGGCCGCGTTCAGGTCGAAGGTCGCGACCTCCGCCTCGCTGCCGGCGGCGTCCTTCGCCTCGACGGCCGAGGCGGCGACGTCGGCGTTGAGGGTGACGACCGAGTCGACGTCCCCGTCCGCCTCCAGCTTCGCCTGGATCCCGGAGAGCACCGCCGGCTTGCTCGCGCCGTCCACGGTCAGGTTCTGCACCGAGCCCGAGAAGGTCTCCTTCACGCCGGCGCAGCGCTGCTCCAGGCCGACGTTGCCCTGCTCGTGGATGACGCAGACGGCCTTCTTGCGGCCGCGTTCGTTGAGCTCCTCGCCGACCGCCTCGCCGGCGACGGACTCCTCCTGGCCGATGTGGCTGAGGGCCCCGTACTCCTCGGAGTACTCCGCGCCGGAGTTGATCGTCACCACCGGGATGCCGGCGTCCACGGCGGCCTGCACCGCGCTCTTCATCGCCTCCGGCTTGGCGAGCGTGACGATGATGCCGTCGACCTTCTTGTCGACGAACGTCTGGACCAGCCGGGCCTGCTCGTCGTCCTTCTCGCTGTTGGCGTAGAGGAACTCGACGTTGTCCTTGTTGGCGGCCTGCTTGGAGCCGCTCTGGACGATGTCCCAGAAGGTGTCGCCGGGCGCGGAGTGGGTGACCATGGCTATCTCCATGCGCGGGGTGTTCACGCCACCGCCGCCGCCCCCGCCACCGTCGTTCTCCTCGGCGTCCTTGCCGCCGGAGTCGCTGCACCCCGCTGCGGCGACCGCCAGCACGGTGGTCATCGCCGCCGCCGCGAACACGCGCGTGCTACGGGCCATACGGCTGCGCGCCATCTGGATACCCGCCTTTCTTCCCAGGTCGTCCCCTGCCGCCCGCGTGGCGGCTGGAGGTGTTCTAGCCGGGGGCGGGGACCGAGTCAATGTCTTGTCCGATCATTCTGACCCGCGGCTACCCGCGAGTCACCCGGTGGGTCCCCGCCGGGTCAGCCCCGGTCGAGCAACTGGAACTCGAAGCTGTAGCGCGAGGCCCGGTACAGGTGCGAACCGAACTCCACCCCGCGCCCCGTGTCGTCGTACGTGAACCGCTCCATCGTCAGCACCGCCGCCCCCTCCTCCTCGCCCAGCCTCTCCGCCTCGGCCGCCGTCGCCGGCCGGGCGCCGACCCGCTGGCGGGCGCTGTGCAGCGCGATGCCGGCGCGGCGCAGCACCCGGTAGAGCCCCGTCGACTCCAGCTCATCGGGGCGCAGCCGGACCAGCTCTGCGGGCAGGTGGTTGCAGAGCACGGCGACCGGCTCGCCGTGGGTCAGCCGCAGCCGGTCGACGCGGACGACGTCCGTGCCCTCGGCGACCCCCAGGGCCGCGGCGACGTCCGCGCTCGCCCGCATCTCGGCCACGCCCAGCACCCGGGTCGCGGGCCGCTGCCCGGCGGCTTCCAGGTCGTCGTACAGGCTGGTCAGACCGAGCGGGCGGCGCACCTGGCTGTGCACGACCTGGGTGCCGATGCCCCGGCGGCGCACGAGCAGCCCCTTGTCGACCAGCGACTGGATGGCCTGCCGCACGGTGGGCCGGGACAGGCCGAGCCGGGCCGCCAGCTCGATCTCGTTGCCGAGCAGGCTGCCGGGGGTCAGCGCCCCCTGCTCGATCGCCGCCTCCAGTTGCTGCGACAACTGGAAGTACAGCGGGACCGGGCTGCTGCGGTCCACACCGAGCCGCAGGGCCGGGACGGGGCCTGTGCCGCGCTTCGTCACGCTCCGGAGCGTAACGGTCGGGCCGGGCCATCGGAAGGCTTCACGTCCGGTTGTCCTGACAATTGACAATTCCGCTGGCCACGGGAGATTTTGAGGCCATGCGCATCGGACTCCTCGGCACCGGCAGGATCGGCGCCTTTCACGCGGGCGCGCTGCGGCGGCACCCGGACGTCACCTCGCTCGTCGTCACCGACGCGGACCCGCGCCGGGCCGCCGAGGTCGCGGCGCGTACGGGCGCGGAGGCGGCCGCCACGCCCGCCGACGCGCTGGCGGCGGGGGTGGACGCCGTGGTGATCGCGGCCGCCACCGCCGCGCACGCGGAGCTGCTGGGCGCGGCGGCGCGGGCCGGGCTGCCGGTGTTCTGCGAGAAGCCGGTCGCCCTCGACCTGGCGGGCACCCGGGCCGCGCTGGCGGAGGTGGCGGCGGCGGGGATCGTGCTGCAGATGGGCTTCATGCGCCGCTTCGACGCCGGCTACGTCGCGGCGCGGGAGGCGGTGCGCGGCGGGCGCCTGGGGCGGCTGCACACCGTGCGGACCGTCACCTCCGACCCGGCACCGCCGCCCCCGGCGTACCTGCCGCTGTCCGGCGGGCTGTACCGGGACTGCGTGATCCACGACGCCGACGCGCTGCGGTGGGTGACGGGCCGTGAGGTCACGGAGGTGTACGCGGCGGGCTCGGACGCGGGCCCGGCGATGTTCCGCGAGGCCGGCGACGTCGACACCGCGACGGCGCTGCTCACCCTGGACGACGGCACGCTGGCCACCGCGACGGCGACCCGCGTGAACGGGGCGGGCTACGACGTGCGGATGGAGCTGGCCGGCGAGCGCGACCAGATCGCGGTGGGCCTGGCCGAGCGGACGCCGCTCACCTCCGTCGAGCCGGGCGCGCCGGCGCCGGGCGGCAAGCCGTGGCAGGGCTTCCTGGAGCGCTTCGGGCCGGCGTACGAGGCGGAGCTGGCGGCGTTCGTCCGGGTGGTCCGCGGCGAGCTGGCCAACCCCTGCGACGGGGTGGAGGCGCTGGCGGCGCTGCACGTGGTGGAGGCGTGCGAGCGCTCCCGCCGGGAGCGCCGCCCGGTGCGGGTGGCGGAGATCGCGGAGGCGCCGTAGGGGCCTTACGGCCCTCAGCGCGCGGCCAGGTCCGCCAGGGCCGCGCGGAGGCGGGCGCGCTCCTCCGGGAGCGGGGACGTGCGGGTGTGGGCCTGCGTCCACGGGGAGACCTCCAGGGTGCCCCGCTCGTCCTCCTCCGCCAGCCGCTGCGTCACCCGGGCGAAGTCGGCGACCGGGTCGCGCTCCCCGTACTGTTCCAGCCGCTCGGCCAGCAGGGCGGCACCGGGGCCGAGGGCGGGGCGGTCGAAGCGCAGGGCGCCGGCGGCGGCCCGCTCGTGCTCCTCGTAGCGGTCCGCCCAGAACGTCCACTCCCAGCCGGGCCACCGGGGCAGCGCGGTCGCCCGGGCCGCGCCCGCGACGTGCTCCAGGGTCCAGCCGCAGACGCGGCGGTGCACGGAGTCGAGGTGCACGCCGCCCTGCGGGATCGTGGGGATCCGGTCCGTCAGCGCGGCGGGCGAGAGCTGGCCGGCCAGCTCGGGGCCGCGGTCGAGCAGGTCTTCCAGGTCGTCGGCGAAGACCGCGTACGCGCGGACGCCGTCACCGCCGCCGTCCGCGACCGTGACGGCCAGCGCGACCTCCTCCGACCCGGGCTCGATGGGCTGCAGCTCGGAGGTCTCCGGCGGCTCCGGCGCGGTCGTCGCCCGGTCGCTGCGCACCAGCGCGGCGTCCACCCCCACGTACGCCGCGAAGTCCTCGAGACCGCCGTACGCCCACCGGACCCGCCACCCGGGCCAGGTCCGGCCCAGCACCGTGAACAGCGCCCGCCGGTGGACCCAGTCCTCCAGGTGCCAGGTGAAGAAGAGCAGCTCGCGCGCGTCGTGGTCGACGAGCGCGGCGCCCTCGCACCATCTCTCGTCCAGCCAGTCGTCCCGTGGGACCTCCCGCTGGGCGGCGATGAAGCGGCCGGCGCTGCCGGGGCCGTCGAGGAGCTGTGCGTCGATGCCGCTCGCGCCCCAGTGGGAGTAGTGCAGCCGCCAGTCGCCGTCGCGTACGAGCACGTAGTTCGCGCGGGCACCCATCGCCGGTCAGGCCGCCGCCAGCCGGGCCAGCAGGTCGGCCGCGCGCTTGGCGACCTCCTCGCGGTCGCCGCCGGACAGCGCCGAGCCCATCCCGACGCCCACCGCGCCCGCGGCGATCCAGTCGGGCGCGTCCGCGATCGAGATCCCGCCGGTGGGCAGCACCGCGGCCTGCGGCAGCGCGGCCCGTACGTCCTTGACCCAGCCCGGCTCGTGCGCCGAGGCCGGGAAGAGCTTCATGACGTCCACGCCCAGCTCCAGCGCGCGCACCACCTCGGTGGGCGTGGCGACGCCGGCGAAGACCGGGATGCCGTAGCGGTGCGCGGTGGCGACCACGCCGGCGTCGAGGTTGGGCGCGACGAGGTAGCGGGCGCCGGCGTCGACGGCCAGCCGCGCCGAGGCGGCGTCCAGCACCGTGCCGGCGCCGATGACCGCCTCCGTGCCGGCCTCGCGGCGCAGCGAGCTGACCAGCTCCAGCGCGAAGGGCGTCGTCAGCGAGATCTCCAGGCTGCTGATCCCGGCCGACAGCAGCGAGTCGGCGGTGGCGGCGGCGCCGTCGTGGGTGTCGCTGCGGACGATGGCGACGACCCGCTGCGCCAGCGCGGCCCGGGTGATCTCCCAGCGGTACACGGTGCTTCCTCCGGCGGTTCTCTCTGGGCGGTGCGCGGTTCTGCGGTGGTGCCCGGCCGTACGTCGCGTACGGGCCGTGCGCTCAGCGGTGCACCGAGTCGCCGCCCGCGGTGAAGGCGGCGAGCGCGCGGTCGCGCGCGGCGGCGGTCGGCAGCCCGTCGGTGTCGGTCACGGTCTGGATGACGAGGGCGGCGACGCAGGCGCCCTCGGCGAGCGCGCGGTCCAGCGGCAGGCCCCGGAGCCGGGCGGACAGGAACCCGGTGGCGAAGGCGTCGCCCGCGCCCACGGGGTCGGCGAGCCGCACGTCGTACGGCGGCTGGTCGACGCGCGCGCCCGCGGCGGTGAGCGCGGTGGCGGTGTGGTCGGCCCGCTTGATCACGACGGTGTCCGTGCGGCCGCGCAGCAGCCGGGCGGCGGCGTCGTCGGCGGGCTCGCCGGTCAGCATCTCCAGCTCGTCGTCGCCGGCGAGCAGCAGGTCCGCCTCGGCGAGCAGCGGGCCCACGACCTCGGCCCACCGCTCGGGGCCGGCGAGCTTGCGGCGGACGTTGGGGTCGAAGGAGACCAGGGCGCCGGCCGCGCGGGCGAGTTCGACGAGCTTGACCGTCGCCTCGGCGGCGGACGGCGACAGGATCGGCGTGATCCCGGAGATGTGCAGCACCCGCACGCCCTCGACGACCTCGGGGCTGATGTGCTCGGGTGCGAGGCGGGAGGCGGCGGAGCCGGCCCGGTAGTACTGCACGTCGATGGCGCGCTGCGGGTGGCTGTCGCGGAGCAGCATGCCGGTGGGCGCGTCGGGGTCGACGTCCGCGTACGAGACGTCCACGCCGTCCGCGCGGAGCTGGGCGAGGACGGCCTCCCCCGCGGGGTCCGCGCCGACGCGGCCGAACCAGCGCGCCCGGTGGCCGAGCCGGGAGAGCCCGGCGGCGACGTTCGACTCGGCGCCGCCGATGGACCGGCGGAAGTTCACGGCGCGCGCCAGCGGCATCCCGGGCTCGGCCAGCATCAGCAGCATGGCCTCGCCGCAGGTCAGTACCTCCGGTGCGGATTCCGCCATCGGTTCCTCCACGGTGGTGGGGCACGTTCGTGCTGCGAACGTTATCCCGATCGGCGCCCGTTCCGGTATGGCGGGGTGCCGGTGCGGACCGGCCCGGGGCCGGTCCGCGGGGGCGGTCGCGGGCGCGCGGGCCGGACGTGAGTCCATGGCGGAGGGCGGGGAAGTCCATTGCCCCCGGGGCGGGTCGGGGCGACGCTCGACGCTGAGTGACGTGTGCACTACACCCCCGAGAGCCCGGAGGTTCCGGATGCTCGTCCCCCGCCCGGCCGTCGTCGGCGCCGCACTCCTGGCCCTGGCGCTCAGCCCGCTCGCCGCCCCGCCGGCCGCCGGCGCGCCACCGCCGCCGGGCAGGACCGGCGACATCAGCCCCACCCCGCGCTCCGTGGCGGCACGCGGCGACAGCGTCACCGTGACCCGCACCGTCACCGTCGTCACCGGGTCCGAGCCCGACGGGCCGGCGCTCGCCGTCGCCGAGCAGGCGCTGCGCGACGCGGGGGCCGAGGACGTACGGCGTGCCGAGACCGCGCCGGCGGAGAGCCGCGGGCTCACCGTCTACCTCGGCGGCCCCGGCGCCAACCCCGCCTCCGCCGCCGCCCTCGACGCCCTCGGCGTCGAAGGACCCGCCGGGCTGCCCGCCGAGGGC
Source organism: Streptomyces sp. WMMC500 (assembly GCF_027497195.1). Taxonomy (NCBI): domain Bacteria; kingdom Bacillati; phylum Actinomycetota; class Actinomycetes; order Kitasatosporales; family Streptomycetaceae; genus Streptomyces; species Streptomyces sp. WMMC500. Next base: position 1,593,037 of record NZ_CP114905.1, read on the forward strand.
TACGTCCTGGCCGCCGGCACCGCGGAGCCGGGCGGCGGCACCCCCGGCGGCGACGGCATCGTGCTGGCCGGCGCCGACGCCACCGGCACGTACTACGCCGCGCAGAGCCTGCGCCAGCTCCTCCCGCACCGCGACTCCCCCGGCACCCGCCTCGCCGGCACCGCCGTGCGCGACTGGCCCGGCACCGGCTGGCGTGGCGCCATCGAGGGCTTCTACGGCGTCCCGTGGTCCCACGCCTCGCGCCTGGACCAGCTCTCGTTCTACGGCGAGCACAAGATGAACATCTACGTCTACTCGCCCAAGGACGACCCGTACCTGCGCGGGCGCTGGCGCGAGCCGTACCCCGAGGACGAACTCGCGCGCATCGCCGAGCTGGTCGAGACCGCCCGCGCGCACCACGTCGAGTTCACCTACGCCCTCTCCCCCGGCCTGTCCGTCTGCTACAGCTCCGACGCGGACGTCCAGGCGCTGAACGACAAGTTCCAGACGCTGTGGGACATCGGCGTCCGCACCTTCGCCGTGCCGCTGGACGACATCAGCTACACCGACTGGAACTGCGCGGCCGACGAGGAGCGCTTCGGCACCGGCGGCGGCGCCGCGGGCGCGGCCCAGGCGCATCTGCTCAACCGCGTCAACCGCGAGTTCGTCCGCACCCACGACGGCGCCGAGCCGCTGCAGATGGTGCCGACGGAGTACTACGACACCACCCCGTCCCCGTACAAGAAGGCGCTCGCCGAGCAGTTGGACGACGACGTGCTGGTGGAGTGGACCGGCGTCGGCGTCGTCGCGCCCGTGATGACCGTCGCGCAGGCGCGCGACGCCCGCGAGGTCTTCGGCCACCCGATCCTGGCCTGGGACAACTACCCGGTCAACGACTACGCGCAGCAGCGGCTGCTGCTCGGCCCGTTGGGCGGCCGGGAGAAGGGCCTGCCGGGCGAGCTGGCCGGGATCACCGCCAACCCCATGAACCAGGCCGCCGCGTCGAAGATCGCGCTGTACACGGTGGCCGACTTCGCCTGGAACGACGCCGCGTACGACCCGCGGACGTCCTGGGCGGGGGCGCTCGCCGAGCTGGCGGGCGGCGACCGGCGCACGACCGCCGCGCTGCGGGCCTTCGCCGACGCCTCGTACGGCTCGGCGCTCAACCCCGGCCAGGCGCCGGAGCTGTCGGCGGCCGTCGCCGCGTACTGGGACGGCGGCGGCGCGGACGCGCTGGACGACGTGCTGCGCGACCTTCAGGCCGCGCCAGGCGTGCTGCGCGACCGGCTGCCGGACCGGGCGTTCGTCGAGGAGGCGGGACCGTGGCTGGACGCCACCCGCGACTGGGGCACCGCCACCCGCACCGCCCTGCGGATGGTCGAGGCCGCCCGCGACGGGGACGGCGACCGCGCCTGGCGGCTGCGGCAGCGGCTGCCGGAACTGGTGGACCGGGCGAAGTCACACGTGTACACGGGCCTCGGCGGACGCGAGGTGCCGGTCGTCGTCGGCGAGGGCGTGCTCGACGCCTTCGTCGCGGACGCCGCCGCCGCGCACGACCGCTCGCTGGGGCTGCCCGCGCGGCCGAAGGGCGCCACGGACCTCGGCACGTACCAGGGCAACACCGTGGACCGGATGACGGACGGCGACGACTCGACGTTCTTCTGGAGCGACGGCGCGCCGGGCGCCGGCTCGTGGGTGAGCGTGGACCTGCACGGCGAGCGGGAGATCGGCGCGGTCACGCTGGCGATGGCCAAGCCCGGCAGCCCGGACGACTACGTCCGCGAAGGCGTGCTGGAGTACTCCGCCGACGGCGAGACGTGGACGGAGCTGGCGGCCTTCTCCGGCACGCCGGACGTCGAGGCGGCGGCGCCGGCGGGCACGCAGGCGCGGTACGTGCGCGCCAGGTCGACGGCGGAGCAGGACAACTGGCTGGTGGTCCGCGAGTTCACCGTCGCCGGCGGCGGTGCGACGACGACGGCCGGCGGCCCGCCGGCGGCCGAGGGCAGCTCCCTGGCCGCCGCCGCGGACGGCGACACCGCCTCCGTCTACCGCGCCGCCCGCGCGCCCGCGGCCGGTGAGGCGCTGGAAATCCGGTTCGCGGAGCCGCGTGCGCCCGGGTCGCTGGTCGTGCTCCGCCCGCAGGGCGCGCCGGAGGCGGGCGCGACGGTTCAGGTACGGAACGAGCCGGCCGGCCCGTGGCGTACGGCGGGCCGGCTGGCCGGCGCGTACACCGAACTCCGCGTGCCCGGCGGGGCGGTGGCCGAGGTCCGGCTGCGGTGGTCGGGCGGCGGAGCCGTGCCGCAGGTCGCGGACGTGGGGGTGACCGGAGGCTGACCGCGTACGGCCCCGGCGGCGGCCCTGTCCGCCGCCGGGGCCGGCGCCCGCGGGCCCCGCGGGGCGGGTGACCACGGGGCCGTGACCACGGGCGTGGCCGCACGGCGCGGGACCATGGGCGCACGCCGGGTAGCCCGCTCCGCGGGCCGTGGCCGCGAGACGCACGCCGCGGCCCGAAGGCGCAGCCTCTCCCGGCCGCGGCGGCACCACCCGCGTACCGCAACCGGCGCGCCGCGCCGCGGCCCGTGCCCCTCAGGCCCCGCCCCGCTCCCCCTCCGGTGCCGGGCTCCCGTGCAGGCGCAGCCGCGAGATCCCCCCGTCCGGGTGGATGTCGATGCGCGCGTGCGTGCCGATCGCCGCCGTGGCCAGGACGAAGCGGTGGTTGGTGTCCGGCTGGAGCCGGGTGCGGGGCAGGATCTCGGTCCAGGCGCCGGCGGCCCCGTCCCGTACCGAGACCGCCGCCCAGCCCGCCGCGTTGCCCTTCAGGTACGCCGTGTCTATCTCCACCGCGCGGATCTCGCCGCGGCCGGCGAGCGCGTAGCGGATCCAGTCGTGGCCGCCGTCCCGGCGGCGCCGCGTCTCCCAGCCGTCGTCCATCTGCCGCGAGCGGCCGGGGCGGATGGTGTTGACGGGCGGGGAGTAGAAGCGGTCCGAGGCGTCCTCGACGCGGCCGCCGTGCTCCAGCGCGACGAGGTCGAAGGTGCCGAGCGCCGCCAGCCACGCCGGGTCCGGGACGACCTCGCCGTGGACGCGCAGCCGCGCGATGCCGCCGTCGGGGTGCTGGCGCAGCCGCAGATGGGTCACGCGCCGTCCGCCGGCGACGGCGAAGCCGTTCGCGGCGTGGCCGCCGACCGCCGTGCGGGGCACCAGTTCGGTCCAGGTGACGCCGGCCGCGAGCAGCGCCTCGGGGGACGGCGCGCCGGGGACCTCCGCACCCTCGACGCTCACGGACTGCGGGTGGTTGCCGCGGAAGTGGGCGGTGTCGACGACGATGCCGCGGACGACGCCGGGGGCGCCGAGGCGTACCAGCGCCCAGTCGTGGTCGCCCGCGGCCGGGTGCGGGGCCTCGGCGGTGGCGCCGCGGCGGCGGCGGGTCTCCCAGCCGTCCATGACCTTGCCCTTGTGGCCGAACGCCGCCGGGTCGAACTCCGCCCGCTCCGGCCGCAGCAGGTTCTCGCGCGGGGCGAAGAACTCGTCGTTCGCGGCGATCACCGCCCCGCCCAGGCGCCGGTCGGCGAGGTCGGGCAGGGCGGCGAAGGCGAAGTCGGCGGCGCGGTAGTCGGCGTAGGGGTCGCCGCCGCCGTACGGGGCGGCGGCGCCGGTGAAGCGGGGGATCTCGGCCGTCATGCGGGCTGTTGCCTCTCGTCCCGGTCGGTGCGGCCGAGGAGCCGGCCGCGGGGTTCGGTGTGGACGCCGCCGTGGTGGACGCGGCGCCCGCGCAGCCAGGTGGCGCGGACGACGCCGTGCAGCCGCCGGCCGGCGTACGCGGTGACGCGGTTCTTGTGCTCCAGGTCCGCCGGATCGACGGTGAAGGCCGCGTCGGGGTCGAGGACGGCGAAGTCCGCGTCGCGGCCGGGCTCGATGGCGCCCTTGGCGGCGAGCCCGGCGAACCGGGCCGGTCCCGCGGCCATCCAGTGGGCGACGTCGGCGAGCCCGTGGCCGCGGCGGCGGGCCTCGGTCCAGACGGCGGGCAGGCCGAGCTGGAGCGAGGAGATCCCGCCCCAGGCGGTGGCGAAGTCGCCGGTCTTCAGCTCGGCGGTGGCCGGCGAGTGGTCGGAGACGACGCAGTCGATCGTGCCGTCGGCGAGGCCGGCCCAGAGCAGATCCCGGTTGGCGGCCTCGCGGATGGGCGGGCAGCACTTGAACTCCGTGGCGCCGTCCGGGATCTCCTCGGCGGTGAGGGTGAGGAAGTGCGGGCAGGTCTCGGCGGTGACGGGCAGGCCGGCGCGGCGGGCGGCGGCCAGGGCGGGCAGGGCGTCGGCGGAGGAGAGGTGGAGGACGTGGACGCGGGTGCCGTGCCGCTCGGCGAGCGCGACGACCCGGGCGACGGCCCGGTTCTCGGCGGCGCGCGGCCGGGAGGCGAGGAAGCCGGCGTAGTCGCGGCCGGGGACCGGCGGGGCGGCGTCGAGCACGTCGGGGTCCTCGGCGTGGACGACGAGCAGCGCCCCGAGCCGGGCGGCCTCGGCGGCGGCGCGCTCCAGGTCCGTACCGGCGAGCCGGGGGAACTCCTCGACGCCGGACGGGGAGAGGAAGCACTTGAAGCCGAAGACGCCGGCGGCGTACAGCGGCGCGAGGTCGGTGGCGTTCCCGGGGACCGCCCCGCCCCAGAACCCGACGTCGACGTGCGCCCGGGGCCCGGCGACCGCCCGCTTGACGGCGAGCGCCGCGGCCGTGGTGGTCGGCGGCAGGCTGTTGAGCGGCATGTCGATCAGGGTGGTGACGCCGCCGGCGGCGGCGGCCCGGGTGGCGGTGGCGAAGCCCTCCCACTCGGTGCGGCCGGGGTCGTTGACGTGGACGTGGGTGTCGACGAGACCCGGCAGCAGCGCGTCGTCGCCGCAGTCCTCGGCGCGGGCGCCGGGCGGCGGGGCCGTGTCGTACGGCAGCACGGCGGCGATCCGGCCGCCGGCGACCGCGACGGCGGCGGGGCGCTCACCCTCCGGGGTGACGACGCGGCGCGAGCGCAGCACCAGTTCGACGTCCGGCACCCGGTCTCCTCTCGGCGGCTCCATACTTCAACGTTCTGTTGAAATGCACTGTCGCCGGGGGTGCCCGCCCCCGTCAAGGGGCAGGCCCGCGGGCGGTTTGGCGGATTCCACATGCTGAAAGCCGGATTCCGGGCCGTTAAGCTGCGCTCACACCCGTACGGAAGGGACCCCGAACGTGCCCCGCAGCCCCGATGAGCCCAGGCCGCCCGCAGGCGGCGGCGTCCAGTCCCTGGAGCGCGCCTTCGACCTGCTGGAGCGGATGGCCGACGCCGGCGGCGAGGTGGGGCTGAGCGAGCTGGCCGGCAGCAGCGGGCTGCCGCTGCCGACCATCCACCGCCTCATGCGCACCCTGGTCGCCACCGGCTCCGTACGCCAGCAGCCCAACCGCCGCTACGCGCTCGGGCCGCGGCTGATCCGGCTCGGCGAGAGCGCGTCCCGGCTGCTGGGCACGTGGGCCCGGCCGCACCTGGCGCGGCTGGTGGAGGAGACCGGCGAGACCGCGAACATGGCGCTGCTCGACGGCGACGAGGTCGTCTACGTCGCACAGGTGCCGTCGAAGCACTCGATGCGCATGTTCACGGAGGTCGGGCGGCGGGTGCTGCCGCACTCGACCGGGGTGGGCAAGGCGTTGCTGGCGCACCTGCCGGACGAGGAGGTACGCGCCCTGCTCGCCCGTACCGGCATGCCGGCGGCCACCGAGAAGACGATCACCTCGCCGGACGTCTTCCTCAAGGCGCTGGCCGCCGTCCGCGCGGACGGCTTCGCGGTGGACGACAACGAGCAGGAGATGGGCGTGCGCTGCCTGGCCGTCGCGGTGCCGGACGCGCCGACGGCGGCGGCGGTCTCGATCTCCGGGCCCGCGGGCCGGGTGACGGAGGCGGCGACGGAGCGGATCGTGCCGGTCCTCAAGGAGGTCGCACGCGAGCTGTCGACGGGCCTGGCGGACGCGACCGCCGGCGCGGCGGCGGACTGAGCCGGCGCCCGTGCCGAACCGCGCCGCCACCCGGCAACACCCCACGCGAAGCGGGCACTTCACATGAACGCGACTGCCGGAACGGCCGGATCTCCCGGCGCGGACTCCGGCCACGGCCTCCCCGGCCACGGCGGCGGCGCCGTCGCCGGGCTGCTGCTCGCGGCGGGCGGCGGGCGGCGGCTCGGCGGGCGGGCCAAGGCCCTGCTGCCGGCCGGGCCGGACGGCCGGCCGCTGGTGGAGCGGGCGGCGGGGGCGCTGCGGGCGGGGGGCTGCGCGCCGGTGCACGTGGTGCTGGGGGCGGCGGAGGAGGCGGTACGGGCCGGGGCGCGGCTGTCCGGCTGCGTGCCGGTGTCGAACCCGGACTGGGCGTCGGGCATGGGCTCGTCGCTGCGCGCCGGCCTGGCGTCGCTGGAGCCGACGGCCGCCGCGGCTGCGGTGGTCCTGCTGGTCGACCAGCCGCGCGTCGGGCCCGCCGCGGTCGCCCGGCTGGCCGCCGCGTACACGGCGCGGGGCGCCGAGCTGGCGGCGGCCACGTACGACGGGGTCCGCGGCCACCCCGTGCTGCTGGGGCGCCGGCACTGGCCGGAGGTCGCGGCGGGCGCGACCGGGGACCGGGGCGCCCGCGACGTGCTGGCCCGCGCGGCGGCCCGCGGCGAGCTGGCGCTGGTGGAGTGCGCCGACGTGGCGGCGCCCGACGACGTCGACACACCGGCGGATCTGGCGTTGCTCGACGGGCCGTGGGCAGGCTGGCACTGAGCGCCACCGTTCCCGTACGGAAAAGCCTCTTGATATCAACAGACCGTTGAACTTCCGGGATAAGGAAACTATTCTCCACAGGCCAGAAGGGTTCGGAACCCGGTTCCGGCCGCCCACGCCACGTTCCGCTGCGCCCGGCACCCCGTGCCGCCAAGGAGTGACAGCCATGTCCGCAGTCGTCGCCGCCGCCGAGCCCGCGCCCCGCCAGGACGAGGTCCTCACCGACGCCGCCCTCGCCTTCCTCGCCGAACTGCACCGCAGGTTCACCCCCCGCCGCGACGAACTCCTCGCCCGCCGCGCCGAACGCCGCGCCGACCTCGCGCGCACCGCGACCCTCGACTTCCTACCCGAGACCGCCGGCGTCCGCGCCGACGACACCTGGCGCGTCGCCCCCGCCCCGCCCGCGCTGGCGGACCGCCGGGTGGAGATCACCGGCCCCACCGACCGCAAGATGACGATCAACGCCCTCAACTCCGGCGCCCGGGTGTGGCTCGCCGACTTCGAGGACGCCTCCGCACCCACCTGGGCGAACGTCATCGAAGGCCAGGCCAGCCTGATCGACGCCTACGAGCGCCGCATCGACTTCACCGACCCCGCCTCCGGCAAGTCCTACGCCCTGCGCCCCGCCGCGGAACTGGCGACCGTCGTCGCCCGGCCGCGCGGCTGGCACCTGGACGAGCGCCACCTCACCGTCGACGGCCGCCCCGTGCCGGGCGCGCTGGTCGACTTCGGGCTGTACTTCTTCCACAACGCCCGGCGGCTGCTCGACCTCGGCAAGGGCCCGTACTTCTACCTGCCGAAGACCGAGTCGCATCTCGAAGCCCGCCTCTGGAACGACGTGTTCGTCTTCGCGCAGGACTACTGCGGCATCCCGCAGGGCACCGTGCGGGCCACCGTCCTGATCGAGACCATCACCGCCGCGTACGAGATGGAGGAGATCCTCTACGAGCTGCGCGACCACGCCTCCGGCCTCAACGCCGGCCGCTGGGACTACCTCTTCTCGATCGTGAAGAACTTCCGCGACGGCGGCGCGAAGTTCGTGCTCCCGGACCGCAACGCGGTGACGATGACGGCCCCGTTCATGCGCGCGTACACCGAACTCCTCGTGCGCACCTGCCACAAGCGCGGCGCGCACGCGATCGGCGGCATGGCCGCCTTCATCCCCTCGCGCCGCGACCCGGAGGTCAACAAGATCGCGTTCGACAAGGTCAAGGCCGACAAGGACCGCGAGGCCGCGGACGGCTTCGACGGCTCGTGGGTCGCGCACCCGGACCTGGTGCCGATCGCCATGGAGTCGTTCGACGCGGTGCTCGGCGAACGGCCGCACCAGAAGGACCGGCTGCGCGAGGACGTGTCCGTGGCCGCCGCCGACCTGATCGCCGTCGACTCGCTGGACGCGAAACCGACGTACCCCGGCCTGGTCAACGCCGTGCAGGTGGGCATCCGTTACATCGAGGCGTGGCTGCGGGGCACGGGCGCGGTGGCCATCTTCAACCTCATGGAGGACGCCGCGACCGCGGAGATCTCCCGCTCGCAGATCTGGCAGTGGATCAACGCCGGCGTCGTCTTCGACGACGGCGAGCGGGTGACCGCGGAGCTGGTGCGGCGGATCGCCGCGGAGGACCTGGCGGAGATCCGCGCCGCGGCGGGGGCGGAGGCGTTCGCGGCGGGCCGCTGGCAGCAGGCGCACGACCTGCTGCTCCAGGTGTCGCTGGACGAGGACTACGCGGACTTCCTGACGCTGCCGGCGTACGAACTCCTGGACTGACGCGCCCCTGTTGCCCGCGGGCCCCCTCTGGCGGAGCGGGGGCGGTACGTGGTCGCATGCTGCCATGACCGACGAGACGACCGGGCACCACTCCCCCGGCCCCGCACGCGCCGCCGTCGCCGGCCGCTTCCGCGGCCTGCTCGACGACCTCGACCGGACCTCCGGGACGGCGGTCGCGGACGCCGCCACGCTGATCCTGGACGCCGTCGCCGCGGGCGGCCTGGTGTACGCGGCCGGGGCGGGCCACTCGCTGGCGATGGTCTGCGAGACGATCTACCGGGCGGGCGGCCTGGCCTGCGTACGACCCGTGTGGGCCCCCGAGATCCTGCCGCTGAACGGGGCCACGGCCAGCACCGCGGCCGAGCGGCGGCCGGGCTCGGGGCTGGCGATGGTGGAGCAGGTGAAGCCGGGCCCCCGGGACGTGGTGGTGGTCTTCTCCACCAGCGGCCGCAACCCGTACCCGGTGGAGATCGCGCAGGAGTGCATGGCGCGCGGGGTGCCGGTGGTCGCGGTGACGTCGATGCCGGCGTCCGCGAGCGCGACGGCCAGGTCCAGCACCCGGCTGGCGGACCACGCCACGGTGGTGCTGGACACGCGCGTACCGCCGGGCGACGTGGTGCACCCGCCGGAGTCGCCGCACACGGCGGCGGTGTCGACGGTGCTGGGGGCGTACGTCTGGGCGCTGCTGCTGGCGGAGCTGGACGAGCAGGCCGCGGCGCGGGGGGTGTCGCTGCCGCGCTGGGTGAGCGCCAACGTCCCGGGCGGGGACGAGGCCAACCGGCTCAACTTCACGCGCTACGGGGGCCGGATCCCCGAGCTGTGAGCCCCCGGACCCGGCCGGGGCCGTCCCCCCGGCCGGGTGTCCTGTGTCCCCCGCCCAGTCCCCCGCCCCGTCCCCTGCTCAGTCTCCCGCCGCCAGCCGCGCCAGCCTTCTCGCCTGCTTTCTCGTCGCCCCCGCCACCGCCTCCTCGTCGACCGTGACCAGCCGGCCCTCCTCCACCACCGGCTCGCCGTCGACCAGCGACAGCGTCACCGGCGCCGGCGCCCCCAGGACCAGCGCCGCCACCGGGTCCGCGACCGACGCGTGGGCCAGGCCGTCGAGTCTCCACAGCACCAGGTCCGCCAGCTTGCCCGGCTCCAGCGAGCCGATCGCGTCCGCGCGGCCGAGGACCTGGGCGCCGCCGTACGTGCCGAGGCGCAGCGCGGTGCGGGCCGTCAGCGCCTTCTCGCGGTGCGCGCCGAGCCTGTTGATCAGCAGCGCGTTGCGCAGCTCGGTGTGCAGCTCGCCGGACTCGTTCGACGCGCTGCCGTCCACGCCGAGGCCGACGGGGACGCCCGCCGCCAGCATGTCGGGGACGCGGGCGATGCCCGCGCCCAGGCGGGCGTTGGACGACGGGCAGTGGGCGACGCCCGTGCCCGTGCGGGCGAAGGCGGCGATGTCGGAGTCGGTCATGTGCACGCAGTGGGCCATCCACACGTCGTCGCCGAGCCAGCCCGTGGACTCGAAGTAGCGCGTCGGCCCCATGCCGAACCGCTCGTGGCAGAACTTCTCCTCCTCCACCGTCTCGCTGCCGTGCGTGTGCAGCCGTACGCCCTTGCGGCGGGCCAGCTCCGCGCCCTGGCGCAGCAGTTCCGTGGAGATGGAGAACGGCGAGCAGGGCGCCGCCGCGACCTGCACCATCGCGTCGTACGACGGGTCGTGGTGGGCGTCGACGACCGCCTCCGTGCCCGCCAGCGCGCCCTCCAGCGTCTCCACCGCGAAGTCCGGCGGCAGGCCGCCGTCCTTCTCGCCCAGGTCCATCGAGCCGCGGGCGAGGGTGAAGCGGACGCCCGTCTCGCGGGCGGCGCGGATGATCGCGCCGGACAGGTCGCCGGCGCCGCGCGGGTACACGTAGTGGTGGTCCGTCGCGGTGGTCACGCCGCCGCGCGCGAGCATCGCCAGCGAGCCCTGCGCCGCGGCGTGGCACATGGGCTCGTCGATGCGCGCCCAGGTCGGGTAGAGGGCGACGAGCCAGTCGAAGAGATTGGCGTCCTGGGCGAGGCCGCGGGTGAGCCACTGGTAGAAGTGGTGGTGGGTGTTGACGAGTCCGGGCGTGGCCAGATGGCCGGTGGCGTCGATCCGGCGCGCCACGCCGGCGAGTCCGGCGGGCGCCGGGCCCGCGCCCACCGACTCGATCCGGTTGTCCGCGACGACGACGTGCCCGGAGGCGTACTCCGTGCCCGCGGCGTCCACGGTGGCGATCGCACAGTTCTCGACGACGGTGCGCCGTGCTGCCATGGGTTCCTCGGCTTCCTGGACCGTCCGGCGGGGGCCGGCGGTCAGAGGTTGGTCATGTCGTCGGGGATCCGGGCGTCCGCGCCGTCGCGCAGGACGGTCGCCTCGATCAGGCCGTAGGGGCGGTCGGCGGCGAAGTAGACGGCGCCGTCGGCGGCGTCGTTCGTCAGCCCGAAGGGCGCCAGGTCGACGCGGAAGTGGTGCTTGTTGGGCAGGGAGAAGCGGATCTCCTCGATCTCCGGGCGGTGTTCCACGACCCGCGCGCCCATGGCGTACAGGCTCTGCTGCAGGGAGAGCGAGTAGGTGTCGGCGAAGGCGGTCTGGATGTGCCGCGCGGTCTGCTCGTACGACTCGTCCCAGGCGGGCCGCGAGCCGGCGGCGCCGGTCCAGCCGTGCCGCCACCAGGCGGAGACCTCGGTGGCGAGGATGCGGTCGCCGTCCTCCCGGAGCGTCGTGTACGCGTCCCGGGCGTAGCCCCGGAACTCCGAGGCGGTGGTGTTCATGACGACCATGTCCTTGAGCCCGCTCATCACCTCGAAGCGCTCGCCGTCCCAGGTGACCTGGGCGACGCGGGTCTCCCGGCCGCGGCGTACGAAGGAGTGCCGGGCGCCGGCGCGGACCCGCGCGTCGATCCGGTCCCAGGCGTACTCCTCGACGCGGACGCGGGCGCGGTGGATCGGCTCCTGGGTGTCGGTGAAGTGCCGGGCGAGGTGGGCGGCGAACGCCTCGGGGGACTCGACGCCGTACCGCTTCGCGAAGGCGAACACGGTGTTCTTGGTGGTGTCGGTGGGGAGCACGTGGGTGTTGGTGCCCGAGTAGTGGACCTCGTCCATGTCGCCGGCGAGGGCGACGGAGACGTTGAGGTCGCGGACGTGGTGCGTGCCGCCGTCGCGGGTGACCTTGACGACGCGGGTCTCGGCCTTGCCGTACTGGTTGCGGCCGAGCACGGCCACGGGCGCGGTGCGGGCGGCCACAGCGGTGCGGGCGGGCTGGGGGCGGTCTGCCATCTGCTAGCTCCCTCGGTATACGGAGTAGCCGAACGGGGTGAGCAGCAGCGGCACGTGGTGGTGCTCGCCGGAGTCGACGGCGAAGACGACCGTCACCTCCGGGAAGAAAGCGCCGCCGTTCGCGCGCGCGGGGGCGTCCTGCCGGTCCTCGGCTCCTGGTTCGCTGAGGTACGGGCCGGTGGCGAAGACCAGCCGTACGTGGGTGGTGCCCGCCGGCAGCGCCGGGAGGTCCCGGACGCGGCCGTCGGCGTCGGTGGCGGAGGCGGCGTGGGCGGTCCAGCCGCCGGCGTCCCCGCCGGTTCCGGCCGTTCCGCCGGCGCTGACCGACAGTTCGACGCGGACCCCGGCCGCGGGGCGGCCGAGGCTGGTGTCGAGGATGTGCGTGGAGACGGACGCGGCGCCGACGCTCATGGTCAGGCTCCTTCTGCTTCGACGAGGCGGGTCAGCCGGATACGGTTGATCTTGCCCAGCTCGCCGCGGGCGATCTCCCGTTCCCGCTCCGGCGCGTTGCCGAGACGCGCGCGCAGTGCGTCGCGCATCCGCTCGGCGGACAGGCCCGTCGCGCAGATGAGGAAGACGTGCCCGAACCGCTCCTGGTACGCGAGGTTCAGCTCCCGCAGCTCCGCCCGCAGCTCCGCCGGCGCCCCCGCCATGCCGCGCTGCTCGCGCGCCGCGGCGGGATCGCCCGGCGCCGGCCGGCCGATGGGCGGGTGCCCGGCCATCGCCTCGGCCAGTCCCGCGTCGTCGAGCGCGGCGAGGGCGGCTGCGGCCGCGGCGTACAGGTCGGCGGGGGCGGCGTAGGGCCGGCCGGCGGCGACGGCCGCGGCCCAGGCGCGGGCCGCGCACACCTCGTGCAGCAGTGCGGCGACGGCCTGCTCACCGGCTGAGTTGAGCCGGGCGAGGCCCGGCGGAACGCGCGAAGTCACAGCCGCAAGCTATGAGCCCCGGCGCATGGCGTCAACAGTTTGTTGAATTTTCGGGTCAGCCGTCCGCCGCCGGCGGGCCCTGCCGGGCTTCCCTGTTCAGGTAGTTGTAGATGGTGAACCTGCTGACGCCCAGCGCGCCGGCCACCGTCTCCACCCCGTGCCGCACGGAGAACGCGCCGCGGGTCTCCAGGACCCGTACGACCTGCTGCTTCGTCCTGCGGTCGAGCTGCGCGAGCGGCACGCCGTGCCGGCGCTCCAGCTCCGCGAGCATGTGGTCCAGCGAGTCCGCCAGATGCGGCAGCCGCACCGCCACCAGCTCGCGGCCCTCCCAGGACAGCACGACGTCGTCGCCCTCCGCCGCCTCCGGCGGAACCAGCTCCCCGCCCATCGCGGCCACCAGCGGCGTGACCGCGGCGACGAACGGGTGGTCCGCGGGCACCGTCATGCGCTGTCCTTCCCCGGCCCCTCCGGCGCCTGGCCGACGACGCTCACCTGCAGCGAGATGCGGGTGGCCCCGGACGCCAGCGATCTGCGCAGCAGCTCGTCCACCGCGTCGAGCACGACCTCCGCGCCGCCCTCCGCGCTGGTGCCGAACGGGCCGACGTCCACGGCGTCGAGCCCCGCCGACTCCACCAGATCCCGGGCCGCCACCGCGTGCGGCGGGGGCTCCTCCAGGTCGAACGGCTCGGTCGTGAACTCCACCCTGAGTCGCATCCGAGCAGCATACGTGCCCGGTCACAGGGCCGGGGCCGGCCGGGCGGCGCCGGGGCCCCGCTCCCAGGTGCCCGGGACAGCGGGTTGCCTAGCGTAGCCGCGTGATTCCGGGAGGTAACCCATGACAAGGACCCCGCGGGTGGCTGTCGCCGGCGCCGGGCTCGGCGGGCTCGCCGCCGCGGCGGCGCTCGTCCGGCAGGGCCTGGAGGTCGCCGTGTACGAACAGCGGCCCCGGCTGCCGGAGGACGAGACGGCGCTGCACCTGGCGCCCAACGGCAGCCGCATCCTCCAGCGCTGGGGCCTGGGCGCGGAGTTGCTCGAACTCGCCGTGCAGCCGGTCGCGCTGGAGTTCCGCGAGTGGAGCGACGGCACGCTGACCTGGCGGCAGCCGCTCGGCAGAATGGGCCCGGGCGCCTTCGCGGCCCCGTACTGCACGCTGCTCACGGACGAGTTGTACGACCTGCTCCTCGCCCGGCTGCCGCAGGAGCGCATCCGGCTCGGCCGCCGGCTGTCCGGCTTCACGGGCCGGGCGGACGGCGTGGAGCTGGAGTTCGCGGACGGGGGCACCGCGACGGCCGACGTGCTGGTGGGCGCCGACGGCGTGCGCTCGCTGGTGCGCTCCCGGCTGATCGGCACGCCCCGGCGCGTCTACCACGGCACCACCGCCTACAGCGGTGCGGTGCAGGCGGACGAGGTGCCGGAGCTGGCCCGCGACCGGGTCACCGTGTGGCTCGGCCCGGAGTCCCGGATGGTGGGCGCGCCGGTGGCCCAGGGCGAGCAGTTCGGCTTCGTCGCCGTGGCGCCGTCCCGGAGCCGTACGGCCCGGCAGCGCCCGGCGAGCGGCCGGCCCACCGCTCTGGCGGCCGACTTCGGCGGCTGGGCGCCGGACGTCAAGGCGATCGCGGCCGCGGCGGGCGGCGTACAGTCCTGGACGCCGTACGACCACGCCCCGCTCAAGCGATGGGGCAGCGGGCGGGTCACGCTCCTCGGCGACGCCGCCCACCCGATGCTCCCGTACCACGGACAGGGCGTCAGCCAGTGCCTGGAGGACGCCGTGGCCCTCGCGCACCACCTGGCCAGGGCCCCCGACCCGACGCTGGCGCTGCGCCGGTACGAGGCGCTGCGGCTGCCGCACACCGCCCGGGTGCAGCTCGGCTCGCGCGCCAACGCCTTCCGGCCGGCCGCCGCACCGGACATCACCTGGGCGCAGGTCTACGACATCGGGGAACACCTGCCGGGCTGACCCCGGCGGCTGCCGCACGTCGCGCACACAGCCGCAGGCGTGCAACGACTCCGGCGCCCCGTCGTGGGGGCGGGGCGCCGGGACGGACGGTCCGGAGGTCGGCACCGGGCCACGGCCGCGAGCGGCCGGCGGGCGGCGGACACGGCGAGCGGTGCGACGGGCCTCGCATCGGCTCCCCGCCCGCCCCCGGCCTCCGCGCGGGCCCGCACGCCGTCCGAGACGGCGCGAGCCCCGCGGAACTCGCGGGCGGTACGCCCCTTCCCCCGTTTCGCGTGGCGGGGGAAGGGGCCCACCTCTGGCCGGAGTTGCACCCCCCGTGACGAAGTGGTGACGCACCGCCGGTATCGTCACGCCCGGAGGGGCCGGGGACGGGGCGTGTACACATGTCGATCCGAGTCGTGGTCGCCGACGACCAGGCGCTGCTGCGCGGAAGTTTCCGGGTGCTGGTCGAGACGGCGCCCGGCCTCAGCGTGGTGGGCGAGGCGGCGACGGGCGCGGAGGCGGTCGGGCTGGCGGCGGCGGAACTGCCGGACGTGGTGCTGATGGACGTACGGATGCCGGAGGTCGACGGCATCGAGGCGACGCGGCAGATCTGCGGCTCCCCCGCGACGGCCGGGGTGCGGGTGGTGATCCTGACGATGTTCGACCTCGACGAGTACGTCTACGGGGCGCTGCGCGCGGGCGCGAGCGGCTTCCTGCTCAAGGACACCCCGCCGGCGGAGCTGCTGCGCGCGATCCGCGTCGTCGCCCGCGGGCAGGCGCTGCTGGCGCCGTCGGTGACGCAGCGCCTGATCCGCCACTTCAGCCGGCTGCCGGAGCCGCTGCCCGACCTGCCGGAAGATCTGACGCGGGTGACGGTGCGGGAGCAGGAGGTGCTGGTGCTGGTGGCCCGCGGCCTGGCGAACGGGGAGATCGCGGACCGGCTGGGGCTGAGCCTGCCGACGGTGAAGTCGCACGTGAGCCATCTGCTGACGAAGCTGGACGCCCGGGACCGCATCCAACTGGTCATCACCGCGTACGAAACCGGCCTGGTGACCCCCTCCCGCCGCTGACGCGCCGGGAGCTCACCCGGGCCGCACGATCACTCCCCCAGCCCCGCCTCCCGCGCCCGCACCATCGCCGCGATCGGTCCTGCACACCCGCAAACCTCTCCCGCCCCCACCACACGATCACTCCCCCAGCCCCGCCTCCCGTGCCCGCAACATCGCGGCGATCCGGTCCTGCACACCCAGCTTCGCGAAGATGTTCGAGATGTGGTTGCGCACCGTCTTCTCCGACAACACCAGCTCCCGCGCGATCCGCCGGTTGTTGTAGCTGCGCGCGATCAGGTCCAGCACCTCCCGCTCCCGCTGCGTCAACTGCGGGAACGCCCGCCCCGCCGGCACCGTGTGCAGCGCCGAGAAGTACCGGCTCAGCCGCTCCGCCACCGCCGGGCTGAAGACCGCGCCGCCCGCCGCCACACACCGCACCGCGCCCAGCAGCTCGGCCCGGGACGCGCCCTTGTCCAGGTAGCCGTACGCGCCCGCGCGCAGCGCCGCGACCACCGCGTCGTCCTCCACCGACGCCGACATCACCAGCACCCGCGGCGACGGCCCGCCGCGGCGCGCGGAGTTGAGCTGCCGCGTCGCCTCCACCCCCGAACAGCCCGGCAGATGGAGGTCCATCAGCACCACGTCAACCCGCGAGTCCGGCTCCGCCAGCGCCGTCAGCGCGTCCTCGCCCGCCCCCGACTCGCCCGCGATCTCCAGGTCCGGCACGTTCTCCAGCGCCACCCGCACCCCGTCCCGGAACACCGGGTGGTCGTCGACGACGTACACCCGCACCGCGCTCATCCCGGCCCTCCCGGCAACAGCGCGCGCACCAGCGTCCCGTGCGGCAGGTCCGTGCGCGGCAGGATCCGCAGCGTGCCGCCCACCTCCTCCGCGCGCCTGGCCATCGACGCGAGGCCCAGTCCCGGCGGGCGCCGCGGCAGCCGTCCGGGGCCGTCGTCGGCGATGTCCAGGCGCAGCGCCGTGGCCGAGGTCCACACCCCGAGCTGGACGGTACGGGCCGCGGCGTGCCGCAGCGCGTTGGTCAGCCCCTCGGCGGCGATGCGGTACGCGGCGACCTCCACCGCCGGGTGCAGCGCGCGCAGCCGCCGCGGCACCCGGGCCCGTACCTCCGTGCCCGTGCCGTCGTGGCGGGCGGCGAGCCGGACCAGCGCGCCGGCGAGCCCGGCCTCGGTCAGGTCGGGGGGCCGCAGGTCGTCGATGACCGAGCGGATCTCGGCGTTGATGCCGGCGGCCGTGCGGGCGGCGTCGGCGACGAGCCGGCGGCCCCGGGACTCGTGGGCGAGCAGGTCGGCCGCCGTCTCCAGCCGCAGCCGGATGCTGGCGAGGTTGCCGCCGAGGCCGTCGTGCAGGTCGCGGCGGAGCCGGTGCCGCTCGGCCTCGCGGGCGGCGACGACCTGGTCGCCGCGGCGGCGCAGTTCCTCGCGCAGCACGAGCGCGGCGACCATCGGGGCGAGTTGGTCCACGTACGTGTCGAGGTCGCAGCCGCGCGGCGGCGCGTAGCAACTGAACACCCCGTAGACCTCGCCCTGGTGCACCAGCGGCCGGCGCACCGCCGGGGCGGCGGCCTCCCCGGCCCGTGCGCGGAGGCTCGCCGCTGCGCCGCGGCGCAGCGTGCGCAGGGCCGCGCCGGCCGCGCCGAGGTGGGCGACCGCCAGTTCGCAGGCCAGCGTGGCCGCCTCGGCCGGCCGCACCTCGTCGCGTGTCCGCGCGGCGAGCACGCGCAACGCGGCCTGGGCGCCCGGCTCGGGGCACTCCCCCGCCAGGGCATGGGTCCCCACCGTGTGTCACCCTCGCTTCCCCCCCGCTGCCTGTGCGCGTCACCGTTCCCCGGGCTCGGGGCTCAGGGTCCCGGCGCGCCCGACCGGACTCCGTCTTCCGGCGCCGGCGCGTACGGCAGCCGGGCCATGACCCGGTAGCCGCCGCCCGCCGTCGGCCCCGCGTCGAGCACCCCGCCGTACATGGCGGCGCGTTCGCGCATGCCGACGAGCCCGTGGCCGCCGGCCGGCTTCGCCGCCCGGTCCCGTACGGCGCGGCCGTCGTCGGTCACCTCGATCCGTACGTCCGTGCCGTCGGCCTCGACATCGACGCGGCAGGCCGCCACCCCGGCGTGCTTGACCACGTTGGTCAGCGACTCCTGCGCGATGCGGTAGACCGACAGGCCCACGCCGGCGGGCACGTCGTCGAGCCCGCTGGTCGTCAGCTCCACCGCGACGCCCGCGGCGCGCACCCGGTCGGCGAGCGTGCCGAGGCCGGCGACGCCCGGCGCCGGGTCCAGGTTCCGCGGGCCCGGGGAGGGGTCCGCGGGGGCGCCGGTGTCGACGCGCAGCAGCCGCAGCATGCCGCGGAGTTCGGCGAGCGCCTCGCGGCTGATGGACTCGATGGCCCGCAGCGACTCGACGACCTCGGCGGGCCGCTCGGCCGCCACGTGGTTGGCCACCGACGCCTTGACGGCGATGAGGCCGATGCTGTGCGTCACGACGTCGTGCAACTCACGGGCCACGCGCAGCCGTTCGCCGGCGACGGCACGCAGCGCCAGGTCCTCCGCGGCCCGGGCGGCGGCCAGCCGCCGGTCCCGTACCAGGCGGCCGGCGACCCAGGCGGCGGCGGGCAGCAGCACGGCGAAGCCGAGCGTCCGTGGGTGGAGGGGTGCGTCGCCGACGAGCCCGGCGGCGGCCAGGCACAGCGGCCCGCCGGCGAGCGCGGCGGCCACGACGGCGGCGGCCAGGTCGCGGCGCGGCCGGGTGAGCGCCACCGGGTAGAGCGTGTACGCGACGGCGGCGAACCCCGCGGCGCCCCAGCCCAGCGGCCACGCCGCCACCGCGACGGCCAGACTCGCGCAGCACGCGGGCAGCGGGGATGAGCGGCGTGCCGCGGGCGGGCCGGCCGAGGCCGCGGCGACGGCGGCGACCAGCCAGCCCGGCGGGTGCCCGCGTGCGGCCACCGGCGCCAGCGCGGTGAGCACCGTCAGGCCCGCGAACCCGGCGGCGGCGAGCAGGTCCGGCGGCACCACCCGGCCGCGCCGCCGCGGTCGGTGGTGCCGGGGTGTGCCTCCGTCGCTTCCGTCGCTGTGCACGGGAGGACCATAGAGGGCACGGGATGCCATGCGCCTCCTCCCCGAGTAGGTCATCCTCACGCACGATAGGCGCGGCAGCACGGTCGGTGACGTTTCCGGGCCTTTTCCGGGCCTTGACAGTGCTCGTACGGAACAGGCAGCCTTTCCGTTATCCAGAATGAGACTTCCGAACTACGGAAGGAGCGCGGACCCTCATGGGCTTCGGCAACCAGCGCTTCACAGTGAACCTGTCGATCCTGTTCACCGAGCTTCCGCTGCTCGACCGCCCGGCCGCGGCGGCGGCGGCCGGCTTCGACGCCGTCGAGCTGTGGTGGCCCTGGCCCGACGCGCCCGTTCCCGACCCGTCGGAGCTGGACGCGCTGCGTACCGCGCTCGACACGGCCGGCACCCGGCTGACCGGCCTCAACTTCTACGCCGGCCGACTGCCCGGGCCCGACCGCGGCGCGCTCTCCGTGCCCGGTGCGGAGTCCGAGCGGTTCCGCGCCAACCTCGACGTGGCCGCCGACTTCGCCGCCGCCACCGGCTGCACCGCGCTCAACGCCCTCTACGGCAACCGCGCCGAGGGCGTCACCGCCGCCGAGCAGGACCTGCTCGCGCTGGAGAACCTGGTGCTCGCCGCCCGCGCGGCGGACCGGGCCGGCGCCGTCCTGCTGATCGAGGCGCTCAACGGGCCGGAGTCCCCGCACTATCCGCTGCTCGATGCTTCGGAGGCGGTCGCGATGGCCGAGAAGGTCGACGCCGCCTCCGGCCTCGGCAACGCCCGCTTCCTGATGGACCTCTACCACCTGTCGATGAACGGCGCGGACCTGGAGCAGGTCATCGACGCCCACGCCGGGCGCACCGGCCACGTGCAGATCGCCGACAACCCGGGCCGCGGCGCCCCCGGCACCGGCACGCTGCCGCTGGCCGCGCTGCTGGACCGGCTGACCGCGGCCGGGTACGACGGTCACGTGGGCCTGGAGTACAAGCCCGGCGACCGGCCGAGCGCCGAGTCCTTCGACTGGCTCCCCCGCTGACCCGCAGCCCCCGCCAGAGCAGCCGCCCGTGAAAGGCAGGACCACCCCATGACCACCAACTCCGCAGCCCAGGGCGCCGGTCGCGACGTCCGGCCCTCGATCGCCTGGATCGGCCTCGGCATCATGGGCTCCCCCATGTCCGAGAACCTGATCGCGGCGGGCTTCCCGGTCACCGGCTACACCCTGGAGCAGGAGAAGCTCGACCGGCTGGCCAAGGCCGGCGGCACGGCCGCCGGTTCGATCGCCGAGGCCGTTGCGGACGCGGACGTGATCGTCACCATGGTCCCCGCGTCGCCGCAGGTCGAGGCCGTCGCGTACGGGCCGGACGGCATCCTGGCGCACGCCCGGCGCGGCGCCCTGCTCATCGACATGTCCTCGATCACCCCGCAGACCTCCGTGGACCTGGCGGAGAACGCCGCCGAGCGCGGCATCCGGGTGCTCGACGCGCCCGTCTCGGGCGGCGAGGCCGGGGCGGTCGAGGCGGTGCTGTCCATCATGGTCGGCGGCGAGCAGGCCGACTTCGAGCGGGCCCGGCCGGTCTTCGAGGCGCTGGGCAGGACGATCGTGCACTGCGGCCCGCACGGCGCCGGCCAGACGGTCAAGGCCGCCAACCAGTTGATCGTCGCGGTCAACATCCAGGCGTGCGCCGAGGCCGTCGTCTTCCTGGAGAAGTCCGGCGTGGACCTGCCGGCGGCGCTCGACGTCCTCGGCGGCGGCCTGGCCGGCTCCACCGTGCTGGCGCGCAAGAAGGACAACTTCCTCACCCGCGACTTCCGGCCCGGCTTCCGCATCGACCTGCACCACAAGGACATGGGCATCGTCACCGACGCCGCCCGGAACGTCGGCGCCGCGCTGCCGGTCGGCGCGGTCGTCGCCCAACTCGTCGCCGCCCTGCGCGAGCAGGGCGACGGCGGCCTGGACCACTCCGCGCTGCTGCGCGGCGTGGAGCGCCTCTCCGGCCACGAGGTCTGAGGCTCGCCGGCTGAGCGGGACCGGCCCCGGGCCGGTGTCGGTACCGTCCACGGGTTGTCTGCGGGGGTGACCGGTGCCACGGTGGCGTTGAGGGGCGATGGCCAAGGACGCGGCACGGCTGCGGGAGAAGGCGCTGCGACTCGGGCGCGGTGTGTTCGACAGCCTGGAGGCCGACCGGCCCACGCAGCTCGCCGCCGCGGCCGAGGCGCACCTGCTGGCCGAGGAGGCGGTCGAGACGTACCGCGCCCTCGCCGGGGAACTGGATTCCCGGGGCGGAGACGCCCGGTTCGACCAGCGCGTCGTCCGGGCCGAAGAACGGCTGCGGGCGATACGAGAGTCGACCCCTGATCGCCACGCCCTCGGCTCAGCCGGCCGAGCCGGGTTGCAACTGACGTTGGCGTGAGGTTCTAGCGTGGTGGGCGCCGGCGTTCGCCGGACGTTGATCGGAGCGATCTCACGCACGGCCGGCTCGGGCCGGAAGGGGAAGGCAGCACGTCATGCGCGCAGTCCGCTATCACCGGTACGGCGGTGTGGAGACCCTGGTGGTCGAAGAGGTGCCGGACCCGCGTCCCGGGCCCGGCGAGATCCGCGTCCGCGTCGCGGCGGCCGGCGTCAACCCCGTCGACTGGAAGGTGCGGTCCGGCGCGGTGCGGCAGATGCTCCCCGTGGATCTGCCGGCGATTCCCGGGCGGGACGCCGCCGGTGTGGTCGACGGGACCGGGGCGGGGGTGCGCGGGGTGCGCGCCGGGGACCGGGTCTTCGGGCTGGGCGGCGTCACGGGCGCGACGGCGGAGCTGGCCGTGCTGTCGGCCTGGGCCCCCGCGCCCACCGCGTGGAGCGACGAGGGGGCCGCCGGCGCCGGTCTGGTGTCCGTGACCGCGCTGGGCGGGCTGAGGGCGCTCGGTCCCCTGCGGGGGCGCACCCTTCTCGTCGAGGGCGCCGCCGGAGGTGTGGGCAGTGCCGCGGTCGAGATCGCCGTCGCCCGGGGCGCCACCGCCGCTACACGCCGCGTGTCGAGCGGACCTACCCGCTCGACCGGATCGCGGAGGCGCACGCACACGCCGAGCGCGGCCACACGCGGGGCAAGATCGTGATCCGCGTCTGAGCGGGTCCGCCACGGCGACGGTCGCCCCCGCCCGGGCGGCGGCGACCAGGCACCCCCCCGCGTTCCGCCGTCAGCTCTTCAGCGGCAGGATGGACGTGGGGGCGTGCCACGGCTCGGTGGCCAGGTCCTCCCACTCGCGGATGTCGCTGATGTCCGCCGTGGTGCTCATGGAGATGTTGGTGATCCGCTCCAGGATCGCCTCCACGACCACCGGCACGCGGTGCTCCGCCGCCAGCTTCTGCGCCTCGGCGAACGCCGCACCCAGCCCGCCCGGTTCGGTGACCCGGATCGCCTTGCAGCCCAGCCCTTCGGCGACCTTGACGTGGTCGACGCCGTAGCCGCCCAGCTCCGGCGAGTTGACGTTCTCGAACTCCAGGTTGACCTGGAAGTTCATGTCCAGGCCCAACTGCGCCTGCCGGATGAGGCCGAGGTAGGAGTTGTTGACGAGCACCTGGACGTACGGGATGCGGTGCTGCGCGCCGACCGCCAGCTCCTCCACCAGGAACTGGAAGTCGTAGTCCCCGGCGAGCCCGACTACCAGCGCCTCCGGGTCGGCCGTCGCGACGCCGAGGGCGGCGGGCACGGTCCACCCGAGGGGACCGGCCTGGCCGCAGTTGATCCAGTGCCGCGGCCGGTAGACGTGGAGCATCTGGGCGCCGGCGATCTGGGAGAGCCCGATGGCCGTGACGTAGCGGGTGTCGGGGCCGAAGGCCTTGTTCATCTCCTCGTAGACCCGCTGCGGCTTCATCGGCACGTCGTCGAAGTGCGTGCGGCGCTGGAGTCGCGCCCTGCGCTCCTGGGTGGCGGCGGCCCAGGCGGCGCGGTCCGGCAGCCGGCCGGCAGCGCGCAGGTCGCGGGCGACCTCGGTGAACTGGCGGAGCGCGGCGCCGGCGTCGGAGGCGATGCCGTAGTCGGGGGCGAAGATCCGGCCGATCTGGGTGGGCTCGACGTCGACGTGGACGAAGGTGCGGCCCTCGGTGTAGACGTCGAGCCGGTAGCCGGTGTGGCGGTTGGCCCAGCGGTTGCCGATGCCGAGGACGAAGTCGGCGGCGAGGAAGTTCTCGTTGCCGTAGCGGTGGGAGGTCTGCAGCCCGACCATGCCGGCGTTGAGCGGGTGGTCGTCGGGGATGGCGCCCCAGCCCATCAGGGTCGGTACGACGGGCGTGCCGGTCAGCTCCGCGAACTCCACCAGCGACGCGCAGGCGTCGGCGCCGATGACGCCGCCGCCGGCGACGATCAGCGGGCGCTCTGCGGCGCACAGCATCGCGACGGCCTTCTCCGCCTGCGCGCGGGTGGCGGCGGGCCGGTGGACGGGCAGCGGCTCGTACGTGTCCGGGTCGAACTCGATCTCGGTGAGCTGGACGTCGGTGGGCAGGTCGACGAGGACCGGCCCGGGGCGGCCCGAGCGCATCAGGTGGAACGCCTGCTGGAAGACGCCGGGCACCTGGGCGGCCTGCAGCACGGTGGTGGCCTTCTTGGTCACGGGGGTGGCGATCGCCGCGATGTCGACGGCCTGGAAGTCCTCCTTGTGCAGCACGGGCGTCGGCGCCTGCCCGGTGACGCACAGGATCGGGACGGAGTCGCCCATCGCCGAGTACAGCCCGGTGATCATGTCGGTGCCCGCGGGGCCCGACGTGCCGATGCACAGGCCGATGTTGCCGGGCCGGGCACGGGTGTACCCCTCGGCCATGTGCGAGGCGCCTTCGACGTGCCGGGCGAGCACGTGGCCGATGCCGCCGGCCGCCCTGAGGGCCGCGTAGAACGGGTTGATCGCCGCCCCCGGGACGCCGAACGCGACCCGGACGCCTTCCTTCTTGAGGATCTCCACCGCCGCGCGCGCGGCTGTCATACGGGGCATCGCGGGCACCTGCTTTTCTCGATTTTCCGTATCCTGGAAGTTCACTTTTGCTATATGGAAGCAATCTAGAAGCGGGGCAAGTCGGCGTCAAGAGCCTGTTTCGTAAGGGATCCTGGGGTGCGGAACCCACCACGCGGCCCCGAACCAGGAGCACTTCTCATGCCAGAGAGCGTGCCGGTGCGCTGCCCGGCCTGCCGGCGCGAGCACGCGTACACCCCGAGCACGTTCCCCTGCGCCTGCGGCGCCCCGCTGACGCTGCCGCTGCTGCGCGGCGGGGTGCCGGTGGAGCTGAAGCACCGCACGTGGCGGGACTCGTGGGTGACGGTGCGCTGCCCCGTCTGCGACCGGCGCGACGAGTGGCCGCGGCCGGAACTCTCCTGCGCCTGCGGCGCGGTGGTGCGGCTGCCGGTGGCCGCCGCGCAGTCCCGCCGCCCCCGGCCCGCGCCGCCCGGCCCGCCGGCCCCGCCGGTCCGGCCCGCGCCGCCGGTCCCGCCCCCCGCACCGCCGGTTCCGCCCGCGGCGGCGTCCGCGCCGCCCGCGCCCGGCGGCGCTCCCCGCCCCGCGGCGGCGCCGCACCGGCCGGCGTTCCGGCCCGTGACGATCCGCAACACCGGCGACGCGGTCACCGCCGCCGCGCAGTACCTGCGCTGGCTGGGCTTCACGGACCTGGTGAAGAACGAGGACCGGCCCGCCTCCGGCATCGACGTGCGCGGCGCCGGGGTGGTCGCCCACGTCGACCCGACGACGACGCCCACGGCGCTGCGGGACGTCGAGTGCGTGTGGCTCAGCGGCCTGAACGCCTCGGCGCTCGCCGTCTTCTTCTCCCTCGCCGGCTACACCCGCGAGGCCCGCACCCGGGCCGACGAGCTGCGCCTCCCGCTGTACGTGATGGACCTCACGGGCACCCCGCAGCCGGTCAACGACCCGGGGGACGAGCTGATCCGCACGGGCGCCGCACGGCGCGCCTGACGGCGCGGCCGGCGGCGGACGAGGCAGGACGAGGGCGGGCGAGGGCGGGGCGAAGACGGACGGGTGACCAAAGTATGCGGTCGGGCCGTCACGGTCGTACGAAGGTCTCGCGCCCTGCGCGGGGGGCGCCGCTCCGGGCGGACGACCGTACATTGGCCGGTATGCCCCGTACCGCCCCCGAGACCCGCGCCGCCGGCACCACCCGGCGCGACCGGCTCGCCGACGTCGGCCTCGTCCTCTTCGCCGGGGCCTTCTCGTTCCTGTCCGCCGACTCGGTGCTGCCCCCGGACGGCGCCGGCGTCTCGGAGAACGTGCTCTTCGCCGAGGCCGTGGCCGCCGGCGTGGCCTGCCTGGCGCTGCTGCTGCGCCGCCGCCTGCCCGTGGCCCTCGCGGTGGCGATGCTCGTCGCCGACTCCTTCGGCCACTTCTTCATCGGCCCGACGCTGGTCGCGCTCTTCACCGTCGCGGCGCACCGCCCGCTGCGTACCACCGGCTGGATCGCGGCCCTCGTCTTCGCCCGGCTCGTCGGGTTCCTCGCCGGCACCCCGGACCCGGAGGATCCGCGGACCGGCGCGGGCGTCGCGTACTTCTCGCTGGTCGCGGCGGCCATGCTCTGGGGCCTCTACCGGCGCTCGCGCCGCCAGCTCGTCGCCTCGCTGCGGGCGCGCGCCGAGCAGGCGGAGGCCGACGCGGCGCTGCGCGCGGAGCAGGCGCAGCGCCGGGCGCGGGAGGAGATCGCGCGGGAGATGCACGACGTGCTGGCGCACCGGCTGTCGCTGCTGAGCGTGCACGCCGGGGCGCTGGAGTTCCATCCGGGCGCCCCGCCGGCGGAGGTCGCCCGGGCGGCGGGCGTGATCCGGGACAGCGCGCACGAGGCGCTCCAGGACCTGCGGGACGTGATCGGCGTGCTGCGCGCCCCCGCGGGTGCGGACACCGGTGCGGGGGCGCTCGCCGGGCGCCCGCAGCCGACGCTGCGGGACGTGGCGCGGCTGGTGGCCGAGGCCGGCGAGGCGGGGATGCGGATCGTGTACGAGCCGGACGTCGGCGAGCCCGAGGCGGTCCCGCCGGCGACGGGGCGCACCGCGTATCGCATCGTGCAGGAGGGGCTGACGAACGCCCGCAAGCACGCCGCGGGCACGAAGGTGACGGTGACGCTTGCCGGGAGTCCGCAGGCGGGCCTGACGGTGGCGGTGAGCAACCCGCTGACGACGGTGGGCGGGGAGGCGGACGCCGCACGCACCGGCGACCGGCCCGCGCCCGGCCGGGTGCACGGCTCCCCGGGCCCGGGGCCGGGCGCGGGTGCCGCCGCGAGCAACCGGCCTGCGCCGGGTGGGCGGGTGGCGGTCTTCGGCGGGCACGGCCTGACCGCGGCGGGCGGGAAGCCGGGCCCCGGCCGGGTCGCGGTGTCCGTCCCCGCGGCGGAGCCGCCCGGCCGCGCCACGGTCGCCGGTACGACCGCACCGGGACCCGGACCGAGCCGCCCGGTGAACGGCTCCGGGACCCTCGCCGCGGCTGCGGCGGACCCCATCCCCGGCGCCGGGCAGGGGCTCATCGGGCTCGCCGAGCGCGCCGCGCTGGCCGGCGGCCGGCTGACGCACACCGCGGAAGCGGACGGCTTCCACCTGCGCGCCTGGCTCCCCTGGGGCCGCCCGTCCCGTACGGAGTGAGCCTCCGGCCCGCCGCCGCTAGGGTGGGGCGCGTGCCCGACCAGACCGCCGACCCCGCCGCCCGGGTCACCGTGCTCCTCGTCGACGACGATCCTCTCGTACGGGCCGGGCTGCGGCTCATGCTCGGCGGGGCCGGCGACATCGACGTGGTGGGCGAGGCCGCCGACGGCAGCGAGGTGCAGGCGCTCGTGGCCGCGCACGCCCCCGACGTCGTGCTCATGGACATCCGCATGCCCCGGCTCGACGGCCTCGCCGCCACGGAGGCGCTGCGGCGGCGCGCCGAACCGCCGGAGGTGCTGGTGCTGACGACGTTCCACACCGACGAGCACGTACTGCGCGCCCTGCGCGCGGGCGCCGCCGGCTTCGTGCTCAAGGACACCCCGCCCCGGGACATCGTCGAGGCCGTGCGCAAGGTCGCCGCCGGCGAGCCCGCGCTGTCGCCGGCGGTGCTCCAGCAGCTCATCGCCCAGGTCTCGGCCGCCGGCACCGAGGGGCGCGGGCCGGCCCGCGAGCGCGCCCGCGGCCGGCTCGCCGCGCTCGGCGACCGCGAGCGGGAGGTCGCCGTGGCGGTCGGCCACGGCCGGTCCAACGCGGAGATCGCCGCCGAGCTGTACATGAGCGTGCCCACCGTGAAGACGCACGTCTCGCGCATCCTCACCAAGCTCGACCTCAACAACCGCGTGCAGATCGCCCTTCTCGTCCACGACGCCGGGGAGTCGGCCCGGGAATCCTGAGCCGTGCGCGGTGTTGTTCAGATCATGGACATCCCGCTCTCCGTGCTCGACCGGTCCCTGCGGCGCAAGGACGAGGACCCGGCCGCCGCGCTGCGCCGCACCGTCGGCTTCGCACGGCAGACGGAGGGGTACGGCTACCGCCGCTTCTGGGTCTCCGAGCACCACAGCGTCCCCGGCGTCGCCGGCTCCGCGCCGACCGTGCTGGCCGCCGCCGTCGCCGCCGCCACGTCCCGGATCCGGGTCGGCACCGGCGGCGTGATGCTGCCCAACCACCGGCCGCTGGTCGTCGCCGAGCAGTTCGGCGTGCTGGCGTCGCTGTTCCCGGACCGGATCGACATGGGCCTCGGCCGCTCGCTGGGCTTCACCGACGGCATCCGGCGCGCGCTGGGCCACGGCACGGCGGACGCGGCGGACTTCGGGGACGCGCTGGCGGAGCTGCTCCGGTGGTTCGAGGGCGGGCAGCAGGCGTATCCGGGGGTGCACGCCGTACCGGCGGAGGGGCTGCGCGTGCCGGCGTACGTGCTGGCCGTCGACGGCGGCGCCGACATCGCCGCCGCGCACGGGCTGCCGCTGGTGATCGGCGCGGGGCGGCGCCCGGAGAAGATGCTGGAGGCGGTCGAGCGCTACCGCGAGGCGTTCACGCCCTCCGCCCGGCAGGCGCGGCCGTACGTGGTCGTGGCGCTCGCCGCCGCGGTGGCCGACTCCGCAGAGGAGGCCGCGGACCTGCTGCTGCCGGAGGCGTGGGCGACGGTCTGGTCGCGCACCCGCGGGGAGTTCCCGCCGCTGGAGCACGCCGCGGAGATACGGGCCCGTACGCTCACCGAGCGCGAGGCCCGCTATCTCGACGAGGCCCGCCGGTCGCAGGTGGCCGGCACCGGTGAGCAGGTGGCCGCCGCGCTGGGCGAGCTGGTCGCCCGCAGCGGCGCCGACGAGTTGCTGGTCTCGCTGCACACCCCCGACGAAGCCGGCCGGCTGGAGTCCTTCCGGCGGCTGGTGGAGCTGAAGATCCCGGCGTCCGCGGGGAGTTGACGCGGGTTCTACAGCTCCACCGCCTCCCCCGGCCGCGGCAGCCGCAGCCGGTGTCCGAGTCCCGCCACCTCGAAAGCGGCGACGAGCGAGTCCGCGCCCTGCGTGACGTGCTCCCAGTGCTCGAAGTGCAGCGGCACCACGTCGTGCGCCCCGAGCGCCGCCGCCGCGGCGGCGGCGTGCTCGCTGGTGAGCGTGGCGGGCGCGGCGCCGGCGAAGAGCACGGCGATGTCCACGGGGCCGAGCCGGGCGGCGATCGTACGGACCACGTCGAGCGAGGCGTTGTCGCCGCTGACGTAGACCGTGGGCAGCCCGTCGCCGGTGAGCACGAAGCCGGTGACCTCGCCGGTCAGGTGCGCGCTGCCGGGCGGGCCGTGCTGCGCGGGCACGGCGGTGACGCGGACGGGGCCGATCGCGTACGACTCCCACGCCGGCAGCGCCCGCACCGGGCCGCCCATCCGCTTCGCGGCCGACACCGTGGACAGCACCAGCGGCGCGGCGGCGGCGCACTCGCGCCCGGCCCGGTCGAGGTGGTCGGCGTGCTGGTCGTGGGAGAGCAGCACCGCGTCGACCGGGCCGAGGTCCGCCGGCGCGAGCGCCGGGCCCGCGGTCTTCACCAGCCGCCGGCCGCCGCCGGGGTACTCGCCCGGCGGGTCGAACGTCGGGTCGGTGAGCAGCCGGACGCCGCCGAGCTGGAGCAGCGCGGTGGGACCGCCGACGTAGTGCAAGATCGTCATGGCGGTGTCAAGCACCTGCCCGCCGCGGCTATTCCGCAGCACTGAACTGCTCCCGCAGCTCGACCTTCCGCACCTTTCCGCTGATCGTCATCGGGAACTCCTCCATGATCCGCAGATGCCGCGGGATCTTGTAGTGCGCGAGCCGGTTCTCGCAGTAGTGGGCCAGCTCGCGCCGGGAGAGCGCGTGCCGCGGGTCGCTGAGGATCACGCAGGCGAGGATCTCCTCGCCGTACGTCTCGTCCGGCACGCCCACGACCTGCACGTCGGCGATCTTGGGGTGGGTGTGCAGGAACTCCTCGATCTCGCGCGGGTAGACGTTCTCGCCGCCCCTTATGATCATGTCCTTGATCCGGCCGACGATCTCCACGCTGCCGTCCTCGCGCATCCGCGCCAGGTCGCCGGTGTGCATCCAGCGGCCGGCGTCGATGACCTCGGCGGTGCGCTCGGGCTGCTCCCAGTAGCCCTGCATGACGCTGTAGCCGCGGGTGCACAGCTCGCCGGTGTCGCCGCGGGACACGGTCACGCCGGTGACCGGGTCGACGACCTTGACCTCGATGTGCGGCAGGACGCGGCCGACGGTGGCGGTGCGGCGCTCCAGGTCGTCCTCGGGCCGGGTCTGGGTGGCGACGGGGGAGGTCTCGGTCATGCCGTAGCAGATGGTCACCTCCGCCATGTGCATCTCGTTGACCACCCGCTTCATCACCTCCACCGGGCAGGGCGAGCCGGCCATGATCCCGGTGCGCAGCGACGTGAGGTCGTAGAGGGCGAAGTCCGGCAGGGCCAGCTCCGCGACGAACATGGTGGGCACCCCGTACAGCGAGGTGCAGCGCTCCTGTTCGACGGCCGCGAGGGTGGCGGCGGGGTCGAAGGAGGAGCCCGGAATGACCATGCAGGCGCCGTGGCTGGTAGCCGCGAGATTGCCCATCACCATGCCGAAGCAGTGGTAGTACGGGACGGGGATGCAGATCCGGTCCTGCTCGGTGTAGCCCAGCGTCTCGCCGACGAAGAAGCCGTTGTTGAGGATGCTGTGGTGCGACAGGGTCGCGCCCTTGGCGAAGCCGGTGGTGCCGGAGGTGTACTGGATGTTGACCGGGTCGTCGCAGGACAGCAGCGCCTCGCGCTCGCGGACCCGCTCCGGGGGCACCGTGCGGCCGGCCTCGATCAGCCGGCCCCAGCCGGCGTGGCCGATGTAGAAGACGTTGCGCAGGGCCGGGCAACTGCCGCGCACCTGCTCGACCATCCGCCGGTAGTCGCTGGACTTGTGCGCCAGCGAGGCGACCAGCAGGGAGATCCCGGACTGGTTGAGGACGTACTCCAGCTCGTGCACCCGGTAGGCGGGGTTGATGGTGACCATCACGGCGCCGATACGGGCCGAGGCGTACTGCACGAACACCCACTCCGGGCAGTTGACCGCCCAGACGCCGACGCGCTCGCCCTTGGCGACGCCGCGCGCGAGCAGCCCGCGGGCCACCTCCTCGACGGCGGCGCCGAACTCCGCGTAGGTCCAGCGGCGCCCGGAGGGCACGTCGACCAGGGCCTCGCGGTCGGGGTGGGCGGCGATGGCGCGGTCCAGGTTGGCACCGATGGTGTCGCCCAGCAGCGCCGTGGTGCCGGTGCCGCCGGTGTAGGACGGCTCTGCGGTCATGTGTGGTCCTCCTCGCGGTACTCGTCGGCGGATCCCGCGGCGGTCGCCTCGCGCAGTTGCACGCGGCGGATCTTGCCGGAGACGGTCTTCGGCAGGTCGGCGAACTCCAGCCGCCGGACGCGCTTGTACGGGGCGAGCACGGCCCGGGAGTGCGCGAAGATCGCCTCCGCCGCGGCGGCGCCCGGCTCCCAGCCGGCGGCGAGCACGACGTACGCCTTGGGCACGGCGAGCCGCAGCGGGTCGGGCGCGGGCACCACGGCGGCCTCGGCGACCGCCTCGTGCTCCAGCAGGGCGCTCTCCAGCTCGAAGGGACTGATCTTGTAGTCGCTGGCCTTGAAGACGTCGTCGCTGCGTCCGATATAGGTGAGGTAGCCCTCGTCGTCGCGGGCGCCGATGTCGCCGGTGCGGTAGTAGCCGTCGGCCATGGCCTCGGCGGTGCGGTCCGGGTCGCCCTCGTAGCCCGTCATCAGGCCCACGGGGCGCGCGGTCAGGTCGAGACAGATCTCGCCCTCGTCGGCGGGTTTGCCGCTGACGGGGTCCAGGAGCACGACGTCGTATCCGGGAGTGGGACGGCCCATGGACCCCAGCTTGACTCGCTGCCCGGGGGAGTTGGCGATCTGAACCGCGGTCTCGGTCTGGCCGAAGCCGTCGCGGACGGTCACCTTCCAGGCCCGCCGGACGGCCTCGATGACCTCGGGGTTGAGGGGCTCACCTGCGGCGACGGCCTCGCGCGGCGGGGTGGCCAGGCCGCTCAGATCGGACTGCACCAGCATCCGCCAGACGGTGGGCGGGGCGCAGAAAGTTGTCACGCCGGCGCGGTCCATGGCGGCCAGCAGGGCGCCGGCGTCGAAGCGCGTGTAGTTGAACAGGAAGACCGTCGCCTCGGCGTTCCAGGGCGCGAAGAGGTTGGACCAGGCGTGCTTGGCCCAGCCGGGTGAGGAGATGTTCAGGTGCACGTCGCCGGGGCGGATGCCGATCCAGTACATCGTCGCCAGGTGGCCGACCGGGTACGAGACGTGGGTGTGCTCGACGAGCTTGGGAAGCGCGGTGGTGCCGGAGGTGAAGTACAGCATCAGGGTGTCGTCGGCGGCCGTCGGGCCGTCGGGCGTGAAGGCGGCGGGGGCCTCGTACGCGTCTTCGTAGGCGAGCCAGCCCTTCCCGCCCCCGCCCTCCGCCCGGTGGGCCCCCTGCCCGCCGACGGAGATGCGGGTGTAGTCGCCGGGCACCTCGGCGAACTTCTCCTCGTCGGCGGCCCGTACGAGCACGTGACGGGCGCCGCCGCGCTCGATGCGGTCGGCGAGGTCGGCCGGGCCGAGGAGCGGCGTGGCGGGGATGACGACGGCGCGCAGCTTCATCGCGGCCAGGGCTGTCTCCCACAACTCGGCCTGGTTGCCGAGCATGACGACGATCCGTTCGCCGGCCCGCACACCCTGCGCGCGCAGCCAGTTCGCGACCCGGTTCGAGCGCTCGCTCATTCGGGTGAAACTCAACTTCGTCTCGCGGCCGTCCTCCTCCACGATGTGGAGCGCTGTGCGGTCGTTGTCCGCGGCGATGGCGTCGAACCAGTCGAGTGCCCAGTTGAACCGCTCCGGCCTGGGCCAGGAGAATCCCGCGCGCGCGGCGGCGTAGTCCTCCCTCTGCCGCAGCAGAAAGTCCCGCGCGGACCGGAAGTCCGCGGTCGGATCGGATGCCGTCACATGTCCTCCTTGTACGGCGGCGGCTCGCTAGCATCGTGCTGCGAGTGACGTACGCCTCACTACCCCCATACGGGGGTGCCCTGCCGCCGGCCACGCCGGCGATCCCCCGTCAGCACCAGGGAGCGAGCGACATGCCGGAGACCGCGGACGCAGCGGAGGTGCGCGGCGCGCTGGCCCGGCTGCGCCGGAGCGGCGGCGTGCCCGTCGCCTTCGGCGGGCTGCTCACGGACGGCGGCCGCAAGCTGCGGATCAGCGAGCTGAGCGGGACGGTGACGCTGTCCCTGCAGGGACTCGGGGTGGCCACGGGCAACGGGCTGGGCGGCAAGGCCATCGCCTTCTCCCGGCCCTGCGCGGTCACCGACTACACCTCGTCCCGCGCCATCAGCCACGAGTACGACGGCCCGGTGGGCACCGAGGGACTGCGCTCGGTGCTGGCGGTGCCCGTCGTCGTACGCGGCCGGGTGCGGGCCGTGCTCTACGGCGCGCTGCGCGACTCGCTTCCGCTGGGCGACCGGTCGCTGACCGCGGCGGTGGAGACGGCGCGCCACCTGGAGCAGACCCTCGCCGTGCGCGACGAGGCCCGCCGGCTGCTCGCCGTCGCCACGCCCACCGCGCAGCGCGCGGCGGACCCCGCGGCCTGGGAGAACGTCCGCACCGCGCACCGCGACCTGCGCACGCTGGCGCCGCGTATAGCCGACGAGAAGCTGCGCGAGGAACTGCTCTCGCTCTGCGACCGGCTGGCGTCCGCGGCCGTCACCGTCGCCCCCGTCTCCTGCGCGGGCCCGGACCGGGCGGTGCTGGCGCCGCGGGAGCTGGACGTGCTGGCGTGCGTGGCGACGGGCGCGACGAACGCGGCGGCGGGCGAGCGGCTGGGGCTGCGGCCGGAGACGGTGAAGAGCTACCTGCGCTCGGCGATGCGCAAGCTCGGCGCGCACACCCGGCTGGAGGCGGTCACCGCCGCGCGCCGCGCGGGGCTGCTCCCCTAGGGGACGTCCGCCCCGGGGGACGCCTGTCCCGGGCACGTCACGCCCGGTGCGCCACGACGTTCACCACCCGCCCGTTGGGGTCGCGGACGAAGAACCGCCGCACGCCCCACTCCTCGTCGGTCAGCGGGTGCACGATCTCCGCGCCCGCCGCCCGCATCGCCTCGTGCGCCGCGTCGACGTCCGCGACCTCGATGCTCATGTCCGGCGTCACCGGCGCGGAGACGTCCCGCTCCATGAAGATCAACTGCGCGGTGGGGTTGTCCGGCGAGGCGAGCGCCATCACCCACCCCAGGTTCATCACCTCCTCGAAGCCCAGCCGCTCGTAGAACGCGCGGCTGTCCTCGAAGGACTCGGTCCTGATGTCGGGTACGACCCGCTTGATGCCCATGCCGCGGAGGCTACCGCCCGACGGTGACAACGCCGTGCCGCACACGTGTGGGCCACACGACGCCGGGCCGCCCGCCGGGGGGCGCCAGGCGGGCGGTCGAGGCGTCGTACAGGCGTCGGGGGGCGCACACGTCCGGCATGCCGCGCACCGCCGTGCGGGGGCGGCGGCCCGCGTGCGTCGGGGGCGCATGGCAGCACGTGCCTCCCCGAGGGCGACGCCGCGGCGCCCGGGCGGGAAGATGAACCCGTGGCCGAACACCCCAACCTGAGCTGGATCGCGGACGGGCGCGCGCGGACCGCCCACTGGTACGCCACGGGCGGCACCCCGCCGCCGCAGCGGGTGGTGCCCGCGGACGACCGGATGTGCGCCGACATCGCGTACCGCCTGGTGTGCGAGGGCACGGCCGTCCTGTGGCAGGGCGACTACCACGGCGGGCGCCAGCTCCTCGCCGCCCTGGGCCGGCGCATCGACCGCCGCTCGGCCCGCCGCGGCCGGCGCCCGGCCGCACCGGCGGGCGGCCGGGCGACCGGACCCGCGGACGCCTTCCACCGGCACCGGCAGGCACAGGGCCACCGGGCGCGCGTCCTCGGCATGCTCCTCGTCCCCCTCGAACCCGGGCCGCAGGGCCCGGCCGTGCCGCTGCGCCGGGCGCCCGACGTGGGCGGGGCGGTGGCCGAGGCGTACGGCCCGGTGACCGAGCCGGGCGCGGTGGCGCTGCGCGAACTGCTCGGCGCGGTGGGGGCGCACGAGTGGCGCCGCAAGGGCGTGGACATACCGGCGCTGGGCGCCCGCGTGCACCCGCACTACGGGGTGTTCTCGCCGGTGCGCGGCGAGTACGTCGACCTCGTGGCCGAGGCCCCGCTGCCGGCGAAGTCGCTCGCGTTCGACGTGGGCACCGGAACCGGCGTGCTCGCGGCGGTGCTGGCGCGCCGCGGGGTGGAGCGCGTCGTGGCCACCGACACGGACCCCCGCGCGCTGGCCTGCGCCCGCGACAACGTCGGCCGGCTGGGCCTGGCCGAGCAGGTCGAGGTGGTGGAGGCGAACCTCTTCCCGCCGGGGCGCGCGCCGCTGGTCGTGTGCAACCCGCCCTGGCTGCCCGCCAAGCCGGCCTCCGGCCTGGAGCACGCCGTCTACGACCCCGGCGGCGGCATGCTGCGCGGCTTCCTCGCCGGCCTCGCGGCGCACCTGGAGCCGGGCGGCGAGGGCTGGCTGGTGCTGTCCGACCTTGCCGAGCACCTGGGGCTGCGCAGCCGCGCGGAGCTGCCGGCGGCGATCGAGGCGGCGGGCCTGCGGGTGGCGGCCCGGCACGACACGCGCCCCCGCCACCGCCGGGCGACGGACACGTCGGACCCGCTGCACGCGGCGCGGGCGGCGGAGGTGACGTCGCTGTGGCGGCTGACGGCGGCCGGGTGAGGGAGCACGCGGCGGCGTGAACGGGCCGGCGCGCACGGGGCGTCGGGCGTACCGGCCGACGGCGGCCCGGTGTACGGGCGGCCCGGGGGTGAACGCGCGGCGAACGGCCGCGGCGACCTCCGGAAAACGGGCTTCTGTCCGGCATGTGGACACCGCGGCACCCGCCCGTGCGGCGTTCCGGCGGCCCCGACCAGTCGGTGTTCCGGGTGGGTCCGGTGGTGCCGTCTCGCATGGCGGAATGCGGGTGACCCGCGGGGCAGGGCCCCGTACCGTCGTATCGTGGACACCTCCGGATCCGCCCTCACGCCACAACGCCGGCCTCAGTTGTACGTTCCCGTGCAGGACGGAGGGACCGGGCTGCGGCTGCGGATGTTCCGCACACCGCTGGGCACGCGCACCGCGGTGGCCTTCACCACGCAGGCCGCGCTGGTCCGCGCGCTCGGGCCGCAGCAGAAGTGGGTACGCCTCGGGGAGCCGGCGCTGCGCGCGCTGACCGCGCCGCTGGGCACCGACCGGATCACCGTCGACCCCCTGCTCACCGCCCGCCGCCCGTACGGCCACCACGCAGGGGCCCAGCCGGAAGGCGAGGCGCGGCCCCGGCAGCGGCGCACACCGCCGCCCGCGTCGGCGGCACCGCAGCCGGCCGCCCACTGACGGGCCCGGTCACCCCCCGCCCGCGTCGGCGATCCGCAGCTCCTGGCGGCTGCCGGGCGCCAGCATCTCCAGCACCCCCGCCGCCTCGGCCTCGACCCCGGGCCGCTCGCCGCGGGTCAGCGGTGCGAACGTCTCCAGGTGCATCGTCGCCGCGCCGTCGTCCCGGGTCACCCGCCACAGTCCGCGGACGAAGCCGTCGACGAGGAAGCCGCCGAAGGCGTGGTCCCGCCGGTAGCCGCGGCGGCGGAACTCGTCCGACACGACGCGGGTGCGGTCCGCGTGCGCGAGCGTGAGGTTGTCGAACTCGCCCAGGAACCGTGCGGGCGCCGGGGTGTCCGCCGCCGGCCGCGGCGCGTCGGGCAGGTCGAACAGCTCGGTGCCGCGCTCGTCGCGGAACGTACGCAGCCGGGGCCGCAGCGCCTCGAAGTGCGGCCGCAGCCGCGTCACTCCGCACCACGCCTGCATGTCCCGTACGGACGCGGGCCCGAAGGCCGCGAGGTAACGCAGCACGAGGGGCGCCACGTCCGGGTCCGCCGCCGGCTCCGCGCCCAGCCAGGACCGGGCGGTGGCGTGCGCGACCTGCCCGCCCCGCCCCCACAGCCCGCGCGGCGGCACCTGCACGAGAGGCAGCAGGATGCGCGCGGCGACCTTCAGCGCGAGCGGGTCGTGCTCGGGCCACTCGCGCCGCAGCTCGTCGCCGATCTCGCGCAGCGAGACGGGGCCGGGCTCGGCGAGCTCCCGGGTCAGCGCCGTCAGCCGGTCGAGGTCGACGCCCTGGAGCCGGCCGCGGAAGGTCCTGAGCTCGCGCTCCAGGGCGGGGGCGCTGAAGGGGCGGAGAGTCAGGGCGTCGGCGGGGGTGTGCAGGTGGACGGTGGAGCGCAGGGTGACGAGCCGCACGACCTCGCGGCTTTCCAGCAGCGCGGACAGCGCGGCCGGGTCGAACCCGCGCAGCCGCGCGGCAAGGGCGTGGTACGGCGGCCGGGGCGCCTGTGCCTGGAGCCCGAGCAGGTGGGCCACGGCGTCGGTGAGGGGCATGTCGACGCGGTCGAGCAAGAGTTGCCGGGCGAGGAGGGCGCGGTTGAGGCGGCGGGTGGAGAGGGTGACGGGCCCGTTGGTCTTCGTCATGACGGCCACGTTACGGCCGATTGCGGCCAGTTCCTGTCCGCAACCCGGAGGTGCGGGGACGTCGGTGCGGGCCGCGGGGCGGGCTGAGGGAGGATCGGGAACGGAGGCGACGACAGGGGTGGGGATGCTCGACGGACAACCCGAGAACGCCGGGGGCGGGAAAGCGGCCGGTGCTCCGCGCGCGGACACGGGCGCGGGCGCCGCCCCGGCGGACGCCGAGATCGCGAAACGCACGGCCGGCACCGCCCGCGGCGGCGCCTCCGCCCGCCACCGGTCGCGCCTGCGGCGGGCGTGCGCCCTGGCCGGAGGGCTGCCCCTGCTGGTCGTCTCGGCCGTGCTCGGGTTCCGGGCCGGCGGGGGCGACGGCGTGACTCCGCTGCCGCAGCTCGCCGCCTTCCTGCCCTGGCTGCTCGTGCCCGGCGGTGCCGGGCTGCTGTTCATGGCGCTCGCCCGCAGCCGGGCCGGCGTCGTGTGGGCGGTCGTCGCCCTCGCCGCCACCGCCTGGTTCGTACGGCCCTACGAGTCCGCCGCCGACCCGCCGTCCTCGCCGCCCAGGGCCGAGTTCCGCCTCCTCACCGCCAACCTCAGGTTCGGCGACGCCACCCCCGCCCTGCGCGCCGCGCTGCGCGCGTACGAGCCGGACATCGCCCTGGTCCAGGAGTGCGACTCCCGGTGCGTCGCCGCCCTGCGCAGCCCGGCGCTGCGGGCCGCGTACCCGTACCGCGTCGTCGACGCCGGCGATCCGGCCGAGGGCTCCGCCGTCCTCAGCAGATACCCGCTGACCGAGGAGCCCGGCGTGCGCGGCACGCTGTCGATGCCCGCGGCCGTCGCTCGCGTCGCCGGCGAGCGGGTGCGGCTGCAGGTCGTGCATCCGATGCCGCCGACGCCCGGGTCGATGGACGCCTGGCGTACCGAGCTGGGGCGGCTGCGGGACGCCGCCGCGGCGCGCGGGGACGCGCCGACCGTCTTCGGCGGCGACTTCAACGCCTCGCAGGACCACGAGGCGTTCCGCGACATCCTGGACACCGGCCTGCGCGACAGCGCCATGCTGCTCGGCCGCTCCCGCACCCCCACCTGGCCGGCGTCGACGACGCCCCTCTTCGGCACCCAGATCGACCACGTCCTGGTGAGCGACCGGCTGAGCCCCGCGGCCATCGAGTTCCCGGAGCTGGCCGGCACCGACCACCGCGCGGTGCTCGTGGACCTGCAGTTGCGCTGAGCCGTGGCCGATACTGGCCCGTGTGGACCGTCACGAGTGGGCCGCCCGGACGCTGTCCGTGCGGCCCGGCGACAGGGTGCTGGAGATCGGCTGCGGGCACGGGGTGACCGCGTCGTACGTCTGCGCGGAGCTGGCCGCCGGGCCGCGGGAGGCACCCGCGCGGTTCACCGGCCTGGACCGGTCCGCGAAGATGACCGCCGCGGCCGGGCGCCGGAACGCCGCCCATGTCGCCGCCGGGCTCGCGGAGTTCAGGACCGGCGCCGTCCCCGCGGTCCCCGCCGCGGAACTCGCCGCCGGGCGGCCCTTCGACGTCGCGTACGCCTTCAACGTGCGGCTGCTGTGGACCGACCCCGCCGCCGCCCGTGCGGTCGCCGGGCTGCTGCGCCCCGGCGGGCGGCTGTCCGTGTTCTTCCAGTTGCCCTCCTGGAGCGCCGCGGCCCACCGCGAGGTCGCCGAACGGGCGGCGCGGACGCTGACCGCCGGCGGGCTCGCGGTGACCGCCGACGCGCAGGACAAGGCCGTCGAGAGCGGCTACGTCACGGCCCGGACCGCGCCCGGCTAGACCCGCCTCAGGCCACGTCCCCGATCCGGCCCGCCGCCCGCCGCTCCCGGTGGATCGGCGTGTGCGCGCCCGTCAGCGGCACCCCCGTGCCGCCCCGCCGCGCCGCGACGATCTCGCCGGCGATGGAGACCGCGACCTCCTCCGGGGAGCGGGCGCCGAGGTCGAGGCCGATCGGCGAGCGCAGGCGCGCGAGTTCGCGTTCGGTGACGCCCGCCTCGCGCAGCCGCCGGTTGCGGTCCAGGTGCGTACGGCGTGAGCCCATCGCGCCGACGTACGCGACGGGCAGCCGCAGCGCCGCCGTGAGCAGCGGCACGTCGAACTTGGGGTCGTGCGTGAGCACGCACAGCACCGTGCGCCCGTCCAGTTCCCCCGCGGCCCGCGCGTCCGCCAGGTACTCGTGCGGCCAGCGCACCGCCACCTCGTCCGCCTCGGGGAAGCGGCGGGCGGTGGCGAAGACCGGGCGGGCGTCGCAGAGGGTGACGTGGTAGCCGAGGAACTTGCCGACGCGGACGAGCGCGTGGGCGAAGTCGATCGCGCCGAAGACGACCATCCGCGGCGCCGGCACGCTCACCTCCACCAGCAGCGTCACCGGCTCCCCGCAGCGCGCGCCCGCCGCGCCGACCTCCACCGTGTCCGTCCGCCCTGCGTCGAGCAGCGCGGCGGCCTCGGCGGCGGCGGTGCGCTCCAGCGCGGTGCCGTCCCAGTCGGGCAGGTCCGGGAGCGGGCCCGCGAGGCGGCCCTCGTACGTGCCGTCGGGGCGTACCAGCAGCGCCTGCCCGACGAGCGCGGCCGGACCGTGGACGACCCGGGCGACCGCCGCGGCCTCCCCGCCGGCGGCGGCGGTCAGCGCCGTGCGGAGCATGCCGTCGGCCGTGACCGGCGTGACGAGGACGTCGATCTCTCCCCCGCAGGTGAGCCCCACCGCGAAGGCGTCCTCGTCGGAGTAACCGAAGGTCTCCAGCACCACGTTCCCGGTCTCGACGGCCTCCCGGCACAGCTCGTACACCGCGCCCTCGACGCAGCCGCCGGACACGCTGCCGACCGCCGTGCCCCCGGCGTCCACCGCCAGCGCGGCGCCCGGGCCGCGCGGCGCCGAGCCGGTGGTGCCCACGACGGTGGCGACGGCGAAGGGGCGTCCCTCCGCGCACCACGGGGCGAGGTCGGCGGCGATGTCCAGCATGCTGATCAGCTCCTCACGAGGCCGCTGGTCCTATTTGACACCCAACCACTGCTCGATCGGATGGAGCGCGAAGAAGACGACGAAGACGGCGGTCAGGACCCACATGAAGGGGCCGGGCTCGCGCCACCTGCCCTGGGCGGCCCTGATCGCCGTGTACGAGATGACGCCGGCGGCGACGCCCGCCGTGATGGAGTACGTGAACGGCATCAGCACGACCGTCAGGAAGACCGGGACGGCCACCCCCCGGTCGGCCCAGTCCACGTGCCGCGCGTTCGCCGCCATCATGGCGCCGATGACGACCAGGGCGGCGGCGGCCACGTTGCCCGGCACGATCTGCGCCAGCGGCGTGAACAGCAGCCCCAGCGCGAACAGCAGCCCGACGACGACGCTCGAAAGACCCGTGCGGGCACCCTCGCCGACGCCGGTCGCCGACTCCACGAACACCGTCTGCCCGGAGGCGCCCGCGGTGCCGCCGACCGCGCCGCCGGCGCCGTCGATGAACAGCGCCCGCGACAGCCCGGGCATCCGGCCCCGCTCGTCGGTGAGCTTCGCCTCGGTGCCGACGCCGATGATGGTGGCCATCGCGTCGAAGAACCCGGCGAGCACCAGGGTGAAGACGATCATGCTGACGGTCATCACGCCGACGTCGCCCCAGCCGCGGAACGACACCTCGCCGAAGAGGCCGAAGTCCGGCGTCGAGGTGACCCCGCCGGCCGGCAGCTCCGGCGCCCGGCCGTTCGCCCACGCCGCGGGCCCGAGGTCGGCGACGGCGTTGACGACGACGGCGGCGACCGTGCCGGCGACGATGCCGATGAGGATGGCACCGGGCACGTTGCGCGCCTGGAGCATGAAGATCAGCAGCAGGGTGAGGCAGAAGACGAGCACGGGCCAGCCGCGGAGCTGGTCGTCGACGCCCAGCGTGACGATCTTCCCCTCGCCGGACTGCACGAAGCCGGCGTTCACCAGGCCGATCAGCGCGATGAACATGCCGATGCCCATGGTGATGGCGTGCTTGAGGGCCAGCGGGATGGCGTTCATGATCATCTCGCGCAGCCCGGTGACGGCCAGCAGCATGATCACGACGCCGTACGCGACACACATGCCCATCGCCTGCGGCCAGGTCATCTGCGGCGCGACCTGGCTGGCGAGCACGCCGGAGACGCTGAGCCCGGCCGCCGCGGCCAGCGGCACCTTGCCGAAGAAGCCCAGCAGCAGGGTGGTGACCGCGGCGGCCAGCGCCGTGGCGGTGATCAGGCCCGACGGGGCGAGCACATGGCCCGCGGCGTCCTCGCCGCCCAGGATCAGCGGGTTGAGCAGCAGGATGTAGGCCATCGCCATGAAGGTGGTGAGCCCGCCGCGCACCTCGCGCGCGACCGTGGAGCCGCGCTTCGATATCTCGAAGTAGCGGTCGAGCCAGGAGGCGGTTTCGGGCGCGGCGGGGCCGGCGGCGGGCTGTGCTGCGGGCGCGGCGCCGGGCCGGCCGACGGAGGACTGGGTCATGCGGTTCTCCCAAGGTTCACAGGGGCACCCGCGGTTGCGGGATTTGGGATGAGGTGGTGCTGCACGACCCGGGGGACGGCCCGAGACGAAGGCGGAGCGGTGAAGGCGGAGCGAGGGTGCCGTGAGGTGTGCCTTTCAGGTGCCGGTGAGGTGCTCGGGGCGTACGGGAGCCTTGGTCAGGGCCAGGCCGGTGGCCTGGCGGATGGCGGCGAGCACCGCCGGGGTGGCCGAGAGCGTGGACGCCTCGCCGACGCCGCGCAGGCCGTACGGCGCGTGCGGGTCGGCCAGTTCGAGCACGTCGACGGGGATGGCCGGGGTGTCGAGGATGGTCGGGATCAGATAGTCGGTGAACGAGGGGTTCCGCACCCGCGCCGTCGCCGGGTCGACCAGGATCTCCTCCATCACCGCCACGCCCAGGCCCTGGGTCGTGCCGCCCTGGATCTGCCCGACGACGGACAGCGGGTTGAGCGCCTTGCCGACGTCCTGGGCGCAGGCCAGCTCGACGACCTTGACCAGGCCGAGTTCGGTGTCGACCTCGACGACCGCGCGGTGCGCGGCGAAGGAGTACTGGACGTGGCCGAAGCCCTGCCCGGTCTCGATGTCGAACGGCTCGGTGGGCCGGTGCCGGAAGGGCAGTTCGACGTCGACGGGCTGCTCGCCGTCGAGCACGTCGGCCAGGTCGGCGAGGACCTCGCCGCCGTCCGTGACCACCTTGCCGCCCTCCAGGAGCAGTTCGGCCGTGGCCCACGCGGGGTGGTACGTGCCGAGCCTGCGCCGGCCGAGGGCGAGGACCTGCTCGCGCACCGCCCGACAGGCGTTCCGCACCGCGCCGCCGGTCATGTACGTCTGCCGGGAGGCGGAGGTGGAGCCGGCGGAGCCGACGCGGGTGTCGGCCGGGGCGATGACCACCCGGGCGACGCCCAGTTCGGTGCGGGCGATCTGCGCCTGTACGGTGACGCCGCCCTGGCCGACCTCGGCCGCCGCGGTGTGCACGGTGACCACCGGCTCGCCGCCGGTGACCTCCAGCCGCACCCTGGCGGTGGAGAAGTCGTCGAAGCCCTCGGAGAAGCCGACGTTCTTGATGCCGACCGCGTAGCCGACGCCGCGGACGACGCCCTCGCCGTGCGTGGTGTTGGAAAGCCCGCCCGGCAGCGCCCGTACGTCCGCGGCGCCGCCGGCGCTCTCCCACTGCCGCTCCGGCGGCAGCGGCCGGGCCTTGACGCGGCGCAGGATCTCCGCCACCGGCGCCGGCGAGTCGACCTCCTGCCCAGTGGGCAGCCGCGAACCCTGTGACATGGCGTTGAGCTGCCGGAACGCCACCGGATCCATCCCGACCGCCGCCGCGAGCCGGTCCATCTGCGCCTCGTAAGCGAAGCACGCCTGGACGGCGCCGAAGCCGCGCATCGCGCCGCAGGGCGGGTTGTTGGTGTAGAGGCCGACGGCCTCGATCTCGACGTCCTCGACGACGTACGGGCCCATGGACAGCGACGCGGCGTTGCCGACGACGGCCGGGGTGGAGGAGGCGTACGCGCCGCCGTCGAGGACGATGCGGCAGCGTGCGTGGGTGATCAGGCCGTCGGCCGTGACGCCGTGCTCGTAGCGGATCCTGGCCGGGTGCCGGTGCACGTGGCCGAAGAAGGACTCGAAGCGGTCGTAGACCATCTTCACCGGCCTGCCGGTGCGCAGCGCCAGCAGGCAGGCGTGGATCTGCATGGACAGGTCCTCGCGCCCGCCGAAGGCGCCGCCGACGCCGGAGAGCGTCATGCGCACCTTGTCCTCCGGCAGCCCGAGCACCGGCGCGATCTGCCGCCGGTCGGCGTGCAGCCACTGGGTGGCGACGTACAGGTCGACGCCGCCGTCCTCCGCGGGCACCGCCAGGCCGGACTCCGGGCCCAGGAACGCCTGGTCCTGCATGCCGAACTCGTACTCGCCGGTGACGATGTGGTCGGCCCGGCGGGCCGCCGCCGCGACGTCCCCGCGGACGACCGGCTGGCGGTGGACGATGTTCGGGTGCGGTACGTGCCGCGCGTGCCCGTCGGCGCGCTCGGGGTGCAGCACCGGCGCGCCGGGCGCCAGCGCGGACTCCTCGTCGGTGACGAGGGGCAACTCCCGCCACTCGACGCGGATCTTCGCCGCGGCCCGGCGGGCGGTCTCGGGGTGGTCGGCGGCGACCAGCGCCACCGGCTCGCCGTGGTGGCGCACCCGGCCGGCGGCCAGCGCCGGGGTGTCGGCGATCTCCAGCCCGTAGTTCTTCTGCTCGGCCGGCAGGTCGTCGTACGTGAGCACGGCGTACACCCCGGCCTGGGCCAGGGCCGCGGAGGTGTCGAGGGAGACGATCTCGGCGTGGGCGTGCGGGGAGCGGAGCGTGTGGCCCCAGATCATGTCCTCGTGCCACAGGTCGGAGGAGTACGCGAACTCGCCGGTGACCTTCAGCGTGCCGTCCGGGCGCAGCTTCGACTCTCCGATGCCGCCGGCGGTCCCGGAACCCCGGGTGAGGCTGGTGGGGATACGGGTGACCTCGGACATCAGACCCCCTCGCCCCGGCGGGCGGCGGCGAGCCGGACCGCGTCGAGGATCTTCTCGTAGCCGGTGCAGCGGCACAGGTTGCCGGACAGGCCCTCGCGGATGTCGTCGTCCGACGGCGCCATCGGCCAGGGGAAGTGCTCCAGCAGGTCGTCCGCGGCGACCACCAGACCCGGGGTGCAGAAGCCGCACTGCACGGCGCCGGCGTCGACGAACGCCTGCTGGACCGCGGAGAGGCCGTCCTGCGCCAGCCCTTCGACCGTGACGACCTCGCGGCCCTCGGCCTGCCCGGCGGCGACCAGGCAGGCGCACACCGGCACGCCGTCGAGGCGTACCGTGCACGAGCCGCACTCCCCCTGCTCGCAGGCGTTCTTC
Source organism: Streptomyces sp. WMMC500 (assembly GCF_027497195.1). Lineage (NCBI taxonomy): Bacteria > Bacillati > Actinomycetota > Actinomycetes > Kitasatosporales > Streptomycetaceae > Streptomyces > Streptomyces sp. WMMC500. The sequence goes on from NZ_CP114905.1 coordinate 1,637,193, forward strand.
GAGCCCGGCAGGCCCATCCGCTCGCGCAGCACGTACAGCAGGCTCTCGCCCTCCCAGACGTCGTCGGCCTGCTGCTCCCGGCCGTTGACGGTGAACGTCACCCGCATCACGCGGCTCCTTCGCCTCTTGTGGGTCCTGCCGTGCCCCGGCGGTACGACTCCCAGGTCCAGCCGAGCGTGCGGCGCGCCATGACGCCGACCGCGTGGCGGCGGTAGCGCGCGCTGCCGCGCACGTCGTCTATCGGGTTGCACGCGCCCGCCGCCAGCTCGGCGAACTGCCGCGCCAGAGCCGGGGGCAGGTTCCGGCCGCTGTCCCAGAAGCCGCCCTCGGCCAGCGCCGCGTTCAGGAACTCCTCGGCGGCGTCGGCGCGCACGGGCGTGGGCGCGGCCGAGCCGATGCCGGTACGGACGGTGCGGGTGTCGGGGTGCAGCGCGATGCCGAACGCGCACACGGCGATCACCATCGCGTTGCGCGTGCCGACCTTGGAGAACTCCTGCGGCCCGGTGGCCTTCCTGACGTGCACCCACTTGATCAGCTCGTCGGGCGCGAGCGCGTTGCGCTTGACTCCGGTGAAGAACTCGTCGATCGGGATCCGCCTGCTGCCTCGTACGGACTCCACCTCGACCTCCGCGCCCGCGGCCAGCAGCGCCGGGTGCGCGTCGCCGGCCGGGGAGGCGGTGCCGAGGTTGCCGCCGACGCCGCCGCGGTTGCGGATCTGCGGCGAGGCCACGGTGTGCGCCGCCCGCGCAAGACCGGGCAGCGCACCGCCCAGCTCGGCCACGATCCGCGCGTACGGCACGGAGGCCCCCAGCCGCACGCTCTCGGCGCCCGTCTCCCACTCCTGCAACTCGCCGATGCGGTTGAGGTCGAGCAGGTACTCCGGGCGGCGGTGGTCGAAGTTGATCTCGACCATGAGGTCCGTGCCGCCCGCGATCGGTACGGCCGCGGGGTGCTCGGCCTTGGCGGCGAGCGCTTCCGCCCAGCCGGCGGGGCGCAGGAAGTCCATGGATCCTCTCGGCTTTCCCTCGAAAGTGCGGATGCGTTCTTGAGCTGTTGACGGAACGTGGCCCAAGTACACAGAAACGCCGCCGTCCGGGTGCAGTCACGGAAACCATGAAGCAAGGGGCAGGCCAGAACCGGCTTCTTGTAGATTCGAACGAAGGCCGGGGGTATTCCTTCCCCTGTGGGACATCCCTTGCGGGACATCCCACGACGACCGCCAGGCGGCCTGCGCGCACGGACGGGCGGGTCGACGCACGACCGACAGCAAGGGACGCGCATGAGGCTGCGGGCACTCCTGGAATCCGAGGCGCTGGGCCTCAGGCTCCTCGGCGGCGAGGACGAGCTGGACCGCACGGTGCGGGGCGTGATGACCACGGACCTGACGGACCCGAGCCGCTATCTGTCGGGCGGCGAGCTGGTGCTCACCGGGCTCGCCTGGCGGCACGGCCCGCAGGACTCGGAGCCCTTCGTACGGATCCTGGCCGCGGCCGGCGTCGCCGGGCTCGCGGCAGGCGAGGCGGAGCTGTCGGGGGCCGGGGTGCCCGAGGACCTGGTGCGTGCGTGCGCGCGGCACCGGCTGCCGCTGTTCGCGGTGGACGAGAACGTCGCGTTCGCCACCGTCACCGAGCACGTCGTCCGGCAGGTCTCCGGCGAGCGGGCCGGCGATCTGGCGGCCGTGGTCGAGCGGCACCGCCGGCTGATGTCGTCCGGGCCCGCGGGCGGCGGCCCCGACGTCGTCCTCGACCTCCTCGGCTCCGATCTGGACCTGCGTGCGTGGGTGCTCTCCCCCACCGGCCGGCAGATCGCCGGCACCGCGTCCGCGGCGGCCGGCGGCCGGCTGCCCGCCCGGTTGCGGGCACAACTGGCCGGCGAGCACCTCGGGGCGCTGCGCGGCGGCCGGCCGGGGCCGCACCGGGTGACGCTGCCGGTGGCGGGCGGGGCCGTGACGTACTCGCTCTTCCCCGTCGGCGGCGGGCGGGACCTGCGCGAGACGGTGCTGTCCGACTGGCTGCTGGCGGTGGAGGCGGACGCCGGGGAGTGGCCGCCGGAGCGGCTTGACCTGGTGCACGGCGTCACGCAGTTGATCGCCGTGGAGCGGGAGCGGCGCGACGCCGCGCGGGCGGTGCGGCGGCGGCTGGCGCAGGAGGTGCTGGAACTGTTGCAGGCCGGGGCGCAGCCCGGGGAGGTCGCCGCCCGGCTGCGGGTGGCGGTGCCGGTGCTGCTGCCGGGGATCGGGGCGGCCCCGCAGTGGCAGGTGGTGGTGGCGCGGGTCGAGTGGGAGGTCCCGCCCGGGCAGCCGGGGATCGCGGGCGGACCGGTGGCGCAGGCGATGCTGGAGGAACTGCTCGCGGGCTCGGAGAGGGACCGGGCCGACCGGATCGCGGTGGCGCACACCGGCGACGAGGCGGTGGCGCTGGTGCCGCTTCCGGCACCGGCGGCGCCGGCGGCGCGGGCGGAGGCGCCGGGGGCGCCGGCGGCCGGGGGCGCGGTCGGAGGCGGTGACCCGGACGGGCGGCCGGGCAGGGGCGCCGTGGGCGCCGGGCCGGGCCGCGGGCCCGCCGGCGGCCCGGCGGCCGGCGCCGGGGAGCCGGGCGCCGGAAAGCTGAGCGCCGCGGCGCTGCTCGCCGCCGTGCGGGAGCCGCTGGCCCGCGGGCTCGCCGACGACGGCCGGCTCACGCTCGGCGTCAGCGCCGCCGTGCACACCCCGGAAGGGCTGCGCGGCGCCCTGGAGGAGGCCCGGCACGCGCGCCGGGTCGCCGCCGCCCGGCCGGGCCGCGTGTGCGCGGCGGGCCACGAGGAGCTGGCCTCGCACGTGCTGCTGCTGCCCTTCGTCCCCGACGACGTGCGCCGCGCGTTCACCGCCCGGCTGCTGGACCCGCTGCGCGCGTACGACCACCGCCACCGGGCCGGTCTCGTGGAGACGCTGGAGGCGTTCCTCGACTGCGACGGCTCCTGGACCCGCTGCGCCGCCCGCCTCCACCTGCACGTCAACACGCTGCGCTACCGGGTGGGCCGGATCGAGCAGCTCACCGGCCGGGACCTCGCGCGGCTGGAGGACAAGCTCGACTTCTTCCTCGCGCTGCGCATGCGCTGAACGCCGCCGCCCGCGCGGCGCGTTCGTGCGCGCCGCGGCCGGGCCCGGGGCAATGGGTTCGCCAAGATCTTGTGAAGTCGTTCACGCGGACACTTGGCCCAGGGCACACTTCGTGTTGAGATTCGAGTCACACTGGGCTGCGTTGTTCCTTGGCTCGACGGCGCGTTGGGGAGGCAAGAGTGGCGGATACCGCCATGGCACGGTCGGAATCGGCGATCTCGGAGGATCCGCTGGAGCGGGCGATCTGGCGGCTGCGCTCGCGCGGCTGCTGGGACGACGCCGCCGCGCTCCTCGAAGACGCCGCCGGGGCCGACGCCGAGGCGGCGCGGCGGCGCGCGGCGCTGCTCGTCGAGCAGTGCATGTTCACCGCCGCCGGCTGGGAGCGCGCCGAGGACGCGGTGCGCAACGCGGAGGCGCTGTCGACCGACGGGGAGAACCGCGGCGTCACGGCGTGCGAGCGGGGTTACCTGGCGTACGCCTCCACCCTGTTCCAGGAGCGCGACCGCTCCGACGAGGCCCGCGCGGCGCTCGGCCGCGCCGCCGCGCTGCTGCCGCCGACGTCGCCGCACCGGCCGATGCTGGACTTCCGGCGCGGGCTGGTCGCCCAGCATCTGACGAAGAACGCGACGGCGGCGCTGGCGGCGTTCCGCCGCGCCCACGCGGGCGCGCTCGACCAGGGCGACCTGCTGCTGTGCTCGTTCACCTGGCGCCATCTGGCCGCGCTCGCGGCCGACGACGGGGACCTGACGGAGGCGCGGCACGGCTTCCGCGAGTCGCTGCGGCTGCGCGAGGAACTGGGATATCTGGTCGGTACGGCGCCGGCGCTGATGGCGCTGGCCGACGTCGAGCCGGAGGCGGAGGCGGCCCGGCTGCGGGCGGAGGCGACGCGGCTGGTGCGGCTGCTGGACGGGGTGCCGTCGTGGCTGGCGGAGCAGTTGGGCGAGGAGCCGCGGCGGGTCCCGGCGGCGGAGGGCTGACGCGCCTGCGGAGCGACGCGGCGCGGGAGGCCGGCGCGCGGCGGGACGACGCGCCGCGGACGGGTGTCCGGGCCGTGCGGGCCGTGAGTACGGGCGTCTTCCGGCCGGGTTCCGCCGCCCGTACGCGCGGCTACGCGCCCGCCGCCCCTACGCGCGGCTCTGCTCCCGGTGCACCGCGACCCCCGCGACGACCAGCGCGATGCCCGCCGCCTCCGCCGCCCCCGGCACCTGGCCGAGCACCAGCAGGCCCATCAGCGCGGCCGTGGCCGGCAGCAGCGACAGCATCAGCGCGAAGGTCGCCCGCGGCACCCGCGCCATGGCGAGCTGGTCGCACACGTACGGGATCACCGACGAGCACACCCCCACCCCGAACGCCGCCGCCAGCAGCGCCGGCGACGTCGCCACCGCGGCCGCCTCCGCGACGCCCGCGGGCGCCGCGACCACGGCCGCCACCAGCATCGCGGCGCCGAGCCGGCCCACGCCCGACGCGCCGCCGTCCGCCGCGAGCCGGTGGCCGAGGACGACGTAGAGCACGAACAGCGCGCAGTTGCCGAAGGCGAGCGCGAGACCGAGCGGTTCCGCGACCAGGTGCACGTCGGTCAGCAGCGCGACACCGGCGAGCGCCAGCGCCAGCGCGGCGAGGTTCCGCCGGGTCCGTACGCCCGCCGCGGCGAGCACCACGGGCCCCAGGAACTCCACCGCCCCGACGGTCCCCAGCGGCAGTCGTTCGAGGGCGAGGTAGAACGTGCAGTTCATGGTGGCGAGCACGGCGCCCATCGCCACCAGCAGCCGCCGCCCGCGGGGTGTCGCGGCCCGCCAGTCGTGCCACGGCCGCCGCCAGACGGCGAAGACCAGCGCCGCCGAGGCGATGCGCAGCCAGGCGACGCCCAGGACGTCGAGGCGGGCGAAGAGCAGGACGGCGCACGCCGGGCCGAGGTAGTGGAAGACCGCGGAGGAGACGAGGAACGCCGGCGGCGGCACGCGCTCGGCGGCCAGGGCGAGTCGGCCGGCGGGGGCGGCGGCGGGGCTGCGGAGCGGGGAGTCGGCCACGGAGGAATCGTCGCAACGGGCGCCTGCGCGGACCATGACGAACCGGAAAGCATATCGGCCGATCACTTTTCGCTTCGGGGTGTTCTTCGGGCAGTTCCCGTGTGAAAGTGAAGCCGTGGACGCACTCGACCGCTCGATCCTGACCGAACTCGACGCCGACCCCCGGCTGTCGACCGCCGGGCTCGCCCGGCGCACCGGCGTCTCCGTGCCCACCGCCCGGGAGCGGGTGCGGCGGCTGGAGGAGTCCGGGGTGATCCGCGGCTACCGCCTCGACGTCGACCCGGCGGCGCTCGGCTATCCCGTGGCGGCGTTCGTCCGGGTGCGGCCGGGTCCGGGGCAGTTGCCGCGGATCGCCGCGCTGGCGCGGAGCCTGCCGCAGGTCAGCGAGTGCCACCGGATCACCGGCGAGGACTGCTTCCTGCTCAAGGTGCACGCGACGGACCTCCACACCTTCGAGGACGTGCTGGACCGCTTCCTGCTGCACGGCCAGACGACGACGTCGATCGTGCAGTCCACGCCGGTGCCGCCGCGGACGCCGGGGCTCGGCGCGTACGAGGAGGAGAGCCGCGGGGCGACGGGAAGCGGGAGCCGTCGCTAGGGTTGCCGGGCGTGGACCTCGATGCCGTACGCACCTTCGTCGCCGCCGCCGACACCGGCCAGTTCCAGGAGGCCGCGGCCGAGCTGATGCTGAGCCAGCAGGCGGTCTCGAAGCGCGTCGCCGGGCTGGAGAAGAACCTCGGCGTGCGGCTGTTCACGCGTACCGCGCGCGGGGTGAAGCTCACCATCGACGGTCAGGCGTTCCTGCCGCACGCCCGCGCCCTCCTGCGGGCCGCGGACCGGGCGGCGGCCTCGGTGCGGCCCGGGAGCCGGGCGCTGCGCGTGGACGTGGTCGGGCGGCGGGTCGCGACCGCGGGGCTGCTGCGCGACTTCCACCGGGCGCACCCCGAGGTGGAGCTGGACGTCGTCACGATCTACGGCGGCGGTCCCGCCGTGGACGCGGTACGCGACGGCACGATCGACGCGACGTTCCGCACCCTGCCGCCGCCCGGCCGCGAGCTGCCCGGCGACATCGCCGTCGGGTACGTGCAGTACGAGCCGATGCAACTCGTCACCGGCCCCGCGCACGAGTTCGCCGGCGCCCGCTCCCTCGCCCCCCGCCGGCTCGCCGGGCACCGGATCTGGATGCCGGGCAACGCACCGGGCACCGAGTGGGCCGCGTACTACGAGGAGATGGCCGCCGAGTTCGGCTTCGTCATGGACACGGTGGGCCCCGACTTCGGCATCGAGAGCCTGCTCGACACCATCGCCGCGTCCGCGACGGTGGGGACCTTCCTCAGCGAGCGGACCCCGCTCGTCTGGCCCGTCGACCACGACCTGAGCCGCATCCCGCTGCTCGACCCGACCCCGGTCTACCCGCACCTGCTGCACTGGCACACCGACAACGCCCACCCCGCGCTCGCGCTGCTGCGCGAGCACCTCGCCGCCGCGCGCACGCGGCACGCGCCCGGGGACGCCGGCGGAACGTGGGCGCCGGCGTGGTCCCGCTGACCGGCGCCCCGCGCGGTGACCACTGCCGTCAGGCCGGGGTGAAACGCACCGCGTCCGCGATCACGTAGCCGTCGGTGGCGTCGTTGCGTACCCGCACGCTCGCCGCCGTCCCCGCCGCGCACGTGTGCCGCCCCAGCACCACCCACTTCCCGCCGCCCGAGCGCTGGTCGACGGTGTACGTCGTGGTGCCGCCGGCGTGCTCGACGTCCACCGGCACGTTCGTCGCCCGGTTCGCGTGGGCGGTCCACCACAGGGCGACGTCCCAGGAGCCCGCGTCCGGTAGCTCCGGCCGGAAGCGCATCCAGGCCGTCCCCTTGCCGGCGTTGTCGTCGTGCACGTAGTCCGAGCCGTAGTAGCCGGAGGTCGACGTGCTGCTCAGCCAGGTGCCCGCGGAGGTGACGCCGGTGGCGGAGACGTTGTCGACGACGATCTCGCCGGGCTCCGTCGGCGGCCACTGCAGGAGCTGCCCGTCCGCGCGCAGCCGCGCCTGCAGCGCGGCGACCGGCACCTCCTGCACCACCCCGCCGCGGTCGAGGGCCATCCGCGCGGCGGTCGCCGCGGACTGCGCGAGGATCATGAAGACGGGCTCCATGCGGATCGACCCGTACGCGATGTGCGAGGCGGACAGCGCGACGGGCACCAGCAGGTTGGTGCACTGCGCGCGCTTCGGCGTCAGCGCGCGGTAGCTGATCCCGTACGGCGCCGGCACCCCGACCTGCACGTCGCCCTCGTTGCGCGCGACTCCGTCGACGACCACGCGGCGGCAGTTGTGCGAGTCCATCGTGTACGAGGCGAGCCCGACGGAGTCCGCGGCCCGCACCGTGCCGCGGCAGTCGTGCTCGGTCATCACGTACGCGGAGACCATGCGGCGCGCCTCGCGGATGTACAGCAGCGGCGGCCAGCCGCCGTGGCCGGTGAACTCGTCGCGCGGCAGCCCCCAGGCGGCGGTCTGCGCGCGCACGGACTCCGGCAGCCGCGGGTCGTTGGCGAGGAACCACATCAGGCCCTGCTGGTAGTCCACGTGGTCGGCGTGGATGCGGGCGCGCTCGGCGTGGGTGCCGGTCGGATGGCCGAAGTTGCGGCCGATGTGGTCGGTGGAGAACGCGCCGTTGTTGTTGGAGTCGGTCTTGCCGCCGCCCATCGGGTGGGTGGTGTAGAAGGGGCCCCGCCAGCCGGCCTGGACGTAGCGCAGCAGCAGTTCGTAGCGCACGGGGTCGTAGCCGGCGGGCTTCGGGAAGGGGATGCGGTCGGCGGCCTGGGTCAGGCACATGCGGAAGCAGTACGCCTGGATCGCGTCGTCGGCGGTGCCGTTCGGTTCGAGGGGGTCGGCGGAGACGCCGGGCAGCAGGCCGCTGGCGGGGCTGCCGGGGGTGACGTAGGGGTCGACGGGGTGGACGAACTGGTGCTTGTCGCGGTGCTGGACGCCGTTGAGCGTCTCGTCGTACGCGGCGTTCCCCTCGCGTCCGGTGGTGAAGTCGACGCCGGCGCGGAACATCAGGTCGCCCTCGTACGTCGCGTCGACGTACATCCGGCCCGCGTACGCCCGGCCGTCGTCGGTGACGAGCAGGCGGATGCGGCCGCCGCGCCGGTCGACGGAGCGCAGCCGGGCGCCGAGCACCACCGGGACGTCGTGCTCGGCGAGCAGGTCGGCGAAGACCTCGGAGGCGACGTGCGGTTCGAAGGTGTAGCGGGCCGGTGAGTCGTCGGTGACGGGCGTGCCGTGGTACTTGGCGTACACGCGGCGGTAGAACTCCAGGGCCAGGCCGCCGATGGCGGAGGTGTTGCCGGTGTCGGTGGCGCCGAGGCCGCTGGTGGTGAGGCCGCCGATGTGCCGGGTGGGCTCCAGCACCACGGCGGTGCCGCCCATCCGGCGCATCTGCACGGCGGCGATCACCCCGGCCGAGGTGCCGCCGTAGACCACCAGGTCGGCCTGGCCCTGCCCGGGGCCCGCGGCGGCGGCGTACGCCGGGGCGCCCAGGACGGGGAGCGCGAGACCCGCGCCGCCCGCGGCCAGCAAACCACGTCTAGAAAGCGCTTTCTCACCCATGATTCCGGAGTGTGCCCGCGCCGCGACGGGACGTCAACGCATCCGTACGCCCGGATCCCAGCCGTCCGGCAGCGCCGCCGGCACGCTGAAGCCGGCGCCCCCGACGGGCACGAACTCCCCGGATCGCGCGGACGTCTCGACGGCCGCCATGGTCTCCAGCACGTGCTGCGCCAGCTCGCCGGAAGCGCGGTGCGGCTCGCCGGCGGCCAGCGACCGGGCCATGTCCAGGGCACCCATGCCGCGCCCGGCGGTGGCGCCCTTCGCCTCGATCTCCGTCCACTCGTCGGAGCCCGCGGGACGCAGCCGCAGCGTGCCGTCGAAGCGGTTGGGGTCGGGCAGCGCCAGGGTGGCCTCGGTGCCGGTGATCTCCACCCAGCCCTGCCGGTTCAGCGGCGAGTCGAAGCTGACCACCAGCGACGCGGTCGGGCCCGCGGCGTAGTCGAGGAGCGCCGCGACGTGCGTGGGCACCTCCACCGCGAACTCGGTGCCGGCCTTCGGCCCGGAGCCGATCACCCGCGTCTCGCGCCCCTTGCGGGCCACGGCCGCGACCCGCTCCGCCGGGCCGAAGAGCGTGGCCAGGCAGGTGAGGTAGTACGGTCCCACGTCGAACAGCGGCCCGCCGCCGCGCCGGAAGAGGAACTCGGGGCTGGGGTGCCACGACTCCGGGCCGGGGGTCTGCATCAGCGCGAGCCCGCTCAGCGGCGCGCCGATCGCGCCCTCGTCGAGGAGCCGGCGGGCGGTCTGCAGCCCCGCCCCCAGGAACGTGTCCGGTGCGCAGCCGAGCAGCACGCCGGCCTTGGCGGCGCGGGCGACCAGATCGGCGCCGGAGGCGGGATCGAGGGTCAGCGGCTTCTCGTTCCAGACGTGCTTGCCGGCGTCGATCGCCGCCCCGGCCACGTCGTGGTGGGCGGCGGGGACGGTCAGGTTCACGACCAGCTCGACGCCGGGGTGGGCGAGGGCGTCCTCGGTGGTCCCGTGCGCCGGTACGCCGTACGCGGCGGCCTGCGCGGCGGCACGCGCGCCGTCGAGGTCGGCGCAGAACAGCACGCGCAGGTCGGGGAAGGCGGTGAGGTTCGTCAGGTACTGGTCGCTGATCGTGCCGCAGCCGACCACGGCGACACCCAGGGGCTCTCCGGCGGTCATCGGCGCTTCCCTTCCAGCCAGTCGAAGCTCTCGCGGACGGCGGTGAGCATGTCGGTGGCGCAGCGGTCGAGTTCGACGATGTGCCGCCGGGCGTGCGCACCGGCGGCGAGGACGGCCTCGACGGGCATCCGGCCGGCGCCGACCGCGGTCATCGGGTCGTCCTTGGTGACGGGCCCGTCCTTGATGTGCAGGTGCGTGACGCGGTCGCCGAGGCGGCCGAGCAGCGCGGGCACGTCCTGGCCGCCGACCGCCGCCCAGTACGTGTCGACCTCGAACTGCACGGTGGCCTCGGGGGTGCCGAGCCCGTCGAGCAGGTCGGCCAGCACTTCCAGCGCGGGTACGCCGCCGACGTGCTGGGACAGCTCGAACTCGTGGTTGTGGTAGCCGAGCGCGAGGCCGTGTCCCGCGGCACTCTTCGCGGCCTCGGCCAGCTCGCCGGCCACGGCGCGCACCCCGTCGGCGTCGGCGAACCGCTCCGGCGGCAGGTACGGCACGAAGACGGTGTCCGCGCCCACCGTGCGCGCACCCCGGAAGGCGGCGTCGGCCTTCTCGGGCCCGGCGAGCACCGGCGCGTGCACCGAGCCGGCCGCGAGGCCCGCCGCGTCCAGGTCGGCGCGCAGCGCCTCGGGGTCGGTCAGCACGTCGTAGCACTCGACCTGGCGGTAGCCGAAGCCGGCCAGCGCGGCGAACGTGCCGGGGCGGTCGGCGGCGATCTCGTCGCGAACGGTGTAGAGCTGCACGCCCAGGGACGGGCTCATGGTCTCCTCCGGCGGTCGTGGTCGTTTTCGACAATTTTTCGCTCGCTTGTTGACGCTAGAAGCGATGCCGACCTCCGTCAACACCCTTGACAGGGCGGGAAGTAGACGGCCAGGCTGACCGAAGTTTTCGAAAAGGACACCGCTCATGCCGCCCGAACAAGCCACCCTCAGCGACATCGCCGCCCGCGCCGGCGTCTCGGTCTCCACCGTCTCCAAGGTCCTGCACGCCCGCACCGACGTCGCCCCCGCCACCCGCGAGCGGATCGCCCGGCTGCTCGCCGACCACGGGTACCGGCCGTCCCGCGGCGCCGGCGTCGTCGACCTCGTCATCGGCAGCCTCAACAGCCCGTGGGCGGACGCGCTGGTCACCGGTGCGGTCGAGGCCGGCGCGGAGGCCGACTGCCGGATCGTCATCGACAGCGTGCCCGTCAGCGACGACGTCCTGCGGCACACCCTGGAGCGCATCATGGCGCGCGGCAGCGACGGCGTCCTGCTCGTCCACCAGGTGCCGGCGCCGGAGACCCGCGCGCGGCTGGCCGCCAAGCGCATCCCGCTGGTCGCCATCGACCCGCCGGCCGAACCGGGCGCGGGCGTACGCTCCGTGGGCTGTACGAACTGGCAGGGCGGCCTCGCCGTCACCCGCCACCTCATCGAGCTGGGGCACCGCCGCATCGCCACGCTCACCGGCCCGCTGACCATCTGGTCCGCCCGCGCCCGCTTCGACGGCTACCGCACCGCGCTGCTGGAGGCCGGGCTGCCGGTCGACGAGGCGCTGATCCGCAACGCCGACTTCTTCGCGCCCGACGGCCGCGCCGGGGCGCTGGCCCTCCTCGACCTGCCCGAGCCGCCCACGGCGGTGGTCGCCGCGAACGACGGGCAGGCGTTCGGCGTGCTCCAGGCGCTGGCCGAGCGGGGGCTGCGGGCGCCGGCGGACATGAGCGTCACCGGATTCGACGACACCCCGGTCGCCGCGTGGGCGGCGCCCCCGCTGACCACCGTCGTCCAGCCGCTGGAGGCGATGGCGGCGACGGCGTTCCGGATGCTGCGGCTGCACGGCGAGGGCGGCGCGGCGCAGCCCGACCAGGTGGAGCTGGCCACGACGCTGACCGTACGCGCGTCCACGGGCCCGCCGCCGGCCCGCTGAGCACGAGCCGCGCCGCACCCCCCGTCCGCACCCGCCCCGCCTACCGCACCCGCCGCGCCCGCCGCGCCCGCCGCACAGCGCAGCCCCGTACGCGCCGGACCCCGGCATACCCGGCCCGCACCCGCACCGCCGCCACGACCGACTGGAGCATCCGCATGGCCCTGTTCGACATGCCCCTCGCCGAGCTGCGCGACTACCGCCCCGAGCGCGAGGAACCCGCCGACTTCGACGCCTTCTGGACCCGCACCCTCGCCGAGGCGGAGGACGCGGCCGGCGGCCTCGCGCCGGAGTTCCGCCCGTACCCGACGGGCCTGACCGCGGTCGACGTGCACGACGTGACCTTCGCCGGCTGGGGCGGCCACCGGATCTCCGCCTGGCTCGTCCTGCCCCGCGGAGCCGACGGGCCCGTGCCCTGCGTCATGCACCACATCGGCTACGGCGGCGGGCGCGGGCTGCCGCACGACCACCTGTTCTGGCCCGCCGCCGGCCGCGCCGTCTTCGTCGTCGACACCCGCGGCCAGGGCGCCGCCCACCGCAACAACGCCGGCTCCACCCCCGACCCGTACGGCACGGGCAACGCGCAGACGCCCGGCTTCATGACGCGCGGCGTGCTCGACCCCGAGGAGTACTACTACCGGCGCGTCTTCACCGACGCCGTCCGCGCGGTGGACGCGGCCGCCGCGCATCCGGCGGTGGACGGCGACCGGATAGCCGTCAGCGGCGGCAGCCAGGGCGGTGCGATCGCCACCGCGGTCGCGGGGCTGCACCCGGGGGTGCGGGCGGCGATGATCGACGTGCCGTTCCTCAACCACTTCCGCCGGGCGGTCACGATCACCGACAGGAACCCGTACCAGGAGCTGGTCCTGTTCCTGGCGACCCAGCGGGGCGCGGAGGAGCGGGTGTTCCGCACGCTGTCGTACTTCGACGGGCTCAACTTCGCGGCCCGGGCGCGGGTGCCGGCGCTGTACTCGGTGGCGCTGATGGACGAGGTGTGCCCGCCGTCGACGGTCTTCGCGTCGTACAACCACTGGGGCGGGCCGAGGGACATCGAGGTCTACCCGTGGAACGGCCACGAGGGCGGCGGGAACGACCACCAGGTGACCTCGCTGGCCTGGCTGCGGGTGTAGGGACGGGGCTACTCCGGGGCGCCCAGCAGCTCCCGCAGCACCGCCTCGGCCCCCGCCTTGTCCCCCGCGGCCAGCGCGTCGACCAGCGCCTGCCTGCGGGCCTGCGGCGCCGCCGGCGGACGCGCCCTGGCCCGCAGCTCGCCCGCGACGCGGACCAACTGGCGGTTGCCGGAGAGCGCCACCAGCGCCTCGTGGAACTCCGCGTCGTCCGCCGCCAGCCGGCTCAGCGCCACCCAGCGCTCCGGCGGCAGCCCGGACGCCAGCCGGTGCAGCAGCGGTACGAGGAGCAGCGCGCGCACCTCCGCCAGCTCGGCCAGGTCGCGTGCGGTGGGCGCGAGGACCCGGAAGCCGCGGTTCGGCAGCACCTCCACCGCGCCCTCCGCGGCGAGCTGCTGCATGGCCTCGCGCACCGGGGTCGCCGAGACGCCGAACCGCTCGCCGAGCGCGGGCGCGGAGTACACCTCGCCGGGCCGCAGGTCGCCGCCGAGCACCGCGGCCCGCAGCGCGTCGAGCACCTGGCCGCGTACGGAGTGCCGGCGCACCCGTGCCCGGGGGCGGAGTTGGCCCGGTGCCGCCTGCCTGCGCGGCGCGTGCTCCACTGTCTCTCCCGATTCGCGGCCGACGTACGTCCCTGGGCGACGCTCGCGCCCCACCGTAACCCGGAGCCCCTTGCCCGCTCCCCGATCAAGAGGGTTAAGGTTAGCCTTACCTCAACCCGGCCGACGGGTCGAGAACACGCCACGCCCCGCCGAGCCCAGGGTGGTCACCGCACCGATGTCCGCGCCCGCAGTGCCCCAGCCGCTCGACGACGCCCGGATCCCGGCCGTCCGTCCCGCCGGCACCCCGGTCACCGCGGCCTACGCCCGGCTCACCGAGGTCCTGCCGTTCCTGGCCGTCACCGAACTCGGCCCCGCGGACCCCCTGCCCACCGCGCCCGGCTGGGTGGCCGCCGCCGAACTCGCCGCCGGCGGCCCCGCGCTCGACGACTTCCTCGCCTGGGACGCCGCGCAGGTCCGCCGCACGTACGGCGAGGACGCCCGCCCCGACGTGGTCGCCAGCTTCGGCCTGCACCGCTACGCCTGGTCCGCCTGCCTGCTCGTCACCCTCCCCTGGTTCCTGCTGCGCCGCGTGCCCCGCGTCCCGCTGGAGGACGTGGCGCTGCACCGCAACGACGACGGCAGCCGCATGCGCCTCGCCGTCCGCGGCACCGCGTTCGCCTGCCTGCCCGACGACCCCGCCGCCGGCCTGCCCGGCGCCCGCGTGGTCGCCGGCGAGGAGGCGCTGCGGGCCGAGGTGCGGGCGGCCGTGGCCGGGCATCTGGAGCCGGTGCTCGCCGCGTTCGGACCGCGGATGCGGCGCGGGCCGCGGGCGCTGTGGGGGATGGCGACCGACGAGATCGTCGAGGGCCTGTGGTACCTGGGCGAACTCCTGGGCGAGGAGGAGCGCGCGATGGCCGAGACCGGGCGGCTGCTGCCCGGCACCGGCCCGGCCACCGCCCCGTACGCCGGCGGCGCGGCCTTCCGCACCCTCACCGGTCCCGCGGGCCAGTCCCTGGTCACGCGGGACCGGGCGAGCTGCTGCATGTACTACACGCTGCGGCCGGAGGACACCTGCGTCACCTGCCCGCGGACCTGCGACACGGAGCGCGTCGCCCGGCTCGTGGCAAGCTCTTAGCACGTATGCCACCCCTTTGAGTGGCTGATTTCGTTTCCTCCGGAATCGCGCGGCGATTCCGCGAGTATCGGTCCCCGAGTCACCGGTCATCTGGCGAGGCAAGGGACATCCGATGGGATTCAACGGGGTACCGCTGAGCTGGGCACTCCCGGCCGCCGTGCTGCTGCTCGGCGTGCTCGCGGCCGTCGCGGTCGTGGTGCGCGGCCGGCAGAAGGCGGACGAGCCCGCGGACTCCTGGGAGGCCGGCGAGCAGCGCCGCCGCCGCAAGGAGGCGATGTACGGCACGCTCGCGTACGTCCTGCTCTTCTGCTGTGCCGCGGTCGCCGCCGCGCTCTCCTTCCACGGCCTGGTCGGCTTCGGCCGGCAGAACCTGGGGCTGTCCGGCGGCTGGGAGTACCTGGTCCCGTTCGGGCTCGACGGAGCCGCGATGTTCTGCTCCGTCATCGCCGTGCGCGAGGCCAGCAACGGCGACGCGGCGCTCGGCTCCCGGCTGCTGGTGTGGACGTTCGCGGGCGCGGCGGCCTGGTTCAACTGGGTGCACGCGCCGCGCGGTGCCGGCCACGCGGGCGCGCCGCAGTTCTTCGCGGGCATGTCGCTCTCCGCGGCGGTGCTCTTCGACCGGGCGCTGAAGCAGACCCGGCGGGCGGCGCTGCGCGAGCAGGGGCTGGTGCCGCGGCCGCTGCCGCAGATCCGGTTCGTACGCTGGCTGCGTGCGCCGCGGGAGACGTTCCGGGCGTGGTCGCTGATGCTGCTCGAAGGCGTACGCACGCTGGACGAGGCGGTCGACGAGGTGCGCCAGGACAGCAGGGACGAGGCGCGCCGGCGGGCCGAGGAGCGCGAGCAGGCCCGGCTGGAGCGGGCCCGGCTCAAGGCCCTCGGCAAGCACCAGCGCGCGCTGGCCCCCGGCGAGCTGACCGCCGCGCACGCCGAGGCGGTCGGCTCGCCGGGGGCGCCGGCGCCGGCCACGGAGGCGGCGCACCCGCCGCCGCGGTCGCGTCCGGCGCGGGAGACCAGGCAGGCGGTCGGCGCGGGGCAGCAGGCCGGGCCCGGCGCCGCGCCCGTCGGCCGGGACGACGAGCTGACGGCCCCGCTCGACACCCTGGAGAAGAAGCTCAGGGCGATGGAGAACCAGCTCCGCTGACGGATCCGGAGACGATCGAGGTGGTGGGTCCTCTTGCCCGGTCGGCCGCGCGCAGGTTAGGCAGATCACAGCGACGACTGTGAGGAGCCGCGATGCACGACGACCGACTGCTGGCAGAGGGCCGGCTGGACCGCGCACTGCGCCAGTACATCCGCCCCGCCCAGTACACCGAACGCGTCCCCCTGGAGCTGTCGGTGTGGCACCGCCCAGGCGAGCCGGTGCCGGCGGACGAGGCGCTGAAGGTCCCCCCGGAGGAGTACGAGCCCTTCGCCGTCGGCACCCCCTGGGGGCCGCCGTGGTCGACCAGTTGGTTCCGGCTGACCGGCACCGTGCCGACCGGCTGGGCCGGGCGGCGCGTCGAGGCAGTGATCGACCCCGGGTTCGGCGCCGAGATGCCCGGGTTCCAGGCCGAGGGGCTGGTGTACGACGCGGCCGGGGCGCCCGTCAAGGGCGTCCACCCGCGCAACCGCCATGTGCCGATCGCCTCCCCCGCGGCCGGCGGCGAGCCCGTCCGGCTGCTGCTGGAGGCCGCCGCGAACCCCGCGGTGCTCCAGGACTTCACGCCCACCCTGCTCGGCGAGCTGCGCACGGCGGGCGACGCTCCGCTGTACACCTTCCGCTCGGCCGACCTCGCCGTGCTCAACGAGGACGTGTGGCACCTGATCCTCGACATCGAGGTGCTGTCGGAGCTGATGCACGAGCTCCCGGCGGACCGCGGCCGCCGGCACGACATCCTGCACACCCTGGACCGCATGCTCGACGTGCTCGACCTGCACGACGTGCCCGGTACGGCCGCTGCCGCCCGCGAGGTGCTGGCCCCGGCGCTGGCGCGGCCCGCGGCGGCCAGCGCCCACCGCGCGTACGCCACCGGCCACGCGCACATCGACTCGGCCTGGCTGTGGCCGCTGCGCGAGACGGTGCGCAAGGCGTCGCGGACGTTCGCGAACGTCACCGAGCTGGCCTTGTCCGGGGAGTATCCGGAGCTGGTCTTCGCCTGCTCGCAGGCGCAGCAGTACGCCTGGGTCAAGCAGAACCAGCCGCAGATCTACGAGCGCATCCGGACCGCCGTGAGCACCGGCCAGTTCGTCCCGGTCGGCTCGATGTGGGTGGAGTCGGACGCCAACATGCCGGGCGGCGAGGCGCTGGCGCGCCAACTGATCCACGGCAAGCGGTTCTTCGCCGAGGAGTTCGGCGTGGACACCCAGGAGGTGTGGCTGCCGGACTCGTTCGGCTACACCGCGGCGTTCCCGCAGCTCGCGCGGCTGGCGGGGATCCGGTGGTTCCTCACGCAGAAGCTGTCGTGGAACCAGACCAACAAGATGCCGCACCACACCTTCTGGTGGGAGGGCATCGACGGCACCCGGGTCTTCACCCACTTCCCGCCCGTCGACACCTACAACGCCACCATGCACGCCGCGGAACTCTCGCTCGCCGAGCGGAACTTCGCCGACAAGGGCCGGGCGAGCATGTCGCTGGTGCCCTTCGGGTACGGCGACGGGGGCGGCGGGCCGACGCGGGAGATGCTGGAGAAGGCGCGCCGGCTGCGGTCGCTGGAGGGCTCGCCGCGGGTGGAGGTGGCCGGGCCCGCGGAGTTCTTCGCGGCGGCCGAGGAGGAGTACGGGTCGGCGGCGCCGGTGTGGTCCGGGGAGCTGTACCTGGAGTTCCACCGCGGCACGTACACCAGCCAGGCCGACACCAAGCGCGGCAACCGGCGCAGCGAGCACCTGCTGCGCGAGGCGGAGCTGTGGGCGACGGCGGCGGCGCTGGCGGATCCGGCGTACGCGTACCCGTACGAGGAGCTGGACCGGATCTGGAAGACGGTGCTGCTGCACCAGTTCCACGACATCCTGCCGGGGTCGTCGATCGCGTGGGTGCACCGGGAGGCGGCGCAGACGTACGAGGCGGTGCGGGAGGAACTCGCGGGAATCACGGCGGCGGCGGTGGCGGCGCTGGGCGGCTCCGGCACCGGCGCGCCCGGTCTCGCCGTGCTGAACGCGTCCCCGTACGGCCGGGAGGAGGTCGTGGAGGTGGCCGCCGACGAGTCGGCGGCGCTGCCGCCCGAGGCGGTGACGCAGCCGCTGGGCGACAGCCGCCGGCTGGCGCGGGTGAGCGCGCCGGGGCTGGGCGCGGGTACGGCGGGCGCGGCGGCGGCCGGCACCGAGGTGTCGGCGGTTGCCGAGGGCACGGACGTCGTACTGGACAACGGGCTGCTGCGGGTCGTCGTCGACTCCGACGGGCTGGTGTCCTCCGTGCACGACCTGACCGCCGGCCGCGAGGTGCTGGCGCCGGGCGCCCGCGCCAACCTGCTCCAGCTCCACCCCGACCACCCCAACCAGTGGGACGCCTGGGACATCGACAAGTTCTACCGGCGCACCCGCACCGACCTGGTGGCGGCCGAGTCGGTGGAGGTCACCGAGTCGGGGCCGCTGCGCGCGGCGGTGCGGGTGGTGCGTACCACCGGCCGGTCGCGGATCGTGCAGGACATCAGCCTGGCGGTGGACAGCGGGCGGGTGGACTTCACCACCGAGGTCGACTGGCGGGAGGAGGAGAAGGTACTCAAGGCGGCGTTCCCGCTGGACGTGCACGCGGAACGGTCCACGTCCGAGATCCAGTTCGGGCACGTGCACCGGCCGACGCACGCGAACACGAGCTGGGACGCGGCGAAGTTCGAGATCTGCGCGCACCGCTGGCTGCACGTGGGCGAGCCGGGATACGGCGTGGCGGTGCTCAACGACGCCACGTACGGCCACGACGTGACGCGGGAGGCGCACGAGGCGGGCCTCGGCACGACGGTGCGGCTGACGATCCTGCGGGCGCCGAAGTTCCCCGACCCGGAGACGGACCTCGGCGTCCACCGCTACCGCTACGCGCTGCTGCCGGGCGCGGACGTCGGCGCGGCGGTGGCGCAGGGCCTGGCGCTGAACCTGCCGCTGCGCACGGCGCGCACGGCGGCGCGGGCGCCGCTGGTGTCGGTGAGCGACCCGGCGATCACGGTGGAGTCGGTGAAGCCGGCGGAGGACCGCAGCGGGGACGTGGTGGTCCGGGTGTACGAGTCGCGCGGGGGGCGGGCGTCGGGGACCCTGACGACGTCGTTCCGCGCGGCGGACGTCCACGTGACGGATCTGCTGGAGCGGCCCCTCGAGTCGGCGGACGCGGTGGCGGGAGGGGACGGGACCGTGGCGTTGCGCCTGCGCCCGTTCCAGATCCTGACGCTGCGGATGCGGCCCGTACGGTGAGGAACGGGGGCCCGGCCGAGCCGGGCCCCCGGTCTCAGCTCTCCCAGAGGGCGGCGGCGGTGCGGTCGTCGGCGAAGCCCTTGGCGCGCAGTTGGACGTCCGCGAGGAACGCCGCGAGCCCGGGCGGCGCCTCCTGTCCGCGCCACCGCTCCGCCAGCTCGGCCGCCAGCCCGGGCGCGCCGCGCAGCGGCTCGGCGAAGCCGGGGCTGCACAGCAGCAGTACGTCGCCGGGCCTGCCCTCGGAGGCCCGGAAGGCGAAGGGGGCGGGCTCGCCGGGGTCGGGGGTGTCCACGAGCGCGCCGAAGCCGGGCGGCGGTGGCCCGGCGGGGGCAGGGCGCTGGGGCCGGCCGCCGAGGTCGACGGTGAGCCGCGGATCGGCGGGCGCTGCCTCCTCCTGCCCGGGCTCCGCCGGCCGGGACTCCTCCTCCGGAGTGGCAGGCTCCAGGTCCTGCCACTCGCCGTCCCGGAGCCGGAAGAAACCGCCGGGGCCGGTGCCGAAGAACACCCGGGTGCGGCAGGCGGGGTCGCTGGACAGCAGCAGGCAGCGCAGCCCGGCGGTGTACCCGGCGGGATCCACCCCGAACTCCTCCGCCTGCGCGCGCATCAGCCCGTACGTGCGCCCGATCAGCCGGTGCAGCCCGCCCTTCAGCGCGGCGCGCCGCCCGGTCCGTACGTCCTCGGACAACCGCGCCCGGCTCCTGCCGACGGCCTCGCCCATCCACCGCACGAGCGAGTCGGCGGCCCGGTCCGTACGGGCCACGCCGCGCGCGCCGGTGGCGACGGCGACGAGCACGAGCGCGTCGTCACCGCCGCCGAAGCGGGCGGTGAGGAGGGCGTCGCGGCGCTGCTCGCCGCGGTAGCGGGGACTGTCGCCGCGGGTGGCCGCGGTCCGCAGCGTGAACGACCCGTACCGCGCCCCGTCCAGCACGGTGTCGGGCACCAACTCGTGCAGCGCCCCGGGCGCCACCTCGGGCAGCGCGGTGGGCTCCGCCTCGTAGGTGGGCGGCCCCGCACCGACGAAGTCCCCGCCGCGCCGGGCCCAGTCGGCGTCGGTGAGGGTCTCGGTGACGGACACCTGCCGCAGCCGCATGGTGGCGGGCGGAGGATCGGGGTCCTCGGGGCCGGCGGCCGCCGGCGGGGCGGGGGCAGGTCGGCCGGGCACGGGCGCCGCGGGGCCTGCGGGGGTGGGCTCCGCCGCCTCCGGGGAGGGGGGAGCCGTGCGCCGGGTCGGCGCCTCCGGCGCAGCGGACGCGGGCGCCGGCGCGGGGGACTCCGGCGGCGCCGACGGGGCGGGCTCCGCGGGTTCCCGGGACGTGGGCGGCGCGGCTTCGGCCGGAGCAGGTCCTCCGGCGTCCGCGGAGCCGGGCAACGCCGTATCCGCCGGCGCGGGTTCGCCGCCCGCCCGCGGGCGGGTCCGCCCGGCCTCCGCCGGTGCGGGCTCCGCAGGTTCCTCGGTCGCCGGCTCCGGCCACACCGCATCCGCCGCGGCGTCCCACGGGTCGGCCGACGCGGCATCCTCCGGGGCGGGTTCGACGCGTTCCGGCGCGCCGGCAAGCGCCCGGTCCGCCGGGACGGGCTCCGCGGGCTCCCACGGGTCAGGCGGCACGTCGTCCGCCGACGCGGACGCCACCGCCTCCCCCTGGCCCGGCGACCCGTCCGCTTCCGCCGGGGCCGCGGCCACGTCGTCCCGCGATCCGGACGACGCCCCGTCCTCCGGGGCGGGTTCGACGGCTCGGCGGGAGGCGGTCGGCGCCGGGTCCGCGGCTTCCGTCTCGCGGGGCGGGGCGGCTTCCGCCGGGGCGCCGGCCGCGGCGTCCGGCGAGGCGCCCAACGACTCCTGTGCGGTGCCGCTTTCACGGCCCTCCCACGGGGCGCGCTCCTCCCCCGCCGCAGGCTCCACGGACTCCTCGCGGCCCGGCGAGGGCGCGTCCGCCGTGCTCCGGTCCCCGGGCGCCCGCGGGTCGCGGTCCGCCGGCTCCCACCGGTCCTCCCGCAAGCCCGCGAACACGTCGTCCGCCCAGCCCCGGGACGGGGCCGGCGACGTCTCCTCGCGCTCCGTGAAGCCCGGAACCCCCGCCACCGACGGCGCCGAGGCCCCGGAGGCGGGCGGCGGCGGGTAGTCGGGGTCGCTCATCTGGTCGTACGGTTCGGCCGCCGGCCTCCGCACCGCCCGCGGCGCCTTCGCCGCCCCCGGCGGGGCCGGCGGCGCGGGGTCCGCCTCCTCGTCCACCGTCCGGGCCACCGACGCGAAGCGGTCGTCGAGGGTGTCCCCCGCGCGCTGCGGGCCCGTGTCCGGCACCCCCTCCTCGTACAGGTCGTGCCACCACTCGTCCTCGGTGCGGCGATCCCCCGCCGTCTCCCCCTGGCGATCCATGCCCCTATTCTTCCCCGCCGTCCCCCGCCACAAGGGCCGTACCCGCAAGATCACGGCAAGGGCCTTCCACCCGGCCCACCCGTACGGTCAGGATGTGCAGGTGCTCGGTGCCATCGGACTCGACGACGTGCAGGAGTCGGCCTACCGCGCGCTGGTCGCACTCGGCGCCGCCGACGTCCCCGAACTGGCGCGGCGGTTGACGCTGCCGGAGCCGGAGGCGGTGCGGACGCTGCGCCGGCTGGAGCAGCAGGGGCTGGCGGCGCAGTCGTCGGCGCGGCCCGGGCGCTGGGTGGCTGCGCCGCCGACGGTCGCGCTCGGGGCGCTGCTCATCCAGCAGCGGCACGAGCTGGAGCGCGCCGAACTGGCCGCCGCGCTGCTCGCGGAGGAGTACCGCGCGGAGGCCGGCGAGCCGGCCGACGTACACGACCTGGTCGAGGTGGTGACCGGCGCGGGCGCGGTGGCGCACCGGTTCCTGCAACTGCAGCTCGGCGCCGAGCGGGAGGTGTGCGCGCTGGTCACCAGGGAGCCGCTGGCCGTACGCAGCCAGGACAACACCGCGGAGGAGAAGGCCGCGGGCCGCGGCGTGCGGTTCCGGGTCGTGCTGGAGCGCGCGCGGCTGCTGGCCCCCGGCACGGTGGCGGAGGCCGCGGAGGCCCTGCGCCGGAACGAGGAGCTGCGGGTCGCGGACGTGGTGCCGACGAAGCTGGTGATCGCGGACGGCGCGACCGCGATGGTGCCGATGTTCGCCGGGGCCGGCGAGCCCGCCGCGCTCGTGGTGCACGCGAGCGGGCTGCTGGAGTCGCTGACGGGCCTCTTCGAGAGCCTGTGGCGGCAGTCGCTGCCCCTGCGGCTGAACGCCGGCGGCACGGCGGTGGCGGAGCAGGCGCCCGACGGGCCGGACGCGGTGGACCTGCAGATCCTCGGGCTGCTCCTGGCGGGGCTCACCGACGCGAGCGCCGCCAAGCAACTGGACCTGGGGCTGCGGACCGTACAGCGGCGCGTGAAGCGGCTGATGGAGATCGCCGGGGTGCACACGCGGCTGCAGTTGGGCTGGTACGCCCACGAACGCGGCTGGTGCGGGCAGCGGGCCCCGCAGAGTCACTGACCGCACGGGCGGGCCGGCGGGTGCCCGCGCCGCGTGCGTCTCAGCTCCTCCCCTTGCGTGCCCGCGCCTCGCGCTCCGCCGCGTCGCGGCGCTTCCACTCCCGCCGCCGGTCCGCCTGCACCCGCAGGTCCGTGCGCGCGGCGATGCGGGCGTTCTCGCGCTGGAGCCTGCGGTAGCTGTCCAGGCGGCGCGGGTGCAACTCGCCGTTCTCCAGCGCGGCGACGACCGCGCAGCCCGGCTCCGCGGTGTGCGTGCAGTCGTGGAAGCGGCAGTGTGCGGCCAGTTCCTCGATCTCCGCGAAGACCTGCCCCAGACCGTCGTCGGCCTCCCACAGGCCGACGCCGCGCAGGCCCGGGGTGTCGATGAGGACGCCGCCGCCGGGCAGCGGCAGCAGGTCGCGGGAGACCGTCGTGTGCCGGCCCTTGCCGTCCGCGTCGCGAACCTCGTGGACCCGCTGCACGTCCTCGCCGAGCAGGGCGTTGGCCAGCGTGGACTTCCCGGCGCCGGAGGCGCCGAGCAGCACGGAGGTGCCGGTGGACAGCGCGGCGGCCAGCCGCGGGACGCCGGCGCCGGTGGCGGCGCTGACCGCGAGGACGGCGGTGCCGGGCGCGACCTCCGCGGTGTCGTCGACGAGGTGGCCGAGGACGACGGGGTCCTCGACGAGGTCGGCCTTGGTGAGCGCCACCAGCGGCTGCGCGCCACTGGACCACGCGAGCGACAGCAGCCGCTCCAGGCGCGCCGGCTCGATGTCGGCGGCGCGCGTCGCCGCCAGCGAGACGGCGATGACGGCGTGGTCGACGTTGGCGGCGATGACCTGGCCCTCGGAGCGTTTGGACGACGCCGAGCGCAGAAAGGCGGTGCGGCGCGGCAACAGGGCCCGGACGGCGAACCGCTCGCCAGGTTCGAGCGCCGCCCAGTCGCCGGTGCAGGGCAGCCGGGTGAGGTCGGCTGTGCGGCCGGCGGCCCGGTCGGCGGCGGCGAGGCGGGCGGTGGTGGCGCGGACGGGTCCGGCGTCGGTGAGGGCGATGCAGGAGCCGCGGTCCACCCGCGCGATACGGGCGGGGATCAGTCCTTCGGACTCGTACGGCGCGAAGGCGTCGGCGGTGGCCTCATCCCAGCCGTAGACGACCAGGCGGCGGGGTGCGGGGAGGTGTGTCAACGGAGCGACCCTTCAGAAAGGAGCGGGCGTGCGGCTGTCCTGCGGGGACTGCGCCCCTGACGGCGTCGGTCATGGCCCTCACCTCCCTGGTCGATACCGGTCACGTGGTGCGCTGAAAGCGTATGCAGCCGCGCACGTGTCACGCCACGGGTTTTCCCCGCCGCCGGCCGGGGCACCCGCCGCGCTCGTCCGGCGGGGAGCGGCGATCGGCGGCATGCTTGTCGGCACAGGAGCGTCGCCGGACGCCGGCCCGCTGCCGTACCCCCCCTTCCCCGAGCCCCCCGTGCCCCGCGACGTGACCGAGGTGACCGACGTGGCGTCCAACGAGGAGGTCGCCGCGCTCCTTCAGGAGTACGCCGACCTGCTGTCCATCACCGGTGGCGACGCCTTCAAGGCGCGCGCCTACGAGCGCGCCGCCCGCGCCGTCGCCGGCCACTCCGCCGACGTCGCCGGGCTGAACGCCAAGGAGCTGAAGGCGATCCCCGGAGTGGGTGCCTCCATCGCCGGCAAGGTCGGCGAGTATCTGCGCACGGGCCGGGTGGCGGCGATCGACGAGGCCCGCGGACGCATCCCCGCCGGGGTCCGGGAGCTGATCGCGATCCCCGCCCTCGGCCCCAAGCGCGCGCTGGTCCTGTACGAGGAGCTGGGCGTGTCCTCCGTCGACGAGTTGTCCGCGGCGATCGCCGAGCAGCGGCTGCGCGGCCTGAAGGGGTTCGGGCCGAAGAGCGAGGAGAAGCTGCTCCACGGCATCGACCTGCTGCGCGCGAACACCGGCCGGATCCCGGTCGACACGGCGCTGGAGCTGGCCGAGGACATCGTCGCGCGGCTGTCCGCGGTGGCGGGCTGCGAGCGCTGCGCGTACGCGGGCTCGCTGCGCCGGCGCCGCGGGACGGCCGGCGACCTCGACGTGCTCGCCGCCGCGGCCGACTCCGCGCCGCTGATGGCGGCGTTCACCGGGCTGCCGGTGGTCGGCGAGGTCATCGGCGCCGGCGAGACGAAGACGAGCATCCGCACCACCGGCGGCGTCCAGGTCGACCTGCGGGTGGTGCCGCCGGACGCGTGGGGCGCGGCGCTGCAGTACTTCACCGGGTCCAAGCAGCACAACATCCGCCTCCGCGAGAACGCCGTGCGCAAGAAGCTGAAGCTGTCGGAGTACGGGCTCTTCCACGCCCGTAGCGGACGCCGCATCCGGGTCACGACCGAAGAGGACGTCTACGCCCGCCTCGGCCTGCCCTGGATCCCGCCGCCGCTGCGCGAGGACCGCGGCGAGATCGAGGCCGCGGCCCGCGACGAGCTGCCGGAGCCGGTCACGGAGGACGACCTGCGCGGCGACCTGCACACCCACACCGACCTCACCGACGGCATCGACACGCTGGAGGCGATGGTCGACGCCGCCCGGGAGCGCGGCTACGCCTACTACGCGATCACCGACCACGCCCCCGAGCTGCGCATGCAGCGCATGACGAGGGAGAAGATGCTCGCCCAGCGCGAGCGGGTCGCGGAGCTGGACGCGCGCTACCGGCGGGGCAGGGGCGGGCTGCGGCTGCTGCACGGCACGGAGCTGAACATCGCGCCGGACGGCTCGGTCGACTGGCCGGGCGAGTTCCTGGAGACGTTCGACCTGTGCGTGGCCTCGGTGCACTCCCACTTCACCCAGCCGAAGGACGAGATGACCCGGCGCTTCCTCGCGGCCGTCGAGAACCCGCACGTGCACGTCATCGGCCACCCCACCACCCGCAAGGCCGGCAAGCGGCCGGCGGTCGACGCGGACTGGGACGCGATCTTCGCGGCCTGCGCCCGTACGGGCACGGCGCTGGAGGTCAACGCGCACCCGAACCGGCTCGACCTGCCGGACGAGCTGATCCTGCGGGCGCGGAGCCACGGCGTGAAGTTCGCCGTGGACAGCGACGCGCACTCCGTGACGGACCTGGCGAACATGCGCTACGGGGTGGGCATCGCGCAGCGGGGCTGGCTGACGCCGGCGGACGTGATCAATACCTGGCCGCTGGCGAAGCTGCGCCGCTTCCTGCGGGCGAAGGGAACGTGAGGGGCGGGCCGCTCACGTGACCTCGTGCCGCTCGTCCTCCTCCCGCTCCTCCCGTTCCTCCCGCTCTTCCCGCCCCGGCGCCTCCTCCCGCTCCCGCGGCTCCGCGGGCTCCGGCGGCTCGTCCCGCTCCGGCGGCTCCGCGCGCTCCGGCGGCTCGTCCCGCTCCGGCGGCTCCGCGCGCTCCGGCTGGTCCGCGCGCTCCGGCGGGTCCGCGGGCTCCCGCGGCTCGGCCCGCCGTTCCTCCGCCCGGGTCCGGCCGGCCTCCGCCCCCGCCTTGTGGGCCACCGTCTGGTGGGCCACCGTCCCGGCCCGCCGGACCGCCGCCCCGGCCCTTCGGACCCCCGCCCCGGCCCTGCGGCCCGCCGCCCCGGCCCGCCGGGTCTCTTCTCCTGCCTCCTCCTCTTCCTCCGCCCGCTCCGGCTCCGGCTCCCGCGCCCACTCCTCGGCCGAGGCGTCCCCGTCGAGCCCGCGCAGGCGCGCCTGCCGCTCCGAGGAGGCCGCCGCGACCAGCCTGGCCGCCGCCTCCTCCCGGGCGCGGGCCGTCTCGGCGCGGCCCGTGGCGGTGGCGACGGACGGCCAGACGCGGTCGAACGCGGCGTTGACCGCCGCGCCGACCAGCACGGCGAAGGCCGAGACGCCGAACCAGAGCAGCACCGCGACGGGGGCGGCCAGCGACCCGTAGATCGTCGGGCCCTCCACGGCGTTCAGCAGATAGAGCCGCAGCAGCACGCTGCCCAGCAGCCACATGCCGAGCGCGACCAGCGCGCCCGGCAGGTCCTCCCGCCACGGCGAGCGCACGGGGACGGCCGCGTGGTAGAGCGTCGTCAGGAAGATGATCGACAGCAGCACGACGACCGGCCAGTACAGCACCCGGACGGCCGTCTCGCTCCACGGCAGCAACTGCACCACCGCGTCCGGCCCCGCCACCGTCAGCGGCAGCGCGACCACGCCGATGACCAGCGCCACGAGGTACAGCCCGAACGCCAGCAGCCGGGTCCTGACGATGCCGCGGTGGCCTTCGAGCCCGTACATGATGGTGATGGTGTCGATGAAGACGTTCACGGCGCGCGAGCCCGACCACAGCGCGAGCGCGAAGCCGAACGAGATGAGGTCGGGGCGCCCCCCGCGGGTGACGTCGTCGATCAGCGGGCGGACGATCTGGTCGACGCCCTTGGCCGTAAGGACCGTGTCGGAGGCGTCGATGATGTTGCCCCGGATCGTCTCGATGTCGATGAGCCACTGGTCGAAGTAGCCCAGCAGGCCGAGGAGGCCGAGGAGCAGCGGCGGCAGCGACAGGAGGCTGAAGAACGCGGCCTCGGCGGCGAGGCCGATCACGCGGTGCTGCATGCAGGTGTCGACGGTGTCCTTCAGCAGCAGCCAGGCCACCCGGCGCTTGGGGAGGTTCTGGTACACGGCGCGGGCCCGGCGCAGCCGGCCGCGGGGGCCGCCGCGTCCGTCCTGTTCCGCACCCGTTTCCCGTTCTGCTCCCACCTGCCTACCGTAGCTGTCATGGCAGCAGTTACTCATTCGGTGACAAATCAGGCACCGCCCCTGGTCGGCTACGACGTCTACGCCGCGGACGCGGCCCTCACGGAGGCGGTCGAGCGGTACGTCGCGCCCGAGCGGCGCGCCGAGGCGCACGCGGAGCTGACCGCCCTCGGTCTGGCGGCGGGGTCCGCCGAGGCGCAGCGGTGGGGCGTCGAGGCGAACGCCTCGCCGCCGGTCCTGCACACCCACGACCGCTACGGCCACCGAATCGACGAGGTCGCCTTCCACCCCTCCTGGCACCGGCTGCTGGAGCGCGGCGTGGCCGCCGGGCTGACCGACGCCTGGGACCGGCCGGACGGGCACGTGCGGCGGGCCGCGGGGTTCCTGGTGTGGACGCAGGCCGAGGCGGGGCACGGCTGCCCGCTGTCGATGACGCACGCCGCGGTGCCCGCGCTGCGCGCCCAGCCGGAGCTGGCCGCCGTGTGGGAGCCGCTCCTGACCTCGCGGGTGTACGAACCGGGCCTGGCGCCCGTCGCCGGGAAGGCGGGGGCGATCGCCGGGATGGGGATGACGGAGAAGCAGGGCGGCTCGGACGTACGGGCGAACACCACGCGCGCGGAGCCGGCCGGGGACGGCGCCTACGCGCTGACGGGCCACAAGTGGTTCTGCTCGGCGCCGATGTCGGACGCCTTCCTGGTGCTCGCGCAGGCGCCGGCCGGGCCGGCCGGCGCCGGGCCCGGCGGGCCGACCTGCTTCCTGCTGCCGCGGGTGCTGCCGGACGGCAGCCGCAACACCTTCCTGCTGCAGCGGCTGAAGGACAAGCTCGGCAACCGTTCGAACGCCTCCGCGGAGGTCGAGTTCGACGGCACGACGCTCGCCTGGCGGGTCGGCGACGAGGGCCGCGGCATCCCGGCGATCATCGAGATGGTCGCCGCCACCCGGGTCGACTGCGCGACGGCCGCGGCGGCCGTGATGCGGCAGGCGGTCGCGCAGGCGGTGCACCACTGCACGTACCGCGCGGCGTTCGGCGGGGTGCTCGCCGACAAGCCGCTGATGCGCAACGTCCTGGCCGACCTGGCGCTGGAGTCGGAGGCGGCGACGGCGCTGGCGCTGCGGCTGGCGGCGGCGTACGACGCGGACACCGACGAGGAGCGGGCCTTCCTGCGGCTGGCGCTGCCGGCGGCGAAGTACTGGGTGACCAAGCGGTGTACGCCGGTGACGGCCGAGGCGCTGGAGTGCCTGGGCGGCAACGGGTACGTGGAGGAGTCGGGGATGCCGCGGCTGCTGCGCGAGGCCCCGCTGAACTCGATCTGGGAGGGCTCCGGCAACGTACAGGCGCTCGACCTGCTGCGGGCGCTGCGGCGGGAGCCGCGGGCGGTGGACGCCGTGCTCACCGAGATCGGCCGGGCGCGCGGCGCGGACCACCGGCTGGACCGGGCGGTCAAGGCCCTGCTGACGGAGCTGTCCGACCTGGAGGGAGTCGAGACCCGGGCGCGCCGGCTGGCGGAGCGGCTGGCGCTGGTGCTGCAGGGGGCGCTGCTCGTACGGTACGCGCCGGCGGCAGTGGCTGACGCCTTCTGCGCCTCGCGGCTGGGCGGCGAGTGGGGCGCGGCGCTGGGGACGCTGCCGCACGGGCCCGACCTGCGCGCGGTGGTCGACCGGGCCCGGCCGGTGGCGGGCTAGGACCTGTCCGGCGGGCGCGGGGATCGACAGCGGAAGGCCCCTCCCGCAGGGTGGAGAGGTGGCCTTCCGCTGTGGCAGGGCGTCGGAAAGCGGTGCCGCGCCGACTCGGCACCCCCTCCGCTCGTCAACCCCGGGCCACTCAACTCCTCGCGCACGCGCGCACGCAAAGGTTGCACACCGTTGCAACGTAGAAATGCTGCGTGATCGGTTTGGTCCAAGAGGTGGGCGGAGGGGCGGTGACCCGGGCACCATTGACCCCAGGCCGGCCGAACGGGCGGGCCGGCGGGGAGTGTTGTGCCGGAGAGTACGGATACGGGCGGCGGCGGGCGGGGGCCCCGGCAGCGGAGCCGGGTGCGTGGCCCCCGGGCCGGCTGGGGCCGTGCGCTGACCGGTGCGGGCGGGCCGGCGGGCGGCTCGGCGAGCGGCCGCGCGGGCGGGCGTACGGACGGGCGTGCCACCGAGGCGTACGCGCTCCCCCTGCCGAAGCTGCCGGCGGCCGCCGACCGGCCGCGCGAGGTGATCGGCGACTCGTGGCGCCGCGCGGAGGAGAGCGGCCTGGACCGCGAGTGCGGCCGGCCGCGGCGCCAGGTGGGCGTGGCGGAGCTGGAGTGGCGGCGGCGTACGGCGGGTGTAGGCGCCCTGCGCGAGGTGCTGCGCGACGGGCTGATCCCGGCCGAGGACACCGTGCCCGAGCACGTCGTCGTGGTCACCGACGCCGACGGCGTGGTGCTGTGGCGGGACGGGGAGCGCGCGATGCTCAAGGCGGTGAGCCGCATCGGGCTGGCGGAGGGCGCGAGTTGGAGCGAGGACTCCGTCGGCACCAACGGCATCGGCACCGCGCTGGCGACGGGCCACCCCGTGGGCGTCTACGGCGACGAGCACTTCCTGCGCACCTGCCGCCGGTGGAGCTGCGCCGCCGCGCCGCTGACGGACCCGCGCGACGGGCGGCTGCTCGGCGTGGTCAACGTGACCGGCCCGGCGCGCACGATGCCGACGATGTCGCTGGCGTTCGTCACCGCCGTCGGCCGGGTCGCGGAGGGCGAGCTGCGGGACCGGCACTGGACGGCGATGGAGCGGCTGCGGGCCGTCGCCGCGCCCGTCCTCGCGGGTGTCGGCGGCCGGGTGCTGGCCGTGGACGAGCACGGCTGGGCGGCGGCGGCCACCGGGATGGTGCCGCCGGAGCGGGTGGCGCTGCCGAAGTCGCCGGCGGCGGGCCCGTGCGTGCTGCCGGGTCTCGGGCGGTGTGCGCTGGAGCCGCTGCCGGGCGGTGGGTGGCTGGTACGGGTCGAGCCGGAGGGGACCGCGGCGGCGCCGACCCGGGTGGTGCTGGACCTGACCCGGCCGGCGTCGCCGAGCCTGGCGGTGCTGGGCGGCGCGGGGCGCTGGTCGCAGCAGGTGAGCCCGCGGCACGCGGAGTTGCTGTACCTGCTGGCGGTGCACCGCGACGGGTTCAGCTCCACGGCGCTGGCCGACGCGCTCTTCGGCGACCCGGGGCGCACGGTGACGGTACGCGCGGAGCTGTCCCGGCTGCGCCGGAAGCTGGGCGGGCTGCTGGCGCATCGGCCGTATCGTTTCTCCGACGAGGTCGACGTCCAGCTCCTGCTCCCCACCCGGCCCGCCGACCTGCTCCCCCGGTCCACGGCCCCGG
Organism: Streptomyces sp. WMMC500; assembly: GCF_027497195.1. Classification (NCBI taxonomy): domain Bacteria; kingdom Bacillati; phylum Actinomycetota; class Actinomycetes; order Kitasatosporales; family Streptomycetaceae; genus Streptomyces; species Streptomyces sp. WMMC500. Next base: position 1,667,639 of record NZ_CP114905.1, read on the forward strand.
CGGTCCTGGCCGCCCGGAGCTGAGTTCGCCCGCGCGGGTTATGATCGCCGGCCCACGCGTCTGCAGGGGAGGAAGCGATGCCCGTCGGGCCCGCGACCGCTGACACCGTCTACGAACCCGTCCCCCTCTGGGCGAAGATCCCGCACGGGATCTGGCTCAGGGAAGCCACCTCCGTGGCCGTCGACTCGGCCGACCGGGTCTACGTCTTCAACCGCGGCAACATGCCGGTGCTCGTCTTCGACCCGGACGGCAACGTTGTCGACATGTGGGGCAACGACACCCCGTACCTCGGCACCGAGCTGTACGAGGACCCCTACGGCAACACCCAGCCGCGCTGGCGCGGCTGCCGCTTCACCCGCCCGCACGCGGTCACCGTCGACCACGAGGACCACCTCTGGCTCGTCGACGACGTCGGCAACAGGATCACCAAGACCGATCGCGCGGGCACCACCCTGCTGACCCTCGGCACCGGCGAGCCCAGCGGCTTCCAGAGCGGCGAGCCCTTCAACCGCCCCACGGACGTGGCGATATGCCCGCGCACGGGCGACGTCTTCGTCAGCGACGGCTACGGCAACTCCCGTGTCCACCACTACGACGCCGCCGGCCGCCACCTCGCCTCCTGGGGCACCCCCGGGACGGACCCGGGCAGCTTCAGCCTCCCGCACGCGCTGACCCTCGCGGACGCCGCCGACGGCGACGGCACCGTCGTCGTCTGCGACCGCGAGAACCACCGCGTCCAGGTCTTCTCCCGCGCCGGCGACTTCCGCACCACCTGGCACGCGCACAAGGCCGTGGCCGTCTGCGCCACGGGCACCGGCCCCGACACCCGCCTCTACGTCGCCGAACAGGGCCCGCCCCCGGTGCAGCACGGCGTCCCCGGCATCGGCCACAAGATCCGCGTCTTCGACACCGCGGGCCGCGAGGTCACCCGCTTCGGCGCGGACCTCCCCGGCGAGTCCCCGGCCAGCTTCAACTGGCTGCACAGCATCGCGGTCGACTCGGCGGGCGACGTGTACGCGGCGGAGGTGTCGTACGTCGAGGTGGGCAGCAAACTGAGCCCGCCGCGCGAGCTGGTGAGCCTCCGCAAGTGGCGCCGCGCCACCGGCTGACGCCGGGCGGGGAAGCGCATCGGAGCGGCAGAGCGCGGCGCGGGACCGCCGGTGACCCGCACCGGCGGTCCCGCGCGACACTGCGCCGAACCCGACCGCGCCGCCCGGCAGGGGGCTAGTGGGCGCCGCCCAGGAGGCCGCGGATGCGGGCCGCCAGGGTTTCGAACTCCGGGGCCGACATGACCTTTCCGTAGTCGCGGGTCCGCGGCAGGTCCACCGGCATCGTCTCGACGATCCGGCCCGGGCGGGCGCTCATGACCTCCACCCGGGTGCCGAGGTAGATCGCCTCCGAGATGGAGTGGGTGACCAGCACGATGGTCGTGCCCGTCTCCCGCCAGATGCGGTTCAGCTCCACGTTCAGGTGCTCCCGCGTCAGCGCGTCCAGCGCGCCGAACGGCTCGTCGAGGAGCAGCACCGGCGGCTCGTGCAGCAGCGCGCGGCACAGGGCCACCCGCTGCTGCATGCCGCCGGACAGCTCGTGCGGCAGGGCGTCCTCGAAGCCCGTCAGGCCCGTCAGCTCGATCAGCTCGTCGGCCCGGCGGGCCGCGGTCTGCTTGTCCATGCCGCGCATCTCGGCCTGGAGCAGGATGTTCTTCCGCGCCCCGCGCCACTGCAGCAGCGCGGCCCGCTGGAACGCGAAGCCGATGTTGCGCTGTGGACGGGTCACCTCCTGGCCCAGCAGGCTGACCTGGCCCGTCGTCGGCAGCACCAGACCGGCGATCATCTTCAGCAGGGTCGACTTGCCGCAGCCCGACGGGCCGAGGATGGAGACGAACTCACCGGGCTCGATCCGCATCGAGACCCCGTCGACCGCCGTGGTGCGACTGCGCTTCGTCGTGAACGTGCACGTCACATCGCGGATGTCGATGCTTGCGGAATCCGCCGCGTCGGTCGCGGCGGACTTCTTCTGTTCGAGCTGCGGCACTGCTCACCCCTTAGCGGCGTACGACGCGTCCCAGTAGTCGGCGGGCTTCATGGCCTCCTTCAGCATCCCGCCCTCCGACAGCAGGTCGATAGTCTCCTGCCACGACTCCTCGGAGTTGACGCCGATGGCGCCGCCGTCGCCCTCCAGCAGCGGCAGCGTGTCCTTGAGCTGGTTGGCGAGCACGTTGTCCGGCGGCGGCTCGGTCGCGGCCTCGGACATGATCTTCACGGCCTCCTCCTGGTTGGCCTCGACCTCCTCCCAGGACTTGGTGGTGGCCCGGACGAACGCCTTGGCCAGCTCCGGGTCGTCGGCCAGCAGCTTGTCGGAGGCGACGATGCCGGTGCCGAGGACGTTCATGCCGAAGTCGGAGAAGAGGATGTAGTCGACCGTCTCGCCGGTGGTGTTCTCGATGGTGGGGCCCTGGTCGTGGAAGAAGCCCATGATCGCGTCGACCTTGCCGGCGGCGAGCTGCGAGATCTTGTCCGCGGGCTGGACGTTGACGACCTTCACCTTCGAGGGGTCGACGTCGTTGGCCTCCAGCCACCCGGGGAAGGTGGCGTACATCGCGTCGCCCGGCGTGCCCGCGACGGTCTTGCCCTCCAGGTCGGCCGGCTCCTTGATGTTCTCGTCGGAGACGAACTGGACGGAGGACGGGCCCTTCTGGAGGTACACGCCGAGGCTCTTGACCCCCATGCCCTCGCCGATGCCGGCCATCAGCGGCGGGGTGTCGGCCCAGCCGAAGTCGGTCTGGTTCTGCGCGACCTGCTGGATGGTGGCGGCGGAGCCGTTGCCGGGCTTGATCTCCAGGTCGATGCCCTCGTCGGCGTAGAAGCCCTTCTCCACGCCGTAGTAGAAGGCGGCGTGCTCACCGTACGGCACCCAGTTGAGGGTCAGCGTGACCTTCTTGCCGTTGCCGTCGCCGCCCGAGTCGCCGCCGTCGTCGTCGTCCGACGTGTCGGGGGCGCAGGCGGCGGCCGCGAGCAGCGCGCTCAGCAGGGTGAGTGTCGCCGCGGTGCGTTTCATGTCGTTGCCTTCCTGGGTGGTCCGGTACTGCGGGATACGGGCCGCGGCGTCAGGGACGCGCACGGGCGGGAGACGGTCGTGCACAGCTCCGGCTCAGGTGGTCGCCATGGTCACGCTGGAGCCCTCGCGGCGGCTGGCGTGCCACGGGATGAGCAGGGACTCGGCGACCTCGATGACGACGAACAGCACCACGCCGATCGCCGACATGAGGATCAGGTCCGCGAACAGCAGCGCCGAGTTCAGGTTGCCGCTGGCCAGCAGCAGGATGTAGCCGAGTCCCTCGCTGGCGCCGACGAACTCGCCGACGACGGCGCCGACCACGGCGAGGGTCACGGCGACCTTCAGCCCCGCCATGAGCTGCGGGAGCGCGCCGGGGAACCGCACCTTGACGAAGACGCTCCACCGGCTGGCGCCCATCGTCGCGGAGAGGTCCAGCAGTTCGGGGTCGGTGTCGCGCAGCCCGGCGACGCCGGAGACCACGACGGGGAAGAAGGCGATCAGCACCGCCAGGATGATCTTCGGGGAGAGCCCGGTGCCGAACCACACGATGAGGATCGGCGCGATCGCGATCTTCGGGATGACCTGGGCGAAGAGGATGATCGGGTAGAGCGAGCGCTCCGCGGTCTTGGAGTAGACGATGAGCACGGCCGAGGCGATGCCGATGAGGGCCGCGAGCAGGAAGCCGATGACCGTCTCGTACAGCGTCACGTAGGTGTGCTCCGCGAGCATCGAGCGGTCTTCCCACATGACCTCGAAGACCGAGCCCGGGGTGGGGACGAGGTAGCGCTCGACCATCTCCCGCGCGGTGACGAACCACCAGACGAGGCCGATCACGGCGAGCACGATGAGGGGCCGCCACACGGCGGAGCCGAAGGCGGCGAGCTGGTTGCCGAGGCGCGCTCCGCGCCGCCCCGTCCGCTCGTGAGCGGTCGGGACGGCGGCGCGCGCCTTGATGTCGTCCTGTGCCGTTGTCACTCGAGATGCATCCAATCGAGGTTGAACACGTGGCCGTCGCCGGGGCAGTTCTGTGCGGCCGGGGAACGGCTCGCGGCTCCCGCCCGGGTGGCGTCCGGGCGGTGACCGTGACCGCCTGTTCCGAAGGCCGTCCTGCGGTCGTGCGGTGGGGCTGGTTGCCAGGTGGTGCCGAGTGGTTCCTGGTGCGGTGCTACGACAGTGGCCAAGGCCACAGAAAGCGCTTGCCATAAGCTACGGGCGGGGCCCACCCGCGGGCAAGGGGTCGTGAGGCAGATTCCTGCACCGCACCCGGGGTCCGCAAGACGGCGGGCGCCGTGGTCTGATTCCCCCGTGGAGAACACCGCACTCACCACCTGGTCACTGGAGCAGACCGCCGGAGACGATCTCAGCCCGGCGGCCGTGCCGGCCGCCGTCGCGGCGGGCGAACTCACCGTCGTGCGCGCGGAGATCCCGTCCCCGGGCTTCAACCGGTATCTCTACGGGGCCGTCGGCGCCGACGTGTCCTGGACGGACCGGCTGGTGTGGGACGAGGAGCGCTGGCGGGCCTTCGTCGAGCAGCCGGGGACCGAGACGTGGGTGGCGTACGAGCGCGGGACACCGGCCGGCTATCTGGAGCTCGAGGGGCAGCCGGACGGGGTGGTGGAGATCACCTACTTCGGTCTGCTGCCCGCCTGCCGCGGCCGGCGCATCGGCGGGCACCTGCTCTCCGTGGGCACGGCGCGCGCCTGGGACCTGGCCGACAGGTGGCCCGCGCGGGCGCCCACGCGCCGGGTGTGGGTGCACACCTGCAGCGACGACGGTCCGCACGCCCTGGACAACTACCGGCGCCGCGGCTTCCGGATCTTCGACGTACGGACCGAGGACACCCGGCCCGGCGGCGCGCGGAAATAGCCCCGTAAACCTCCATGTCCATATAGCAAGACCGGACTGTCCGCATGGCGGACGACTGTGGACGATCCGCGGCACCCCATGCCACGCTCTCTCCATGGATCGAGCTGGAGTCGCCCTGGTGAGTCGGCGTCACGTCGATCTCGGCCGCATGTCCAGCGCCATCTGTCCGGCGGGCTGAGAGTCACAGCACCGCCGACCCCCGCCGCCGCCCAGCCGTCCCCACCGTCGCGGACGCACGCGCGCGCCCCCGGAGAGCCGCCCTGCCGAAGAACCGTTTGCGCAGGTCAACCGGGGTCGTACGCCCTCGCGGCCGGCTCCTCCGCTTGCCTTAAGGACACCCCTGTCATGGCTAACTCCTCCTCGCGCCCCACCGCGGCCGGTCGTCGCAAGGCCGGTCGCCACCGCGGCGAAGGCCAGTGGGCCGCCGGCCACTTCACGCCGCTCAACGGCAACGAGCAGGTCAAGAAGGACGACGACGGTCTCAATGTGCGGACACGCATTGAGACGATCTACTCCAAGCGCGGCTTCGACTCCATCGACCCCGCCGACCTGCGCGGCCGGATGCGGTGGTGGGGCCTGTACACCCAGCGCAAGCCCGGCATCGACGGCGGCAAGACGGCGGTCCTGGAGCCGCACGAGCTGGACGACGAGTACTTCATGCTCCGCGTCCGCGTCGACGGCGGCCGGCTGACGGTCACCCAGTTGCGGACGATCGGCGAGATCTCCCAGGAGTTCGCGCGCGGCACCGCGGACCTCACCGACCGGCAGAACATCCAGTTGCACTGGATCCGGATCGAGGACGTCCCGGAGATCTGGCGCCGGCTGGAGTCGGTCGGGCTGTCCACCACCGAGGCGTGCGGCGACGTCCCGCGCGTCGTCCTCGGCTCTCCCGTCGCCGGCATCGCCGCGGACGAGATCATCGACGGCACCCCGGCCATCGAGGAGATCCAGCGGCGCGTCGTGGGCAACCCCGCCTACTCCAACCTGCCCCGGAAGTTCAAGGGCGCCGTCTCCGGCTCCCGGCAGCTCGACGTGGTGCACGAGATCAACGACGTCGCCTTCGTCGGCGTCGAGCACCCGGAGCTGGGCCCGGGGTTCGACGTCTGGGTCGGCGGCGGCCTGTCCACGAACCCCAGGCTGGGGGAGCGGCTCGGCGCCTGGGTGCCGCTGGAGGACGTACCGGACGTCTTCGAGGGCGTCGTCGCCATCTTCCGCGACTACGGCTACCGCCGGCTGCGCAACCGGGCCCGGCTGAAGTACCTGCTCGCGGACTGGGGCCCGGAAAAGTTCCGCCAGGTGCTCCAGGACGAGTACCTGCTGCGCACCCTCGCCGACGGCCCCGCGCCCGCGGTGCCCGCCGAGCGCTGGCGCGACCACATCGGGGTGCACCGGCAGCACGACGGCCGCTACTACCTGGGCTTCGCCGCCCGCGTCGGCCGCGTCGACGGCGGCACGCTGACGAAGATCGCCGAGCTGGCGGCCCAGCACGGGTCCGACCGGCTCCGTACCACCGTCGAACAGAAGATGCTCATCCTCGACGTCGAGGAGGACCAGGTCGAGCCGCTGCGCGAGGCGCTGGCGGCGCTGGACCTCCAGGTCGAGCCGTCGGCGTTCCGGCGCGGCACGATGGCCTGCACCGGCATCGAGTTCTGCAAGCTGGCGATCGTCGAGACGAAGGCCCGCGGCGCGGCGCTCGTCGACGAGCTGGAGCGGCGGCTGCCCGACTTCGACGAGCCGATCACCGTCAACCTCAACGGCTGCCCGAACTCCTGCGCCCGTATCCAGGTGGCGGACATCGGTCTCAAGGGGCAGCTCGTCACCGACGAGAACGGCGAGCAGGTCGAGGGCTACCAGGTCCACCTCGGTGGCGGCCTCGGCCTGGACCCGGGCTTCGGCCGCAAGGTGCGCGGCCTGAAGGTCACCGCGGAGCAGCTTCCGGACTACGTCGAGCGCGTGCTCACCCGCTACGCCGCCGGCCGCGAGGAGGGCGAGCGGTTCGCCCAGTGGGCCGCGCGCGCCGGCGAGGAGGACCTCAAGTGAGCGGCCGGGCGGCGCCGTTCTACTGCCCGTACTGCGGCGACGAGGACCTGCGCCCCTCGGCGGAGGGACACGGCACGTGGGAGTGCAGGTCCTGCAACCGCGCATTCAAGCTCTCGTTCCTCGGACTGCTGGCCGACGGCCTGCGCTCCGACAGCGATGGAGGGAACCACCACCGATGACGGTCATCGAAGACGCGGATACGGATACCGCGGCGCTTGCCGAGCGGGCCGGCCGCGAACTGGAGGACGCCCCGGCGCTGGAGATCCTGCGCTGGGCGGCGGACACCTTCGGCAAGCGCTTCTGTGTCACCTCGTCCATGCAGGACATGGTCGTCGCGCATCTGGCGTCCCGCGTCCAGCCGGGCGTGGACGTCCTCTTCCTCGACACCGGCTACCACTTCCCCGAGACCATCGGCACCCGCGACGCGGTCGCCGCCGTGATGGACGTGAACGTCGTCTCGCTCACGCCCCGGCAGACGGTCGCGGAGCAGGACGCCGAGTACGGCCCCCGGCTGTACGAGCGCAACCCCGACCTGTGCTGCGCGCTGCGCAAGATGCAGCCGCTGGAGGACGGCCTCGCCGCGTACGACTCCTGGGCCACGGGCCTGCGCCGCGACGAGTCGCCGACGCGCGCGGGCACCCCGGTCGTCGGCTGGGACGCCAAGCGCCGCAAGGTGAAGGTCTCGCCGATCGCCCGCTGGACGGAGGCCGACGTGCAGAGTTACGTCGCCGAGCACGGCGTGCTGACGAACCCGCTGCTGGCCGACGGCTACCCCTCCATCGGCTGCGCGCCGTGCACCCGCCGGGTCGCCCCCGGCGAGGACGCCCGCGCCGGCCGCTGGGCGGGCTTCGCCAAGACCGAGTGCGGCATCAACGTCTGAGCCGGCCCCGGCCGCCGGCCCGGCCCAACCGTTTCCCAACCGGACCGTCCTAGCGTTGCGAGTCATGCATCCCGTACTGCTCATCGTCGCCCACGGCAGCCGCGACCCGCGGCACGCCGCCACCGTCACCGCGCTCGCGGCGCAGGTGGCGGCGGCGCGGCCGCGGGTGCGGGTGGAGACCTGCTATCTGGACCACTGCGCCCCGCCCGTGCCGCGGGCGCTGCGGCGGCTGTACGACGAGGGCGTACGAGAGGTCGTCGCGCTGCCGCTGCTGCTGGCCCGCGCCTTCCACGCCAAGTCCGACATCCCCGCCGTCCTGGACGAGGTGCGGGCCGCCCTGCCGCGGCTGCGCGTGACGCAGGGCGGCGTGCTGGGCCCGGACGCGCTGCTGACGGCGGCGCTGGACCGCCGGATGGCCGAGGCCGGGCTGCACCTGCCCGCGGAGCGGGCCCGCACGGGCGTCGTGCTGGCCGCGGCGGGCTCCTCCGACCCGGAGGCGATCGCGAGCGTCGCCGAGACCGCGCGGGAGTGGCGGCGTACCGCAGGATGGTGCGCCGTGCGGCCCGCGTTCGCCTCCGCGGCACCACCCCGCACCGCCGGCGCCGTCCGCGCGCTGCGCGCGGACGGCGCCGAGCGGGTGGCGGTGGCGCCGTACGTCATCGCCCCCGGCTTCCTGCCCGACCGCATCGTGCGGGGCGCCGCCGAGGCGCGGGCGGACGTGCTCGCGCCGGTGCTGGGCGCGGCGCCGGAGCTGGCGCGGCTGCTGGCGCGGCGGTACGACGAGGCCCGCGCCGGCGAGCGGCTCCCGCTCACCGCCTAGGCGCGGGCCCCGCCGCTTCGCTCACTGATAGGTGATGTCCGACTCCTCGTAGAGGCAGTTGGTGCCGTCCGGGCCGGAGCCGATCTCGTCGGGCTCGTCGCCGGAGTCGTTGCCCTCGTACTTCACGCAGGGCTCGATGTCGCGGTCGTCGTCGCCGATGATCGTGATGTCGTTGAACTCCGCGGTGTCGCCGTAGTTGACGTTGATGCCGGCCAGCCGGTCGCCGGGCGCGGTCACCTCGACGTCGCTCAGGACCACGTGGCGTTCGTACTGGCTGGAGCAGTTGCCGCAGGAGCGGTACAGCGCGCCGAAGTCCTCAACCGCGAAGCCGCTGACGGTCAGCGTGCCGCCGCCGTTGTGCTGCAGCACCTTGTCCTCGGCGCGGCGGGCGCCGCCGCCGGTGACGGTGAAGCGGGAGCCGTTGCCGCCGCGGAAGGTGGCGGCGTCCTCGCCGACGTCCTCCCACCACACGTTCTCCAGGGTGCAACTGCCCTCGCAGTGCACCCCGTCGGCGGCCGGAGAGCCGAGGATGACGTTCTTGAGCGTGGCGCCGTCCTCCAGCTCGAAGAGGGCGCCCTGGTCCTCGCCCTGCCCGCCGCCGCCGAGGTCGCCCTCGCCGTAGAAGCGCTTCATACCGCCGTCGAACTCGCCGCTGACGACCCGTGTCTCGCTGACACCCTCCTGGCCGCTGGGCGTGGGCCAGTCGGCGGCCGACGCCGGCGAGGCCAGCGAGGTGGCGAGTGCCCCGGCGCCGAGGGCCACGGCGCTCACCGCGCCGATGAGCGCGCGCTTCACCGTGCCGCGCTTCCCGTGCTTCCGTGCCATGGAACCTTCCCTTTCTGTGGGGGGCGTTCGCTGGGAGGTCGCCACCGGCGTCCGGAAGGTTGCCGGGCCGTCACGGAATCTTTTAACAAACCCTTCACAATGTTGCGGAATTATGTTGTCAATTCCCTTCGGGGGCAAAGGAATTGCATGTCGCGGGGAATTCTGCAATCGTCCGGTCCATGCCCATCGACCAGCGACTCTTCGCACGTCACCACGTGGATCTGGTGCGTGTCGCGAGCGCGTTGTGTCCGTGCGGCCGTCCTCGGACGGCCGCACCCGGGCGTACGCCGCGGGTGCTTTTCCCACGGGTGCACGCGCACCCGGAAATTCAGCCCGCTCGTACGAATTCCCGGAACGAGGCTCCCATGTCCACGCCACCGGCGCTCTCCCCCGCCGCACCCCCCGCCGCACCGGCGGGCCTGTCCCCCGCCGCCCTCCGCGCGATCGTCCGCGACCTCGCCGGCCGGCCCGACCGCTGGCGCCCGGCCGTCCGCTTCGACGCCGCTGCCCGCTTCCACACCCGCCTGGAGGCGGCCGGCGGCCACGAGGTGTGGCTGCTCACCTGGCTGCCGGGGCAGGGCACCGAGATCCACGACCACGGCGGTGCAGCGGGCGCGTTCACGGTCGTCGCGGGGGTGCTCACCGAGCGCACCTTCCCGGCGCTGCGCGGCGCGCCGCGGGCGCGGGAGCTGACCGCGGGCGGGCTGCGCGCGTTCGGGTCGCGGTACGTCCACGAGGTGGCCAACGCGGGGACCGCGCCGGCCGTCAGCATCCACGCCTACACGCCGGCGCTGTCGGCCATGTCGTTCTACGCGGAGCTGCCCGGCGGCGGCCTGCGGCCGGTCCGTACCGACCCGGTGACGGACTGATGGGCGCCGCCCCCGGCACTCCCGACGCCCCCGGCATCGACGGCGCGCTCGCCGCCGTACGCGCCACGCTGGACCGCGTCACCCCCCGGCAGGCGTACGCCGCCCTCGCCGAAGGTGCCGTGCTCGTGGACACCCGGCCCGAGTTCCAGCGGCGCGCCTCGGGCACCGTGCCCGGCGCGCTGCTGGTGGAGCGCAACCACCTGGAGTGGCGCTGCGATCCCACCAGCGGCGCCGCGGTGGCCGAGGCCACCGGCACTCAGGTGCACTGGATCGTCATGTGTGACGAGGGATACGCCTCGTCGCTGGCCGCCGCCTCCCTCAGGTCGCTCGGGCTGGCCCGGGCGACGGACCTGATCGGCGGCTTCCAGGCGTGGCGGGCGGCCGGGCTGCCGGTCACGCTCCCGTAACGCCTCACCTCCACCTCACCTGCACAAAGGTGTGCAAAGGCACACGAAAACACTGCCCGCATGCCGGGCCGTTCGTCCACGCCTCAAGCACCCCCTTGACCGAGCCGCCCCGATGGGCTTATCCCTACTAAGTCAATAGGGATACTCGGAAAGACGATGCCGATACCCGGAACACCCCGAGAGGATGACCCTCCCGTGTCTGCACCACGCCGCCGCCGCGCGGCCATACGCCTGCTCGCCGGCACCGCCGCCCTGCCCCTGCTCGCCCTGACCGCCTGCGGTTACGGCTCCGACAGCGACGACGAGGGCGACGACGCGGCCCCCGCCGCCCAGGGCGAGAAGGTCGGCGGCCTCGACGAGATCAACATCGGCTTCTTCGGCAACGTGACCCACGCGACCCCCCTGGTCGGCCTCGGCGACGAGGGCCTGATCACGAAGGAGCTGGGCGGCACCGCCGTCAGGCCGCAGGTGTTCAACGCCGGCCCGTCCGCCATCGAGGCGCTCAACGCCGGCTCCGTCGACATGACCTGGATCGGCCCCTCCCCCGCCATCAACGGCTACACCCAGGCGGACGGCCGCAACCTGCGCATCGTCGCGGGCGCCACCTCCGGCGGCGCCTCGCTGGTCGTCAACCCCGACGAGGTCACGTCCCTGGACGACCTGGAGGGCGCCCGGATCGCCACCCCGCAGATCGGCAACACCCAGGACGTGGCCCTGCTCAACTACCTGGCCGGCGAGGGCCTGGAGGTCGACCCGCAGTCGGGCAAGGGCGACGTCTCCGTGATCCGCCAGGACAACAAGGAGATCCCGACCACCTTCCAGCAGGGCGGCCTCGACGGCGCCTGGGTGCCGGAGCCCACCGCCTCCAACCTCGTCGCCAAGGGCGGCGAGGTGCTGCTGAACGAGAAGGAGCTGTGGGAGGGCGGCAAGTTCGTCACCACGCACCTGATCGTCTCGCAGACGTTCCTCGAGGAGCACCCCGACGTGGTCGAGGCCGTCGTCCGCGGCTCGGTGAAGACCAACGCCTGGATCAAGGACCACCCCGACGAGGCCGAGGACCTGGTCAACGCGGGGATCGAGGAGTACGCGGGCAAGCCGCTGCCCGCCGACGTGATCGACCGCGCCTTCGGCGAGATCGAGGTCACCGACGACCCGCTCGCCTCCACCCTCGGCGAGCAGGCCGACCACAGCGTCGCGTCCGGCCTCCTCGACGAGGCGAAGACCGACGGCATCTACGACCTGTCCATCCTCAACAAGGTGCTCGAGAGCGAGGGCCGGCCCGCCGTCGACGACGCCGGGCTCGGCGTCGAGTAGCTCTGCCCGCCTCACCTCCGGGAGGTGCACAACATGTCCACCGCCATCACCGACGACGCCCCGGCCGGCTCCGCGCAGGCCGGGGACGGGCCCGCCGCCCGCATCACGCACGTGTCCAAGACCTTCGGCCGCCCCGGCGCCGGGCTGCTGGCCCTCGACGACGTCACCGTCGACGTCGCGCCCGGCGAGTTCGTCACGCTGCTCGGCGCGTCCGGCTGCGGCAAGTCCACCCTGCTCAACCTGGTCGCCGGCCTCGACGCGCCGAGCGCCGGGACCATCGAGATATCCGGCGGCCAGCGCCCGGCGCTGATGTTCCAGGAGCACGCGCTCTTCCCGTGGCTGACCGCGGGCAGGAACATCGAGCTGGCCCTGAGGATGCGCGGCCTGCCCAAGGCCGAGCGCCGCGGCGAGGCGGAGCGGCTGCTCGAACTCGTCCGGCTGGGCGGCGCGTACGGCAAGCGGGTGCACGAGCTGTCCGGCGGCATGCGCCAGCGCGTCGCGCTGGCCCGCTCGCTCGCCCAGGACAGCAGGCTGCTGCTGATGGACGAGCCGTTCGCCGCGCTCGACGCCATCACCCGCGACGTCCTGCACGACGAGCTGACCCGCATCTGGACGGAGACGCAGGTCTCCGTGCTCTTCGTCACCCACAACGTGCGCGAGGCCGTCAAGCTCGCCCAGCGCGTCATCCTCATGTCCTCCCGCCCCGGCCGCATCGCCCGGGAGTGGACCATCGACATCCCCCAGCCGCGCCGGATCGAGGACACCGACGTGGCAGGCCTCTCGCTGGAGATCACCGAAGAGCTGCGAGGGGAGATCCGCCGCCATGGCAAGCACTGACACCACCGGCACCGCCGCCGGGTCCGGCGCGAAGAACGGGGACTCCGCCGCCGGCCTCGCCGGGCTCGAAGCCGGCCTCGACGCCCTCGACACGCGCACCGCCTCGCGCACCCCGCTGCGCCAGGTGCTGCTGCACAGGGTGCTCCCGCCGATCGTCGCGATCGCCCTCGTGGTCGCCGTCTGGCAGTTGCTGTACGTGCTGGAGGTCAAGCCCGACTACCAGTTGCCGGGCCCGGGCCAGGTCTGGGACGCGCTCGCCGACCAGTGGTACGAGGGCACGCTGTTCGACGTCATCTGGACGAGCCTGTCCCGCGGCGTGCTCGGCTTCCTCATCGCCATCGCCATCGGCACCCCGCTCGGACTGATCGTCGCCAAGGTGCCGTTCGTCCGCGCGGCGATCGGCCCGATCCTCACCGGGCTGCAGTCGCTGCCGTCGGTGGCCTGGGTGCCCGCCGCGATCATCTGGTTCGGCCTCACCCCGTCGATGATCTACGCGGTGGTGCTGCTCGGCGCCGTCCCGTCGATCGCCAACGGGCTGGTCGCCGGCATCGGCCAGATCCCACCGCTCTACCTCCGCGCCGGCCAGGTCATCGGCGCCACCGGCCTGCACGGCGTACGGCACGTCCTGCTGCCCGCCGCGCTGCCCGGCTATCTCGCCGGGCTCAAGCAGGGCTGGGCGTTCTCCTGGCGCTCGCTGATGGCCGCGGAGATCATCGCCACCTCCCCCGACCTCGGCGTGGGCCTGGGCCAGTTGCTGGAGACCGGCCGCGGCTACCAGGACATGGCGATCGTGCTCAACGCGATCCTGCTGATCCTCATCGTCGGTGTCGCCATCGAACTCCTGGTGTTCGGCCCGCTGGAGCGCCGGGTGCTGCGCAACCGGGGGCTGCTCGTGGCTCGCTGAGCGCGAGCCGTTCCCCCGAGACCCCGCCGGGGGCCGTTCCGGGCCCGAGGACAAGGCCCGAAGCGGCCCCCGGCGTTATGCGTGTAAGGGACATGACTCCTCCGCGGTGGGGTTATCCCCCCTTCTTTCGGTGGAGCTGAGTACCACCGGGTTCACCTGCCAGCACGATGGGGACCGCGTCCGCGCTTCTCTAGCGTCGTATCGGCAGGTGGGGGCAGTGTGCCGCCGCCGCGCACGAGGGAGAGCGACGATGGGGGCACCGAGGGCGCCGAGGCATACGAAGCGGCGGCAGGGCGTCGCCGCGGCCGTCGGCGGCTGGAGCGTGACCCACCGCTGGGCCGCGGTGGGTATCTGGGTGTTGTTCGTGGTGCTGGCGACCGTCGCCGGCTCCGCGGCGGGGCGCGCGGACGTCAGCGACAGCGAGGAGGTCCCGGGCGAGACCGGGCGGTCCGCGAAGATCCTCGAAGACGCGGGCGTGGACGAGCCGGTCGGGGAGAGCGTGCTCGTCCAGTCGCAGCAGGGCGCCCCGAAGGCGTCGGCGGCCGAGTTCCGTACGGCCGTCGACGACGTCGTACGGGCCGTGCAGGACACCGGCGAGGTGACGGACGTCGTCTCGCCCTACGACAGCGACACGATCTCCGAGGACGGGCGCTCCGCGCTGGTCCAGTTCCGGATGAAGGGCGACCCGGAGACCGCCGCGGACCGGGTGGAGCCGGTGACCGACGCGGTCGCGAAGGTCCAGGAGAAGCACGAGTCGCAGGGGCTGCTGATCGAGGAGATCGGCGGCGCCAGCATGGAGAAGACCTTCGACGACGCCTTCGGCGAGGACTTCAAGAAGGCCGAGTACTCGGCGGTGCCGATCGCCTTCGGCATCCTGCTGATCGTCTTCGGCGCGTTCGTGGCCGCGCTGCTGCCGGTGGTGCTGGCGATGACGGCGATCGTGGCGACGATGGGCCTGATGGGCGTGGTCAGCCACGTCCAGCCGATGAGCGACGTCGCCGACTCGGTGATGCTGCTGGTGGGTCTGGCCGTCGGCGTCGACTACTGCCTGTTCTACCTGCGCCGCGAGCGCGAGGAGCGGGAGAAGGGCCGGGACGCGCGAACGGCGCTGGAGATCGCCGCCGCCACCTCCGGGCGCGCGGTGCTGGTCTCCGGCATCACCGTCATCGTCGCGATGTGCGGCATGCTCTTCACCGGCCTCGCCGACTTCGAGGCGATGGGCGTGGCGTCGCTGATGGTGGTCGCGGTGGCGATGGTCGGCTCGGTGACCGTGCTGCCGGCGATGCTGTCGCTGCTCGGCGAGCGGGTCGAGAAGGGCAGGGTGCCGTTCCTGGCCCGGCTCAAGCGCGGCCGCTCCAACGCCGGCGGGGAGAGCCGGGTGTGGCGGGCCGTGCTGACGCGGGTGCTGCGCCGGCCGAAGGCGGCGGTGGTCGTGGCCACCGGCGCGCTGGCGGCGATCGCCCTGCCGGCGGTGGGCATGAACACCGCGAACCTCACGCTGGACCAGGAGTTCGGCGACTCGCTGCCGATCGTGCAGACCTACGACCGGATCAACGAGGCGTTCCCCGGCGGCTCCGACCCCGCCGAGGTGGTCGTCAAGGCCGACGACATCAACGCGCCCGAGGTCCGCAGGGCCATCGTCGACTTCGAGGAGCAGGCGCTGGACACGGGCGCGTCCAAGGGCCCGATCGACGTCCAGGTCTACGACGACAGGAACGTGGCCATCATCGAGGTGCCCCTCGTCGGCGGCTCCGACCAGGACAAGGCGGAGAAGAGCCTGGCCCTGCTGCGCGACGACATCCGGCCGGTGACGCTGGAGGCGGTGGACGGCGTCGAGGCGCCGGTCGGCGGCCAGGTCGCGGGAAGCAAGGACTTCAACGACCAGCTCGTCGGCGCGGTGGTGCCGGTCTTCCTCTTCGTGGTGGCCTTCGCCTTCGTGCTGATGCTGATGGCCTTCCGGTCGCTGACGATCGCGATCACCTCGATCCTGCTCAACCTGCTGTCGGTGGGCGCGGCGTACGGCGTGCTGACGATGGTCTTCCAGCACGGCTGGGGCGCGGGTCTCGTCGGCGCCGAGGGCGTCGGGGCGATCGTCGCCTGGCTGCCCCTGTTCCTCTTCGTCATCCTCTTCGGGCTGAGCATGGACTACCACGTGTTCGTGGTCTCCCGCATCAAGGAGGCGCGGGCGCAGGGGCGGAACACCGCGGACGCCATCTCGCACGGTGTGATCACCACCGCGGGCGTGGTGACCAGCGCGGCCGTCATCATGGTCGCGGTGTTCTCGATCTTCGGGACGCTGTCCATGCAGTCCATGAAGCAGATGGGCGTGGGGCTGGCCACGGCGGTGCTGATCGACGCGACGATCATCCGCGGCGTGCTGCTGCCCGCGGTCATGTCGCTGCTCGGCGAGCGCAACTGGCACTTCCCGAAGGCACTGCGCTGGCTGCCCGACCTGGAGAAGGAGGACACGCGGCCGGTACCCACGGGTAGCGTTCCGCCGCCGGTTCCCGCAGACTCTCCGTTGGTCGAAGGGAGCCGCCGATGAACCTGCCGTTCGGCAACTACCAGAACGAGATCTATCTGAACGGACTGGCGGACACGCTGCCGCCGTTCACCACCGACCCCACGGCGCTGGAGCAGTCCGCGCGCGAGCGGCTGGCGGACGGTCCGTTCTGGTACGTCGCGGGCGCGGCCGGCTCGGGCGCCACCGCCCGGGCCAACCGGGAGGCGTTCGACCGGGTCCGCCTCGTCCCGCGCATGCTGACCGGCGCCACCGAGCGGAGCCCGGCCACCACCGTGCTGGGCTCCGCCCTCCCCGCGCCCGTGCTGCTGGCGCCCGTCGGGGTGCAGTCGATCCTGCACCCCGACGGCGAACTGGCCACGGCCCGCGCCGCCGCCGCCCTCGGGATCCCGATGGTGATGTCCACGGCCTCCTCGTACTCCATCGAGGAGGTCGCGGAGGCGAGCGGCGCGGGCCCGCGCTGGTACCAGTTGTACTGGCCGAACGACGACGAGGTGTGCGCCAGCATCCTGGCGCGCGCCCGCGCCGCGGGCTTCACCGCCCTCGTCGTCACCCTCGACACCTGGACCCTGGCCTGGCGCCCGCACGACCTCGACACCGCGTACCTGCCGTTCATCCGCGGCGTCGGCACCGCCGTGGCCTTCTCCGACCCGGCCTTCCGCGCGGGCCTCGCGAAGCCGCCGGAGGAGGACCTCGGGGCGGCGGTGCTGCGGTGGGTGCCGATGTTCACGGGGACGGACCGGACGTGGGACCGGCTGCCGTTCCTGCGGGAGCACTGGGACGGGCCGATCCTCCTCAAGGGCATCCAGCACCCGGACGACGCCCGCCGGGCCGCGGACGCGGGGCTGGACGGCGTCGTCGTCTCCAACCACGGCGGCCGGCAGGTCGACGGCGCCGTCGCGGCGCTCGACATGCTGCCGGAGGTCGCCGAGGCGGTCGGCGACCGCGTCGAGGTGCTCTTCGACTCGGGCGTACGGACCGGGGCCGACGTCCTCAAGGCCCTCGCGCTGGGCGCGCGGGCGGTGCTGTACGGCAGGCCGTACGCCTACGGCCTCGCCCACGGCGGCGAGGAGGGCGTCACGCACGTGCTGCGCAGCCTCCTCGCCGACCTCGACCTCACCCTCGGACTGTCGGGTCACCGCTCGGTGCGGGAGTGGGGCCCGGACGACGTGCGGCGCCGTCCGGGCTGATCGCCCGCAGCGCGTAGCCCGCGGCGGTGGCGGCGACGTAGCTGAGGACGGCGTACACCGCGCCGGGCATGCCCATCGCGGTGCTGTCCAGCAGCGTCGGGCTGATCGCGATGGTCATGGCCAGGCCCACGTTGTGCATGCCGATCTCGAAGCAGCACGCCACGGCCTGCGGGTGCGCGGCGCGCACCAGCCGGGTGGCCCCGTAGCCGACGGCCAGCGAGATCAGCGTGAACAGGAAGGTGATCGGCCCGAGGTCCACGAACGAGTCGGTGATCCGGTCCCGTTCGGCCACGGCCACGCCGACGATCACCAGGAAGAGCCCGAAGAGGGACGCCACCCGCACCGGCCGGTCGATGCGCTCCCGGACCCGCGGGGCCTTGGCCCGGGTGAGCATGCCGAGCCCGACGGGGATCAGCACGATCGCGAACACCTGGAGGATCTTGTCGTAGTTCAGGCCCAGGTCGTCGCGGCCGACGTCGAAGTACTCCAGCGAGAAGTTGACGATCAGCGGCAGGGAGAAGAGCGAGAGCGCGGAGTTGACGGCGGTGAGCGTGATGTTGAGGGCCACGTCGCCGCCGAAGAGCCGGCTGTAGTAGTTGGCGATGGCCCCGCCCGGCGAAGCGGCCAGCAGCATCATCCCCACCGCGTACGCGGGCGCCAGGTCGAAGGCGAGCACCAGCCCGAAGCAGGCGGCGGGCAGCAGCAGCACCTGGCAGACCAGCGCGACGGCGACGGCCCGGGGGTGGTGCTTGACCCGCCGGAAGTCGGCGAGCGTGAGGCCCAGGCCGAGGCCGTACATGATGACGGCGAGGACGACGGGCATCATGACGGTCGTTACCGGTGAGTCCACGCGCACCAGCCTGCTGGGTCGCACGGGGCGCTGTCCATGCCGGAATGGTTGCGATAATTCGATGGCGCCTCCGCTTGTCCCCGGCCCAGGATGGCGCGCATGCTCGCGACTCTCCTCGCCTTCCTCGGGGCCTGCACGCTGATCGCCGCCACCCCGGGGCCCAGCACGGTCCTGATCATCCGCAACTCGATGCACAGCCGCCGCGCCGGGATGATGACCGTCCTCGGCAACGAGACGGGCGTCTTCCTGTGGGGCACGGTCGCCGCGTTCGGCCTCACGGCGCTGCTCGCGGCCTCGCAGGTGGCGTACGACGTGATGCGCTGGGTCGGCGCGGCGGTGCTGGTCTGGTTCGGGGTGCAGGCGCTGCGCGCGGCGCGGCGGGGGGCGGCGGCGGAGTTCGCGGACCGGCCGGGCGCGGAGGTCACGTCGTGGCGCGCGTACCGCTCGGGCCTGCTGCTGAACCTGGCCAACCCGAAGGTGGGCGTCTTCGCGATGTCGTTCCTGCCGCAGTTCGTGCCCGCGTCCGCGCCGCAGTTGGCGACGACGGTGGCGTTCGCGGCGCTGTGGGCGGTGTACGAGGTCGGCTGGTACGCGGTGTACGTGTGGTTCGTGGGGCGGATGAAGGGCCTGCTGTCGCGGGCGGGCGTGCGCAAGCGGCTGGAGCAGGTGTCCGGCACGGTGCTCGTGGCGCTGGGGATCCGGCTGGCCGTGGAGCACTGAGCGGAGCGCGCGTTCGCGCGTACGGGAACGGAACACAGCCCTGATCGGAACGTGATGGGTCCGTGCACTGCACGCCGCAGACTCGTGTGCCATGTACGTGCACTTACTGCCGGGACGGCGCCTCGCCGCGCTCCTGCTTCCGGCCGCGCTGCTGGCCGCGGGCTGCGGGGACGGGAACGACGGTGGGGACCAGGACCGTACGTCTGCCGCCTGCACGTTCGCGTCCGACCGGCCCGGCCGCGCCCCCGACCGGGCCGGCGAACGGGTCAACAGGGACGACGTGGACGGAGACGGGCATGCCGACGCTGTGCTCAACGGCTGGTACCGGAGCCCCAACC
The DNA here is from genome assembly GCF_027497195.1 of Streptomyces sp. WMMC500. NCBI lineage: Bacteria > Bacillati > Actinomycetota > Actinomycetes > Kitasatosporales > Streptomycetaceae > Streptomyces > Streptomyces sp. WMMC500. Next base: position 1,687,077 of record NZ_CP114905.1, read on the forward strand.
GCCCGGGCAGGCCGTTCCGGAACAACCGCTTCGTGCTCCGCGCCGCGGACGGCGGCCCGGACCCGGCGGTCGCCTTCCCGCTCAGCGGCTGCTACCCGCCGCACGGCCCGCTGCCGCAGGTGCCCGTGGGTCACGACTACTCCCTCCAGCTCACCGGCGACCTCGACGACGACGGGTACGCCGACGTCCTCGTCCGCGGCGTACGGGGCCCGGACGGCTCCGACTCCGGGCGGCAGCGCATCCTCTGGGGCGGGCCCGAAGGCCCGTCGGCCGCGACCGACCTGCCCCCGGGCACCGACCCGGCCGCCGGCGTCGGCGACTTCGACGGCGACGGCGCCCTCGATCTGCTGACCCTCGCCGTCTCCGGAGGCGACTACAGACGCCACGCCCAGCCCGCCACCGTGCTGCGCGGCCCGCTGACCCGCGCCGGCGCGAGGCCGCGCTCGGCGGCGGAGCTGGACGTGGGCTTCGACGGCTGGGCGTCGGTCAACGGAGCGCTCGTCGGCGACTTCGACGGCGACGGCCGGGACGACCTGGTCACCAAGGCCACGTACGGCGAGGAGGACGTGCGCTTCGAGGAGGACATGCCGGACGGCGTACTCGACGCCGTGTTCTACCGCGGCACACCCGGCGGACTGCGGCCCGCCGGCGCCGTGCCGGGCCTCACCTCCGGGTCGCCGGGGCGCGGCGACGGCGCCGCTCCGCTGGCGGCCGGCGACTTCGACGACGACGGGACGGACGACATCGTCGCCCGGCATGACGACGAGGACGGCGCCGCCGTCTTCTACGGCAGCCCGGCGGGACCGGGGGCGGGCCGGGAGAGTACCGAGCTGGGTCGTGAGGTCGACCTGGGGTACGTCGTCGGCGACGTGAACGGCGACGGGACGGACGACCTCGCCACGTCCCACTCCAGGAGCGGCGGGGAGGGTGAGGTCACGGTCGCCGTGGGCGGCGCCGACGGTCTCGACGCGGCGGGCGCGCAGGACGTCGTGCCGCAGGACCTGGGGGCGGAGCGCAGAGGGCGCCCGAACGCGGACCACTTCTTCGGCTGGCAGCTCCACCTCGCCGACCTCGACACGGACGGGTACGACGACCTGGTCGTCGCCACGTTCCGCGCGGGCGAGCCCCTGGAGACGGCCGGCTACTGGATCCTGCGGGGCTCGCGGGAGGGCACGTCGGTGGCGGACCGCGACTTCGTCGTGACCGGGGAAGCGGGCCGGGGCTGAACTGCTGCTGAGCGGTCGTCAGCTCACAAGAGCCGCACGGGTGGGGCCGGTGTGTCGATCATTTGTCACGGGTGCGTACGGGAACGGAAGCGTACTGGACACCCACCGCCGCCCGGTCCGACAATTCGAAGGTGTCCGGCTCCGACCACCCCACGTCTTCCGCCTTCCCCGTGTACCCGGCGGGGACCCCGCGCGTCTCCGACGAGGAGCGGGACAGTGCGATCGAGTTGCTGCGCGACGGCGCGGCCGAGGGCAGGCTGTCGCAGGACACGTTCCTGGCCCGGCTGGAGCTGGCCCTCGCCGCCCACTCCCACGAGCAGTTGGCGGCGCTGACCGCCGATCTGCCGCCGCGCGAGGGGCGGTTGACGCGGGCGATCCTCGGCACCGTCTCCAAGGCGTCGTCGCTCGGGGTGCGGGTGAAGCAGGCGTGGCAGGCGGAGCGGCTGCCGCCGCTGATGCTCCCGGCGCCGGGCACGTTCCCGCTGCGCATCGGGCGGGACCCGCGCAACGGGCTGCGGCTGATGGAGGAGACCGTCTCGCGGATGCACGCGGAGCTGCGGTGCGCGAGTGGGGTGTGGCTGCTGCGGGACCTCGGTTCGACGAACGGGACGTTCATCAACGGCCGCCGGCTCACGGGCGAGGCGCCGGTCCGCCCCGGCGACCAGCTCGGCTTCGGCCACACCCGCTACCTGCTGACGGCCCGCTGAGACCCCGGCGCCGGACCGGCCGGACCGGGCGCCGGGCGGGGCAGGGGCACGGGCAGGGCGCGCAGCACCGCCGGGGACGGCCCGTACGGGCCGCGCGCCCACGCGGACTCAGCCCGCCGCCAGCACCTCCTTGACCACCGGCCCCGCCGCGTCGCTGCCGTGACCCCCGGCCGGGACCACCGCCGCGGCGGCCACGTCGCCGCGGTACGCCGTGAACCAACTGTCCGGCCGCTCCTGCCCGCCGACCTCCGCCGAGCCGGTCTTCGCCCCCGCGCCCGCGCCGAGCCCGACGCCCGCGGCCGTGCCGTCGGCGGCCGTCAGCTCCATCATCCCGCGCAGGTCCGCCGCCACGCCCGCGGGCAGCGGCTCCGCGGTGGCCAGGTCGCGGTCGTTGAACGAGCGCGGGAGCAGCACCGGCTGGCGGAACGCACCGGACCGGACGGTGGCGGCGACGGACGCCATGGTCAGCGGGTTCATCTGCACCCTGCCCTGGCCGATGATCGCCGCGGACTTCTCGTCCCCGTCGCCGACGGGCACGCCGCCGTCGAAGGTCGCCACCCCGCTCTGCCAGTCGTCGTCGCCGAGGCCGAACCAGCGGCGGGCGGTGGCGGCCAGCTCGTCGTCGGCCAGCTCGTCGCTGAGCGAGACGAACGCCGTGTTGCAGGACTGCGCGAAGTCCTGCGCGAACGTGGCGTCCTCGTTCGCGGCGCCCTCCGCGTTGCGGAAGGTCATGCCCTGGTCGTGCGCGTAGGTACGGGGGCAGCTCACCGGCGTCTCGGGCGTGACGCCCCCGGCCAGCAGCGCCGCCGACGTGATGATCTTGAACGTGGAGCCGGGCGCCGTCGCCCCCTGGAGCGCGTTGTTGAACTCCCCTCCGCCCTTCGCGTTCGCGACCGCGAGTATCTCGCCGGTGGAGGGCCTGACGGCCACGACGGAGGCCCGGTGGTGGTCCCGCACCGCCTCTTCCGCCGCCCGCTGCACCCCGGCGTCCAGCGTCGTCGGCAGCTTCGCGGGCCTGCCCTTCGAGACCCTGAGCAGCGACCTGACCCGCTGGGCGCCGTCGGTCTGCTCGATCAGCACCTCGATCCCGGGCTCGCCGCGCAGCTTCCCCGCGTACCGCTCGCGCAGTTGCGCGAACACCGGCCCCAGCGACGGGTACTCCTCCTCGCTCAGCGTCCTGCCGTCCGCTCCGACCGCGACCACCTGCGGGGTCTCGCCCTCCCGCGTCACCAGGCGGTGGTTCTCGGCCAGGTCCGGATGCACGACCGAGGACTCCCAGTCGACCAGCGGCTCGCCGGTCGTCCGGCCGCGTACGACCGTCAGCTCGGAGTCGTACGTCCACGTCTTTGCGTGCCCCTCGGCCACGACCCGCGCCGACACCGAGAACGGCACCGTCGCCCCCTTCGCCGCCCCCGGCTCCAGCGCGACCTCGCGCACCCTGGCGTCCGTGAAGTACGCCCCGAGCACCGGCTGCGCCTCGGCGGCGTAGTCCGTGAGCCGGGCGGCGGCGGCAGGGCGGCGGTCGGCCCAGGCGGCGAGGAAGTCACGGGCGGTGGTACGGACCTCGGCCGCGCTGGGCGGCCCGGTCTGCACGTCGTCGCCGTCGTTCCCGCCGGCGAGCGCCTGGTAGATGTTGGTGACACCGAACACGGCCAGCGCGGCCATCCCGGCGAGCACCAGGCATAAGACGGCTTTCGCTCCCGTTCGCATGCGCGTCCCCCCTGCAGTCGAGGCCCCCCACGAACCGACCCCGACTCTACCGGCCGGCTCCGGCCCCCCGCGGTTGCACTGAACCATGGTTGAAGTTCTAGCTTTACGGGGCAGGCCGCCCGCACCCGGCCGCGCACCACGAGACGGGAGAACCCGATGGACATGCAGGCCACCGCCTGGCAGTCGCTGCACAGCACGGTCACCGCGCAGCGGGACAAGCGCCCGCTGTCGCGCGCCGGGCTCGGGCGGATCTGGCGCTTCGCCCAGCCGCACCGGCGGCTGCTGAGATGGTTCCTGCTGCTCAGCGTGGTGACCGCGGCGCTGGCCGTGGCCACGCCGCTGCTCGCCGGCCAGGTCGTGGACGCCATCGTCAACGACGCCGACCGGGGCCGGGTCGTCTCCCTGGCGCTGCTGATCGCCGCCATCGCGGTCGGCGAGGCCGGGTTCGGACTGCTGTCGCGCTGGCTCTCGGCCCGTATCGGCGAAGGGCTCATCCTCCACCTGCGCACCGCCGTCTACGACCACGTGCAGCGCATGCCCGTCGCGTTCTTCACCCGCACCCGCACCGGCGCCCTCGTCAGCCGGCTCAACAACGACGTGCTCGGCGCCCAGCGCGCGTTCAGCAACACCCTCTCCGGCGTCGTCGGCAACCTGGTCACGCTGCTGCTCACGCTCGCCGTCATGCTGCGGCTCTCCTGGCAGATCACCCTCCTCGCGCTCGTGCTGCTGCCCGTCTTCGTGCTGCCCGCGCGCCGCATGGGCGCCCGGCTCGCCCGGCTGCAGCGGGAGGCCGCCGGCCACAACGCCGCGATGGGCACCCAGATGACCGAGCGGTTCTCCGCGGCCGGGGCGACGCTCGTCAAGCTGTACGGACGGCCCGAGCGGGAGTCGGCGGAGTTCCGGCAGCGGGCGGCGCGCGTGCGGGACATCGGGATCCGTACCGCGATGGTGCAGACGCTCTTCGTCACCGCCCTCACCCTCGTCTCCGCGCTCGCCCTCGCGCTCGTCTACGGCCTCGGCGGCTGGTTCGCGCTGCGCGGCACCCTCGACGCCGGCTCCGTCGTGGCCCTCGCCCTGCTCATCACCCGCCTGTACGCGCCGCTGACCTCGCTGGCGGGGGCGCGGGTGGAGGTGATGAGCGCGCTCGTCAGCTTCGAGCGGGTCTTCGAGGTGCTGGACCTGAAGCCCCTGGTCGCCGAGCGGCCGGACGCACGGGAGGTGCCGGAGGGGCCGGTGGCGGTGGAGTTCGACGGCGTGGACTTCGGCTACCCGGCCGCCGACAAGGTGTCGCTGGCCTCGCTGGAGGAGGTCGCGGTGCTGGACACCAAGGCCGGCGCGCAGGTGCTGCACGGGGTGTCGTTCCGCGCGGAGCCCGGGCGGATGGTCGCCCTCGTCGGCTCCTCGGGCGCGGGCAAGTCGACGATCGCGCAGCTCATCCCGCGGCTGTACGACACGGACGGCGGCACGGTCCGCCTCGGCGGCGTGGACGTCCGCGACCTGTCGGCCGCCTCGGTGCGGGCGACGCTGGGCATGGTCACCCAGGACGGGCACCTCTTCCACGAGTCGGTGCGCGAGAACCTGCTGCTGGCGCGGCCGGACGCGAGCGACGCGGACCTGTGGGACGTACTGCGCAAGGCGCGGCTGGACGAGCTGATGGCGGGGCTGCCGGAGGGCCTGGACACCGTCGTCGGCGAGCGCGGCTACCGGCTCTCGGGCGGTGAGCGGCAGCGGCTGACGATCGCCCGGCTGCTGCTGGCGGAGCCGCGCGTGGTCGTCCTGGACGAGGCCACGGCGCACCTGGACTCCACCTCGGAGGCGGCGGTGCAGGAGGCGCTGGCGGAGGCGCTGGCCGGGCGCACGGCGGTGGTCATCGCGCACCGGCTGTCCACGGTGCGGGCCGCGGACCAGATCCTGGTGGTCGAGGAGGGCCGGATCGTGGAGCGGGGCACGCACGCGGAGCTGCTGGCGGCCGGCGGGCGGTACGAGGAGCTGTACCGGACGCAGTTCGCCGAGGACGGCGGGGCCGGCGCGGGCGGCCCGGCTGCGGCGGGCACCGTGTGCCTGGTCGGGGACGGCGGGCAGTGCGGCAAGGGCGGGGAGCTGGTGGCGCAGGAGGCGTAGGACGCGGGCGTACGGGCCCGGGCGCGGGGCGTACCGGGTGCGCCGCCCCCGGCGCCGGCGGCGGCGGCGTGCCGACGGCGGGGCGGGGCGGTGTCAGGCGACCGGGTCCGGTTCCGGGACGGGCGCGCCCGGGAGGTGGCGGCGGGTGCGTACCGGCGAGAAGTACAGCGGCAGCGCCGCCACCACCAGGATCACCGCCCCGGTCCACAGCGCCGCCCGTACGCCCGCCAGCTCGCCGATCACCCCGGACAGCGCCGAGCCGAGCGCGACGGACCCCATGAGCAGGAACCGGAAGGTGGCGTTCATCCGGCCCAGCAGCGCGTCCGGCGTCAGCCCCTGCCGCAGGCTCAGCCCCAGCACGTTGTCGATGCCGGTCTTCACCGACACCAGCGCCATCCCCGCGACCCCCGCCACGCACAGCAGCGGCGGCCGGCTCAGCAGCGGTACGAGCAGCGCCGCCGGCGCGAGCCACAGCCCGGCGATGGCCAGCGTCCACCCGCATCCCCGCCGGGCGGCGAGCGGCCGCGCGAGCCGGGCGCCCACGAAGGTGGCGGTGCCGCAGAACACCCAGTAGACGCCCAGCAGCCAGGCGGGCAGCCCGAGTTGGCGGACGAAGAGCACCGGGACCATGGTGTTGACGGTCTGCGCCCCGAGGTTGGTGCAGGCCGCGGCCAGGGCCAGCGGCCGCAGTTCGCGGCTGCCCAGCACGTGCCGCAGCCCGTCGCGCATCTCGGCGGCCAGCCGGCGGGAGGCCGTCGGCGCCGGCCGCGCGCGGCGCGAGGTGCCGCCGCGGATGCCGGTGAGCGATATGGCCGCGGCGAGGTGGCTGACGGCCTGCGCCGCGACCGCGACCGGCGCCGTCAGCACCTCCACCAGCAGCCCGCCCACCCCGCGCCCGGCGACGCTGCCGACCGCGTACAGGCCGACGACGCCCGCGTTCGCCCGCACCAGCGCCTCCCGCCCGACCACCGCGGGCAGGCAACTGTGCGAGGCGACGTCGAAGAAGACGGTGGCGCAGCCGGCCAGCAGCACGGCCGCGTACAGGTACGGAAGGGTGAGCATGCCGAACCACCAGGCCAGCGGGACGACGGTGAGCAGCACGACCCGCGCCAGGGCGGCGGTCACCAGCACCGGCACACAGCCGAGCCGGTCGACCCACACCCCGGAGGGCAGTCCGATCAGCAGGTACGCACAGGTGCCGAGCGCCGCCAGCAGGCCGATCTGACCGGGGCTCGCGCCGAGACCGAGCGCCAGCAGCGGAAGGGCCAGATGGCCGACCTGGATGCCGATCTGGTCGGCGGCGGTGGCGGCGTACAGCCGTCGGAAGGCGGGCACGCGCCAGGGGGATGCGGATGCCATGGGGGGAGCTTGCCGTGCCGCGCGGGCCTGGCGAAACCGGGGCGCGTCCGTCCCGCCCCGGCGGCCCCGCTACCGGTATGCTCCGCCCTTCGCGCCCGGCGGCGGGGGCGCGGTGTCCGGCCCGGCCAGCAGCGGCAGGACGTCCGCCACCAGCTCCAACTGCAGCCGCAGCGCGTCCCGCGGGGCCGCGCGCAGCACGGCGCGCATCAGGTCGGTGGCGCCGGCGGGGGCCTTGAGGTCGTCCAGGTGGCGCTGGCAGGTGCCGAGGTCGAGGGAGGGGTTGGGCAGGTCGTTGGCCGCCCACAGGGTGCGCATCAGCTCGTTGGTCAGGGCGGCCGCCGCCCACCCCGTCTCCACGGGGTCGCCGCGCTGGCGCACGGCCTGCATCTTGGGTACCGCGTGCGCCCAGAGCCGGGCGTAGTGCGCCTTGACGGGCGCGGGGGTGCGGTAGCCGGCGTGGATGGCCGCGGCGTCGGCCATGAGCCCGGCCACGGCGCCGTCGGGGTCGTGCAGCGGGACGCCGTCGAGGAAGGCGTAGCCCCAGGACTCGTCGCCGACGCGGTCCGGCGCGAAGTGCGAGCGCCACTGCCCGGCGGTGCGGGGCACGAGGTCGACCGGCAGCGGGCGGCGCCGGGACCGCCAGGAGGCGGGGCGCACGGGGTCGAGGGCGGTGACCACGAGCACGTCGAGGTCGGAGTCGGGGCGGCCGGTGCCGCGGGCGAGGGATCCGGACAGCAGAACACCGCGGACGTCGGGGTCCGCGCGCAGTTCGGTCAGCACCACCTCGAGCACCGTGCGGTGCAGGGGGGTGGGAAAGGCAGCGGTGGTCATCTCGCTCCCGGGTCCGGCCAGCGGGAGCGTAGCAGGACCGGCACCGAGCGTGTGGGCCCGGGGCACGGTACGCGGGCCGCGGGGGCGGGAAAACGGAGGTGCGCGGGCGGGGGCGGGCGACTAGGGTGCGTACCGAAGTGCACCCGAGGCAAGGAGACGCCGTGGCCGGCTGCTGCTGCTGCGCGGGCATCGGCGGGATGACCCGTCTGTGCACCGGTGGCCACGCAGGTCTGCGGCGTGCGGGTTTCTTCTCCCTCCTGCCGTATCGCCCCCGCGTGGTCCCGGCGCCCTGACCGGCAGCCCGGGACGGCACTCCCGCTGAGCGACAGCTCGTCGCAGCCCCCGCGATCCGCGCGCCGTGCGCGCGCCCGCCGGGCTTTCCCGTCACGTCCGCGTGCCCCGCCGAGGGCCGACGTACCGCTGCCCGGCCAGGGCCATCCGCCAGTCCAGGAACGCACTTCTTCCGGAAGGACGGCAGGCTGTGGCCCGCTCTCACCGACGCGCGCACGCACGCGCGGATTACGGCACGAACCCTCCCACCGACGCCCGCACGACCACGGGCGGCAACGCCCGTACGAACCGCCGCCGCGGCTCCCCGGCGGAGGGGCGGGGCGACGGCGCCCGGTCCCGCTCCCGGTCCCGCTCCCTGTCCCAGAACTTCCTGGCCGACGCCGCCGTCGCCCGGCGCGTGGCGCGCCTCGCGGCGCCCGGTCCCGGCGGCCGGCTCGTGGTCGAGGTCGGCGCCGGCACCGGGGCGCTGACCGAGGCCCTGGCGCCGCACTGCCGGGAGCTGATCGCCTACGAGATCGACCGCCGGCTGCTGCCCGGGCTCCGCGCCCGGCTCGCCAGGCATCCCCATGTGCGCCTCGTGGGGCAGGACTTCCTCGCCGCGCGCCCGCCGCGGGAGCCGTTCGTCGCCGTGGGCAACGTCCCGTACGCGCGGACCTCCGAGATCGTCGACTGGTGCCTGCGCGCGCCGCGGCTGGAGTCGGCGACGTTCGTCACCCAGCTCGAGTACGCCCGCAAGCGGACCGGGGACTACGGACGTTGGAGCCTGCTGACGGTCCGTACGTGGCCGTGGCACGAGTGGCGGCTGTGCGGGCGGGTGCCGCGGGAGTGCTTCCGGCCGGTGCCCCGGGTGGACTCGGCGGTGCTGCGGATCGAGCGCCGCGGGCGCCCGCTGCTGCCGCGGGGCGAGGAGGCGGCGTACCGCCGGATGGTCGAGGCGGGCTTCGGCGGCGCGGGCGGCACGCTGTACGCCTCCCTGCGCCGCGCGGGCTACCCGACGGCCCGCCTGTCGGCGGCCTTCCGCGCCGCGGCGCTCCCCAAGGACACGGTCGTGGCCTTCGCCACCCCCGCGCAGTGGCTGACGCTGCACAAGACGCTGCGCTGAGGCCCCGGACGGGCGCGCGCGGGGTGACGCGGGGGCGGGTGAGCGGGGCGGTCCCACGGGACCGGCGCCACCAGACCCACGCACGCCGCCGCCTCGGGCCGCGCACGGCAACGGGGCAGCGGCCCCCGAGCACCATGGCGCTCGGGGGCCGCTGCCCCACGCCTTGCGGACCGGGGTGTGCGCCGCGCGCTGGGCGCCGACGCCCGTGCCGCGCCGCGCGGTGCGGTGCAGCGCGGGGCGGTGCAGCGCGGGGCGGGGGGAGCGCCCGGCACTCCCCCCGCCCCGCTCCGCTACGCGGCTACGCCACCGCCCCGTCCGGGCCGAAGCCGCGCTTGGGGACCGGCTCCGCCTCCGGGGCGGTCGCGTCCGCCGCCGGGGCCGTCGTCTCCGCCGCCGGGCCGCGGGACTGGCGGGCCAGCCACTGGCGGTAGCCCTCCGCCCGCTCCGCGTGCCAGCCCTCCTGGCCGCGGTGCAGGTCCCACGCGCCGGCCGACGCCACGTCTCCGTACCGCTCGGCTATCGCCACCGCCAGCCGGACCGCCGCCAGCGCGTCCTCCGCGGCGTCGTGCGCCCGGCCGAGCACCACCCCGTACTCCACACAGACCGCCTCCAGCGTCCTCTTGCCCTCCCGGAACGGATCCACCGTCCTGTCCATCGCGTACGGATCGATCACCGGTCCCTCCTCCCCGCCGCCCAGCCGCTCGCGCATCGAGGCGAGCCCGTGGCGGCGCAACTCCGCGGCCAGCAGCGTCAGGTCGAACGTGGCGTTGTACGCGACGACGGGCACGCCGCGCGCCCAGTGCGCCGCCAGCGCGTCCGCCACCTCGTCCGCGACCTCCGCCGCCGGCCGTCCGTGGATCGTCGCCCGTTCGTCGGTGATCCCGTGGATCGCGGTCGTCTCCGGTGGCACCGGAACGCCGGGGTCGGCCAACCACTCCCGCCTGCGCGCCGGCACGCCGCGGACTGCCTCCACGACGGCGGCGGAGACGATCCGCGCCTCCCCCGGGTCCGTCCCGGTCGTTTCCAGGTCGAAGCCGACCAGCAGCTCCCCGTACCACCCCATGGGCGCCCTCCCTGCTCCGTGGCCAGTGACTCCACACTCTCACTCGCCACTGACATACCGGACCGGAATATTCCGGTTATCGGGGAGCACGCAAGGCGCGTAGACAACGCGTGGACAAGGGGTGCCGGAACGGCCGTGGAGGAGGGCGCGCGAGGGCCGGGAGACCGGGTGCGGACGCGTCAGGAGACCGGGCGCGCGTCCGTCCAGAAGCTCTCGAACTCCTCCCGGTACACCTCGAAGAGCCCCGGCTCGCCGCCGCCCTCGCCGTGCACCAGCTCCCGCCGCGCCGCCCGCAGCACCAGCGCCGGCGCCTCCGCGCCGCGCGCCCGCCGCAGGTACGTCTGCACCACGCCGAGCCCGTCCGGCCGGTCGCCGTTGATCAGGTACGCCGTGAACCGCGGCGTCTCGTCGAAGACCCGGATGTCGAACGCCCCCGCCGGGTCCCCGCCGCTCTGCGGGCGCAGCCTGGACCGTACGCGGCGCATGTGGATGATGTTCGTCTCCACCGCCCGCGCCAGCTCGCCCCGCTTCATGCCCAGTTCGCGCTCCCGCCGGCGCACCGTGCTGCTCGCCGGGTTGAGGAAGAGCAGCCGGATGCGGCAGCCGCTCTCCGCGAGCCGGCCCAGGCGGCGGCCGGAGTAGTTCTGCACCAGCAGGTTGAGCCCGATGCCGATCGCGTCCAGCCGCCGGGCGCCTCCGAAGAGATCCTCCGCGGGCAGCGCGCGCTGCAGCCCGACCCGGTCGGGGTGGACGCCGACCACGTCCGCGTACCGGTCGCCGACCAGGTCCTCCACCGCGTCGACGGGCATCCGGTCCGCTGACGGCGGCTGGTCGTCGGCGCCGAGGAGGCGCAGCAGCCGGCTCGCGGCGCGCTCGGCCTGCGCCAGCACGGTGCCGGACAGGGCGCGGTTGCGGGAGACGACGTTGCGGGCGACCTCCAGCTCGTCGAGCGCCAGTTCCAGGTCGCGCCGGTCGTCGAGGTAGGGCTCGAAGCACGGCCAGTGCTGCACCATCAACTCGCGCAACTGCGGCAGCGTCAGGAAACTGATGACGTTGTCGTCTGCGGGGTCGAGCAGGTAGCCCTTGCGCCGGCTGACCTCCCGCACCGCGACCGCCCGCTGCACCCACTCCTGGCCCGCCGGCCCCGCCGCGGCGACGACCCACTCCTCGCCGTGCACCGGCTCGTAGACGGGCCGCAGCACCGAGGCGACGACGGAGCGCAGCCGCTGCTCGACGACGTTCAGCCAGATGTACGCCCGTCCCGCGCGCGCCGCGCGGGTGCGCACCTCGTCCCAGTCGTCCTCGCCCCAGCCGATCTCCGCGCCGATCTCCATCGGCCGGGCCAGCGACACCGTCCCGGGCGGCGGTGGCGCGCCCGGTGGCGGCTCGGTCGAGCCGCCGCCCCCGCGGCCCTCATCCTCAGGACCGCCTGCCGGGGGCAGCTCAAGACCGCCCGCACCCACGCCCGTACCGCCTTCCGCGCCCAGCTCCACGATCACGGCAGCGTACTGCCACGATCTCCGGGGCGCACCCTGAACGGGTCACGGGTAACCCAACTGCCGTGCGGTGCTTCGCGGTTGTCACCCGGGCGGAGGGCGGACGGCGAGCAGGATCCCCGCGAGCAGCGCGGCGATGTTCCACGCGTCGTCCACGCCACGGTGGTGGGTGCCCTCCAGCTCGCGCCCGGCGTGTGCCAGCGCCTCGGCCATCCCCGGCTCGCGGCCGAGGCCGTGGGCGAGCGCGTAGAGCGTCTTGGCGTTCACGTGCCGCCTGCCGAAGGGGTATGCGACGCCCGCGGCCGTGCACTGCCGTTCGAACTGCCGCCGGTCGTAGTCCCCCCAGCTCGCCCAGACCCGCTGCCGCGACCCGTACTCGCGCCGCAGCAGCGCGCACGCCTCGGCGAACGGGACGCCGGCCGCGACCTGTTCGGGGGTGAGCGTGGTCAGCCGGGTGCAGAAGGCGCTCACCTCGGAGCGCTCGGGCCGCACCAGCACCGACCGCCGCGACACCCGTTCACCGGTGGGCACGTCCAGCTCGCAGAGTCCGATCTCGATGATCTCCGGGGCCATCCCGGCGGGCGGCTCGCCCTCCCAGCAGGTGGCTTCGACGTCGACGACGAGAACGCGGTCGAGGAGTTGCGTGGCCATGCGCACCAGCCAAGCACGGGGCACGCGCGCGCCGCGCGCCGTTTTCCGGGGGCCGGGCGTCGCGCGGGGCGCACTCCGGCGCTTCCATCGCGGCGCGTTATGGGAAGTTGTGATTACCGCGAACCCGCGGTTTCCGGAATCCTGACCCCTGGTACTTCCCTGGCCCTCCACGCGCGGGTCCACCCAGCCCGCGTGCCATCGGAAACGAGGAACCTTGCGAATATCCAGATCGCTCCCCACACTCGTCGCCGCCCTGCTGGCCGCCCTCACCCTGGGCGGCACCGCGGTGGCCGCGGACCACACGTCCGCCCGCGGCGCCACCGACGTGTACGCGGCGGCCCAGGCCCGTACGCCCGAAGGGCCGCCGTCCACGAAGATCATCGGCGGCGGCTACGCCCAGAGCGGCCCGTGGGCCGCGCGGCTGTTCTCCAACGGCCGCCAGACGTGCAGCGCGTCGATCATCGCGCCCACCTGGATCCTCACCGCCAAGCACTGCGTCGGCGGCGGCGGGCTCTCCTTCCGCATCGGCAGCCTCGACCAGACCAGCGGCGGCACCCTCGCCAACGGCGTGCAGACCTACACCCACTCCTCCGACCTGGCGCTGGTCCGGATCGACCGGTCCGTCTCCACCACGTACGCCACGCTCGGCCAGCCCGGCTCGGTGACGGTCGGCCAGAACGTCCAGGTCTACGGGTGGGGCGCCACCTCGCAGTGCGGCTCCGAGATCAACTGCCAGTCCCAGTACCTGAAGGTCGCCAACGTCACCGTCACCGGCGGCTGCGGTGACGCCTACGGCGGCAACGCCATCTGCGCCCGGCGCGGCGACGGCATCACCGCCGGCGGCGACTCCGGCGGGCCGATGATGGCGAACGGCGTCCAGGTCGGCGTCGCGTCCACCAGCGACCGGCAGACCACCACCGCGTACACGAACGTCACGCGGTACCGCTCCTGGATCCAGTCCATCGCCGGTGTCTGAGGCCCACGGGCCGTACGGCACCTGAAGCCGGACGGATGTCCCCGGTTCGTTCGCCGGCACGCCCGAACCCGGCGCATCCGTCCACTCTCCGCCCGCCTGCCCCGCCTGTCCCGCCTGACTGCGCGCGGGGCAGGCGGGCGGACCTCTCGTGGGCGCGGCCGCCTCCTCCCCGTGGCCCCACTCGCAGCGCTCCGCCGCGGCCAACCCGGCCGCGGCGGAGCGCCGCCATGTCCAGGTGCCGATCCCTTGCCGCGTTCCGGCCACGTTCGAAAGACTGGGCGGCATGACCGCATGGAACGACCGGTTCGACCTGAGCGACGCCCGGTGGCGCAAGACCAGTTACAGCGACTCCGACATGACCGCCTGCCTGGAGGTGGCCGACGGCTTCCACGTCACCCTGGTCCCGGTGCGCGACAGCAAGGACCCGCACGGCCCCGCCCTGGTCTTCACCGCGGACGCCTGGGAGGCGTTCGTCGACGGCGTCAAGTCCGGGGACTTCGGGGCGTAACCCCGCGGCCGGCTCCGGGGCACGGCCGGGGTCCGGCGCCCGGCCGGTAGCGTGGGTGCCGTGGACGACCCCGCGCGCTCCCCGGACCTCTTCCCGCCCGGCCTGCCGGTCCTCACCGAGATGCGCCGGCACGCCTCCGGGCGGGCCTGGCTGGCGGAACTGCCTGCCCTGGTGGAGAAGTTGCGTACGCGCTGGTCGCTGCGGTTCGGCGCCCCGTTCCCGGGCGGAAGCTGCTCGTGGGTGGCGCCGGCGCACCTGCCGGACGGCACGGCCGCCGTGTTCAAGGTGACGTGGCCGCACCGCGAGGCCGCGGGTGAGGGCGAGGGCCTGCGGATCTGGGACGGGCGCGGCGCCGTGCGCCTCCTCGGCCACGACCCCGAGCACTACGCCCTGCTCCTGGAGCGGTGCAGGCCGGGCACCGAACTCGGCGCCGCCGACGAGCTGGGCGCCGAACACCGGCTGCGGCTCGGCGCCGGGGTGCTGCGCGAGCTGTGGAGCGCCCCGGTGCCGCGGGACTGCGGTCTGGAGCGGGTGGCGGACGTCTGCGCCGAGTGGGCCGACCTCGTCGAGGAGCGGATGGAGCGGCTGCGCCCCGGGTACGACGCCGGGCTCGTCGCCCACGGCGCGCGGCTGCTGCGCGAACTGCCGGGCGGCGCCGTACGCGAGGTGGTCGTGCACGGCGACTTCAACCCCGGCAACGTCCTGGCCGCGGACCGCCGCCCCTGGCTGGCCATCGACGCCAAGCCGATGACCGGCGACCCGGGCTACGACCCGTTCCCGCTGCTGGAGCAGATCGACGACCCCTTCGCCGCCGCCGACCCGCCGCGCACGGTCGCCGCCCGGCTGGCGCTGCTCGCGGACGAGCTGGGCGAGGACGCGGGGCGGCTGGCGGCGTGGGCGGTGGCCCGGCGGGTGGAGACGGCGCTGTGGAGCGCGGAGCACGGGGATGTGGCGGGCGGCGCGGAGGTGATGGGCGAGGCGCGGCTGCTGGCGGACGTGGCCGGGGTGTAGGGCATCCAGGGAGCCCGGCGGGTCCGGGCGGGCCTGAGGGCTCCCTGGGTACGCGCCGGGCCCCGTCGACGCGGCGGAACCGGCCTACGCCAGCGGTGCGTTCGGCCCGTCCGGGCGGCCGCGGCGGCCCTCCAGCACGGCGAGCGACAGCTCCGACACCCGGGCGTCGTCCAGCCGCCGGCAGCCCTGGGCGGTGACGGTGTAGACGAGCGGGTAGATGCGGCGGGTGGCGTCAGGACCGCCGGTGGCGGTGTCGTCCTCGGCCGCGTCGTAGAGCGCCTGCACGCACATCGTGACGGCGTCGTCCTCGCCCATGCCCTCGCGGTACAGCTTCTTCAGCGCGCCGCGCGCGTACACCGACCCCGAGCCGGTGCCCCCGAAGTCCTTCTCCTCCGCGCGCCCGCCGGTGATGTCGTACGAGTAGATCCGCCCGACCCCGCTGCGCGGATCGTACCCGGCGAAGATCGGCACGACGGCGAGGCCCTGCATGGCGGGGCCGAGGTTGTCGCGGATGAGGGTGCCGAGGCGGTTGGCCTTGCCCTCCAGCGAGAGCGGGACGGTCTCGATCTTCTCGTAGTGCTCCAGCTCCAAACGCAGCAGGCGCACCATTTCCTCGGCCATGCCGGTGGAGCCGGCGATGCCGACGGCGGAGAAGTCGTCGGCCGGGAAGACCTTGTCGAAGTCCCGGTGCGCGATCATGCCGTTGCCGAGGGTGACGCGGCGGTCGGCGGCGAGGAGGACGCCGTCGGCGTAGGAGGCGGCGACGATGGTGGTGCCGTGCGGGATGTCGACCGCGGCGGAGCCGGCGCCGGCCCCGGGGAGCCGGCGGTTGGCGGGGAGCTGTTCGGGGGCGTGGGCGGCGAGGAAGTCCACGAACGACGACGAGCCGGGGGTGAGGAATTCGGGCGGCAGGTGCTCCACGGCGGTTCCCTTCGTCGACTCTTCGATCCGTCCGGCCGTGCGCCTCACGACCGTTCGCCCGGTGGGCTCCGGTGGCCGCGGGGCGCTCCCGGGCGCGTACCGGCCGGGCACCGTCCGACCCTACCCGTACCCCGGCGGCACCCGTCGTGCGCGGCGGTCTGCGCCCGCGACCTGAGCTTCGCGCAGTGTTCATCTCACGTCTGCCATGCGGCCAAATCGGGCGTCGGCGGCTGCGGAACAGTCGCACCCTGTCGCACGAACCGGGAGCACGATGAAGAGTCCGCGATCCAGACCGTCCCGCAGGACGAGGGCAGAACAGGCGCTCGCGCTCGCGGAGTGCGCCCGTGTGTGCACCGGATACCTGGCCGGGCTGACGGCCGAGGAGGACGCCGACGCCCCGCCGCCGCCCAGCGTGGGCCCGGGGCCCGCCCGTACGACCCTGGTGGCGGCGCTCGGCGAGCTGCTCGGCACCGCCCCGCCGCCGCGCCGCGAGGCGGTCGGCGCTGAGCTCTTCGACACCCTGCTGCGGGCCGGCGACCGGGCCGTGGAGGCGGGCGGCGAGCGGGAGCTGATCCTCGCGGTGGAGCTGGCCGACGCGGCGCTGGCGCTTCGCGCCAAGTCCCGCGCCGCGTGGCGGCTGCGCGCGCACGCGCTGGACGCGCTGGGCCACGCGGCGGCGGCGACGGAGGCGTACGAACGGACGCTGGCGCTGGGGAGCACCCACCCGGAGACGCCGGCGCTGCTGTCGATGGCCCGCGAGAAGCGGGAGTGCCTGGCGGCGGCGGTCGCGCTCTTCCCGGCGGACGGCGGGGCGGAGGACCGCGGGGCAGAGGACAACGGGGCAGCGGCCGCCGGCCGGGAGTTCGCCGAGGTCGTCGCGGCCGAGGCGATGCCCGCCGTCGTGCGGGAGGCGTTCACCGCGTACGTCGGGGAGCAGTTGGGCCGGCACGGGGCCGGGGACGCGCGGGTGCGCGAGCTGTCCGGGCTGTACGGGACGTACTGCCGGATCCTCGACCAGGGCCGCATGGCCGATCCGCTGCTCGCCGGCGCCCACCCCGTCGGCGTCGCCGACTTCCGCGGCCTCGTCGCCGGGAAGACCGCCTGCGTCGTCGTCGGACCCGGCCGGTTCGAGGACGCCGGCGACTACGAACTCGTCGTCCGCTGCGACGACTTCCGCGGCGGCGAGCGCGCCGACGTGCACGCCGTCGCCGACCCCGCCTGCGAGTCGTGGCACCGGCCTGCCGGCGTCCGGCTCCTCTTCGCCGACCCGGGCGAGACGTGGCGGGAGGCGGTCCGGCGCGCGGTGCCCGGCGCGCAGGACGGGCTCGGCGACGCCACGCTGCGCCGCCCGCTGCAAGACCCGGCGCTGCTCGGCGACGGTGACTGGGGGCCGGAGACCAGCGCCGCGTTCACCGTGCTGCGGCTGCTGGACCACCTCGACGTCAGCCCGCGGCTCGACGTCCACGGCATCGGCCGGCTGCGGCCGGAGGAGCGCCGCTGGATCGTGTCCCGGGCGAAGGACCGTACGAAGACGAGGACCGCCCTGCGATGACCGCTTCCGTCCCCCGCTCCCCCGCCGCCGCCCCGGCGGCCGTCTCCCCCCGCGCGAGAGCCGGCTCGCTCCCGCCCCAGTCCCGCGGCGGCGCCCGCACCGCCCCCGCGGCGGCGGCCCCCGCCCGCCGCGCACCCCGCGTCGCCTTCTCCTGCCGGGTGGACGCGGCCGACCCCGGCCACGCCGCCGGGCTGCCCGCCCTGCTCCGCAGCCTCGCCCTGGCGAACCCCGGCGTCTGCGAGGACTTCCTGCTCCGCCACGACGGCCTCGCGGACGACCTCCTGGCCGCGGCCCGCCGGCTGCACCCCCGGATCGTCGAACTCCCCGCCGGGGACGGCGCCGTGGCGGCCCACGACACGTACGACGACGTCATAGAACTGCACCCGCGGTGGCTCGTGGCCGCCGACCTCGCCGTCCTCCGCGACCCGTCCGACGAGACCCGGGCCCGCTACGACCTGACCGACGAGCAGTTCTGGCGCGCGTACTGCACCCTGCCCGCCCACCGCCAGCACCCCGACCTGCTCCTCCACTACGGCCCGCCGCTCCTGCGGGTGCGCCCGACCACCGACCTCGCCCGCCGCACGGCCCTCGGGCTGCGCGCGATCGGCGCGTACGAGGAGGCCGTGGAGGCCCTGTCCGCGGCCCGCCCGCAGGCCAACCAGCCGCGTTTCCACGACGCGATGGGCACCGCGCTGATGGCCGTCTCCCGCTACGACGAGGCCGAGACCCACCTCCTGCTCGCCGCCGCGAGCCCCGAGCTGGCGGCGAAGGCGTTCAGCCAGCTCGCCCGGCTGGCCTGGCTGCGCGGCGACGAGGAACGGTCGAGGGCGTACGCGCGCGAGGGACTGGACGCCGAACCGACCAACCGGACCTGCAAGGCGCTGCTCCAGGGCGGCTACGGGCTGCCGGAGTTCGCGGCGCACCGCGGGGAGGCGTCGGTCGTCTCCACGCAGCTCGCGCACGCCGCCGCGTACGCGACCGGCCAGGAGAACGCCGGCGACAAGATCCTGCCCGAGGCCGTCCGGCTCTGCTTCGGCCCGGACGCCTCCGCGCGCCGGTGGCACCCGGTCCCGGTGCACCGGCTCTTCGACGAGGAGGCGCTGGCGGAGGTCAACGCGCGCCGCGGGCTGGTCGTCGGCGGTGGCGGGCTGTTCCTGCCCGACACCTGGCCGAACGGCAACAGCGCGTGGCAGTGGAACGTACCGGACGACCTGCTGGCGCGTATCGACGTGCCGCTGGCGGTCTTCGCGGTCGGCTACAACGTCTTCCCCGGCCAGGCCTACCGCCGCAGCCGCTTCCGGGAGAGCCTCGCGGCGCTGGTGGAGCGGTCGGCGTTCTTCGGGCTGCGCAACCACGGCTCGGTGGAGCGGGTACGCGAACTGCTGCCGGAGCGGCTGCGCGACCGGGTCGTGTACCAGCCCTGCCCCACCACCCTGACCCGGCTGCTTCAGCCGGGCTGGGACGACGCCGCGGTGGAGCGCGCCGACACGGTGCTGGTCAACTGCGCGTACGACAGGGCGGGGATGCGCTTCGGCGACGGCTACCCGCGGTTCCTGGACGCCATGGCGCGGACGGTGCGCGCGCTGCGCGAGCGGGTGGACGTCCGGGTGGCGGCGCACATGACGGCCGACGAGCAGTTCGCGCACGACCTGCGCAGGGAGCACGGGATCGCGCTGCCCGTGGATGCGCTGTACGACCTCGGCAACGACGAGATCCGGGCCGCGTACCGGCGGACCCGGCTGGTGATAGGGATGCGCGGGCACGCGGGGATGGTCCCGTTCGGGTGCGGTACGCCGGTGCTGAGCCTGGTGTCGCATCCGAAGCTGGCGTACTTCCTGGCCGACATAGACCGCCCGGAGTGGGGCGTGCGGGTGGACGACGAGCGGCTCGCGGAGGTGCTGGTGGAGCGCGCGGGGGCGGTGCTGGACGACCACGGGGCGGCGGTGGCGGACGTGCTGGACCGGCAGCGGATGCTGTGGAAGGTGACGAGGGACAACCTGGCGGAGCTGCGGCCGGCGTTGGGGCTGGAGCGGCAGCAGGGAGAGCAGGAAGGGCTGTAGGCGCAGGAGCGGTGCGTGGTGTCGGTCCCGCGTGGGTGTCCGTCCCGCGTGGGTGTCCGTCCCGCGTGGGTGTCCGTCCCGCGTGGGTGTCCGTCCGAGCGTTGTTTCCGGCCCGGGTTACATTCCCGGAGTGAAGACCGGACTGAGGATACGTACAGGAGGCCCCGCCGACGTCCCCGCGGTGCTCGCGCTGCTCGACGACGCGGTGGCGTGGCTGACGGGGCAGGGGCGGACCGGCCAGTGGGGCACGGAGCCGTTCTCGGGCCTGCCGGAGCGGGTGGCGCAGGTGGAGAAGTACGCGGGCACGTACCTGGTGCGGGTCGCGGAGACGGCGGAGGGCCGGGTCGCGGGGGTGTGCGTGCTCGCGGACGAGCCGCAGGAGTACGTACCGGCGGCCGGGGAGCCGGAGTTGTACGTCCGGCTGCTGGTGACGGACCGGGCGCTGCGGGGCGCCGGGGTGGGCGCGGCGCTCGTGGCGGACGCGCGGGCGGAAGCGGTGCGGCGGGGGGTGGGGCTGCTGCGGGTGGACTGCTTCGGGGGCGGGGACGGGGCGCTGGCGGCGCAGTACGAGCGGCTGGGGTTCACGCCGAGCGGCACGTTCACGGTGGAGCGTCCCGGGCGGCCGGTGTGGCCGGGGCGGGTGCTGGAGATCCGGCTGTAAGAGGGCTCCCTCCCCTTGCCGGGCCCCGGGTGGAACAGACATTCGGTGGCGACTTGGGAAACTTGTTCGATGCCGTGTTGAAGAAGTGACCCATGGGTCAGTACCGTGCGTGTGCGTGGATGCAAACGAGCGAATCCGGGCGAGTTTTGCCCGAGTTGAACGCAGAGCCGACCATGTCGCCAAGTACTTCTATTCGCATCTGTTTGCCCGCAATCCGGGTGTCCGCGAGCTGTTCCCCGCGGACATGTCCGAGCAGCGCGACCGTCTCTTCGCCGCACTCACCCTCGTGGTGCAACGCCTGGACGACCCGGACCTGCCGCGCTACCTGACGACGCTGGGACGCGACCACCGCAAGTTCGACGCCCGCCCCGAGCACTACGCGGCGGTCGGCGAGAGCCTCATCGCGGCGCTGCGCTTCGGCCTCCCGAACACCTGGGACGAGGAGACGGAGCAGGCGTGGCTCGGCGCGTACAAGATCCTCTCCGAGGCGATGATCGGCGGCAGCGAAGAGGCGGACAAGCAGCAGGCGCCACGCTGGTGGGACTGCCGGGTCGTGGCCCGCCACCCGGCCGCCCCGGGCGTCACGGTCCTCACCCTCCTCCCGGACCGGACGCTGCCGTACGCGGCGGGGCAGTTCGTGAGCGTCTCGGCGCCGCAGGTGCCGCGGGTGTGGCGTCCGTACTCCATCGGCTGCGCCCCGCGCGCCGACCGTACGATCGACCTGCACGTCAGCCGGGTCGACGGCGGCCTGCTGAGCCCGCTGTTAGTGGACCGGCTGGCCCCGAACGACACCCTCCGCCTGGGCGCCCCGGCGGGCACGGCGGTCCTCCCGAAGCGCGCCGGCCAGCCGGTGACGTTCATCGCGGCCGGCACGGGCTGGGCCCCGATACGGGCGCTGCTGGAGGACATGGTCCGCCGCTGGACCCCGACCACGGCCCGGCTGTTCCTGGTGGCCCGCAGCGCCGCGCACCTCTACGACCCGGAGGCGGTCGAGGCACTGCAGAAGCACCACCCGTGGGTGGACGTCACGGTGATCACACCGGAGCGCACGGAACGCCAGGGCGCGACGGCCCGCCGCCTGGAGGCGGCGCTGTCGGCACACAGGGACTGGCCGAAGCACCGGGTGTACGTGTCGGGCCCGGCGCAGTTCATCTCGGACGTACGGGAGCTGGTGCGGGGGTACGGAACGCCGCCGGAACAGATCGCGCACGACCACGTGCCGCCGCCCGAACGGGCACCGCGGGACCCGGGGCACGCGGGGTGGTTCTTGCACCCGTCGCAGCCGCAATGGATCAACCCGTCGAACCGGTGAGGCCGGGAGGACAGTCCGGAGGCACGCGCGGCTTCGCCACTGCCAAGGGTGAGTTCCCCCTGCCCCCCGCACGCCCGCCCAAGGGTATGCGCCCGCTCTGACAACGCACCGGGGCCACCGACGCTGCGAGCACGCGCGTGGGGAGCGTGTGCCGGGTGCGCGGGTACGGCGCCGGGCGGACGGTGGTTCGTGGTGGTGACAGTGCGGACCTGCGGACCTGCGCGTCCCCGGACGCACGAACCGCTGCCGCGCACGTGCCCGCCGCTGCCGCGCACATGCCCGCACGGCTCCGCACCCCCGCACCGCCGTGCCTCGCCTCGCCACCCCCCGCTTCGCCGGGCTCCCGCACCCCTGCCGCACCCCGCCCCACAACCGCACGCCCCAGACCCGCCGCGCCCCACACCCGCCGCGCCCCACAACCGCACGCCCCACAACCGCACGCCCCACACCCTCCACGCCCCGCACCCGGTCGCGCCCCGCACACCGCCGCCCACGCCCCGCGCAGGCCGCCGCCCCACGCCCCCGCCCACACACACCGACGCCCCCCCATCCCTCCCCGCGCCCGCCCCGCACCGCCCCTCGCGCACCCCACCCCCACGCACCGCCGTGCGTCCGCCCCCCGCCACCCGATCGGGCCGCCCCAGGTGTCCCCGCCTCCCCGCGCCGCGAGTATGACCCCAGCGGGAACTTCTCCACAGGAGGCGCGTGTGACGGGCAGCGACGGCGAAGAAGACAGCGCCGCGGGTGACGAGGTCTATCAGCCCTACGCCTCCGGCGCGCCCGACGACGGGGCTCAGGACGACGAAGGGCTGTTGCCGCCCGAGGACACCCTCGACGGGTTCGTCGACCCCCTCGACGAGGGCTACTCCCCACCCGAGAAGCCGCGCGGCGTCGAGCACGCCGGCGTCACCGCCGCCGAGCAGCGCCGCGGCGAGTCCCTCGACGAGCGCCTCGCCGAGGAGGTCCCCGATCCGCCCGTCCTCCCCGACGACGACGACCTCGGCGACAGCGCCGACACCGACGGCGAGCTGATCGACGACGAGGTCGGCGCCCGCCGCGCCGGGCGCCTCGTGGCCCCGGACGAGGGCGCCCACGAAAACGAGGAGAAGGACATGGTCGCCTCGGACGCCGGTATCAACGGCGCCGCCGCCTCCGCCGAGGAGGCCGCCGTCCACGTCGTCGACGAGGAAGAGGACCGCTCCCCCGACGACCGCTCCCCCGACGACCGCTCCCCCGACGACCTTCCCTGAAACCGAGCACCCCCGGAGCCGAGCACCCCCGGGATCGAGCACCCCGGAGCCGAGACCCGCTTCCCCCCTCGACCTACCGCTCTCAATCCGCCCCGGCCGCCGCCCCTCACCCCACTACCCCACCCCTCACTCCGGGTGGGCCACCACCACCTCCACCCCGTCCGCCTGCAGCGCGTCCAGGTCCGCCGCCGGAATCCCCGAGTCGACGATGACCAGGTCGAAGGCCGTCACCGGGGCGAGTTGGTACAGGCCCCGGCGGCGGAACTTGGTGTGGTCGACCAGGAGGATCTTGCGGGCGCAGGCCTCCATCAGCGCGCGTTTGACCGCCACCGTCTCCTGCGACTGGTGGTAGCAGTGGCCCCGGGTGATCGCCGTCGTGGAGGCGAAGAGGGTGTCGGCGTACAGGCTCGTGACCGCGTCGACCGTACGCAGGCCGAGAAAGGCGTCGTACGCGGGGTAGTACGTGCCTCCCAGGGAGATCAGCTCGATCCCCGGGCTGCCGGCGAGGACCTGGGTGACCGGCACGAAGTTGGTGATGACGGTCAGCGGTGCCTGCTGGGTGAGCAGCCGGGTCAGGGCCAGGGCCGTCGTGCTGTCGTCGATGACGACCGACTGGCCCGACTTGACCAGCGGCAGCGCGGCCCGCGCCAGGGCGTTCTTCTCGGCCGTCATCGCCTGGGTGCGGTGGCGTACGTCGCCGTGGAAGGCCGTCGAGGGCTGGGCGGTGGCGCCGCCGCGGACCTTCCGGAGCCACCCTCTGCTCTGCAGGTGGTCGAGGTCCCGGCGGATGGTCATGGGGGTCACGCCGAGTTCGTCGGCCAACTGCTCGATGCGGACGAAGCCTTCGTCCACGACGCGGCCTTTGATGCGGTCTCTTCGCTCCCGCGGCTTTCGCCCGCTCATGTCGGCCGGCTGCCGGGTCTCTGCCCCCATGGAAACTCCTGTTCTCTTTCTGTGAAGTGAACATTCCCGTATCCGGACGCCGCGCACCGTTCAGGGCATCGTACGAAGCGGATAACGACGCTACTGCCTGCGCTGTCATAGCCCTCCACCGCGACCGCCAGCACGTCGATGTTAACCACCCCTGATCGAGCGAACACTCAAAGGGGTGCGTTGACGGGGTCTCATGTTCGTTTTCTGAGGCCCGTTGACATGAATGAAACATCCGAGTTTCGTGTGCGTCGCCTCACCGACACCCGGCACCGGACACCCGACACCCGGCAATCAGCCATCACCCATCAGCGCCTGACCTCCCGACGCCGCAAACGCGGCACCCAGCGCCCCGCGCCCCGCGCAAGGACACGAGCAAGGAGTGGAACATGAGACGACTGGCCAGTTTTGCTCTCGCCGGCATCCTCGCCACCGGCGCACTGACGGCCTGCGCCGAGGAGCCCGGCAGTGCGGGTGACGACGGCGAGGGCGGCGGCACCGGCGCCGGCAAGGTCGCGTTCCTCATGCCCGACCTGGCCTCCACGCGCTACGAGCAGTACGACGCCCCGCTGTTCGAGAAGCGGATGGGCGAGCTGTGCGACGAGTGCAAGGTCATCTACCAGAACGCCGACAGCGACGCCGCGCTCCAGCAGCAGCAGGCCAACTCCGCCATGGCGCAGGGCGCCAAGGTCATCGTCCTGGACCCGGTGGACTCCGAGTCCGCCGCGACCATCGTGCAGACCGCGCAGTCGCAGGGCGTCAAGGTCATCGCGTACGACCGGCCGATCCCCACCAAGCCCGCCGACTTCTACGTCTCGTTCGACAACGAGGCCATCGGCGAGTCCATCGGCCAGTCGCTCGTCGACCACCTCGACGCGGAGTCCGCCGAGGGCGGCATCCTCCAGGTCAACGGCTCGCCGACGGACGCCGCCGCCGGGCTGATCAAGAAGGGCATCCACAACGCCGTCGACGACAGCGGCTACAAGCTGCTCGCCGAGTACGACACCCCCGACTGGTCGCCGGAGAAGGCGCAGCAGTGGGTGAGCGGCCAGATCTCGCAGTACTCCGGCCGCATCGCGGGCGTGGTCGCCGCCAACGACGGCACCGGCGGCGGTTCGATCGCCGCGTTCAAGGCGGCCGAGACCCAGGTCCCGCCGGTGACCGGCAACGACGCCGAGCTTGCGGCCGTTCAGCGGATCATCGCGGGCGACCAGTACAACACCATCTCCAAGCCGATCAAGACCGTCGCGGAGGCCGCTGCCGAGGTCACGTACGCCTTCATGCAGGGCGAGAAGCCCAAGGCCGACACCCGGCTCTTCGACACGCCGTCCCAGCTCTTCCAGCCGACCGTCGTGACGCAGGAGAACCTCAAGGAGGTCATCTTCGGCCCCGACGGCGTGCTGAAGGCCGAGGACGTCTGCACCCGCGCGTACGCCAAGGACTGCAAGAGCCTCGGGATCAGCTAGCCCCTGCGCAGCCTCCCCACCCGGCCCACCCGGCCCCCACCCGGGCCTCACCCGGGGCCCCACCCGGCGAAACGAAAGGAAAAAGGGTCACGATGACAGCCCCCGCCGCCCCGGCCGCCCCCGCCGCGCCCACCGTGCTGTCCCTGCGCGGCGTCAGCAAGCAGTTCGGCGCCGTCGCCGCGCTCACCGGCATCGACCTCGACGTGGCCGCCGGCGAGGTGGTGGCCGTCGTCGGGGACAACGGGGCCGGCAAGTCCACGCTGGTGAAGATCCTGTCGGGGGTCTACACCCCCGACGGGGGCACCATCTCCTTCCACGACCGGGAGGTCTCCCTCGGCTCCCCGGCCGACGCGCAGGCCATCGGCATCGCCACCGTCTTCCAGGACCTGGCGCTGTGCGAGAACCTCGACGTCAAGGCGAACCTCTTCCTCGGCCAGGAGCTACGGCCCTGGATGCTGGACGACGTCACCATGGAGACCCGCTCCTGGGAGCTGCTGCGCGAGCTGTCGGCCCGTATCCCCACCCTCGACGTGCCGGTGGCCGCCCTCTCCGGCGGCCAGCGGCAGACGGTGGCGATCACGCGGGCGCTGCTGGGCAAGCCCGAGGTGATCCTCCTCGACGAGCCCACTGCCGCGCTCGGCGTGGCGCAGACGGCCGAGGTGCTGAACCTCATCGAGCGGCTCAAGGGCAACGGCCTCGGCGTCGTCATGATCAGCCACAACATGGACGACGTCCGCGCCGTCGCGGACCGGGTGGCCGTGCTCCGGCTCGGCCGCAACAACGGCGTCTTCGACGCCCGCACCGTCACCTCGGAGCAGGTCGTCGCCGCGATCACCGGCGCGGCGGACAACGTGGTCGCGCAGCGCGCCGCACGCCGGGCCGCCGCCGGTGCGGCGGCGCGGCCCGACGCGGCCTCGCAAGAAGAGAAGGAACTGCCGTGACATCCCTGGACACTCCGCTGAGCAAGACCGCCGACCTGCAGGACGAGCGGCTGTCGACGCCCCGGGGCATCGGCGACAGCATCCGCGCCGCCGTCCGCCGGACCCGCGACGGCGACCTGGGCATGCTGCCCGTCGTCGCCGGCATCCTGGTCATCTGGACGATCTTCCAGTCGCTGAACCAGACGTTCCTGTCCAGCACCAACCTGGTGAACCTGACCTTCGAGATGGTGCCGCTCGGCGTCATCGCGCTGGGCATCGTCTGCGTGCTGCTCGTCGGCCAGATCGACCTGTCGGTCGGCTCGGTCAGCGGCGTCTCGGCCGCGGCCACCGCCGTCGTCATGGTCAAGCACGAGCAGCCGATGGTGCTGGCCCTCGCCGTCGCCGTCGCCGGCGGCTGCGTGATCGGCTGGCTCTACGGCCAGATACTCAACCGCTTCGGCGTGCCCAGCTTCGTCGTCACCCTGGGCGGGCTGCTGGCGTTCCTGGGCGTGCAGTTGTGGCTGCTGCGCGACCAGAACGCCATCAACATCCCGTTCGACTCGCCGCTGGTGAAGTTCGCGCAGGTGTGGTTCGTGCCCGAGGCGCTGGCGTACGTCTTCGCGGTCGCGGCGGCCGGCGGCTTCCTCGCCGTGGGCTGGGTACGGGCCCGCAGCCGGCGCCGCGCCGGGCTGTCGTCGGCGTCGATGCAGTGGCTCGGGCTGCAGGCGGGACTGCTGGCCGCGGCGCTGCTGTTCACGGTCTACTACCTGAACCGCACCCGCGGCGTCCCCTGGATGTTCATGCTCTTCGTCAGCCTGGTGCTGATGGTGCACTACGTGCTCACCAAGACGAAGTTCGGCCGGTCCCTGTACGCGGTGGGCGGCAACGCGGAGGCAGCGCGCCGGGCCGGCATCAACGTCCGCGCCGTCTACACCTCCGCGTTCGTCATGTGCTCCGCGCTCGCCGCGACCGGCGGCGTGCTCGCCGCGGCGCGGCTGGCGGCGGCGAACCAGTCCACCGGCACCGCGGACGTCAACCTCAACGCCATCGCCGCCGCGGTCATCGGCGGCACCAGCCTCTTCGGCGGCCGCGGTTCGGCGTTCGCCGCGCTGCTGGGCGTGCTGGTCATCCAGTCGATCTCCAGCGGTCTGACGCTGCTCAACCTCGACTCCTCGTACCGCTTCATCATCACGGGCCTGGTGCTGCTCGTCGCCGTCGCCCTCGACTCCGCGGCCCGCCGCTCGCGACAGGCGCACGGAAGGGGCTGACGACATGGGGGCAGCGGACAGGACCGCGATCGCGATCGACGCCGGCACCACCGTCGTGAAGGTCGTCGGCTACGGCCCGGACGGTGCGGAGCTGACCATCGCCCGGCGCCCGACCCGGGTGACGCGGCCCCGGCCGGGCTGGGCCGAGCAGGACATGACGGAGGTGTGGGACGCGGTGGCCTCCGCCGTACGGGAGGTGGCCGCCGCGCTGCCCGAGCCGCCCGCGTTCGTCGCGGTGACCGGGCAGGGTGACGGGGCCTGGCTGGTCGACGGCGCGGGCCGGCCCACCGGGCCCGCGGTGCTGTGGAACGACGGCCGCGCCGCCGGCGTCGTCGGCGACTGGGAGAGGGACGGGACCGTCGACGAGGCGTTCCGCATCTGCGGCTCGCGGCTGTCCACGGGCATGCCGAACGCCGTGCTGGCGTGGCTGCGCACGCACGACCCGGACCGCGTCGACCGCTCCCGGCACCTGCTGACCTGCGGCGGCTGGCTGTTCTACAAGCTCGCTCGACAGCCCGCCATCGATGAGTCGGAGGCCGCCGCCCCCTTCCTCGACATCGCCGCGCGCACCTGGTCGGACCGCCTCTTCGAGCTGTACGGGGTGGAGTGGGCCCGCGATCTGCTGCCGCCGCTGCGCGACGACGACCACCGCGTCACCCCGCTCGACGCCGCCGCCGGCGCCGAGACCGGGCTGCCCGAGGGAATCCCCGTGGTGCTCGCGCCGTACGACATCTGCGCCACGGCGATCGGCTCCGGGGCGGTCAGCGCGGGCCGCGCGTGCACCATCCTCGGCACCACGCTCTCCACGGAGATCGTCACCGACGCCCCCCCGGACAACGGTGCCGCCGGCCCGGCCGACGGCGCCGCCGGCGCGCCCGTGGGCATCACCGTCCCGCTCGGCGTCCCCGGCCACTACCTGCGCGCCTTCCCCACCATGAGCGGCGGCGACATGCTCGACTGGGGCGCCCGGCTGCTCGGGCTCTCCTCGGCCGCCGAGCTGATGGAGCTGGCCGAGCGCGGGGCGGAGGACACCGCCGGAGTGCGGTTCATGCCGTACCTCTCCCCCGCCGGTGAGCGCGCCCCGTTCTTCGACCCGGCCGCCCGCGGCTCGCTGACCGGCCTGTCGCTGGACAGCGGCCGGGAGGACGTGGCGCGCGCGGTGGTGGAGGGGGTCACCCTGGCCATCCGCGACTGCCTCGCCGCCTCCCCCGCCGCGCCCGGCCTGCTGACGCTCAGCGGCGGCGGCACCCGCAGCGCTTTCTGGATGCGGCTGATCTGCGATGTCACGGGCGTGCCCGTGGCGATCCCCGCCGACACCGAGATCGGCGCCCGCGGCGCGTGGCTGACCGGCGCCGTCGCCACCGGCCGGGAGCCGGACTTCGCGACGGCGGCGGCCCGTCAGGTGCGCATCGCCGCGTCGTACGAACCGGACCCCGCCCGCGCCGCCGACGGCCGCTACGCCGCGTTCCTGCGCCTGCGGGAGCTGCACGAGCCGGTGTGGGCGCTGGGCCGCGAGCGGGCGGCCGGCGCGGACGGACCCGCGCGCTCCGGTGGAGCCGGCGCATGACCGACCCGGCTCCGGACGCCTGGCTCGGCATCGACCTCGGCACCCAGGGCGTCCGCGCGGTGGCCGCCGACTCCGCGGGGCGGTTGCTCGGCGCGGGGACGGCCCCGCTGACCAGCGACCGGCGGGGCGAGCGCCACGAGCAGGATCCTGCCGAGTGGTGGCGCGCGGTCTGCGCCGCGGTCGGGCAGGCCCGCGCCGCGGGCGCCGACCCGCGCCGGATCCGCGCCGTGGCCGTCGACGCCACCTCCGGCACCGTCACCCTGACCGACCGGCACGGGCAGGCCGTCACCCCCGCGCTGATGTACGACGACGGGCGCGCCGCCGCCGAGGCCGTGCGGGTCAACGAGGCCGGCGAGGCGCAGTGGGCCCGGGCCGGCTACCGGCGGATGCAGCGCTCCTGGGGGCTGCCGAAGCTGCGCTGGCTGCTCGACCGGCATCCGCGGGCCGCCGCGGACGGCTGGCGGCTGGCCCACCAGA
The DNA here is from genome assembly GCF_027497195.1 of Streptomyces sp. WMMC500. Taxonomy (NCBI): domain Bacteria; kingdom Bacillati; phylum Actinomycetota; class Actinomycetes; order Kitasatosporales; family Streptomycetaceae; genus Streptomyces; species Streptomyces sp. WMMC500. The sequence continues at coordinate 1,716,513 of NZ_CP114905.1, forward strand.
GCGACGTGGTCAACCGCCGGCTCGTCGGCCACGACGTACCGGCCGACACCAGCAACGCGCTCAAGACCGGCGCCGACGCCGCCACCGTGACCTGGCCCGAGAAGGTCTTCGCCGACCTCGGCGTCCCCGCCGAGGTGCTGCCGCCACTGGTGCCGCCCGGCACCGTACTCGGAGAGGTCTCGGCCGCGGCGGCCGAGGAGACCGGCCTGCGCGCGGGCACCGCGGTGGTCGCCGGGATGACCGACGGCTGCGCTGCCCAACTGGGCTCCGGGGCCACGGCGGTGGGGAGCTGGAACTCCGTCATGGGCACCACGCTGGTGCTCAAGGGCGTGACCGCCGGGCTCGTCCACGACCCGGCGGGCGTCATGTACTCGCACCGCTCGCCCGCGGGCACCTGGCTGCCGGGCGGCGCGTCGAGCGTCGGGGCGGGGCTGGTGGCGCGGGAGTTCGCCGGTGCCGACCTGGACCGGCTGACGGCCGAGGCGGCGGAGCTGCTGCCGACCGGGCTGCTGCGCTATCCGCTGGTCTCGCCCGGGGAGCGGTTCCCGTTCGTCGCCCCGGACGCGACCGCGTTCCGCAGCCGCGAACCGGCGGGCCGCGCCGAGGACTTCGCGGCACTGCTGCAGGGGGCCGCGTACGTCGAGCGGCTCTGCTTCGACTACGCCGACCTGCTCGGCGCGCCCGCCACCGGGGCCGTCGTCCTCACCGGCGGCGCGACCCGCAACCCGGTGTGGAACCAGCTCCGCGCCGACGTCCTGCGCCGCCCGGTGACGCTGCCGCGCCACGCGCAGCCGGCGCTCGGCATGTCCGTCCTGGCAGCCGCGGCCCTCGACGGCGAGGGCACCGGCGAGAGCACCGGCGGGGGCGCGAGCACCGGCGCGGGCGGCGCCCTGGACCGCGCCGCCGCCGCGATGGTCCGGGCCGACCGCACCGTCGAGCCCCGCGACCCGTACAGAGCCGCCCACGACGAGGGCTACGTCCGGCTCGTCGACCTGCTGGCCCGGCGCGGCTGGCTGCCCGAGGTCGTCGCGGCCCACGCACGAGAGAGGACCGCGTCTTGAGCCTCAACGTCATCTTCGTCCGGCACGGGGAGAGCGTCTGGCACGGCGAGAACCGCTACGCCGGCGCCACGGACATCGACCTCACCGACCACGGCCGCGACCAGGCCGCAGCCCTCGCCGACTGGGCGGGGCAGGCGGGTCTCACGGCCGTGTGGTCCTCCCCCATGCTGCGCTGCCGGCAGACGGCGGCGGACAGCGCGGCCCGCGCCGGGCTGCCGCTGCACCTCGACCCGCGGCTGCGCGAGCTGGACTTCGGCGTCGCGGAGGGGCTGACCCGCGCGGAGATGCGCGAGCGGATGCCCGAGGCGGTGGCGTCCTTCGAGGCCGACCCGGTGGCCGGCCACTTCCCCGGCGGGGAGGATCCGGCGGCGGCCGTCGAGCGGTACGCCGACTTCCTCACCGACCTGCGCGCGGAGCACGACGGGGGCGGCAAGGCCCGCGACGGCGAGGGGGGCGACGGCCGGATACTCGTGGTCGCCCACTCCACCGCCATCCGGCTCACCCTGTGCCGGCTGCTCGACCTGCCGCTGCGCGACTACCGCCGCCGGTTCCCCCACCTGGCCAACTGCGCACTCAACGAGCTGGTCCTCGGCGACGGCACCCCCTCGCTGCTGACGCTGAACCGCCCCGTGACCCCCGGAGTCCCCGCGTGACCACCATCCTCGCCGCCGGCGACCACTTCGTCCGCAACGACCTGCTCCGCGACGGCCTCCGCCCGGTCGCGCCCGACGCCGAGATCCGCGAGCTGACCCTGCCCTGGCCCGTCGAGCCGTTCGGGCCGGTGGCCGAGGTCCGGGAGGCGTCGGGGACGGAGGACCAGCTCATCGAGGCGCTGGACGGCGTCGAGGTGTGCGTCACGCAGATGGCTCCGCTGACCGAGCGCATCCTCGCCGCCAGCCCCGCCCTGCGGCTCTTCTGCGTCAGCCGCGGCGGCCCCGTCAACGCCAACCTGGACGCCGCCACCCGCCACGGCGTCGCCGTCACCTACGCCCCTGGCCGCAACGCGACGGCCACCGCCGAGCACACGGTGGCCCTGATGCTGGCCGCCGCGCGCCGGATCCCCGCCACCCACGCGGACCTGGCGGCCGGCACCTGGCGCGGCGACTACTACCGCTACGAGGCCGTCGGCCCGGAGCTGGCGGGCAGCACCGTCGGCATCGTCGGCTACGGCGCCATCGGCTCCCGCGTGGCCCGTATCGCCCGCGGCTTCGGCGCCCGCGTGCTCGTCGCCGATCCCTTCGCCGACGCGGCGGCCGTCGCGCCGGACGAACTGGTCGGGCTGCCCGAGCTGATGAATCGTTCCGCCTTCGTCACCGTGCACGCCCGCGCCACCCCGCAGACCGAGGGGCTGATCTCCCGCGAGCTCATCGGTCTCATGCCCGCCGGCGGCGTCCTCGTCAACTGTGCCCGCGGCTCCCTCGTCGACTACGACGCGGTCTGCGACGCCCTCGACGAAGGCCGGCTCTTCGGCGCCGCGTTCGACGTGTTCCCCGTCGAACCGCTGCCCGCAGACTCGCGACTGCCCCGCACCCCGGGCGTCGTGATGACCCCCCATCTGGCCGGCGCCAGCCGCCAGACCGCGCACAACGCGGTCGGCATGGTGGCCGCCGAGGTCGGCCACCACCTGGCCGGCCGCCCCCTGGTCCACTGCGCGAATCCGGAAGTGCGTAACCGATGAACACGTGGAAAGGAACCCGCATGCGCGGCAAGTTCCGTACGGCCCGAGCGGCCGTCGTCGCCGGCATAGCCGTCCCCGCCCTCCTCCTCACCGCCGCCCCGGCAGGCTTCGCAGCCGCGACCGTACCCGCCGAGGGCACCCCCGTATCGATGCCCCGCCCGCCGAAGCTGCCCACCCACATCGAGGGCGGGGCGTGGCCGACGAGCCACGTCCAGGGCGTGACCGTCGACACCCGACGCGGTTACGTCTACTGGTCGTTCACGCAGATGCTGGTCAAGACCGACCTCGAAGGGAACGTGATCGGCACCGTCGAGGGCCTCACCGGCCACCTCGGCGACATCGACCTCAACGCCCGCGACGGCCGCGTCTACGGGTCCCTCGAATACAAGGCCGAGGAGGCGTTCTACATCGCCGTCTTCGACGTGGACGAGATCGACCGGGTCGGCATGAACGCCGAGACCGACGGCGTGATGACCGCCGTCCACCTCGACGAGGTCGTCCGGGACTTCACCGCCGACATGAACGGCGACGGCGTCTTCGACGGCGACACCGCGGACACCCCCGACCACCGCTACGGCTGCAGCGGCATCGACGGCGTCTCCTTCGGCCCGGAGTTCGGCAAGCGCGGCGGGACGCAGAAGCTGATGGTCGCCTACGGCGTGTACGCGAACACCGAGCGCACGGACAACGACCACCAGGTGGTCCTGGAGTACGACGTGCGCGACTGGCGCCGCTACGAGCGCCCGCTGTCGCAGGCCGACCCGCACCGCAGCGGCCCGAAGCGGTACGGCGGCAAGTACTTCGCGTACACCGGGAACACCACCTACGGCGTGCAGAACCTCCAGTACGACCCCTACACCCGCAACTGGATCATGGCGGTCTACGACGGGGTCAAGGAGGGCTTCCCGAACTACTCGTTCTTCACCGTGGACGGTGCGAAGAAGCCGGTGCGCGGCGAGATCAGGGGCCAGGCCGAGCCCGAGAAGGGCGAGCTGCTGACCCTGCGCGACGCGGGCCTGAACGACCCGGCGACGGGCGTGCGCGGCTGGGAGTTCCACGGCAACTACGGCATCGACGCGCTGGGCGACGGCCGCTACTACGTCGCCGAGGGCCGGGCCGTGGACGACGGCGGCGTGCGCAAGCAGGAGGGTGAGGCCTACCTCTACCGCTGGACCGGCGAGACCCCGACCCCGTTCGAGCGCGTCGAGGACTGACGCGGGGCGCTCGCACGCTTCCCGGGCCCGCATGTATCGGGGGCGGGTCCGGGAGGCCCCGGGCCGTTACCGGCCGGCGGACTCGCCGGCGGGCAGCAGCCGCAGGGAGACGGAGTTGATGCAGTAGCGCTGGTCGGTCGGCGTCGGGTAGCCCTCGCCGGTGAAGACGTGGCCCAGGTGGGAGCCGCAGCGGGCGCAGCGCACCTCGGTACGGACCATGCCCAGCGAGCGGTCCTCGATCAGCTCGACGGCCTCGCTCTGCGCCGGGTCGTAGAAGCTCGGCCAGCCGCAGTGGCTCTCGAACTTCTCCGTGGAGCGGAAGAGCTCCGCGCCGCAGGCGCGGCACTCGTAGACGCCCTCGGCCTTGGTGTCGGTGTACTCGCCGGTGAAGGCGGGCTCGGTGCCCGCCTGCCGCAGGACGCGGTACTCCTCGGGCGACAGCTCCGCGCGCCACTGCTCGTCCGGCTTGTCGACCTCGTATGTCATCTCAGCCCTCCAGTCGGGACAGGATCCGGGGTCCCAGCTCGGTGACGTCCCCTGCCCCCATGGTGAGAACGAGATCACCGGGCTTCGCCATTCCGGCGACGAGGCCGGGGACGGCGGCCATGTCCGGCGCGGGGGTGACGTCGGCGCCGGCGGCGCGGGCCGCGTCGATGATGATGTCGCTGGTCACGCCGGGGATGGGGTCCTCGCGGGCGGGATAGATGCCGAGCACGACGGAGGCGTCGGCGAGCGCGAGCGCGTGGCCCATCTCGGTGCCCAGTTCGCGGGTGCGCGAGAACAGGTGCGGCTGGAAGACGACGAGGATGCGGCCGGAGCGCCCGCCGTGGCCGTCGTCCGCGGCGGCCCGCACGGCTTCCAGGTCGGCGCTCATCTCGGTGGGGTGGTGCGCGTACGTGTCCACGACCCGTACGCCCGCGGCCGTGCCCTTCGGCTGCAGCCGGCGGCCGACGCCGGTGAAGGACGCCAGCGCCGGCGCCAGCTCCGCGGCGGGCACGCCGGCCGCGGCGCCGGCGGCGAGGGCGGCGACGGCGTTGTGGGCGTAGTGGCGGCCGGGGACGGAAACGCCGAAGGTGAGCTTCGCGCCGTCGAGCACCACGGTGACCTCGCTCGTCAGGCCGCGGGGGGTGACGGAGAGCACGCGCGCGTCCGCGTCGGGTGACTCGCCGTAGGTGACGGTGCGCACGCCGCTGCCGGCGAGCCGCCGGGTCAGCTCGCGGGCACCGGGGTGGTCGGCGGAGACGACGAGGGTGCCGCCGGGGACGATGCGGGCGGCGAAGGTCTCGAAGGAGGCGTAGATCTCCTCCAGCGAGGCGTAGGTGGCGTGGTGGTCCAGCTCGACGTTGAGGACGATGGCGACCTCGGGCGCGTACGTGTGGAAGCTGCGGTCGCTCTCGTCCGCCTCGGCGACGAACAGGTCGCCGGTGCCGTGGTGCGCGTTGGAGCCGGGGGCGTCGATGTCGCCACCGATCGCGTACGACGGGTCGCGGCCGAGGGTGCGCAGGGCGACGGCGAGCATCGAGGTGGTCGTGGTCTTGCCGTGGGTGCCGGCGACGGCGATCGGGCGGAGCCCGGCCATGAGGGCGGCGAGGGCGTCCGAGCGGTGCACGACGGGCAGGCCGCGGTCGCGGGCGGCGGCCAGCTCGGGGTTGTCCTCGCGGATGGCCGAGGAGACGACGACGGCGGTGGCGCCGGGGTCCAGGTGCCCGGCGGCGTGACCGAGGTGCACGACGGCGCCCAGCTCGCGGAGCGCGGCGACGGTGCCGGACTCGCGGGCGTCGCTGCCGGCGACGGCGGCGCCGCGCTGGGCGAGGATCTTCGCGATGCCCGACATGCCGGCGCCGCCGATGCCGACGAAGTGCGGACTCTCCAGCGTGGGCGGGATCCCCGGGGTCATGTGGTGCGCTCCTTGGGCTCGGGTGGGACGCGACGATTCTCGCACCCCGCGCCGACATTCCGGGGGCGGGCCGGGCCGGGGCCGCAAGCCGGGCCGGGCGAACCGGGGCGCCCCCGGCCCGGGGGCGGGTCAGCCGTCGTGCGCGAAGAGCTTCAGCACCGGCACGCCGACCTTGTGCCGGGCCCGGGAGGCCCAGTCGCGGTGGAAGAACTCCTCCACCAGGTGCGGCGCGGTGAGCACGATGACCTCGTCGGCGTGCGTCTGCTCGACGACGGACTGGAGCAGGTCCAGGGGGTGCCGGTCGACGATCTCCCCGACCGCCTCGGCGCCCTTCTCGCGCAGCGCCTTCAGGGAGTGCTCCAGCGACAGCTTGGCGGTGGGCAGCGCCTCGTGCCCCTCCGGCTCCTCCGACTCGCGGACCGCGTCCTCCAGCTCTCCGAGGGCTACGTCGTCGAGCGCCCGCAACAGCACTCCCTGGTCTCCGCGGGGTTGCAGCAGCACGACGAAGCTGACGGGCTCCTGACCGTGGAGCGTGGTGACCATCTCCACATCCACGGGTGCGAGCGGCTTCTCGATCATCAGGACGGTGGTGAACACGATGAACGCCCTTCTTCCGCACAGGCACACAGACCACGTCAGAAACGATCCTGCCGACTTAGTCTGCCCCAGCACGGCTAAGCGGAACGCGATATTCCGCAGATTGTCAGAACCGACGGTAACGGGTGAACAGGAAGCCGGCCTCCTCCATGACCGACTCCAGGCCGAGGCCCAGCGGCTCCGCCCGCGGGGCGGCGCCGTGCATGATCCGGGGCGCGTCCCCGAGCGCCACGAGGGGCGCCAGGGTCAGGCACAACTCGTCGAGTACCCCCGCCCGGGCGAAGCCGCCCAGCACGGCGGGACCGCCCTCCGTCAGCAGCCGCCGGTACCCGCGCTCCGCGAGCGCGGCGACGGCCGCCGCCGGGTCGGCGACCGCGCCCTGTCCGGCGACCACGACCTCCACCCCCGCCGCCCGGGCCGCGGCCACCCGCTCCCCGGGCGCCTGCGCACCCGTGAGCAGCAGCGTCGGCACGGCCGGCGCCGTGAACAGCGGCAGCGAGAAGTCCAGGTCGAGCGAGGCGGAGAGCACCGCGACGGGCGGGGTGGGGAGCTGGCCCGCCGCGGCCCTGCGGGCGGCGAAGGCGGCCCGGGCGCGGACCGGCCGGTACCCCTCCAGGCGTACCGTTTCTGCACCCACGACCACCGCGTCTGCCAGCCCGCGCAGCATGCCGAAGACGCGCATGTCCGCCGCGGACGACAGCGGCTGGGAGCGCCCCCCGAAGGACGCGGCGCCGTCGACGGAGCAGACCATGTTGGCCCGCAGCCACACGCCGTCCCCCGCGGGATAGGCATAGGCGTCCGCCAGCTCGTCCAGGGACCACTCGCGGTCGGCGAGCGCGGACGGATCGACGGGCACGGGCAGCAGGCGACGCATAAGCGGCAGTGTGGCATGACGCACTGGTGTACGGCTTGCCGAGGTGGCGACCGTACAGTGAGAACGTGCCCTCCACCTCCGCCTCCACCGCCGACACGCCCGGCGCGTCCACGGCTCCCGGCACGCTGGTCGGCCGCGAGCCGCGCGTCCCCGCCGAGCGGCTGGTCGCCGAGCTGGTGCCGCCGCCGCGCTTCGACGCGGTGCGCTTCTCGACCTACGTTCCGGACCCGGCCCGCCCCGGCCAGGCCGAGGCCGTACGCGCCCTGGCCGCCTTCGCCGCCGGGATCGGCGGCGGCGCCACCGCCGTGGGAGGGCGCCGCCCCTGGTGGCGGCGGGCGCCGAAGGAGCCGGCCGGGCCGCGCGGGGTGTATCTGGACGGCGGCTTCGGCGTCGGCAAGACGCACCTGCTGGCCTCGCTCTGGCACGCCACCCAGGCGGCGCCGGAGCGCAAGGGCTTCTGCACCTTCGTCGAGCTGACGAACCTGGTGGGCGCGCTGGGCTTCCAGCAGACGATACGCACCCTCGGCGGCCACCGGCTGCTGTGCATCGACGAGTTCGAGCTCGACGACCCCGGCGACACCGTGCTGGTCTCCACCCTCCTCGGCAAGCTCGTGGACTCCGGCGTCGCGCTGGCCGCCACCTCCAACACCCTGCCGGGCAAGCTCGGCGAGGGCCGCTTCGCCTCGGCCGACTTCCTGCGCGAGATACAGGGCCTGGCCGCCCGCTTCCGCCCGCTTCGCATCGACGGCGACGACTACCGCCACCGCGGCCTGCCCGCGGCCCCCGCCCCGCTCACCGACGAGGCCGTCACCCGCGCCGCCCGCACCGCCCCCGGCGCCACGCTCGACGCCTTCCCCGACCTCCTCGGCCACCTCGCGCGCGTACACCCCAGCCGCTACGGCGCGCTGACCGACGGCGTACGGACCGTCTGCCTGACCGGCGTGCGGCCGGTGCCCGACGAGGCGACCGCGCTGCGGCTCGTGGTGCTCGCGGACCGGCTGTACGACCGGGAGATACCCGTGCTCGCCTCCGGCGTGCCGTTCGACCGGCTCTTCGGCGACGACATGCTCGCCGGCGGCTACCGCAAGAAGTACTTCCGCGCGATATCCCGGCTCACCGCCCTGGCCCGCGACGCCCGCGGCGGCGTGGACGAACGGGACACCCCCGGCGGCTCCTCGCCCGGCGGCGGCAGCGGCGGCGCGCCGCCCCCACCGGACTAGACCCTTCACACGCCCGCCACCTGGTTCACTTTCGGTTCACCGAGTGGTAGACACGGTCGGGTCACCGTTCTCCTGTCCGTCAGCAGGGAGTTGGTCTTTCCGCATGTCTGCCACGCGACGTCAGGTTCTCGCCCGTACCGGCGCGCTGGGCGCCGGTATCGCCTTCACCGGGAGCGTCTCCGAGCTGTACGCCGGCACCGCCGAGGCGCACGCCCCCCGGGGCGCGGGCTACGGCCCGCTCGTCCCCGACCCCGCCGGCCTCCTGGACCTGCCCGAGGGCTTCCGCTACCGGGTGCTCTCTCGCGAGGGCGACCAACTCCTCTCCGGCGAGGGCGTCGTGCCCGGCAACCACGACGGCATGGCCGCCTTCCGGGCCCGCGGCGGGGACGTGCGGCTCGTCCGCAACCACGAGAACCGCCACAACGCCGCCCACCCCGTCCCCGCCGTCGAGGGCCTGACCTACGACCCCATGGGCATGGGCGGCTGCACCGTGCTGGACGTCGGCCGGGACGGCGCACTGGAGGGCGAGCGCGTCGGCATCGCGGGCACCGCGGTCAACTGCGCCGGCGGGCCCAGCCTCTGGGGCACCTGGCTGACCTGCGAGGAGACCGAGGACAAGGCCGGCACCAACGGCTACACCAAGGACCACGGCTTCATCTTCGAGGTCGACCCCGCGGACCCGCGCGAGAGCGGCGCCGTCCCGCTCACCGCGATGGGCCGCTTCCAGCACGAGGCCGTGGCCTTCGACCCGTCCGACGGCGTCGTCTACGAGACGGAGGACGCCTTCCAGCACCCGTTCGGGCTGTTCTACCGCTTCCTGCCGAAGAAGCCGAAGCGCGGCCCCGGCTCCCTGCGGGCCGGCGGCGAACTCCAGGCGATGCGGGTGCCGGACGTGCCCGACCTGTCGGTGGTCGAGGAGATCGGCACCACGTTCGACGACGTCGAGTGGATCGAGGTGCCCGACCCGCTGGCGGCCGGGACCCCGATCCGCCACCAGGACTTCGGCCGCGCCATGTCGCACGCGCAGAAGCTGGAGGGCTGCTACTGGGGCGGCAACTCGGTGTACTTCGTCTCCAGCTTCGCCAAGTCCTCCGAGGGCTCGGGCGGCGACCACTTCGGCCAGGTGTGGCGCTACACCCCGCGCACCAACGAGCTGAAGCTCGTCATCCGCTTCGGCCCGGACCACGGCGTCGACACCCCCGGCGAGTCCCCGGACAACATCGCCCTGTCGCCGTCGGGCGGGCTGTTCCTCTGCGAGGACGGCGGCGGCGAGCAGCACGTCTACGGCGTCTCGCGGCGCGGCGAGGTCTTCGCGGTGGCGCGCAACCGGCAGAACACGGGCAGCCCGGAGGAGCCGGCGTACGGCGAGTTCGCCGGCGTCACGTTCTCGCCGAACGGCCGGACGATGTACGTGAACTGCTACGCGCCCGGCACCACGTTCGCCGTCACCGGCCCCTGGCGGTAGCCCGGCCCGTACGCACCGAACGCACCGAACGGCCGGCCGCCCGGCCCGGCGCCGGGCGGCCGGTTCCGGCCGGTCGCCCGGGCCGGCGCCGCGGGGCGTGCCCTACCCCGTTCACCCGAGCGCTCGCTTCGGCGCGCGCGCCCCCGGGAGCGCTCTTACGCTCCCCGCATGATCGACTTCCGGCGCCCGCGCCCTGCCCGCGCGGCCCTCGTCGCGCTGCTCGCCCTCTTCCTCCCGGCGTGCGCCGAGCCGTCCGGGCCGGCGGCGCCGGTCGGCGCGCCCGCCGCGCGGGCGCACAGCGACCACCCCGCCACGTACGGAACGCCGCGACCGCCGCGGGAGGCGCGGGGCGCGACGCGCGGCGGCGCGCGGGGGGAGGCGAAGGCGCTCCGCGCGGGGCTCGCGCCGGTGTGGCGGCACGGCGTGCGCCGGGGCGCGGGCCCCAAGCGCGTCGCGCTCACCTTCGACGCCGACATGATGGCCGGCCAGCACGAGCGGGCCGACGCCGGCGAGAGGTTCGACAACCCCGGGCTCATCGCCGCGCTGCGGCAACTGAAGGTGCCCGCCACCGTCTTCATGACCGGCACCTGGGCCGCCCGCTACCCCGGCCAGGCCCGCGCCATCGGCCGCGACCCCCTGTTCGAGGTGGCCAACCACTCCTACAGCCACCACGCCTTCGCCGAGCCCTGCTACGGCCTGCCCCGGATCGACCCCGGGGCCATGCGCGCCGAGGTCGAGCGCACCTTCGCCGAGCTCCGCCGCGCGGGCGTGCCCGCACCCGTCCCGTACTTCCGCTTCCCCGGCGGCTGTTACGACGAGACGGCGCTGCGCGCCCTCGCCCCGACCGGCGTGACCGCCGTGCAGTGGGACGTCTCCAGCGGCGACGCCTTCGCCACCGATCCGGGCGCGGTGGCCCGGGAGGTGCTGACGCGGGTGCGGCCGGGGTCGGTGGTCGTCCTGCACGTCACGCGCAGCGCGGCGCCGGTCACAGAGCAGGCGGTGCGCGAGATCGTGCCGGAGCTGCGCCGGCGCGGCTACGGCTTCGCCCGGGTCTCGGAGCTGATGGCGGCGGGCTGAGCCGCGCACGGGATACGGGCACGGCGTGCCGGAGGGGGGACCGGCCGCGCGCCGCCCCCTCCGCCCCGGCTGCCCCGGGTCACCCGGCGGGCGCCCCCGTGCCGGTCTCGCTCGGCCGCACCACGACGAACCCCTCGCCGTCCAGCCGGAGCTGCATGACCTCGCCGGAGCCGCCGCGGATCATCGACCCGAAGCTCTGCGAGCGGTGCAGCCCCGTCTGGAGCTGCGTGCTCCAGCCGACGACGGCGTCGGTGTCGACGAAGACCGGGTAGCCCTGCGAGACGGGGATGACGATCGGGGTGCCGTCGCAGACCACGCCCAGCCGGCCCTGGCCGGTGAACACGCTGTTGAACAGCCCGCCGCCCGTCATGCCGGCGCCCTTGACCACCTTGATGTCGTACGACAGCGTCGAGTCGAAGCACAGCACGTTGCGCCCGTTGAGGGTGAGGCTGTCGTTCGGCTGGTCGAAGTCCAGGATGAAGCAGTTGGCCGCGCTGAGCGCGAACCAGCACTCCCCCTGCCCCTTCACCGACATGAGCGCCAGGCCCTCGCCGGTGACCGCGCGCTTGAGGAACTGCCCCGCCCCCTGGCCCTTCTTCTCGAACTGCAGATTGCCCCGATAGGCGATCATCGCGCCCTGCCGGGCCAGGCACTCGCCGTTGACGGCGTACTTGATCGACTTGGCGTTCTGCAGAGTCATGCCGGCCTGCGTCGCGGGCTCGGCCATGTTCTCCTTCGCGAACAAATCACTGCGCATACGGGCATGATCCGCCGGAACCCCTCCCTCCGCCAAGCATGTGGCGCCCCTGGCACACTTGATCGTGTGACCGGCGCCGAGACCAGCCCCTTCCCGCACGAGGCGGTGAGCCGCGACGACCTGCCGCAGTTCGTCCTCCCCCTCGTCGTCCGCATCGAACGCGGCAGCCCGCCCACGCGCACCGGCGCGCTCCAGACGGCGGCGCGCGCGGTACTGGTCCTGCTGGCGGACGAGCGCGCGACGGGCGAAGGGCCGTGGGCGCAGGCGGTACGGGACTGGCAGGACGCCCGGATCCGCAAGGTGGTGCGGCGGGCCCGGGGCGCGGAGTGGCGCCGGGCGGAGGCGCTGCCCGGGATCACGGTGACGTCGGCGGGCGGCGGGAACGCGGCGGCCGGCGACGCGGCGGCCGGCGCGGGGGGCGCGGCCGGGGAGGGCGGCGCCGAGGTGCGGGTCTTCCCGCCCGTACCGCTCGACGGCTGGCCCAGGGACCTCGCCCGGCTGCAGGTCTCCGGCACCGACCTGGACGACCCCGAGCCCCCCGCCCCGCCCGCGCCGGACCTCCCGGTGCTGTGGCTGGCGCCCGGACTCGCCATGACCGCGGGCAAGGCCATGGCCCAGGCGGGCCACGGCGCCCAACTCGCCTGGTGGGAGCTGTCCGACGCGGACCGCGCGGCCTGGCGCGCCGCCGGCTTCCCCCTCGCCGTCCGCACACCGCCGCCGGAGCGCTGGGCGGAGCTGGTGGCGAGCGGGCTGCCGGTGGTCAGGGACGCCGGGTACACGGAGATCGCCGCGGGGAGCTGCACGGTCGTCGCCGACCACCCGGCGCTGCGTACCGGCTGACCGGCTGAACCGCTGACGTACCGGCACACGCGCGTGCGGGCCCGTCAGCCGCCGTCGCTCTCCCGCGCGTCCTCGGCGACCGCGGCCGCCGCCTTGCGCGCCGCGACCAGCACCGGGTCCCACACCGGCGAGAACGGCGGCGCGTACCCCAGGTCCAGCGCCGTCATCTGCTCCACCGTCATGCGCGCGGTCAGCGCCACCGCCGCTATGTCCACCCGCTTGCCGGCGCCCTCGCGGCCGACGATCTGCACGCCGAGCAGCCGCCCGGTGCGCCGCTCCGCGAGCATCTTCACGTGCATCGGCGCGGCCCGCGGGTAGTAACCGGCGCGGCTGGTCGACCGGATGGTCACCGTCACGTACTGCAGGCCCACCTCGCGCGCCTGCGCCTCCAGCAGACCCGTACGGGCGATCTCCAGGTCGCACACCTTGCTGACGGCCGTGCCGACGACGCCGGGAAAGGTGCCGAAGCCGCCGCCGACGTTGCGGCCGATGACCTGCCCGTGCTTGTTGGCGTGTGTGCCCAGCGGGATGTACCGCTCGCGCCCCGACACCAGGTCGAGCACCTCGACGCAGTCGCCGCCCGCCCACACGTTCTCCTGCCCCCGCACCCGCATCGCCAGGTCCGTCAGCAGCCCGCCCCACTCGCCCAGCGGCAGCCCCGCGTCCCGCGCGAGCCCGGTCTCCGGGCGCACCCCGAGGCCGAGCACGACCACGTCCGCCGGATACTCGCCCTTCGCCGTGGCCACCCCGCGCACCGCCCCGTCCGTGCCGGTGAGGATCTCGGTGACCTCGGCGCCCGTGACGGTCGCGATGCCGTTGCCGTTCATCGCCTCGTTCACCAGCGCGCCCATGTCGGGGTCGAGGGTGCTCATGGGCTGCTCGGCGCGCTCCAGCACGGTGACGTGGATGCCGCGGTGGCAGAACGCCTCGGCCATCTCCACCCCGATGTACCCGGCGCCGACCACGACCGCGTGCCGCACCTGCTGCTTCTCCAGCCGGTCCAGCAGGTCCTGCCCGTCGTCCAGGCTCTGCACCCCGTGCACCCCGGGGGCGTCGATGCCGGGCAGCGGCGGACGCAGCGGGCGGGCGCCGGTGGCGATCACCAGATGGTCGAAGCCGTGCCAGCGCTCCTGCGCGCCGTCCTCGTCGTCGAGGTCCCGGGTGCGTACGCACTGCCGGTCGAGGTCGATCTCGGTGACCTCGGTGCGCATCCGCAGGTCGATGCCGCGCCGGCGGTGCTCCTCCGGTGAGCGGGCGACGAGCTCGTCCCGCTCGGCGACCTCGCCGCCGACCCAGTACGGAATGCCGCAGGCGGAGTACGACGTGAACCGGCCGCGCTCGAACGCGGTGATCTCCAGCTCGTCCGGCGTCCGCATGCGGCGCGCCTGCGATGCGGCGGACATGCCCGCTGCATCGCCGCCGATGACCACCATCCGCTGCTTGGCCCCCATGACGCTCCCTTTCGTCGCCGTGAGGGACACGCTACGTCTGGTTACTCCGGCTCGCTCCCCTGGGGTCTCGGCTGTCCGGGAAACGGACTGGGCGGCGCGGTGACGTCCCGGCGCGGCAGCCGGCGGCGCAGCCACCGCCAGGCCAGGGCGAGCAGGACGAGGAGCGCGGCGAAGGGCAGCGAAGCGGAGACCGCGATCAGCACCCCGCGCAGACCTGCGACGAAGGCGTCCCAGCCGCCGGCCAGCGCGTCGGCGACGCCGGTGCCGTCGTCCTCGTCCTCCTGCTGCGCCGCGGGCCGGCGCAGCTCCAGGGTGATCGTGCCCAGCGCGGTGCGCTCCTCGCGCGAGGACTGCTGGGCGAGGAGCGCCTCCAGGTCGGCCTGGCGGCTGCTGAGTTCGCCCTCCAGGGTGACGACGTCACCGAGTTTCGTGGCATCGTTCATCAGCCCCCGGATGCGGTCGACGCTCGCGCGCTGGGACCGCACCCGGCTGTCGACGTCCACGACCTGGTCGGTGACGTCCTTCACCCGCACCTCGCGGTCCACGACACGGCCGAGGTCGGCGAGGTCGCCGAGGACGGCGTCGTACTCCTCGGCGGGCACCCGCAGGGTGAGCCGGGCGCGCGCGGGGGCACCGGGCTCCCGGCTGGTGGACTCGTCGCCGACGTAGCCGCCGGCGCCCTCGGCCAGCGAGCGGGCGGTGCCGGCGGCGTCGGCCAGATCCTCGGTGCGCACGGTGATCTCGGCGGTGCGGACGAGCGCCTGGGGCGCGAGCGTGACGCCGTCGGCGGCGGTGGCCCCGCCGCGGGGCGCCGGCGACGCGGCGGAGTCACCGGCGCCGTCGGCGCCCCCTTCGCGCGGCGCCTCCTGCGCCTGGGCATCGCCGACGTCCCGGGCGTAGGCGCTGCCGCCGTCGGAGTCGTCGGAGCCGCCGCTGCAGCCGCCGACGGCGAGCGCGGCGGCCAGCAGCGCGGCGGCGAGGGCGGGTCTGGTGGTGCTGCGTGTCTGCATGTCGAACCCCCCGGGTGTCGGTGTGTGCCGGTTCGACGGGACGGCGGGGGCGGCGGTTTCGGGCGGCGGGTTCCGGAAGGGTCACGATCGGACTGCGGCGGCCGCGGCGCGGGCACCGGGCGTGCGGTGTGGGGATCCGCAGGGCGGCCTGCGGCGGGCCCGGCACGTCCGCGGGCACGGCCTCGCGGTGCCGGAAAGGGCCGTGCCCGGTCTCCCTCCGGGGCCGCGCCCGGGTGCCGGTGCGCGTTGTCCACAGGGCGTCCGGGCTTGTCGGCGGGGTCTGAGACAGTGGCTTCCATGAGCAGCGCACAGCCCGCGGACCCCGGGCCCAGGGTCGTCGTCATCGGCGGTGGCATCGCCGGACTCGCCGCCGCGCACCGGCTGCTGGCCCGCGGCGCGCGGGTCACGGTGCTGGAGGCCGCGTCCCGGCTCGGCGGCAAGCTGCACGCTGGCGAGCTGGCCGGCCTGCCGGCCGACCTCGGCGCGGAGGCGCTGCTCGCCCGCCGCCCGGAGGCCGTCGACCTCGCGCGGGCCGTGGGGCTCGGCGAGGCGCTGCAGCCGGTGGCCGCGGGCGGCGCGGCGCTGTGGACCCGGGGACGGCTGCGCCCGCTGCCGGGCGGCCAGGTGATGGGCGTTCCCGGCGACCTGGAGCGGCTGGCGGCGGCGGAGGTGCTGTCGCCGGAGGGGCTGGCGCGGGCCGGCCGGGAGGCGGAGCTGCCCCCGGCGGAGCCGGGCGAGGACGTGGCGATCGGCGCGTTCGTCGCCCAGCGGCTCGGCGCGGAGGTCACGGACCGGCTGGTGGAGCCGCTGCTGGGCGGCGTGTACGCGGGCGACGCGTACCGGCTGTCGATGCGCGCGGCGGTCCCGCAGTTGTTCGCGGCGCTGCGCGAGGAGCGCACGCTGCTGGGTGCGGCGCGGGCGGTGCAGTCCCGCGGCCCGGCGGCGCCTGCCGCGGGCGCGGCGCCGACGCCGGTGTTCATGGGCATCGAGGGGGGCGTCGGCCGCCTGCCCGCGGCGGTGGCGGACGCGGTGCGGGCGGCGGGCGGCGAGATCGTCCTCGGCGCGGCGGTCGCCGCGCTGGAGACGGCGGAGGGTCTCCCGGGCCCCGCCCCTTCCCCGAACCCCGGGGCCCCCGCGAGGGCTGTACCCTCCGGCCCCGCCGTACCCGGCCCCGCGCGGGCCTCCGTTCCGGCCCCCGCCTCCCCGGGGACCCACCCCGCCCGCTGGCGCGTCCTCGCCGGAGGGCGCACCTACGACGCCGACGCCGTCGTGCTGGCCGTGCCCGCGGGGGCCGCGGCGCGGTTGCTGCGGGGGCTCGCGCCGCGGGCCGCCGCGGAGTTCGACGGCGTGCGGTACGCCTCCATGGCGCTGGTCACCCTCGCCCTCCCCCGCCGGGAGGCGGAGGCGCAGTTGCCCGCCGGAACCGGGTTCCTCGTGCCGCCGGTCGACGGGCGCACGATCAAGGCGTCGACGTTCTCCTCCGCCAAGTGGCGCTGGGCCGGCGACGACGAC
Source organism: Streptomyces sp. WMMC500 (assembly GCF_027497195.1). NCBI lineage: Bacteria > Bacillati > Actinomycetota > Actinomycetes > Kitasatosporales > Streptomycetaceae > Streptomyces > Streptomyces sp. WMMC500. Next base: position 1,733,166 of record NZ_CP114905.1, read on the forward strand.
CTCTTCCTGCTGCGCACCTCCGTCGGCCGCATCGACGACGAGAAGATCCTCGAACGGGACGACGCCGAGCTCGTCGCCGCCTCCCTCGGCGACCTGCGCGCCGCCACCGGGCTCGCCGCGCGTCCCGTCGCCGGCCGCGTCAGCCGGTGGCAGGCCGCCCTCCCGCAGTACGAGGTCGGGCACGACGCGCGCGTCGCGCGCATCCGCGGTGCGCTGCCCGCCGGGCTCGCGGTGTGCGGCGCGCTGTACGAGGGCGTGGGCATCCCCGCCTGCGTCGCGAGCGCGCACCGGGCCGCCGACGAGCTGCTGGGGCGCCCTGGGACAATGGCCGCATGAGTGACGCACCCCCTCCGGCGGCTCCCTCCCCCGCGGCTTCGGCCCGCTCCGCGAACGCCGGCAAGAAGGCCAAGGATCTCAACGAGGTCATCCGTTACACCCTCTGGTCCGTGTTCCGGCTCCGCGACACCCTCCCCGAGGACCGCGCGGGCTACGCGGACGAGGTCACCGAGCTGTTCGAGCAGCTCGCCGCGAAGGACGTCGTCGTGCGCGGCACGTACGACGTGTCGGGGCTGCGGGCCGACGCGGACGTCATGATCTGGTGGCACGCGGAGAGCTCGGACGCGCTGCAGGAGGCGTACAACCTCTTCCGCCGCACCCGCCTGGGCCGCGCCCTCGCCCCGGTCTGGTCGAACATGGCGCTGCACCGGCCCGCCGAGTTCAACAAGTCGCACATCCCGGCGTTCCTGGCGGACGAGACCCCGCGCGCGTACGTGAGCGTGTACCCGTTCGTCCGCTCCTACGAGTGGTACCTGCTGCCCGACGAGGACCGCCGCCGCATGCTCGCCGACCACGGCAAGATGGCCCGCGGCTTCCCGGACGTACGCGCCAACACGGTGCCCTCGTTCTCCCTCGGCGACTACGAGTGGATCCTCGCCTTCGAGGCCGACGAGCTGCACCGCATCGTGGACCTGATGCGCCATCTGCGCGGCTCCGAGGCGCGGCGGCACGTCCGCGAGGAGGTGCCGTTCTACACCGGCCGCCGCAAGCCCGTCGCGGAGCTGGTGGCCTCCCTGGCCTGACGCCAGGCGGGGCCCCGCCTCAGCCGACCGCCGGGCCGCCCGTCCCCGGCGCCACGGACCGCGTCCCGTCCCGCTGCGCCCTCGGCTCCGGACGCGGCGCGCAGTTCGCGTCGCCGGGCGTGCGGCCGGTCAGCAGGTACGTGTCGACGTACGCGTTGACGCAGGCGTTCTCACCCCCGGCGAGCCCGTGCGACCCGGCGTCCTTCTCCGTCACCAGGTCCGCCGAGCCGCCCAGCCGCCGCGCGAGCTCCCGCGCGCCGTCGTACGGCGTGGCCGCGTCGCGCTCGGCGGCGAGCAGGAGCACCGGCGGCAGCTCACCCGCGGCCGTGCGCACGTCGAGGGGCTGCTGCCGCGGGCCGGCCCAGAACGCGCACGGCAGATTCATCCAGGCGTTCTCCCACGTCTCGAACGGCGCCACGCGCGCGAGCCGGCTGTTGTCGCGGTCCCAGGTCTCCCAGTCGGTCGGCCAGGGCGCGTCGTTGCACTCGACGGCGGTGTAGACGGCGTTGCCGTTCTCCTGCGCCGCGTTGTCCGACGGGTCGTCGGCGGCGAACTCCACCAGCGTCCGGGGCTTGCCGTCGAGGTAGTCCGCGAGCGCGCCGGCGGCCGGCGCCCAGTACCCGTCGTTGTACGCCGCCCGCAGGAAGCCCGCCTGCAACTGGGCCGTGCCGATCCGCCCGCCGGCGGGTTCCTTCTCGATCATCTTGCGGGCCCGCCGGTACGCCGCCGCCACCTCCCAGCGGCTGCGGCCGAGGCGGTAGACGTCGTCGTGCCTGGCGACCCACCGCTGCCAGTCGGCCCAGCGCTCCTCGAACGCGGCGGACTGGCGCAGGTTGCTGCCGTACCAGATCTGCCCCGGGTCGGGGTCGACCGGGCTGTCGAAGACCATGCGGCGCACGTGGCCGGGGTAGAGGGCGGCGTACAGGCTGCCGAAGTAGGTGCCGTAGGAGGCGCCGAGGTAGGTGAGCCTGCGCTCGCCGAGCGCGGCGCGCAGCACCTCGAGGTCGCGGGCGTTGTTCAGCGACGTGTAGTGCCGCAGGCCCGCGATCCGGGCGCAGCCGTCGGCGTACGCCCGCGCCTTCTGGATACGGGCGCGCTTCTCGCGCTCCGATGGGTGCTCGGAGGTGTTCGACGGCGCCTTCATGAACTCGTCGGGGTCCTGGCAGGACAGCGCGCCGGAGCGCTCGACGCCGCGCGGGGCGTAGCCGACGAAGTCGTACGCCTCGGCCAGCCGCCGCCACTCCGGGGACCGGCTCAGCAGCGGGAAGTAGGTGCCGGAGGCGCCGGGCCCGCCGGGGTTGAAGACGAGCTTGCCCTGCCGCTCGGCGCGCGGGCCGGTCGCGCCGATGTGGGTGACGGTGAGCCTGAGCTGCCGGCCGCCGGGGCGCGCGTAGTCCATCGGGACGGCGACGGTGCCGCACTCGACGGGCGCCGGCAGCCCCTCCGCCGCCGGGCAGGGGCCGAAGTCGACGCCGGCCCCGGCGGCACGGGCGGCGGCGACGGCGACCCCGCGGGCCTCGGGGCCCTCGGCCGCCCGGGAGACGGGCACGGCGGACCCCGTCCGGGCGGCGTCGGCGGCGGGGGCCGCGGCGAGGCCGGTGAGAGCGAGCGAACCGAGGATTCCGTACAGCACTGCTGCTCTCACGAAAGGCCCTTCCGGCGCGACGAACAGCCGCTCGGTGGCGGCGCGAGCAATGAGGGTGAAAGGAGGGTAAAAGTGATAATTATTGGCCGAGTTGCTGATGTAAAGGACCTCGGCGGGGGTGTCGCAGCGCGTCGGCCGCCGTCTACCGCGCGAGCGCCGCGCGCATCTCCGGGTCGGGCAGCGCCGCGGGCCCGCGCACGGCGAGCCCGGTCAGCGGCGAGTCCGCCTCGTCGAGGGTGGCGAGCAGCCCGCGGCCGTCGGGCGTGGCCCAGCGGGTGTACTCGCCGACCTCCAGCCGGGCTATCGCCAGACAGCCGCACACCAGGATCAGCGGCAGCACGAACCAGCCCGCGATCGGCTCCTCCGCCGGCGCCCGCAGCGCCAGCGCGGCGGTCCCGGCGCCGAGCACCACCACTCCCGCGACCCGTACGTGCCGCACGGCGGCGCGGACGGCGGACCGGATCGGCGCGGGTACCGCGAGCCCGGCCGCGGCGAGGCCGTCGTCGAGGTCACGCAGCGCGTCGGCGGAACAGGCGGCGGCGCGGATGGCCGGAATCGTGCTCTGCCCGCCGGGCCCGGCGGCGGCGATCACGGCGGACTCGACGGGGTCGCGGCCCTCGGACTCCACGACGGTCGCCCAGCCGGTGTGCGCGAGCAGCAGCCGCCGCTCCCGCGCCAGCGACACGAGGGTGACGTCGACGACCCGCTGCGGCCCGCCGGCCAGGAAGGCGGCCTCGTACAGGGTCAGCTCACGCGCCCCGCGGACTCGGGCCGGCTCGGCTTCGGGCTGCGCCGCGGCGACGGAACCGACGAGGACCAGGCGCCCGCACGTCAGCAGCGCTGCCGCCCAGGCGACGAGCGCGAAGCACACCCACATGGCGGTGTTCTACGCGATCGGGGCACGGGGCGCCAGACCTATCTTTCCGAACGCCCCCGTGATAGCGGGGCGTTGCGAACCGGGCCCGCCAGGGACGTACAGGGCGGGAACGTCAGCGGGCCGAGGACTCGTGGACGTACTCCACGAGCCGCGTCAGCGCGTCCGGGTCGGTCGTCGGGAGCACCCCGTGGCCGAGGTTGAACACGTGGCCCGCCAGCCCGGCCGCCGCCCGCAGCACCTCGCCGGCCTTGGCCTCCATCGCCGGGCGCGGCGCGAACAGCACGGCCGGGTCGAGGTTGCCCTGCAGCGCCTTGCCGGGGCCGACGCGGCGTGCCGCCTCGTCCAGCGGCACCCGCCAGTCGACGCCGACGACGTCGGCGCCCGCCTCGCCCATCGCGGTCAGCAGCTCGCCGGTGCCGACGCCGAAGTGGATACGCGGCACCCCGTACTCGGCGACGGCCGCGAAGACCTCCGCGGACGCCGGCAGCACCGCCCGCCGGTAGTCGGCCGGGGCGAGCGCGCCCGCCCAGGAGTCGAAGAGCTGCACCGCGGAGGCGCCGGCCTCGATCTGCACCCGCAGGAAGGCCGCCGTGATGCCCGCGAGCCGGCCGACCAGCTCGGCCCACAGCTCCGGCGCGCCGTACATCATCGCCTTGGTGTGCTCGTGGTTGCGCGACGGGCCGCCCTCGACCAGGTAACTGGCCAGCGTGAACGGCGCGCCGGCGAAGCCGATCAGCGGCGTCGCGCCCAGCTCCGCGGTCAGCCGGCCCACGGCCTCGGTCACGTACGGCACGTCGTCGGGCTCCAGCGGGCGGAGCTGCGCGAGGTCCGCGCGGCTGCGGATCGGCTGGGCGACGACGGGGCCGACGCCCGGCTTGATGTCGAGGTCGACGCCGATGGCCTTCAGCGGCACGACGATGTCGCTGAAGAGGATCGCGGCGTCCACGCCGTGCCGCCGCACGGGCTGCAGCGTGATCTCGGTGACGAGATCCGGCCGCCGGCACGAGTCGAGCATGCCGATGCCCTCGCGCAGGCGCCGGTACTCGGGCAGCGAGCGGCCCGCCTGGCGCATGAACCACACGGGGGTGTGCGGCACGGGCTCGCGCCGGCACGCACGCAGGAACGCGGAGTCGGCGGCCGGTCCCGCAGGGGCGGGGGGCGTCGCCGCGGGGGCGCTCGCCGCAAGGGCGCTCGCCGCGGGAGCGGCACCGGCGCCGGACGCGGCGGAGGGGCGGGGGGCACTGTCGGCACTCACCCCTGCATCCTCGCACGCGCGTGGGAGTCGAGATCCGGCCACCCGGGTGTCCCGCAGCGCTTCTGCGCGCCGCGCCCCCTAGTCTTCCGGGCATGGTTGCGGCTCCTGGACACCTCGTCGACGAACCCGATGGATCCCCGGACGGCCCGCCGGCGGGCGGAGCGCTGCCGCCCCCCTTCCGGCGGGCCGTCGACGCGCTCGGCTCGGCCGCGGTACGCCCCGAGGTGGCGTTGCGGGCGACGCGGGCGCCGCGGGGCATCGCCCCGTTCGCGTACGCCCTGGAGGCGGAGGTCGAGGAGGGTGCGGCGCAGGACGCCGAGCCCGCCGACGGCCGGCTGGTGCTGCTGCACGACCCGGACGGGCAGGACACCTGGCGCGGTACGTTCCGCTTCGTCACGCTGCTGCGCGCGGAGCTGGAGCCGGAGATGGCCGCGGACCCGCTGCTGCCGGAGGTGTGCTGGTCCTGGCTGACCGGCGCGCTCGACACCCGCGGCCTCGGCTACGGCGAGCCCGGTGGCACGGTCACGCGCGCCTCCTCGCACCACTTCGGCGGGCTCGCGGAGCGCGGCACGACGACGAAGATCGAGATCCGGGCGTCCTGGACGCCGCAGCCGTCGCGCGCGGCCGGGGACGGCGCCCCGGACGCGGCGGCGCACCTGGCGGCGTGGGTGGAGATGCTGTGCCAGTGTGCGGGCCTGCCGCCGTCGGCCGCGCCGGCGGCGGCGCAGGAGCCGGACACCGCGCCGATCGTGCCGCTGCCGCAGCGCCGCGGCTCGCGCCGGCGCTGAGCCGCGGCAGTCGATCGCCCATCCGAATTGTCCGTTTTTTCCTCACCAATTCGTGATCATTCTCTAAAGCCTCTCCGGGCTCCTGCCGAAGACGTGAGAGACCTTCCGTACGCGACACGGAACGTCCCGGCTCTCCCAGCCGGCCCCGTCCCCGCACACCGTCTGGAGGGACCTGGTGTCTGTTCTCCTCGAGCAACCCACAAGCCTGGTCGCCTACCGCCCCAACAAGCCCACGGCCATGGTCGTCGTGGCCGACCCCCGCGTACGCTCGACCGTCACCCGCCACCTGTGGGCGCTGGGCGTGCGCGACGTGATCGAGGCGTCGTCCATCGCGGAGGCCCGCCCCCGGATCGCCAACCCCCGCGACATCTGCGTCGCCGACGTCCACCTGCCCGACGGCTCCGGCCTCACCCTGCTCTCCGAGGCGCGCTCCGCGGGCTGGCCCAACGGCCTCGCGCTCTCCGCCGCCGACGACATCGGCGCCGTGCGCAACGCCCTCGCGGGCGGCGTCCGCGGCTACGTCGTCACCGGCACCCGCACCGGCATGGGCCTGCCCACCCGCCCCAACGCCGCGCACATCGGCGCCGCCGCCGGCCGGCTGCACCACCGCCGGCCGCCGGGCTCCCCCGGCGCCGGCGGCAACTCCGGCCCGCCCGGCCACCCGGGCGGCTACCGCGAGCTGTCCGGGCGTGAGGTCGAGGTGCTGCGGCTGGTGGCGGAGGGCCAGTCGAACAAGGCCATCGGCGTCTCGATGGGACTGTCCGCGCTGACCGTCAAGAGCCACCTCGCCCGCATCGCGCGCAAGCTCGGCACGGGCGACCGCGCCGGCATGGTGGCGGTCGCGCTGCGCACCGGCATCATCCACTGAACCGGGCCCGGACACGGCCCTCACCCGGCATCCGCGCAGCGCCCGTCGACGTGACGTTCCGTCGACGGGCGCTGTCGTGCACCACTCACAGATACCCTTGACACGTGACCGACGCCCAAGAGACCGCAGCAGAGGACAGACTCCCCGCACCCGGAGCACCGACTTCCGGAACGGCGCCGGTCCCCCTTCTCGAGCCGCGCGAGGGCATTCCGCCCGTCACCGCGGACCCCGAGGGGCTCGCCGGCGTCGTCCGCGCGTTCGCCGCGGGCAGCGGCCCGGTCGCCATCGACGCGGAGCGCGCCAGCGGCTACCGCTACGGGCAGCGGGCGTACCTCGTGCAGTTGCGCCGGGAGGGCGCGGGCACCGCGCTCATCGACCCGGTGGCCTGCCCGGACCTCTCCGGCCTCGCGGCGGCGATCGGCGATGCCGAATGGGTTCTGCACGCCGCCACCCAGGATCTGCCGTGTCTCGCCGAGATAGGCATGCACCCGGGCACGCTGTTCGACACGGAGCTGGCGGGGCGGCTGGCGGGCTTCCCCCGGGTCGGTCTCGGCGCCATGGTCGAGAACGTCCTCGGGTACGCGCTGGAGAAGGGCCACTCCGCCGTCGACTGGTCGACCCGGCCGCTGCCCGAGCCGTGGCTGCGCTACGCCGCCCTCGACGTCGAGCTGCTCGTGGACCTGCGGGACGCGCTGGTCGGGGAGCTGACGGCGCAGGGGAAGCTGGGGTGGGCCGAGGAGGAGTTCGCGGCGATCGCCGCGGCGCCGCCGCCGGAGCCGCGCCGGGACCCCTGGCGGCGTACGTCGGGCATGCACAAGGTACGGCGCCGGCGCCAGCTCGGCACCGTACGGGAGCTGTGGACGACCCGGGACGGCATCGCGCAGCGGCGCGACGTCTCGCCGGGCAAGGTGCTCGCGGACACCGCCATCGTGGAGGCCGCGCTCGCGATGCCGACGTCCACGCGGGCGCTGGCCGCGCTGCCCGGGTTCGGGCACCGCATGGGCCGGCGGCAGTTGGAGCAGTGGCTCGCCGCCGTGGAGCGCGCCCGCGGGCTGCCCGAGTCCGAGCTGCCGCAGCCGGGGCTGCCGCTGAACGGCCCGCCGCCGCCGCGCGCGTGGGCCGACAAGGACCCGGCCGCCGCCGCGCGGCTGGCGGCGGCGCGGGCGTCGGTGACGGCGCGCGCGGAGGAGCTGGGGCTGCCGCAGGAGAACCTGATCGCGCCGGACACGGTGCGCCGGATCTGCTGGGAGCCGCCGAAGGACCGCTCCGAGGAGTCGGTGGCCGCGGCCCTGACCCACCTGGGCGCCCGTCCCTGGCAGATCGAACAGGTCACGGGGCTCCTCACCGCGGCCGTCCAGGACTGAGCACCCTGCAGCGGGCGGCGCGAGGCCTGACGCCCGGCGAAGCGGTGGAGCGGCGCGCTCCGGGCGCATGCACCCGAACCCGCGCCCGGCGAAGCCGTGGCGCGAGGGTCCCGCCGGCGCCCCTTCCCTCCCGTCCCCTACGGACCCACCCGCCCCGCGCGATACCCGCACCCGGTACGGCCCGCCCGGCGAGGGCAGCGTGGTGTGGGGCACACCTTCCGGTGGGCCCCTGGGCACCGCCTGTTACCCGCGAGTAGCATGGCCCGGAGCCGCGCCGCCCCCGGCGGGGCCGGCACCACGAGAACCCGCACCCCCTCCGGAGGAGAGCCCGTGCCTCGTACCGCAAGGGACGTCGTCTTCGTCGACGGCGTCCGCACCCCGTTCGGCAAGGCGGGCCCCAAGGGCATCTACCACGAGACCCGCGCCGACGACATGGTCGTCAAGTGCATCCGCGAGCTGCTGCGCCGCAACCCCGCCCTCGACCCCGCCGCCGTCGACGACGTGGCCGTCGCCGCCACCACCCAGATCGGCGACCAGGGCCTGACCATCGGGCGCACCGCCGGGATCCTCGCGGGGCTGCCGGCCACCGTGCCCGGGTACTCCATCGACCGGATGTGCGCCGGCGCCATGACCGCCGTGACGACGACCGCCGCCTCCACCGCCTTCGGCGCGTACGACGTCGCCGTGGCCGGCGGCGTCGAGCACATGGGCCGGCACCCGATGGGCGAGGCCGTGGACCCCAACCCGCGGTTCGTCTCCGAGAAGCTCGTCGACGAGTCCGCGCTGTTCATGGGCATGACCGCGGAGAACCTGCACGACCGCTTCCCGCACCTGACCAAGGCCCGCGCCGACGAGTACGCCGTGCACTCGCAGGAGAAGGCCGCCAAGGCGTACGCGAACGGGCGGATCCAGGCCGACCTGGTGCCGATCTCCGTCCGCCGCACCGACGCGGACACCGGCGAGACCGGGTGGGGCCTTGCCACGCAGGACGAGCCGATGCGCCCCGGCACCACGCTGGCGAACCTCGCGACGCTCAAGACCCCCTTCCGCGCCCACGGCCGGGTCACCGCCGGCAACGCCGCCGGGCTCAACGACGGCGCCACCGCCTCCCTGATCGCCGCCGAGGACGTGGCCCGGGAGGCGGGGCTGCCGGTGAAGATGCGGCTCGTGTCGTTCGCCTTCGCCGGGGTGGAGCCCGAGGTGATGGGCATCGGCCCGGTGCCGTCGACCGAGAAGGCGCTCGCCAAGGCGGGCCTCGGCATCGCCGACATCGGCCTGTTCGAGATCAACGAGGCGTTCGCCGTGCAGGTGCTCGCGTTCCTCGACCACTTCGGCCTCGCCGACGACGACCCCCGCGTCAACCAGTACGGCGGTGCCATCGCCTTCGGCCACCCGCTCGCCTCCTCCGGCGTGCGGCTGATGACGCAGTTGGCGCGGCAGTTCGAGGAGCAGCCGCAGGTGCGGTACGGCATCACCACCATGTGCGTCGGCTTCGGCATGGGCGGCACGGTCATCTGGGAGAACCCGCACTTCGAGGGGGCAGGCAAGTGAGCAGCAGCACCGTGGATCTCCTCAGGGCCGCCGCCGGGCGGTTCCCCGACGAGGTCGTCACCCAGGCGCACGTACGCCACCTCGACCTGCCCGCGGACGCGGGCCGGTTCGCGCTGATCACCCTGGACAACGGCTTCGACCACACCAAGCCGACCACCTTCGGCCCGCAGTCGCTCGCGCGTCTCGACGCCGCGCTCGACCAGGTCGGGAAGGAGGCCGCGGACGGCGAGATCGTCGGCGTCGGCGTCACCGGCAAGCCGTTCATCTTCGCCGTCGGGGCCGACCTGAAGGGCGTCGAGGTGCTCGGGGACCGCGCCGAGGCGCTGGCCGTCGGGCGCGGCGGGCACGAGGTGTTCAAGCGGCTGTCCGCCCTGGCCGTGCCGACGTTCGCGTACTACAACGGCGCCGCGATGGGCGGCGGCGTCGAGATCGGCCTGTACTGCACGTACCGCACGGTCTCCCGCGCCGTGCCCGCGTTCTCGCTGCCGGAGGTCTTCCTCGGGCTGGTGCCGGGCTGGGGCGGCTGCACGCTGCTGCCGAACCTGATCGGCGCGGACCGCGCGGTCACCGTCGTGATCGAGAACAGCCTCAACCAGAACCGGCAGCTCAAGGGCAAGCAGGTCTACGACCTGGGCATCGCCGACGCGATCTTCGACGGCGCCGACTTCCTGGAGCAGTCCCTCGCCTGGACCGCCGCCGTCCTCGCCGGCGAACTGGAGGTCGTGCGCCCGGACATCGACCGCGGCGAGGCGTGGGACGCCGCCGTCGAGCGCGGCCGGTCCGTCGCCGACGACAAGGTGCACGGGGCCGCCCCCGCGGCGTACCGCGCGCTGGACATCATGGCCGCGGCGAAGAACGGCGACCTGCGGGAGGGCTTCGCGGCCGAGGACGAGGCGCTGGCCGACCTGATCATGGGCGGCGAGCTGCGGGCCGGGATCTACGCCTTCGACCTCGTGCAGCGGCGCGCCAAGCGGCCCGCCGGGGCGCCGGACAAGAGCCTCGCCCGGCCGGTCACCAAGGTCGGCGTCGTCGGCGCCGGGCTGATGGCCTCGCAGTTGGCGCTGCTGTTCGTCCGCCGGCTGGAGGTGCCCGTGGTGCTCACGGACATCGACCAGGAGCGCGTCGACAAGGGCGTGGCGTGGGTCCACGAGCAGATCGACATGCTGCTGCTGAAGGGCCGGGTGCACCAGGACGCGGCCAACCGGCTCAAGGCGCTGGTCACCGGGTCCCTGGACAAGGCCGCGGCGTTCGCCGACGCGGACTTCGTCATCGAGGCGGTCTTCGAGGAACTCTCCCTCAAGCAGCGGATCTTCGCCGAGCTGGAGGAGGTCGTCCCGGCGGGGGCGATCCTCGCGACGAACACCTCGTCCCTGTCGGTGACCGAGATGGCGGCCGGGCTCAAGCACCCCGAGCGGGTCGTGGGCTTCCACTTCTTCAACCCGGTGGCGGTCCTGCCGCTGCTGGAGATCGTACGGGCCGAGCGCACCGACGACGCCTCGCTGGCCACGGCGTTCGCCGTCGCCAAGAAGCTGAAGAAGTCGGCCGTCCTGGTCAAGGACGCCCCGGCGTTCGTCGTCAACCGCATCCTGACCCGCTTCATGGGCGAGGTGCTGGGCGCGGTGGACGAGGGCACGCCGGTGGAGATCGCGGACCGCGCGCTGGCGCCGCTGGGGCTGCCGATGTCGCCGATCGTGTTGCTGGACCTGGTCGGCCCCGCCGTCGCCCACCACGTCTCGGGCACGCTGGCCGAGGCGTTCCCGGACCGGTTCGCGCAGTCGGCGAACCTGGGCCGGGTCGTGGAGGCGGGCAAGCGGACGCTGTACGTCCATGACTCCGGCAAGCCGGAGCTGGACCCGGAGGTGGCGGCGCTGTTCCAGGTCGGCGACACGGTGCTGACGGAGGAGCAGGTGCGCGACCGGGCGCTGGACGCCATCGCGCAGGAGATCCGGCTGATGCTGGACGAGGGTGTCGTGGCCGAGGCCCAGGACGTCGACCTGTGCCTGATCACCGGCGCGGGCTGGCCGTTCCACCTGGGCGGCATCACGCCGTACCTGGACCGGGCGGGCGTCAGCGAGCGCGTGACCGGCCGCCGGTTCCTGCCGCCGGGCGTGGCGAGCGTCCCTCAGTAGCGCCGCAGAACCGTGCCCCGGCCGCCGGCGGTGGCCGGGGCACGGGCGTGTCGTACGGGCGTGGGAGGCTGGGCGGCATGGACGCACCGCTCCCCCTGCTCGTCGTGGACGCCGCCAACGTCGTCGGGTCGGTGCCCGACGGCTGGTGGCGCGATCGCCGCGGGGCCGCGGAGCGGCTGCGCGACGGGCTCGTGCCGTACGCCTCGGCGGGGGTGGCGGGGCTGCCGGGGCCGGTGGAGGTGGTCCTCGTGGTGGAGGGCGCGGCCCGCGGCGTGGCGGAGGTGCCGGGGGTGCGGGTCGTGGCGGCGGAGGGCAGCGGCGACGACCGGATCGTGACCGTCGTCGCGGAGGCGGCGGAGCGGGACCCGGACCGGCGCGTCCTGGTGGTCACCGCGGACCGCGCCCTGCGCGAGCGCGTCCACCGCCACGGCGCGACCACGGCGGGCCCGCGCACGGTACGGCCCGTCTGACAGCCGCGCCGCGCGCCCCCTCCGTACGGCCGCGGCCCCGCGCCGAAGCCCTGCTCAAGCCTCCCGCCGGACGCCGGGGTCAGCGACCGCCGCGGTTGCGCCAGGCCGCGTAGCCGACGAACGGCAGGGCCACCGCGAGCGCCCCGACGGCACCGCCGAGCAGCGTGCCGGACGCGCTGCTCAGCCCCTCCCCCGCGTCTCCCGCCCGGACCGTCTCGAAGATCACGACCGCCGCCACGGCGAGCGCGACCGCGGCCAGCGCCACGTACAACCGCCAGGTGACGAAGACCTTGCGGGCGGGTGCGGGCGGTACCGCGGCGAGGTCCGCGGCCGGGCCGACGCTGGCCGCGCGCGGGCGCTTGAACCACGCGTACATCACCCAGGTGCCGCACGCCTCCCAGCCGTCCGGCGCGAGCCGCGCCTCGACCTGCGCGCGGTCCCCGAGCACCATCTCCTTGCGGTACTCCCAGCGCTGCGGGCCGCCCCGGTCGCGGCGGCTGAGGAACCGGCCGGCGGCGTCGACGCGGACCAGCTCCCAGCCCTGCTCCCCGTACTCGTTCAGCAGCCGCTCGTCGACGGACGTGCCGGCGCTCCAGCGCCACTCCTCGGCCGCCTCCTCCGGCGGGTCCGCCGGCCCGCCGTCCCCGGCGAGCTGGGCCGCGAAGGCGTCCACCGGGCCGAACTCGGCCTCCGCCGCCGTGCCGGACTCGGCGAGGTACGCCTCGACGTCGGCCACGGTCGCGGCCACCCGGTCCCGCGCCATCCCGGCGGCGCGCAGCCGGGCGGCGAGTTCGCCGGTGTAGCCGGTGCCGGCGCCTGCGCCTGTACCTGCGCCGGCCGGCGGCGGCTCGTGTCGGTGCGTCATGTGACTCCCCCCTTGCCGAGCAGTTCGCGTACGGACTCGTCGAACGCGAGCCACAGCCGGCCCTGTTCGCCGAGGACGGTGCGGCCCTCGGCGGTGAGCTGGTAGTACCGGCGGCCGGGCCCGCGGTCGGTGGCCCGGAACTCCGCCTGGAGCAGGCCGGCTTCCTCCAGCCGGTTGAGGACGGGGTAGAGCGTGCCCCCCTTGATCTGGCCGAGGCCGGCTTCGCCCAGCCGCTTGGCGATCTCGTAGCCGTAGCTCTCGCCGCCGGTGAGGGCGGCGAGCACGAGCAGGTCGAGCACGCCCTTGAGCCAACTGGCACGGCGGTCTGCGGTCACACGCGCTCCGGATGCAGTGCGGGCGGCACGGCCAGCAGGTCCCGGCCGACCGTGACGACGTGGATGAGGACGGGCAGCAGCAGGCTCCCGGTCGCCACGTAGGCGGCGGTGACCACCGCGCTCCAGAGGGCGAACAGCGGGATCTGCTCCGCACCCTGGTAGAGCCCCACCAGGGCGGCGACGGCGACGGCGATGGCCGCGGCGGGGAACACGCCGACGCCCAGGACGTCGGTGCCGAGGGCGATGAGCAGGCCGCGGTAGACGACGTTGGCGCAGATGCCGTCGGTGACCGAGACCGCGACGGCGAGCCGCCGCTCGGCGGGCGTGCGCGGGAGCATGGCCTCGATGGCGGCGAGGCCCGGGATGTTCCTGCCCTCCGCGGAGAGCTTGCGCATGTTCCGCCCGCCGAGGACCACCGAGACGCCGAAGGCCGCGGCGACCGCCAGCGTGACCGCGACGGCGGACGCGGAGTCGGGCAGCGCGAAGCCGACGTCGGCGGCGGCCACGTCGGGCGAGAGGAGCACGGCGGCGACCGCGAGCGCGGCCAGCGGCCACCAGATCGCGATCATCAGCCCGAAGTACCGCGTCAGCGCCCGGTCGTCGGTGTCGCGGCGGCGTTTCAGGTCGGCGTAGAGCCGGCGGCCGAGCCATGGGTCCGCCAGCACGAGGTAGGCGGCGAGCGGCAGGGCCACGGCGAGCCCCGCGGTGGAGAACTCGGGTGAGATCTCGAGAGACATCGGATTCCCCCTTGGTCTGATGACTACCTAGACCATAGAGCGAGCTAGATTGGATAACAACCTATGCGGCGTCACTACTGCCGCGGGGCGCCGGTCTTCCGGACACGGCGAAGGGGCGGCCCGCCGGGCGGGCCGCCCCTTTCCGTGCCGTACGGCCGTACGGTGCGCTCAGTCCGCGGCGACCTCGGACACGGCGCCGTCCCCGCTCCCCTGGGCCGCGATCTCCTCGCCCGCGCGCCGGTCGAGCCGGGCGACGAGGCCGGTGACCTGGCGGGCGATGTCCGGGGCGGTCAGGCCGATGTCCGCCAGCACCTCCTTGCGGGAGGCGTGGTCGAGGAACCGCTCCGGGATGCCGAAGTCGCGCAGCGGGATGTCGATGCCCGCGTCGCGCAGCGCCTGCGCGACGGCGGAGCCGACGCCGCCGCTACGGATGTTGTCCTCGACGGTGACGACCACGCGGTGCCGCTCGGCGAGCGGCGGCAGCGCCTCGTCGACGGGCTTGACCCAGCGCGGGTCGACGACGGTCGTCGTGATGCCCTGCTTGTCGAGCAGCCCGGCGACCTCCAGGCACATCGGCGCCAGCGCGCCGACGGAGACCAGCAGCACGTCGGGGCGCTCCGCGCCCTCGGGGCCGGCCGGCTCGTGGAGCACGTCCATGCCGCCGATCCGGCCGACGGCGGGGACCGCGGGGCCGACGGCGCCCTTGGAGTAGCGCACGACGGTCGGGGCGTCGTCGACGGCGACGGCCTCGCGCAACTGGGCGCGCACCTGGTCGGCGTCGCGCGGCGCGGCGATCCGCAGCCCCGGGACGACCTGGAGGATCGACATGTCCCACATGCCGTTGTGGGACGCGCCGTCGCTGCCCGTGACGCCGGCCCGGTCCAGGACGAACGTCACCCCGCAGCGGTGCAGCGCGACGTCCATCAGCACCTGGTCGAACGCCCGGTTGAGGAAGGTGGCGTAGACGGCGAAGACCGGGTGCACCCCGCCGGTGGCCAGGCCGGCGGCGGAGACCGCGGCGTGCTGCTCGGCGATGCCCACGTCGTAGACCCGGTCGGGGAAGGCGTCGGCGAACTTCTGCAGGCCCACGGGGCGCATCATCGCGGCCGTGATGGCCACGACGTCGGCGCGCTCGCGGCCGATCCGTACCATCTCGTCGGCGAAGACGGAGGTCCAGTCGGCGCCGCCGGCGGCCACCGGCAGCCCGGTGTCCGGGTGGATGACGCCGACCTGGTGGAACTGGTCGGCCTCGTCCTGGCGCGCGGGCAGGTAGCCGCGGCCCTTCTCGGTCAGGCAGTGCACGATGACGGGGCCGCCGAAGCGGCGGGCGCGCTGCAGCGCGGACTCGACGGCGGCGATGTCGTGCCCGTCGATGGGACCGACGTACTTCAGCCCCAGGTCCTCGAACATGCCCTGCGGCGCGATGAAGTCCTTCAGGCCCTTCTTGGCGCCGTGCAGGGTCTCGTACAGCGGCTTGCCGACCACGGGCGTGCGGTCCAGCAGCTCCTTGCCGCGGGCGAGGAAGCGCTCGTAGCCGTCGGTGGTGCGCAGGGTGGCGAGGTGGTCGGCGAGGCCGCCGATGGTGGGCGCGTACGAACGCTCGTTGTCGTTGACGACGATGACAAGGGGGCGGTCCTTGGCGGCGGCGATGTTGTTCAGCGCCTCCCAGGCCATGCCGCCGGTCAGCGCCCCGTCGCCGATGACGGCGACGACGGCGGCGTCCCTGCCCCGTACCTCGTTGGCCTTCGCCAGGCCGTCGGCCCAGCCGAGGACCGTGGAGGCGTGGCTGTTCTCGATCACGTCGTGCTCGGACTCGGCCCGCGAGGGGTAGCCGGACAGGCCGCCCTTCTTCTTGAGCTTGCCGAAGTCCTGGCGGCCGGTGAGGAGCTTGTGCACGTACGACTGGTGACCGGTGTCCCACAGCACCCGGTCGCGGGGCGATTCGAAGACCCGGTGCAGCGCGATGCTCAGCTCCACCACGCCGAGGTTGGGGCCGAGATGGCCGCCGGTGCGGGCGACGGACTCCACGAGGAAGGTGCGGATTTCCGCGGCGAGCCGGTCGAGCTGCTCGGGACCGAGCCGGTCCAGGTCGCGGGGTCCCTTGATACGGGCCAGCAGTGCCACCCGTGCCTCCTTGCTGTCGCAGCCTGCCTTCGGGCCGTACGGTGCCGGGCCCTGGCGCCCACGCGGACGTGCCGGGCCCGAAGCGTTCGGTCGAGTCTAATGTTCCCGATGTCCGGTCGCTGATCCGACAGTGCGATGTATGCCACAGGTCCGCAACAGTTGCGCCCCCGTGCCGGGGTCGGCACGGGGGCGCGGCGGGTGGCGGGCGGGACGCCGGTCAGGCGCGTCCGGCCGTTTTCTGGGTGCGGCGGGAGACGGAGTCGATGACGACGGCCGCCAGCAGCACGGAGCCGGTGATCATGTACTGCACCGGCGCGTCGATGCCCTTGAGCGCCAGGCCCGACTGGATGGACATGATGACCAGCACGCCGAGGAGCGCGGACCAACTGCTGCCGCGCCCGCCGTAGAGGCTGGTGCCGCCGATGACGGCCGCCGCGATGGCGTTCATCAGCAGCGTGCCGCCGCCCGCGCCCTGGTTGGCCGCGGCGATGGTGGAGGCCATGAACAGGCCGCCGACCGCCGCGAGCGTACCGGAGACGGAGAAGACCGCGATCCGCATCAGGTCGACGTTGATGCCCGCCCGGCGGCTGGCCTCGACGCTGCCGCCGAGGGCGAAGACCCGCCGGCCGAAGCCGGTGCGGCGCAGCACGAAGTCCGCGCCGACGACCACGACGAGGAAGATGAGCAGCGCCAGCGGCAGTCCCTTGTACTGGTTCAGCACGTACGCCGGGACGAACGCGAGCACGGCGAGCACGGCCGTACGCATGATGATCTCGCTCAGCGGGCGCGACGGCACCCCGGCCGCCTCGCGCCGCTTCGACCCGAAGTACGCCGCGGCGAAGTAGCCGCCGACGGAGACCGCCGCGAGCCCGTAGGCGGCGGCGACGTCGGTGAAGTAGTACGTGGTGAGCTTGGCGACCACGCCGTCGGAGTCGAGGTTGATGGTGCCGGTGCTGCCGAGGATGTACAGCATCAGGCCCTGCCAGCCGAGCAGGCCGGCGAGGGTCACGACGAGCGGCGGGACGCCGATCCGGGCGAAGAAGAAGCCGTGGAAGGCACCGGTCGCGGTGCCGACGAGGACGGCGAGGATGATCGCCGGGACTTCCGGCATCCCCTCCTGGACGGCCAGCACGGCGAACACCGCGCCGGCGAGCCCGCTGACCGAACCGATCGACAGGTCGATCTCGCCGAGCAGCAGCACGAAGATGATGCCGACGGCTATCAGCCCGGGTCCCGCGATGTCGATGGAGATGTTCGACAGGTTCTGCGCGGACAGGAAGGCGTCGTCCAGACCCTGGAAGATCGCCATGATGATGATCAGGCCGACGATGACCGGGACGGAGCCCAGCTCGCCCCCGCGCATGCGGCGCTTGAACTCGGTCAGATAGCCGGCGAAGCCCTGCTCGCGCACGAGCAGCCGGGGGTCGACGGCGGCGACGGCGCTCTCCGCGACGTCCGGCGCGGAGTGGCCGGGGGCGCTGGACTTCGCGAGGTCGGGCTTCGCGGTGTCGGTGGTCTCGGTCCCCTCGGTGCTCATTTCTCTGCCTCCGCACCCGTGCGCGCCGAGCGGCGCGTCACGGCGTTGTCCGTGGCGCCCGTGATGGCGGCGACGATCTCTTCCTGCGTCGTGGTCGCGACGTCGAAGACGCCGTTGTTGCGGCCGAGGCGCAGCACGGCGACCCGGTCGGCGACGGCCCTGACGTCTTCCATGTTGTGGCTGATCAGCAGCACGGCGTGGTCACGCTCGCGCAGCCGTTCGACGAGGTCGAGCACCTGGGCGGTCTGCTCGACGCCGAGGGCGGCCGTGGGCTCGTCGAGGATGACGAGCTTGGGGTCGCCGAGGAGCGAGCGGGCGATCGCCACCGTCTGCCGCTGGCCGCCGGAGAGTGAGGCGGTGGGGATGCGGACGCTGGGGATGCGGATGGACAGGGTGGTGAGCAGTTCGCGGGAGCGGCGCTCCATCTCGACCTCGTCCAGGACGCCGACGGTGCGGATCTCCTGGCCGAGGAAGAGGTTGCCGACGACGTCCAGGTTGTCGCAGAGCGAGAGGTCCTGGTAGACGGTCGCGATGCCCAGGTTCTGGGCGTCGTGCGGCTTGTGGATGCGAACGGGGCGGCCGCCCCACTCGATGGTGCCTTCGTCGATGGCGTGGACGCCGGCGACGGTCTTGACGAGAGTGGACTTTCCGGCGCCGTTGTCGCCGACCAGGGCGACCACTTCACCGGCGCGGACCTCGAGATCGACGTCGGTGAGTGCCTGGACCGCACCGAACCGCTTCGAGATCCCGCGCAACGCCAGCACGGGCGTAGCGGACACGTGAACCATCTCCTACAGGGGGATAGGCGTGGGCAAGAGGAGGGCCCGGGTGCCCGGAGCCCCGCCGGCAGCGGGAGTTGAGGTGGCGGGTCCCCGGGCACACGGGTGGCTATGTCGCCGGCTCAGCGGCTCACTGCAGACCGATGTCCTTGCAGGCCGAGGCGAACTTGCCCGAGCAGATGTCCTCGATCTTCCACAGGCCGTCCTTGACGACGGTCTCCTTGATGTTGTCCTTGGTCAGCGCGATCGGGTCGATGAGCACGGCGGGCACGCCCTGCTCGGACTCGCTGTCCACGGTGCTGGTCGCCACGGAGTCGACCTTCTCGCCGCGCGCCAGCTTGACCGCCATCTCGGCGGCGGCGTCGGCCTCCGGCTTGTACGGCTTGTAAACGCTCATGTACTGCTCGCCGGTGACGATGCGCTGCACGCCCGCCAGCTCCGCGTCCTGGCCGGTGACCGGCGGCAGCGGGTCGA
Organism: Streptomyces sp. WMMC500; assembly: GCF_027497195.1. Taxonomy (NCBI): domain Bacteria; kingdom Bacillati; phylum Actinomycetota; class Actinomycetes; order Kitasatosporales; family Streptomycetaceae; genus Streptomyces; species Streptomyces sp. WMMC500. The sequence continues at coordinate 1,752,043 of NZ_CP114905.1, forward strand.
AGTCGGCGGCCTTCAGGGCGGTGATGGCACCGCCGGCCATGCCGTCGTTGGCGGCGTAGACACCGACGATCTTGTCCTTGCCGACCGAGGAGATGGCGCCCTTCATGTCGGAGTTGGCGTTCTCCGGCTTCCACTCCTTGACGTCGTACTCCTTGCCGACGTCGACCTTGCCGTCGAGGACGGAGTGCGCGCCGTCCTTGAACATCGCGGCGTTCGGGTCGGTGACGGAGCCGTTGAGCATGACGATCTGGCCGTCCCCGGCCTTGTCGCCGAGCGCCTCCAGCAGGGACTCGGCCTGGACCTGGCCCACCTTGTTGTTGTCGAAGGAGGTGTAGCCGCTGATCGGGCCCTCGGCGAGGCGGTCGTACGCGACGACGGGGATGCCGGCGTCGTCCGCGGCCTTCACACCGGAGGCGATCGACTTGTAGTCGACGGCGTCCAGGATCAGGGCATCGACGTCCTGGGTGATCATGGTGTCGACCTGCTGCTGCTGCGTGGTCGCGTCCTGCTTGGCGTTGTTGTAGATGACCTTGGTGCCCGGAGCGAGCTCCTCGATCTTCTTCTCGATCAGCGGCCGGTCGAAGTCCTCGTAGCGCGCGGTCTGGTCCTCCGGCAGGAGGAGACCTATCGTCAACGGCCCGTCGTTCTTCTTGTCACCGCTGTCGGAGTCGTTGTCGGCCTCATCGGCGCTGCCACAGGCCGCGATGCCGACGGTCATGGATACGGCGGCCAGTGCGACTGCCGCACGGCGCAGATAGGTGTGCACGGTCGAACCTCCCTGACGTGGCCGCGCCTTCGCGGCCGAGGTGTGAGGTAGTCAACTCGCCCGTAACCATGCCGTCAAGAAGTAAATGCTTAACGAGACGGAAACGATCCTCTGGTTTCTCTACGTAAACTCATCCCTCCGTGAGAACGGGGGCGAGAACCGGCACCGCGCCGTCAAGGATCGAACGGTCGCCCATCTCGCTCAGCACCAGGGCCAGCGCCCCGAGCACCTCCGCGCGGCTGCCCAGCGCCCCGGAGGCCAGGTCGAGCTGGCGGGCGGCGCTGGGGATCGCGTAGCGCGCGACGGACTCCCCTATGGGCTGCAGGATCAGCTCCCCGGCCTCGGCGAGGTCGCCGCCGAGCACCACCCGGCTGGGGTTGAGCAGGTTGCACAGGCTGGCCACGCCGCTGCCGATGTGCCGGCCGACGTCGGCGATCACCCGCCGGCAGCCGGGGTCGCCGTCCCGGGCGAGCTGCACCATGCGCTCCACGGTCAGCCCGGGCCCGTGGCTGGCCTCCAGCAGGCCCAGGACGTACCGGCCGGCGGTGAAGGTCTCCAGGCAGCCGCGGTTGCCGCAGCGGCAGACCGGTCCCGACTCGTCCAGCGTGATGTGGCCTATCTCACCCGCCGTCCCGCCGGGCCCGCGGTAGAGCTGCCCGTTGATCACCAGGCCGGCGCCGACACCGCTGGCGACCTTGATGTACGCCACGTCCTTCGCGCCCCTGCCGCTGCCCCAGACCAGCTCGCCGAGGGCGCCGAGGTTCGCGTCGTTGTCCACGTACACCGGGACGCCGAGGCGGGACTGGAGGTCGTCGCGCGGGTTGGTGCCCGTCCAGCCCGGCAGGATGGAGGTGGAGCCCAGCACCCCGGTCTCGGTGTCTATCGGCCCGGGCACCCCCAGACCGACGCCGACGACCTTGTCCGCGGGCACGTCCGTGGCCCCCACGAGGCGGCTCACCAGCGCCTCCGCCCGGTCCAGGCCCTGGGTGGCGGAGGCGTCCACGTCGATCGGCTCGGACTCCTCGGCGAGCACCTGGTGCGCCAGGTTGCCCACGGCGACCCGCAGGTGCGTGTGCCCGAAGTCCACCCCGACCACGATCCCGGCGTCCCCGCTCAGCGACACGGCCCGCGCCCGCCGCCCGCCGGCGGAGGTGGGGGTGACGCTGACGGTCCCGCTCTCCTGCAGCTCGCGGACGATGTTGGAGACCGTGGCGGCGGACAGCCCGGTGCTCCGCGCGATCTGCGCCTGCGTGAGCGAACCGGACAGGCGCACGGCGCGCACGACGCGCTCAAGGTTTGCCCGGTGCAGCGAGGACTGCGAGCCCGGAGTCTCCACGGCCATCCACTCCTGGTTCGGCGGGCGACACGACGGCCCCCCACCTCCCGGACCACGCCGATGGGGCCCGGATCGCCTACAACTTGTGAAGTCTAGGCTCGACGGCCATGGTTACCGCCGTCAAGACCTTGACGGCGTGACTATTCCGTAACCCGCACACTTCCACGGTACCGAGCCCACCCGCCCGGGCCGCCCGCCCCGGCCCCCGGCGGAGGGTTCCGGGTCGGCGACCGCCCGCACGGAGCCGCGGGGGCGCCCGACGGGGCGCACGCCTACGTAACGGCTGTGTCGCGAACTGGCGGTAGTCGGTGGTCCGTCCAGGACGTGGCTCGATAACGTTGCCGAAACATCACGCGCGGGGGACGCACGGCCGCTCGGGAGACCCGAACGCACCGAGCCATGACCGGACCGCCCCTGCCGCAGTCAGCCGGACGACGCTGGGAGTTGGTCATCGATGCGGCATCGCACCCTCGGCCGGGCGACGGCCGCAGCCCTCGGCGCGGCGCTACTGCTCTCCGCCTGCGGGGGCTCCGACGACGAAGGCGGAGACGACATCGTAGGGGCGAAGAACAGCAGCTCCGCCTCCCCCGACGGCCCCGCGGTAGAAGAGGACCCCGACGCCCCCGCGTTCGACTTCCCCGGCGACCTCAAGGCCGACGTGGAGCCCGCGGACACCGGGGACGACAAGAAGGACGCGGTGCTGCGCGACCAGGGCTACGCGCTCAGCGCCATGGTGGAGAGCTACGGGCAGCAGAAGGCCACGGCCAACTTCGACCGGTACTGGCAGGACCCGGCCTACACGAACTACGTGAAGGACTTCGAGCGCTTCGCGGACGAGGGCCAGCGCATCGCGGGCACGGGACGGTACTTCAACCGCGAGGTCAGGCAGGTCGAGGACGGCAGCGCGCTCGTCGTGTTCTGCGAGGACCAGGGCGGCGGCTACGTGGTCGACGCGAAGACCGGCGAGCGCATCGGCTCCGGCGACGGCGAGAATTCCGCGGTGCTGCGGCTGTACCGGCAGACGCTCACGCGCACGGACGACGGCACCTGGACGGTGACCGAGTCCGACTGGACGGAGGGGGACGGAACATGTCGGTGAGCAAGGCGGCCGCACGCCGCTCGGGGATCGGGCTCGCGGCCACGCTGAGCGTGACCGCGGTGCTGCTGACCACGCAGCCCGCGTACGCGCAGGGCGGTGGCTGGGGTACCGACGGGGGCGGGGGATCCGACGGCGGTGACGGCATCGACGCGTGGTCCCAGGTCGTGGTCACCACCACCGGCGGCGACTCCTCCGCCCCGCCGATGACGCCCGTCCAGGGCAACTGGACTCCCCCGCCGTGCTGGTACGAGCCGCGCATGAGCGCGGAGGAGATGGCGGAATGGGGGCCCGGCACCTGGACCCACTCGGAGAGCGCGCAGGCCGAATGGATCCGGGAGTGGGAGGAGAAGGACTGGAACCAGGACAAGGACGGCGCCTGGTGGGACGTCGCCTACAACAAGAACATGGACGACGCGTTCGAGTCCTGTGAGATCCTCCAGGGCAACCCGTTCTGGGTGGACCAGGGGGACGTGCCGGAGGACGGCGTGAGCATCAGCCCCGAGACCCTCGCGGAGATCGCCTACAACGCGACCAGGCTGCCCGCCCCGCCGGTGGAGCTGAAGCCGGACCTCGCACTGCAGAAGGTCAACCTTCCGGTGCACGCCTCGTTCCAGAGCGACACGGGGCTGCAGAGGGTGGCGACGACCGCCAGCATCAACCTCCTCGGCGTCCAGTACGCCGCCACCACCGTGGCCACGCCCAAGGAACTGCGGATCGACGCCGGCACCGAGTACGCCGAGCCAGGCTCGTGCACGTACGGCCTCAGCGACGGCGGCGCGGGCGGATACGACGTCAACACCGAGGACGCCGGCTGCAACGTGACGTACCGCAAGTCCTCCGGCGAAGGCACCTACCCGCTGGAGGCCTCGCTCACCTGGGAGGTCCACTGGACCGCCTCGGCAGACCCGGACGGCCCGCCCGAGCAGGGGGACCCGCAGTTGCCCGACGGCCAGTCCTCCGGGACGTACGACGTGACCGTCAAGGAGATCCAGACGGTCGTACGCTGACCGCCGCCGCGCGGCGGCCGGTGCGGTGGGCCCGCACCGGCCGCGCCGCCGCCCGCGGCCCGTCGCGGGCTACTTCACCGCGCCGGCGGTGAGTCCGGACTGCACCTGGCGCTGGAAGATGATGTACACGACGAGGATCGGCAGCGCCGCCATCACCAGCCCCGCGAAGAGCCTGCCGTAGTCGGAGCGGTAGCCGGCCTGGGCGAAGAGCAGTCCGATGCCCTGGGTGAGCACGTAGTCGTCCTCGTTGCCCTGGTTGAGCGCGAAGGGCAGCACGTACTGGTTCCAGTGCCCGAGGAAGTTGAAGATGCCCACGCTGATCAGGCCGGGTTTCGCCATGGGCAGCATCACCTGGAAGAAGATCCGGGTGTGGGAGGCGCCGTCGATCTCCGCGGCCTCGGAGACGGACGAGGGCAGCGTGCGGAAGAACGTGGTCATGAAGAAGATCGTGAACGGCATGGAGTAGGCGATGTACACCATGATCAGCCCGTGCCGGGTGTCGAGCAGCGACAGGTTCTTCATGACGAAGAACAGCGGCACGAGCGCCATCACCACGGGGAAGGCCATGCCGCCGACGAAGGTGAAGTAGACGACGCGCGCGCCCTTGAAGTCGAACCGGGCGAGCACGTACGCCGCCATCGACCCGAAAAGCATGGTCAGCGGCACGGAGATGGCCACGATGACGAGGGAGTTCGCGGCGTACCGGCCGATGCGCGCCCGGCTCCAGGCGTTGGACCAGTTCGCCCAGTCGATGCTGCTGGGCAGCGCCCACGGGTTGGCCAGGATGTCGCCCGAGTCCTTCAGGGCGTTCATCAGGGCCCAGACCAGCGGGCCGGCGGCCAGCACGGTCCACAGGATGAGGAACCCGTGCGAGAAGACGTTGAGTACGGCGCCCTCGATCCGCTTGCGCGGCTCCAGCAGCGGCGACCGCGACGAGTCGTCCGCCTGGTCCGCCGTGTCGAGCGCGGCGGGGCGGTCGGTGGGTTCCGCAGTGGTCATGACCTGGCCTTCCGGATCGTGCTCGGCACTCGATGCTCCGTACTCATCGCTCAGTACTCGTCGCTCAGTACTCGATGCGGTCGCGGCGACGGCCGACGGACAGCGCGGCCACTGCAAGGATCATGGTGAGGATGAAGAGCGCGACGCCCATCGCCGCGCCCCGGCCGGCCTGCAACTGGCCGAAGCCGGTGTTCCAGAGGTAGACGCCGAGCACCATGGTGGAGTCGTCGGGTCCGCCCGGTCCCTGGGTGATGATGTTGACGACGGCGAACGACTCCGCGCCGAGGGCCATGATCCCCATGTACACCCAGCCGGTCTGCACGGTGTCCCGGATGAGCGGCAGGGTGATGCGGAAGAAGGTCGCCGCCCGGCCCGCGCCGTCCAGCAGGGCGGATTCGTAGATCTCCTTGGGGATCTGCCCGATGGCCGCGGAGAACAGGACCACGAAGAAGCCGACCATGGCCCAGCACATCACGATCATCACGGCCCACAGGGCGAACTTCGAGTCCGCCAGCCAGCCGCCGTTCGGCGAGAGCGACGCGGGCAGGACGGGGTCGAGCAGCCCGACGTCGGGCTTGAAGATGTAGCCCCACAGCGCCGCGATCACCGCGATGGACAGCGCCTGCGGAAAGAAGTACACGATCTTGTACGTCTTGGCACCGCGGACCCCGGATACGGCCTCGCCCCCCTTGTGCCGGCCGCCGACGGTGACCATGAAGGCGAAGAACAGCCCGAGGGTGAGCGTCACGAACGGGACGGCGAGGGCGAGGATCAGGTTGTTGCGGACGGCGGCCCAGAAGGTCGAGTCGTCCAGCAGCCTGGAGTAGTTCTCGAACCCCACCATGTTGAAGTCGCTGCTGACGCCGGTCCAGTCGGTGAGCGAGTAGTAGAAGGTCTGGACGAACGGCGAGATGACGAAGACCGCGTACAGCCCGAGAGGGACGGCGAGGAAGCCCGTGACGAACCGGTACTTGACGAAGGTCCGGTACCGCGGAGAGCTGCGGAAGCTCGTCTTCCGAGGCTTCTCCGGCACCGGCTGCCCGGCGGCTTCCCCGGGATCCCCCGCTTTCGTCGCGACACGGCCGTCGTCCGTCATTCCGGCGCCCCCATCTTGCTCGTTCACCGACTGGATCCGCCGCTTCAGTGCTTGTACTTCTTGATGCTGTCGTCCTGGGCCGTCTCGTCGGCGATGCCCTGGATCTTGTCGATGGCCTCGGCGGGCTTGATGCCGCCCTTCATCATGTCTCCCCAGACGAAGACGATCTTCTCCCGGTACGGGGTCGGATACCAGTCGGGGAACCGGGGGTTGAGGAAGTTCTCGCCGGCTCCGTCGAGGAGCCCCACGGCGGTGGTCAGCCCGGTGCCGAGCTGGAGCCCCTCCTCGGAGCCCTCGACGCACGCCAGCGACGACACCAGCTCGGTGAAGCCCGCCGCGGACTTCTTGCTCAGCATGTTCCGCAGGAACTCCATGGCGCCCACCGAGTTCTTACCCTTTGCCGGCACGATGAACGGCTCGCCGGCCTGCGCCCAGATGGTCTCGAACGGCATCGCGTCGGAGCTGTCCAGGTTCGGCGACGGGGAGACGGTCATCTGGAAGTCCGGGGGCGTGGTGTCCTTGGACTCGTTCTCCACCCACGAGCCGTTCGGGATGAAGATGCAGTTGCCGCGCTCGGTCCAGTCGGTCTGGACGTCCGTGTGCGTCTTGCCGGGCGAGTTCTTCAGGACGTAGCCCTTGTCGTACAGCTCGTAGTGCGCCTCCATGACGCTCTTGACCGCGTCGTGCTTCCAGGCGTTGGGTTCGAGGTTGTCGATCGCGTCGAGCACCTCGACGCCGCCGACCTTGCCGATCATCGGCAGCATGCTGAAGCCGAGGTACTGGGGGTAGACGCCGGTGTACGCGAATCCGGCGATGTTCTGCTTCTTCGCGTCCGCGCAGATGGCCAGCATGTCGTCCCAGGTCTTCGGGTACTCCCAGCCGTTGTCGTCCAGCAGCTTCTTGGAGTACCAGAGCCCGAACACCGAGTAGGCGATGTTCATCCGGTAGACCTTCTCGTCACCGTACTGGCCCATTTCGACGGTGCCGTCGCGCAGGGTGTCGCGGACCGTCTTGCTCGGGTCGTCGATGGACGGCGCGTCGAGCAGCGGGGTGAGGTCCGCGAGCTGCCCCTGCGTGATGAGCGCGGGCACGTCCATGGCCTCGTCGCCCGAGTTGTTGATGAGGTCCGGCGGGTCGCCGGCCGCCATCCGGCCCTGGACCTTCGACTGGATCTTCTCCGTCGAGCTGGTCTTCACCTTGCCGAAGCTCTTCTGGTACGCCGTGGCGTCGTCGTCGACGTACTTCGTACCGAAACCGCCGTCGAACATCAGAACTTCGAGTTCGGCGTTCTTGTCCACACCGAGCGGGTTCTTGTCGGTCTTGTCGCCCTTCGCACCGCCGCCGTTGTCGTCGTCGCCACCGCTGGCACACGCCGACAGAGCACTGACGGTGGGGACGGAGATCAGGCCGAGTGCCACGGCCCGCTTGATCAGATCGCGGCGACCGACATGCGAGTTGGATCCCATGCTCAAGTCCTCACTCTCTCCAGGACTCAGGCGGTGTACCGGATCCCCGACGCGAGGTTGCCTCATGGTGCAGGAGCCGATTACCGCTGTCAGCTGTTACGTGAGTGGTGCAGGGTGGTGCGCCGGAGGGTGGGGGTGCCGCCGGGTGCGGACAGGTATAGTCCACTCGGCGCCGCCTGATCAAGATCGAATACAAGGTTCGTCAAGAGTATTTCCCGACTTGAGACCTGCGGGAAACGCACTGCGGCCCCACCCGCACCCGGTCGGCCGGAACCCTCGTCGCGGACGCCCCCGATCGCCATTGGTCCAGCCTTTTGGAGCCCCCGCCCCGCGACCCCGGGCGCCGCCCGGGCCCGCCTGGAATGTCCCGATCGGCGCCAGGGGCGTACGTCCGTGAGCGTGCCCGCGCCGAGGTCCACGCGGCCCCCAGACGTCCCCCACCCGGGTGGCCACCACGACGACGGGACCGGACTCCGGCTTCCGGGGCAACCGACGCCGGCTACCCGGATTCCGCCGGGTGCTCGGAGGCGGGCCCGCCCTGGCGGGCCGCGTTGATGACGGTGAAGGCCAGCAGCGAGGCCAGCGCCATCAGGCCGGCGGCCCACCACAGCCCGGTGGTGTAGCCGTGGACCAGGCGCTCCAGCCGCAACTGCTCGGCCGCTCGGCCGGTCTTCCCGGCGCCGTGGTCGGCGACGTGGGTGGTGGTGGCGCGGGGCGGCGATCGTGTTGAGCAGGGCCGTGCCGATCGCGGCGCCCATCTGCTGGGCGGTGTTGGCGGCGGCGGAGGCGACGCCCGCGTTGCGGGGGTGCACCCGTTAGGTGGCCAGGCTCATCGAGGGCATGAACGCCATGCCCAGGCCCAGGCCGATCAGTGCCTCCGCCGGCAGCACCAGGCCGGCGAAGGAGGAGTCGGCCTCCAGCCGGGTGAGCAGCAGCATGCCTGCGCCGCCGCACAGGTAGGCCGTGCCCAGCACCAGGCGTGCGGGGAAGCGGGCCGGCAGCCGGGAGGGCGATATGGGTGGAACCGGTGATCACGCCCGCCGTCATCGGCAGGAAGGCGAGGCCGGTGACGACCAGCGCGTAGTCCCTGACGACCTGGAAGTAGTAGGTCAGGCACAGGAAGGTGCCGAACAGAGTGAGGAATCCCAGGCCAGGGTGAGGTACACCCCGCCCCGGGTGCGATCGAGGACCACCTGCGGCGGCAGCAGCGGGGCGCGCACTCTCGATTCGAGGAGGACGAAGGCGGTCAGGGATACGGCGGAGGCGGCGAACACCGTCAGGGGCACGGCGTCGGTCCAGCCGTCGGACTCGGCCCGGGTGAAGCCGTACACCAGCGACGCCACCCCGGTCGTGGCCAGCGCCACGCTCGGGAGGTCGAGCGGGGGGATGGCGCACGAGGACGGTGCGGCATACGGGCCCGGGCCCGTATGCCGCTCGCGTCCGGTGCGCCGGAGGTCAGGACGGGTCGTGCGCGGTGCGCTCCGTGTGCTCCTTGACCAAGGAGGCGAACTGCGCCCTGTCGTTGCTGTGCGGGAAGGGCTCCTCGGGTACGGGGACGTCGAGGAACGCGCACAGCGGTGCCCAGCCCTGGCTCACCTCGAAGACGAGGAGACGGTCGTCGTCGATCCCCCGCACGACGGCGTCGTTGTGCTCGGTGAAGACCTTCAGGGCGTGCTCCTTGTCGGCGAACCGGCCGTCGAAGACGCCGTCCCAGACGGTCCGCAGCGACATCTGCCGCAGTTGCTCGTACACCGGGGCGGCGTCCGGCGGGGACGGCTGCATGGCCGCCGCGTAGATGCTGGAGTTGACGCTCTCGTACCAGCCTTCCGGGTCGCGTACGGTGTGGATCACCTTCGTCTGCGGGAAGGCGGCGGCGATCTCCCGCCAGTACCGGGCCCCGGGCCAGTCCACGCTGGACCGGTAGCCGGAGTAGATCAGGGACCAGTCCTTGACCCGGCCTTCGGCCGCCTCCTCCCAGAGGGGGATCTCGTCAGGCTTGTCGAGCATGGCCAGCATGTGGTGGCACGGGCCGAAGCCGAGCTTTTCGAGGGCGAGTTTGAGGGACTTCGTGCCGGTGCGTCCGGCACCGGTGCCCAAGACGTCGAGCATGTCGGGTGTTTCCTTCCGGAGGAGGTGTGGGGGTGAACGCTGCTCACGCACCGGGCAGCAGCATCGCCCAGATCGTGGCGCCGGGGCCGAAGGCGAGGGCGACTCCGTGCTGCCCGGGCGCGAGTGGTCTGGTGGACTGGAGCTGCGCCAGCACGCCGAGCACGGCCTGAGCGGCGATGTTCCCGAACTCACGCATCGTGGCGCGGGAGACGGCCATCGAGGTCTCCGGAAGTTCGAGCGCCTCCTCGACCCGGTCGAGGAGGCGGCGCGTCAGCCCGTCCGGGTGGGTGAACTCGTCGAGGAGCGTGGCCGTGCCCAGGTCCGGGTCTGCCTCGATCCGCGCGACGCGGGACTCGCCACCCTGGCCGGTCGCCTGCGTCGCGTTGTCGAAGACGCGGTACACGTTCCCGCCCTCGCCCTCCCCGTCGTGGTGCCCGACGAAGCGGGCGCCGGCATCGAGCTGGAAGTCGCTGTTCCGGCCGCCGAGGCGCGAGATGACGGCACCCGTCAGCCGGTCGACCTTGTAGCGGTGCTGGTGTGGCGGCCCGAGACGAGCAGGTTGCCGTCCACGTCGAGGGAGACGGCGTTGGCGGGATCTTCGGCGAACGGCGCGTCGGCCGCGCCGAGATAGCCGCGAGCCCCCGGAAGAACCTCTCGGGGTACGCCCGCACCAAGCACTACAACACCAACATCACCATCGACCTGGCGGGCGACGAGGCCGCGGGCACCTGCTCGCTCATCGCCGTTCACCTCCTCGATCCGGCTCATCCCTCGGCGCACGCCGACGCGGGAGCGGTCTACCACTTCCGCTGCGTACGTACGCACACAGGCTGGCTCTTCACTCACGTGCGCGCAGAGATCACCTGGACCGCCGGGGTACCCCTGTTCGCCGGTCTGCCGCCCGGAGACCCCGCGCCCTCCGGGTGAGGGCGCGGGGTCTCGGCCGGGCGGGTCAGTCGCGGATGAGGGAGCGGAGGACGTACTGGAGGATGCCGCCGTTGCGGTAGTAGTCCGCCTCGCCCGGGGTGTCGATGCGTACCACCGCGTCGAACTCGACGCCGGTGTCCGTGGTCACCTTCACCGTCTCCGGGATGGCGCCGTCGTTCAGGGCCGTGATGCCGGTGAAGGCGAAGGTCTCCTCGCCCGTCAGGCCCAGCGACTGCGCCGAGCCGCCCGGGGGGAACTGCAGCGGCAGCACGCCCATGCCGATGAGGTTCGAGCGGTGGATGCGCTCGTACGACTCGGCGATCACCGCGCGGACGCCGAGGAGCGCGGTGCCCTTGGCCGCCCAGTCGCGGGACGAGCCGGAGCCGTACTCCTTGCCCGCCAGGACGACCAGCGGGGTGCCGGCCGCGGCGTAGTTCTGGGCCGCGTCGTAGATGAAGGAGACCGGCGCGTCCGGACGGGTGAAGTCGCGGGTGTAGCCACCCTCGGTGCCGGGGGCGATCTGGTTGCGGAGGCGGATGTTGGCGAAGGTGCCGCGGATCATGACCTCGTGGTTGCCGCGGCGGGAGCCGTAGCTGTTGAAGTCGCGGCGGGTCACGCCGTGCTGGGTGAGGTACTGGCCGGCCGGGGTGTCGGCCTTGATGGCGCCGGCCGGCGAGATGTGGTCGGTGGTGACGGAGTCGCCGAGGAGGGCCAGCACGCGGGCGCCCGCGACGTCCTCGACCGGCGCCGGGTCCATGGCCATGCCGTCGAAGTACGGGGGCTTGCGCACGTAGGTGGACTCGGCGTCCCAGGCGAAGGTGTCGCCCGTCGGGATCGGCAGGGCCTGCCACTGCGCGTCGCCGGCGAAGACGTCCTGGTAGGACTCGGTGAACATCTCCTCGCCGATCGCGGCGGCGACGACCTGCTCGACCTCCTGCTCGCTGGGCCAGATGTCCTTCAGGTAGACCGGCTTGCCCTGCTTGTCCGTGCCCAGCGCGTCGCGCGTGATGTCCACCTTCATCGAGCCCGCGAGCGCGTACGCGACGACCAACGGCGGCGACGCGAGGTAGTTCATCTTGACGTCGGGGTTGATCCGGCCCTCGAAGTTGCGGTTGCCGGAGAGCACCGAGGTGACGGCCAGGTCGTGCTCGTTGACGGCCTTGGAGATCTCCTCCGGCAGCGGGCCGGAGTTGCCGATGCAGGTGGTGCAGCCGTAGCCGACCAGGTTGAAGCCGAGCTTGTCGAGGTACGGGGTGAGGCCGGCCCGGTCGTAGTAGTCCATGACGACCTTGGAACCCGGCGCCAGCGTGGTCTTCACCCACGGCTTGCGGGTGAGGCCCTTCTCCACCGCCTTCTTCGCCAGCAGCGCCGCGCCGACCATGACGGACGGGTTGGAGGTGTTGGTGCAGGAGGTGATGGCGGCGACGGTGACGGCGCCGTGGTCGATCTCGTACGTGGTGCCGTCGGGGGCGGTCACCGGGGTGACGCGGGTCGGCACGCCGTTGGAGGAGGCGGGGGCGTCGGAGGCGGGGAAGGACTCCTTGCCGGGCTCGTCGGCATCGTCGACGTAGTTGCGCACGTCGAGGCGGAACTGCTCGGCGGCCTTCGCCAGCTCGATGCGGTCCTGCGGGCGCTTCGGCCCGGCGAGCGACGGGACGACCGTCGAGAGGTCCAGCTCCAGGTACTCGGAGTACTCCGGCTCGTGCGCCGGGTCGTGCCACAGGCCCTGGGCCTTGGCGTACTCCTCGACCAGCGCGAGCTGCTGCTCGTCACGGCCGGTGAGCTTCAGGTACGTGATCGTCTCGGCGTCGATCGGGAAGATCGCGGCGGTGGAGCCGAACTCCGGCGACATGTTGCCGATCGTCGCCCGGTTGGCCAGCGGGATCTGGGCCACGCCCGCGCCGTAGAACTCGACGAACTTGCCGACGACGCCGTGCTTGCGCAGCATCTCGGTGATGGTCAGCACCAGGTCGGTGGCGGTGGTGCCGGTGGGCAGCTCGCCGGTGAGCTTGAAGCCGACGACGCGCGGGATGAGCATCGAGACGGGCTGGCCGAGCATCGCCGCCTCGGCCTCGATGCCGCCGACGCCCCAGCCGAGCACGCCGAGCCCGTTGACCATGGTGGTGTGGCTGTCGGTGCCGACGAGGGTGTCGGGGTAGGCCTTGCCGTCGCGGACCATGACGACGCGGGCGAGGTGCTCGATGTTCACCTGGTGCACGATGCCGGTGCCGGGCGGGACGACCTTGAACTCGTCGAACGCGGTCTGGCCCCAGCGCAGGAACTGGTAGCGCTCGCGGTTGCGCCCGTACTCCAGCTCCACGTTGACCTGGAAGGAGTCCGGGGTGCCGAACTTGTCCGCGATCACGGAGTGGTCGATGACCAGCTCGGCGGGGGCGAGCGGGTTGATCCGGGCGGCGTCGCCGCCCAGGTCCTTGACGGCCTCGCGCATGGTGGCGAGGTCGACGACGCAGGGGACGCCGGTGAAGTCCTGCATGATCACGCGGGCCGGCGTGAACTGGATCTCCCGGCTCGGCTGCGCCTGGGAGTCCCAGCCGCCCAGGGCCCGGATGTGGTCGGCGGTGATGTTCGCGCCGTCCTCGGTGCGGAGCAGGTTCTCCAGCAGCACCTTCAGGCTGTACGGCAACCGGGCGGCACCGTCCACCTTGTCCAGCCGGAAGATCTCGTACGACTCGCCGCCCACCTGCAGCGTGCTGCGGGCGTCGAAGCTGTTCGCCGACACGACAGTCTCCTTCGTCATTCGCGTTCCACCGCAATCCTGCCGCTACGTCCGAAGCGGGGCGACTTGAGGGTGGCACCTTCGGCAGATATCTCGATGTCGAGATAAACCTTACTCCATGACTCCACCCGGGTGCCCACCCGCGTGCCGCTGTCCCGTCTCCGCCCAGAAGCGCAGGCTCAGTCCTTCCGGGAACCGCCGGGCCCAGGCCCCTCGCATCCTTGCGCACGGGACTGCGGTTCGATAAGCGTGGCGGCCGAGTCCCTGCCGCGAGGGTGAGGGTCACGACGGCGAGAGGAGGGATAAGCCCGATGGTCCCCATGATCACCGCGCTTGTGTCCTCCGGGGGCGCGGACCGCGTCCGACCCCGGAGCGGACGGGCGCCTTGCCTGCCGACCGGTCCGCGACACGGGTGAACTCGTGGCGCTGACGGCCTCGGTGCTGGACGCACACAGGAGGCGGCCGGACCTGGGCAACATCCCGATGGCGAACGCCTTCCGACGCGCCTGGTACGTCACTTTCGAGCGCGTGATCAACATGACCTGGGCCTGATCGAGCACGGCGTGCGGGGTTCCACAGGGGCCCCGCACGCCGTGCCGGCCGGGCCGGCCCGGGGGTCAGGCCGGTTTGCGGGCCACGCCGCCGTACATGGCGATGTGCGAGTTGGGCACCGACTCGCCGATGCCGTCCGGGCGCCAGTGGTGGACCAGCGTCACACCCGGGTCGATCGGCTCCAGGCCGGCGAAGAACCGCTCCGCCTCCGCGCGGTCGCGGATCTGCAGCGGGATGCCCCGCTCGTTGTACTCGCGGCCGACACCCGCGACGCGCTCCGGGTCGGTGTCGCCGGTGAAGACGGTCAGGGCCAGGAAGCTGCCCGGGGCCAGCGCGCGCATGAGCCGGGCGACGATGCCCTGCGGGTCGTGCTCGTCGAGGATGAAGTGGACGATGGCGATGAGCGACAGCGCCACGGGCCGGTCGAGGTCGAGTACCTCGCGCAGTTGGGGGTCGCCGAGGATGGACTCGGGGTCGCGCAGGTCGGCCTGGATGTAGCCGGTCCGGCCCTCCTCGGTGCTCTGCAGCAGGGCGCGGGCGTGGGCGAGGACGATCGGGTCGTTGTCCACGTACACCACCCGGCACTCCGGGGCGACGTCCTGGGCGACCTCGTGGAGGTTCGGCGGTGTCGGTATGCCGGTGCCGATGTCCAGGAACTGCCGTACGCCGTACTCGCGGGCCAGCGTCCTGGTGACCCGGTGCATGAAGACGCGGGTCTGCTTCATGGAGGTCGGCAGGCTGGGCCAGGCCCGTACCGAGGCGTCGCCCGCGGCGCGGTCGGGGGCGAAGTTGTCCTTGCCGCCGAGGAGGTAGTCGTAGACCCGCGCGGAGTGCGGGCGGTCGGTGTACAGGTCGATCTCGGGCTCGCCGTCGCCGGGTAAGGGGGTCATGCGGTGCTGTCGCCTCTCGTGTCCGTGTCCGTGTCCGTGGCCGTGGCCGTGTTCGTGTTCGTGGCCGTGTCGCGTCCGTGTCCCGTCCGAGGTGGCTCTGTGTCGCCGGACGGCTTCGTCACCGTACAAACTCCTTCGTCCTGCGGCCCCGTCACGCCGGGCACGTGCCGTCCGGGCCCTGGAACGTCCGGTACGGCCGCAAGGGGTCCCCGCCCTCCGGGCGGGGGTACTCGATGACCGGGACCGGCTTGCACACCGGCCAGTTGTCCCTCTCCAGGTCGAAGCCGAACTCCCCGCTGGCGCCGCGGACGCAGTCGTGGCAGGAGTCGGCGCCCGTCGCCACCTTCATGTTGGTGATGGTGTTGTAGACGTCGAGCCTCGACGGCAGCCGGTCCGACCCCCGGCCACCGCCCGGCGGCCGCACGTCCTCCAGCGCGGACTCCGTGGCCCGGGCGACGACGACGAAGGCGTCGTGGTGCATGATCGCGTAGCCGTCGTCGAGCGCCTCCCCCGGCAGCCCGCTGACCTTCGCGAACCCGTCCGCGAAGGTGGCGAACCGCTCGCCGGACCCGTCGCCCGCCCGCCACGACGGCGCGTCGGTCGCCGAGGCGCCGACCGTGACGACCCGCGCCTCGGCCATGTCCGCGCGCACCTGGTCCTCCGTCAGCCCCTGGGGCAGGCCCGTCGCGACCCGCAGTATGCGGATCTCGGCGTCGAAGTCGTCGCACTCCGGCTCGTCGGACAACTGCGTGATCAGGTGCGGCAGATCGGAGTCGCGGCCGGCGTAGAAGACGGTGTCCGCCTCCAGCCGGCAGATGCCCCGCACGGCCGACGAGAAGCGGTGCGGCGCGCCGCGGTAGTCGTCGCCCTGGCTGCCGACGAAGTTCCTGTTGCGGTTCTCCAGCTCGTACTCCTCGCCGAACTGGTCGCGCATGTTCTCCTGGGTGTTGGTGACGTAGTTGTCCTCCGTGCGGCTGTCCCAGACGAGGAAGCCGGAGGGCTTGCCGCGACGCTCGCCCGGATGGTCGTCGAGGTACGCGGCGAGGGCGGCGACCGACTCGCTGTTCGACGGCGCGGCCTTGAAGAGCTTGTCCGCGGAGATCTCCGGCGAGCTGAGCACACCGCTGACGGCCGGGATGTCGGCGGCCGAGAGCGCGTCGGCGAGGTCCTGGGTGTCCTGCTCGCTGTTGGGCAGGCCGATCGCGCCGATGAGCGGCGTGTCCGTCTCGACCGGCTCCTTGACGGTCGGCAGTTCGGCCAGCGCGTCGACCGCCGGCCGCCACTGGGACAGGTGCCTGCCGACGTTGGTCAGCAGCAACTGGTAGTTGACGCTGCCGTTCCGGTTGGCCTCGATCTGCGCGGTGAGCACGCCGGCGAGGCTGTGCTCGACGACCTCGGGCGTCATGGCGCTCGACTTCGAGGAGTTGAACGGCAGCATCAGCGCGACCTGGACGTACGACTCCTGGTGCGTGCCCTCCGACTCCTCCCACTGGTCCTGCACCCGCCGGTTCTCCTGCGCCACCTTCCGCACCAGGCCCGCTATCCGCTGGTCCGGCCCGTCCGCGTCCGGCTCGAACGCCGGGGACTCGGCGGTGGCGTCGGCGACGCCGACGCACTCCTCGCCGTTCGCCGACTCCACCAGCCCGTCACCGCACGGGTCGTCGCCGCTCAGCCGGTCCCACCCCAGCAGCCCGGCCACGATGAGGGCCGCGCCGGTCAGCACCGCCAGGATCGCCTTCTCGGCCCGGCCCAGCGGCCTCCGTCTAACCAATGCCATGACCTCTCCCCTCCTCGCCGCCGGCCCCGCCCCCCACGGCCGAGCCCGGCGTGCGCAGGTCCTTGATCGCCGCCGGCCACTCCTGCGACGCGTCGTACAGCGTGCTGTTGCCCGTCGGGTGCTTCAGCGACAGGAAGTCCAGTTCCCGCCCGATCCGGCCGGCCAGGTGCGTGTCGGGTACGGACAGCGGGTCGGCGGCGAACCACACGGCGTGCAGCAGCCGGTTGACGGAGCGCTGGACGGAGTCGCCCTCGAACGTCCCGTCCCGCTCCCCCGAGGCGGTCGACCGGCAGGCGTCGGCCCAGGCGGGGTCCGGCGGGTGCGGGGCGGTCGCGATGTGCCAAAGGTCGACGAGCCAGCGTGCCGCGGGGGCGTCGCGGAAGGTGTCGGCGAGCCACCGTACGGGCTCGTCGGGGCGGCCCGCGGCCAGCGCGTGGTGCCGGGCGGTGGCGGGCTCGCGGCGGCCCTCGTGGTGGGCGCGCAGCAGCTCGTGCAGGTCCGGCCAGGACAGCGGCGGGTCGGTCGCGCCCGCCGGGCGGCGGCGCAGCTCGTGCACGAGCACGGCGCGCAGGAAGTCGTCGGCGACGAACGGCCGGTCGGCCTGCGGCCACTGCTCGGCGCGCAGGTGGCTGCGTACCGCCTCGACGGCGCCGGCCTGGTGGTCCCGCGTCAGGTACGCGCCGGCCAGCGCGCGGGCCGCGGCCGTGTCCTGCGCGACGGACATCAGCACGAGGTACGCGCTGAGCTCCGCGTCGGGGACGAGGGCGTGGAGCATCTGCTCCGTGACGTTCTCCCCGGTCAGCCGCAGCCCCGCCAGCTCGTGCGGCTCGACGCTCGCCGGGTCCTGCGCGGCGTCGAGGGCCTCGTAGAAGATCCGGCAGCCCAGCGGGCTGCCGCCGGTGAACCGGTGCACCGCGCGGGCCACCTCCTGGCGCACGCCGCGCTCCTCGCCGACGCGCATCATCGACAGCAGCTCGTCGCGGTCGAGCGGCGGCAGCGGCAGCGTGACGAGTCCGGCGCCGTACGAACCGCGCACGGGCCGGCTCCAGCCGGCCAGCTCGGGCACGTCGGCGAAGGTCCACCGGGTGGCGCCGCCGAACCGCTCGCCCCGCGGCGCACCGAGCGTGGTGGCGACCACGACGAGCGGGTCCGGCCGGTCGTCGGCGGCGACGCGCCGGGCGAGCAGCAGGTCGAGCAGGTGCCGGCCGGCGGGGGTGTGGACGTTGTCGAGCAGGGCCAGCGGGCGCGGCGCGGCGTTCAGGTGCCGCCATCCGGTGTACGCGGCGCGCAGGTCCTCCAGCAGCGCCTCGACCAGGATGCTCTCGGTGCGGCGGCGGATGTCGTCGCCGAGGTGGAAGGCGCGGGAGAGGGTGGTGAGCGCGTCGACGCCGTCGGCCCGGGTTCTGGGGGCGCCGTCCACGTCCCGGTACCACCGGCGCGTCGCCCGGTTCTCCCGCACGCCCAGGTACCGGTCGGTGAAGAGGTGGACGCTCGCCGCCGCGATGGGCCCGAGGTCGTCCGTGCCCCACCCGTCGATGAGGGCGAGCACGTCGGCGGGCCAGCCGCGGGCCCCGTCCGGGTCCTTCTCCAGGCCGCAGTCGGTGAGCAGCGCGGCGACCCGCTCGCGGGCGCACGCCTGCTCGCCGAGTTCGCCCCGGTGCCAGGCGCTGACGGCCACCAGGCCGGTGAGCAGCCGGGGCAGCCGGAGCCGGCCGTAGCCGGGGCGATGGCCGCTGAGGCCCCGGGCCAGCTCGGTCAGTAACTCGGCGGTGGGCGAGGTGTTGGAGACCGCGGCGTCGTCGTCGGCCGCGCCCGCGCAGTCCACGGCGGCGACGGGGATGCGGTCGGCGTACGCCGACCGCAGCTCCTCCAGCACCGCCGAGCGGCCGCCGCCGTGGCGGCCGTGGAGCAGGACGGCGGGCACCTCGCCGCGCGGCTCCTGCCGTATCGTCTTGTTCCTGGTGTGGTGGAGCCCCACCATGCGGGGCACCAGTTCGTGCAGCACGGCCTCACGTCCGTACAGGGTCAAGCTCCGCTTCCCTCCCGTTGCGGGACGACGTTCCGGCTAGCCCAGCAGGCTGCCGACGTGTCGTGCCGTTTCGAGCAGCAGTTGCCGGCCGGTGGTGTCCGGGGCACTGACCAGCTCGTGTCTGATCCGGTCGTAGAGCGCCTGCAGCCGGCCGGGCCGGTCCTCCTCGGCCGCGCGGCGCATGTCGTCCGCGTCCCGGAGCAGCAAGCGCAGCCGCTCCTCGTCGAGCCCGAGCGCGGGGCCCAGGCCGGCGAGTTGGTCCGCCAGCTCGCCGACGACGCGGACGGTGCTGTTCTGGATGATCGTGACGTCGCCCTGCACGTTGCCGATGGTGACCGGGGGCGGCGGCCGGTCGCGCTCGCTGCGCAGGAACCGGGCGAGGTCCATGCCGGAGTGGCCCCAGTCCAGGCCGCGTTCGGTGAGCTTGACCTGCCCGGTGACCATGTCGCCGGAGAGGCCGTCGTCGGTGACGCCGAGCAGACCGGCCGACCGTAAGGAGCGGGCGGCGGCGAGGACTTCCTCGGCGTCGAGCGCGTCGCCGTGGAAGAAGACGTGGTCGGCGACGAAGAAGTCGCGCAGCAGCAGCACGTCGTCGCCGCGGTGCTCGAACGCCCAGCGCAGCACCGCGTTCTCGGCGTACGCGCGGCGGGCCCCGCGGTCGCGGCGCTCGCGCTCCAGGTGCAGTGCGCGCGCGTGGCCCGCGGGGCGCAGAGAGGTGTCGGCCGGGTTGTGCTCGGGCCACTCGTGGACGTGCACCAGGCCGCGGTCCGCCAGCGCGACGATGACGGCGGTGACGCCGAGCGCCGGCTTGTTCTGCGCCAGTCCGAACGCGGCGGTGCGCACGGGCACGTCCGCGCGGTGACCGGACTCCTGCAGCAACCACAGCAGCAGGCGCGCCTCGTAGCGGCCGAGCTCGGGCCGGCGGTCAGCCATCGGCGCGTAACCTCTGTTCTGCGTGCGGTGGTTGGGGATGCGCACGAATCTACCTACGATGCCCGCCGGTCACCAGTTCGTTGCCCTACGCAGTCGCCGCAATGCGGCCATCTCGTAGCAGGACCGCGACCTGCGGGCGCCGCGCCGCCGCACCGACGCCCCCGGCGGCTGCCCGCCTACGGCAGCACGGCGATCCCGTCCAGCTCCACCAGAGCCTCGGCGTCCCAGAGCCGGGTGACGCCGATCAGCGCCATCGCCGGGTAGGTGTCGCCGGCCAGGCGGCGCCAGACGCGGCCGAGTTCGGCGGCGTGCGCGCGGTAGTCCTCGGGGTCGGCGGCGTAGACGGTGACGCGGGTGAGGTGGGCGGGCTCCCCGGCCGCGGCGGCGAGCGCGGTGAGGAGGTTGCCGAGGGCCTGTGCGAACTGCTCGGGGAGGGTCTCGCCGACGATCCGGCCGGCGCCGTCGAGCGCGGTCTGCCCGGCGAGGAAGACGAGGGTGGAGCCGGTGGCGGTGACGGCGTGGCTGAAGCCGGAGGGCTTGGCGAGGACGGCGGGATTGATGCGGTGGACGGACACGGCGGCTGCGGTTCCCTTCGGTGGGCGGCGACGGGGTGAGGCCCCGGCGGCCTCGGACGTCAGGCTCGGGGTGGGCGGCGGTACAGCTCCTTGGCGATGATGCTCCGCTGCACCTCCGTCGCCCCCTCGTAGATGCGCGGCGCGCGCACCTCGCGGTAGAGGTGCTCCAGCAGATGCCCGGCTTCGAGCGCGCGGGCCCCGTGGATCTGCACCGCCGCGTCGACGGCGGCCTGCGCGGTCTCCGTCGCCAGCAGCTTCGCCATCGCCGCCCGCCGGGCGATGTCCGGCGCGCCCGCGTCGTACGCCGAGGCCGCCGCGTACACCAGCAGCCGCGCCGCCTCGACGCGGGTGGCCGTCTCGGCGAGGGTGTGGGCGACGGTCTGCAGGTCCTTCAGCGGGCCGCCGAACGCCTCCCGCCGCTCGGCGTGGTCCAGCGCCGCGTCGAGCGCCGCCTGGGCCATGCCGACGGCGAACGCGCCGACGGAGGGGCGGAAGAGGTTGAGCGTGGCCATGGCGGTGCGGAAGCCGCCGTCGACCTCGCCGAGCACGTCGGCGGCGGTGACGGGGACGCCGTCGAAGCGGAGCGTGCCGATGGGGTGCGGGCTGAGCATGGCGAGCGGTTCGCCGGTCAGCCCGGGGCGGTCGGCGGGCACGAGGAAGGCGGTCACGCCGCGGGCGCCGGCGGCACGGGAGTCCGCGACGCGGGAGTCGGCGACGCGGGAGTCGGCGACGCGGGAGTCGGCGACGGGTGCAGTGCGGGCGAAGACGGTGGCGAAGTCGGCCTCGGGCGCGTTGGAGATCCACTTCTTCTCGCCGGTCAGCCGCCAGCGCCCCGGCCCGTCCGGCTCGGCGGCCAGCCGCAGCGCCGCCGCGTCGGAGCCCGCCTCCGGCTCGGTCAGCGCGAACGCGGCGACCGCGCGCCCGGCCGTCACCTCCGGCAGCCACCGCTCGCGCTGCGCGGGCGTGCCGGCCTGGACGACGGGGTACGCGCCGAGGCCCTGGAGCGCGAGCGCCGTCTCGGCCTCGGTGCACTCGCGGGCCAGGGACTCGCGCAGCAGGCAGAGGGTGAGCGCGGAGACCGGCCCGGCGGCGGGGAACACCCGGGCCAGCAGGCCGGGTTCGCCGTCGTCGCCGGGGGCGCCGAGGGCGGCGAGGAGGGGCCGGTTGACCCGGCCGGGCGCGCCCGCCGCGGCCAGGGGGCGAAGCCGCCGCGCGGCGAACGCGCGCAGTTCGGCGCACCACGCCTGCAGCCCCGGGTCGAGCGCGAAGGGCTGCGGCTGCCCGGGCTGCCGCTGCTGTCGGTGTTGCTGCGGCTGCTGCTGCGCCATGCGGATGCTCCTTCTTCCCGGCGAGTGCGGTCCCGGGCGTCGCCGGCCGGGCGGGCCGGTGCCGGGCGCGGGGATGGCGTCCGGTGCGTCGCGGGTGCGCGTCCGGTGTGCGGGTACGGGCCGGGCCGGATATCGCGGACTGTTGACTGTCGTCACGCCAACGCTACGCTCCTTGGGGTACCGCAGGGCAGACCTAGGGGGCGTACCGCCATGCAGCTCAAGCCTTCCGCCCATGCCGACACCTTCGCCCGCGACCACCTCCCGCCGCCCGGACAGTGGCCGGACCTGGTCTTCCCGCTCCCCGGCCTGCGCTACCCCGACCGGCTCAACTGCGGCGCGGAGCTGCTCGACGCCACCGTCGAGCGGTTCGGCGCCGGCCGCCCCGCGCTGCACACCGCCACCGGCGAGAAGTGGTCGTACGGCGAACTGCAGCGCCGCACCGACCGGATCGCCCACGTGCTGACCGACGACCTCGGCGTGCTGCCCGGCAACCGGGTGCTGCTGCGCGGGCCCACCACGCCCTGGCTGGTGGCCTGCTGGCTGGCCGTCATGAAGGCGGGCGCGGTCGCCGTCACCGTGCTGGCCGCCCAGCGCGCGGCGGAGTTGCGCGGCATCTGCGAGATCGCGCGGGTCCGGCACGCGCTGTGCGACGCCCGTTCGCTCGACGACCTGGCGCGGGCGGAGGTCGCGGATCTGACGGTGGTCCCGTACGGCGGCGAGGACTCGAGCGACCTTCTGCGCCTCGCCGAGACCAAACCCGACACGTACGCGCCTGTGGAAACCTCCGGCGACGACGTCGCGCTCATCGCCTTCACCTCCGGCACCACCGGGCGGCCCAAGGGCTGCGTCCACTTCCACCGCGACGTGCTGGCCATCGCCGACACCTTCTCCGTGCACGTGCTGAAGCCCGTTCCCGACGACGTGTTCGCGGGCAGCCCGCCGCTGGGCTTCACCTTCGGCCTCGGCGGCCTCGTCGTCTTCCCGATGCGCGCCGGCGCCTCGGCGCTGCTCCTGGAGCAGGCCGGACCCGACCGGCTGCTGCCGGCGGTCGCGGAGCACGGGGTGTCGGTGCTGTTCACCGCCCCGACCGCGTACCGGGCGATGCTCGACAAGCTCGACGCGTACGACGTCGGCTCGCTGCGCCGCTGCGTGTCCGCGGGCGAGAACCTGCCGGCCGCCACGTGGCTGGACTGGCGCGAGCGCACCGGGCTGCGGATCATCAACGGCATCGGCGCGACCGAGATGCTGCACATCTTCATCTCCGCCGCAGACGACGACGCCCGTCCGGGGATGACGGGCGTGCCGGTGCCCGGGTACGAGGCGCGGGTGGTCGACGCGGACGGCGCACCGGTGCCGGACGGGGAGCCGGGGCTGCTGGCGGTGCGCGGTCCCACGGGGTGCCGGTATCTGGCGGACGAGCGGCAGCGCGAGTACGTGCGGGGCGGCTGGAACCTCACCGGCGACACGTATGTCCGCGAGCCCGACGGGTACTTCCGGTACGTGGCGCGCGCGGACGACATGATCATCTCGGCCGGCTACAACATCGCCGGGCCCGAGGTCGAGGACGCCCTGCTGCGCCACCCCGACGTGCGCGAGGCGGCGGTCGTGGGGCGGCCGGACGCGGAGCGGGGCACGGTGGTCGTGGCGTACGCGGTGCTGCGCGAGGGCGTGGCGCGGGGGCCGGAGACGGAGGCGGCGCTGCGGGAGTTCACGAAGGGCGAGATCACCCCGTACAAGTGCCCGAAGGAGATCCTGTTCACCGACGCGCTGCCGCGGACGCCCACGGGCAAGCTCCAGCGCTACCGGCTGCGGGAGGAGCAGGCCGAGCGGGTGGCCGGGAATCGCTAGAGTGATCGAGTGGCAGCCGAACGAACCCCGCGGTCTCTGATCGTCAGCTTCTACGGCGCGTTCGGCCGCGGCGCGGGGCCGGGCGCCGGCTCCGCGCGCGTGCCGGTCGCCGCGCTGATCCGGCTGCTGGGCGCGGTGGGCGTGGACGCGCCGGCGGTGCGCTCCGCGGTCTCGCGGCTCAAGCGGCGCGGGCTGCTGCTGCCCGTACGGCACGAGGGCGAGGCCGCGTACGCCCTGTCGCCCGCCGCCCGCACCCTCCTCGACGACGGCGACCGCCGCATCTACCGCCGGGAGGCGCCCGCGGGCCCGGGCGACTGGCTGCTGGCGGTGTTCTCCGTGCCGGAGTCGGAGCGCCGCAAGCGCCACCTGCTGCGCTCGCGGCTGGCCCGCCTGGGCTTCGGCCAGGCGGCGCCCGGGGTGTGGATCGCACCCGCGCACGTCGCGGAGGAGACCCGGCACACCCTGCGCCGGCTCGAACTCGCCCCGTACGTCGACCTCTTCCGCGGCACCCACGAGGGCTTCACCCCGACGCGGGAGTCGGTGGCGCGGTGGTGGGACCTGCCGGCGACGGCGAAGCTGCACGAGGCGTTCCTGGACGCGCACGAGCCGGTGCTGCGGCGCTGGTCCGCGCCGGCGGCGGCCGGTCAGGACGCCTACCGCGACTACCTCCTCGCCCTCGACGCCTGGCGCCACCTCCCGTACGCCGACCCGGGCCTGCCGCCCGAGGTCCTGCCGCCCGACTGGCCGGGCGGCCGGGCGGCGGAGGTGTTCGCGGCCCTGGACGACCTGCTGCGCGCTCCGGCGGACGGCTACGTGGCGGCGGAACTGGCCGGCGCGGCCCGCCGCTGAGGGGCGCCCGCGGCGAGCGCTCCCGGCCGCCCGCCGACGACCGGACCGCCGCCCGGCGCGTCTCAGCGCAGCCGCTCCCCCGCCCGCTCCAGGTACCTCCGCTCCGCCGCGTTCTCCGTCCGCCGCGCTGCCTCCGCGTACTCCGCCGCCGCCTCGGCCGTCCGCCCGGTGCGGTCCAGCAGATCGGCGCGTACGGCGTGGAAGACGTGATACCCGGCGAGCGGCAGGGCGTCGACCTCCGCCAGCGCCGCCGCCGGGCCGGCCGTCTCGGCGCGGGCGACGGCGCGGTTCAGCGCCACGACCGGGGTGGGGGCGAGGGCCATGAGCTGGTCGTAGAGCTGCACGATCTGCCGCCAGTCGGTGGCCGCCGCGGTGCCGGCGTCGCTGTGGACCGCGTTGACGGCGGCCTGGATCTGGTACGGGCCGGGGCGGTTGCGGCGCAGGCAGCGGCGGACCAGCGCCTGCCCCTCCTCGATGAGCTCCCGGTCCCACAGCCCCCGGTCCTGGTCGGCGAGGAGCACGAGGTTCCCGCCGGCGTCCGTACGGGCGGGCCGCCGCGACTCCGTCAGCAGCATGAGCGCCAGCAGCCCCAGCACCTCCGGCTCGTCCGGCATCAGAGCGGCGAGGAGCCGGCCGAGCCGCACGGCTTCGGCACCGAGGTCCGGGCGGCCCAGCGCGTCGCCGGAGCCGGCGGTGTGGCCCTCGTTGAAGATCAGGTAGATCACGGCGAGCACGGCGCCCAGCCGCTCCGGCAGATCCGCGTCCCGCGGCACGCGGTACGGGATGCGCGCGTCGCGGATCTTGCCCTTCGCCCGGACCAGCCGCTGCGCCATCGTCTTCTCGGGGACGAGGAACGCGCGGGCGAGGTCGGCGGTGGACAGCCCGCCGAGCAGCCGGAGCGTGAGCGCGACCCGGGCGGCGGGGGCGAGCGCCGGGTGGCAGCAGGTGAAGATCAGGCGGAGCCGGTCGTCCTGCACGGGCGCCTCCCCGGCGGCCTCGGCGTCCGCCGCGACCTCGGCGGGATCGTCCGCGTACCGTCCACCGCCGCCCGCGGCGCCGTGGAGCAACGCCGCCTGGGCGTGCCGGTGCTCGCGGGTGGCCTCGCGGCGGAGCCGGTCGAAGGCCCGGTTGCGGGCGGTGGTGATG
The DNA here is from genome assembly GCF_027497195.1 of Streptomyces sp. WMMC500. NCBI lineage: Bacteria > Bacillati > Actinomycetota > Actinomycetes > Kitasatosporales > Streptomycetaceae > Streptomyces > Streptomyces sp. WMMC500. The sequence continues at coordinate 1,777,512 of NZ_CP114905.1, forward strand.
ATCCAGCCGGCCGGGCTGGGCGGCAGCCCGTCCGCCGGCCAGCGGTCCGCGGCGGCGGCGAAGGCGTCCTGGACCGCCTCCTCGGCGACGTCGATGTCGCCGAAGCGGCGGACCAGGACAGCGACCGCGCGCCCGTACTCCCGGCGGAACACCCGGTCGATCTCCCCGGCGGACGGGTGGGACGGCACGCGCGGGTCAGCCTTCGGCCCAGTCGTGGAACGGCCGCACCTCGATCGGCAGCAGCCGCACCGCCGCGGCCTCCTTGCGCGCCCAGAAGAGCGCGGCGTCGAGGTCGGGCACGTCGATGATGCAGAACCCGCCGAGGTGCTCCTTCCCCTCGGCGTACGGACCGTCGGTGGTCAGCACCTCCCCGTCGCGCATCCGCACCACGGTCGACGCCTCTGGCCCGTGCAGCCCCCCGTCGAAGACCCACGCTCCCGCAGCCTTCATCTCGTCCTTCACCGCGCCGAGGTCCCGCATGATCGGGTCCAGCACCTCGGGGGGCGGCGGGTCCCCGACGGGCTGGTGCATGGCAAGCAGGTAGTACGTCATGACGACTCCCCTTCCGCGGCCGGCCCCGTGCCGGCCTCTCCCCCTCTACACGAACGCCCCCCGCCCGTATCGACACCGACGCGCGATTATTCTTCCGGCCCGCGGGCACCCGCACCTCCGGACGCACGCGGCGCGTCGTCAGCCCCGCCCGAATTGCGGGGGTCCGGGGTGGTCGCGAAGATGATTCCGGAATGCCGTACTTCTCCGCGGCTGCGACGTTCTCTCCTCATGTTTCTCCGCATCGCCGGGCGGCGACCCGCTCCCGGCTGCCCCCGGGAAGGGAAATCCGGACATGCCGGTATGCACGACGCGCGACGGTGTCGACATCTTCTACAAGGACTGGGGCCGGGGCCGGCCCGTGGTGTTCATCCACGGCTGGCCGCTGAACGGCGACGCCTGGCAGGACCAGCTCAAGGCCGTCGCCGACGCCGGCTTCCGCGGCATCGCGCACGACCGCCGGGGGCACGGCCGCTCCACGCCCGTCTTCGACGGGTACGACTTCGACACCTTCGCCGACGACCTGAACGACCTGCTCACCGGTCTGGACCTGCGGGACGTCACTCTGGTGGCACATTCGATGGGCGGCGGCGAGCTGGCCCGCTACATCGGCCGCCACGGCACCGGGCGGGTGCGGTCCGCGGTGCTCCTGTCGGCGATCCCGCCGCTGATGCTGCAGGGCCCGGACAATCCCGAGGGCGTGCCGCAGAAGGTCTTCGACGACATGAAGGCCGGGATCCTCAAGGAGCGCTCGCAGTTCTGGAAGGACGCGGCGGCCGGCTTCTTCTCCGCCGACCGCGCGGGCACCAGGGCGACCCAGGGCAACAAGGACGCCTTCTGGTACATGGCGATGGCCGAGACCCTCGAGGGCGGGGTCGCCTGCGTCGACGCCTTCGCGGCCACCGACTTCCACGACGACCTGGGGAAGTTCGACGTGCCCACCCTGATCGTCCACGGCGACGACGACCAGATCGTGCCGATCGACGCCACCGCCCGCAAGACCGTCGAGATCGTCCGGGACGCGGAGCTCAAGGTCTACGAGGGCGGCAGCCACGGCATCGCCCTCGTGCCGGGCGACAAGGAGAAGTTCAACGAGGACCTGCTCGCGTTCCTGCAGAAGTGACGCCGCAGAAGCCGAAGCGGCCGGCACGCCGGCCCGCGTCCGCCCGAAACCCCTACCCGGAGCACGCGATGAGCGACCCGACCAGTACCGACGACAGCGGAACACCCCTCGAAAGCGACCAGTACTCACTCAGCGTCGGCGCGGACGGCCCGATCCTCCTCCAGGACGGCTATCTGATCGAGAAGATGGCGCAGTTCAACCGCGAGCGCGTCCCCGAGCGCGTGGTGCACGCCAAGGGCTCGGGCGCGTACGGCACCTTCCAGGTCACGGGCGACGTCAGCGAGCTGACCCGGGCGGACGTCTTCCAGCCCGGGCGCCGCACCCGCATGCTGGCCCGCTTCTCGACCGTCGCCGGTGAGCAGGGCAGCCCGGACACCTGGCGGGACCCGCGCGGCTTCGCGCTGAAGTTCTACACCCGCGACGGCGTGTACGACATGGTGGGCAACAACACGCCGATCTTCTTCATGCGCGACCCCAGCAAGTTCCAGGACTTCATCCGCTCGCAGAAGCGCACCCTCGACTCGGGCCTGCGCGACAACGACATGCAGTGGGACTACTGGACACTCTCGCCGGAGTCGGCGCACCAGGTGACGTACCTGATGGGCGACCGCGGCATCCCCAAGACGTACCGGCACATGAACGGCTACAGCTCCCACACCTACCTGTGGACCAACGCGGCCGGCGCGCGCACCTGGATCAAGTACCACTTCAAGACCGACCAGGGCGTCGCGTACCTCGGCGACGCCGACGCCGCCGCCCTGGCCGGCGAGGACGCCGACTTCCACCGCCGCGACCTGGCCGAGGCGATCGGCCGCGGCGAGGCGCCGTCGTGGACGCTGTACGTGCAGGCGATCCCGTACGAGGACGCGCCGGACTACCGCTTCAACATCTTCGACGTGACCAAGACCGTCCCGCACGGCGACTACCCGCTGACCGAGGTCGGCCGGATGACGCTCGACGCCAACCCCGAGGACTACTTCGTCCACATCGAACAGGCCGCCTTCGAACCCAGCAACCTCGTTCCCGGCATCGGACCGTCGCCGGACAAGATGCTCCAGGCCCGGCTGTTCTCCTACGCCGACACCCACCGCCACCGCATCGGCACCAACTACGCGCAACTGCCGCCCAACCAGTCGGAGACCGAGGTCCGCTCGTACGCCAAGGACGGCGCGATGCGCTACCACCCGCCGAACGTGGCCCGCCCCTACGCGCCCAACTCCTACGGCGGGCCGACCGCCGACGAGGAGCGCGACAACCACCCGCCGCGCTGGACGGTGGAGACCGCCGAGATGGTCCGCGCCGCCTACACCCTGCACAAGGACGACGACGACTTCACCCAGCCCGGCACGCTGGTGCGCGACGTCCTGGACGACGCCGCGCGCGACCGCCTGGTCGGCAACGTCACCCGGCACCTGCAGAACGGCGTCAGCGACGCCGTCCTGCAGCGCGCCGTCGCCTACTGGCGCAGCATCGACCTGGCCACCGGCGACAGGATCGCCGCCGGCGTCCGCCGGGGCTGACCCCGCGCCAGGGCGGGCCCGCTCCCGTTCCCCGGGGGGCGGGTCCGGGCTCCCCGCTCAGCCGCCGTCCAGCGTCAGCCTCGGCTTCGGCCCGTCGGTACGTCCCGTCGGCGGCCTGCGGCTGCCCGCGCGGTACGGCGCCGGCCACGGCGCGCCGGGGCCGGTGTAGCCCTGTTCCGCGGCGGCGTGCAGCGTCCAGTGGGGGTCGTACAGGTGGGGGCGGGCCAGGGCGCACAGGTCGGCGCGGCCGGCGAGGACCAGGGAGTTGACGTCGTCCCACGAGGAGATCGCGCCGACCGCGATCACCGGTATCCCCAGCTCCGCGCGGATGCGGTCGGCGTACGGGGTCTGGTACGAGCGGCCGAACGCCGGCTGCTCGTCGGAGACGACCTGGCCGGTGGAGACGTCGATCGCGGCCGCGCCGTGGGCGGCGAACGCGCGGGCGATCCCGACCGCGTCGGCGGCGGTGGTGCCGCCCTCCGCCCAGTCGGTGGCGGAGATCCGTACGGTCACGGGGCGGTCGGCCGGCCACGCGGCGCGTACCGCGTCGAAGACCTCCAGCGGGTAGCGAAGCCGTCCTTCGAGGTCGCCGCCGTAGGCGTCGGTGCGGCGGTTGGTCAGCGGGGAGAGGAAGCCGGACAGCAGGTAGCCGTGCGCGCAGTGCAGCTCCAGCAGGTCGAACCCGGCGCGGGCGGCGCGCCGCGCGGCGGCGGCGAACTCCTCGCGGATCTCGTCCATGCCGGCGCGGTCCAGCTCGCGCGGCGTCTGGTTCAGGCCCGCGCGGTACGGCAGCGAGGAGGGGGCGACGACGGGCCAGTTGCCGTCGGTCAGCGGCTCGTCCATGCCCTCCCACATCAGCTTCGTGGAGCCCTTGCGGCCGGAGTGGCCGAGCTGTACGCCGAGGGCGGCGCCGGGGGCGTGGGCGCGGACGAAGTCGACGACGCGGCGCCAGCCGGCCTCCTGCTCGTCCGACCAGAGGCCGGTGCAGCCGGGGGTGATGCGGCCGCGGGGGCTGACGCAGACCATCTCGGTCATCACGAGACCGGCGCCGCCGAGGGCGCGGGCGCCGAGGTGGACGAGGTGGAAGTCGCCGGGCAGGCCGTCCTCGGCGACGTACATGTCCATCGGCGAGCAGACGACGCGGTTGCGCAGGGTGAGGCCGCCGAGGGTGTACGGCGTGAACATCGGCGGCGTGCCCTCCGGCACCCCCGCCTCGCGCTCCACGGCGGCGACGAAGCCGGGGTCGCGCAGCCGCAGGTTGTCGTGGGTGATGCGGCGGCTGCGGGTCAGCAGGTCGAAGGCGAACTGACGCGGCGGGCGGCCCAGATGGCGCGCCAGGTCCTCGAACCACTCGCGGCTGGCGTGCGCGGCGCGCTGCGTGGAGGCGACGACGGGCTTGCGTTCCGCCTCGTACGCGGCGAGCGCGGCCGGCACGTCGGGCTGCTCCCCGAGGCAGGCGGCGAGCGCGAGGGCGTCCTCGACGGCGAGTTTGGTGCCGGAGCCGACGGAGAAGTGGGCGGTGTGGGCGGCGTCCCCGAGGAGGACGACGGCGCCGCCGGTGGGCGGCTCGTACCACCAGCGGTCGTTGACCACCGTGCGGAACGGCGCCCACTGCGAGCGGTTGCCGGTCAGCGGCCGGCCGCCGAGCGCGTCGGCGAAGTACGCGGCGCACCGCTTGGCGGACTCCTCCTCCCCGCACGTGTCGAGGCCGGCGCGCCGCCACACCTCCTCGCGCATCTCGACGATGACGGTGGAGGCCGCCTCCCCCGACGACCCAGCCGACACGGCGTACGGGTAGCCGTGCAACTGCATGACGCCCGCGTCGGTCTCGACGATCTCGAAGCGGAAGGCGTCGAACGCGAAGGGTGCGGAGAGCCACACGTACCGGCAGCGGTGCTCGGCGATCCGGGGGCGGAAGACGCCGGCGTGCGCCTCGCGGGTGGCGCTGTTCACGCCGTCGGCGCCCACGACGAGGGCGTGCGTGCGGGCGAGTTCGGCGGCGGGCGGCGCCTCGGCGCGGAACCGGAGCTCGACGCCGAGGTCCCGGCAGCGCTGCTGGAGCACCGCGAGCAGCCGGCGGCGGCCGAGGGCGGCGAAGCCGTGGCCGCCGGAGCGCTGCACGGTGCCGCGGTGGACGATGTCGATGTCGTCCCAGCGCACGAACTCCCGTTGCAGCGCGGCGTAGACGACGGGGTCGGCGTGCTCGATGCCGCCGAGGGTCTCGTCGGAGAGCACGACGCCGAAGCCGTACGTGGCCTCCGGGGCGTTGCGCTCGTAGACGGTGACCTCGCGAGCGGGGTCGAGCCGTTTGAGGAGCGCGGCGGCGTACAGCCCGCCGGGCCCGCCGCCGATGACCGCGGCCCGCACGGCGCTCAGCGCCCCTGCCACGCCGGGGGCCGCTTGGCCGTGAACGCGGCGTGGAACTCGGCGTAGTCGGCGCTGTTCATCAGCAGCGCCTGCGTGGCGGCGTCCATTTCGACGGCGGCGGCCAGCGGCATGTCCAGCTCGGCGGTGAGCAGCGCTTTGGTCTGCGCGTAGGCGAGCGCGGGCCCGTCGGCCAGCCGACGGGCGAGCGCCGCGGCGGTCTCGTCTGCGCGGCCCTCGTCGGCGAGTTCGCTGACGAGGCCGATGCGTTCGGCCTCGGCGGCGCGTACGGGGTCGCCGAGCATCAGCAGCCGGGTGGCGTGGCCGAGGCCGACGACGCGGGGCAGCAGGTAGGCGGCGCCCATGTCGCCGCCGGAGAGGCCGACGCGGGTGAAGAGGAACGCGAAGCGCGCGGAGTGGTCGGCGACGCGGAAGTCGGCGGCGAGCGCGAGGACGGCTCCGGCGCCGGCGGCGACCCCGTGCACCGCGGCGACCACCGGGAACGGGGCTTCGCGCAGGGCCCGTACGACCTGTCCGGTCATGCGGTTGAAGTCCAGCAGCCGGCCGGTGTCCATGGCCAGGGTCGCGCCGATGATCTCGTCGACGTCGCCGCCCGAGCAGAAGCCCCGGCCGGCGCCGGCGAGGACGAGCGCGCGGGTGCCGCCGGTGCGGGCGAGCTCGGCGACGAGGTCGCGGAGGTCGGCGTACGCCTCGAAGGTCAGCGCGTTGAGCTTCTCGGGGCGGTCGAGCGTGACGGTCACGACGCCGTCGTCGGCGGTGACCCGCAGGTGCTCCCACTGCTCGGTGCGGCCGGCGGATCCGGTGAACGGGCTCATCGTGCGCGGCCCCTGTCTGCAGACGGTGGCGGGCGGTGGCGGTGAGCCGAAGTTATCACTCATACGTGACTGTCGTCACGACCGCGCGATACGCGACCCGGGCGCACGGGTGCCGCGGCACGGCCTCGCGGAGCAGTCCCGCGGACCGGTCCCGGCGAGCGGGCGGGCGTCAGCCCAGGGTGGCGACCATGAGCGCCTTGATGGTGTGCATCCGGTTCTCCGCCTCGTCGAACACGACGGAGTGCTCGGACTCGAAGACCTCGTCGGTGACCTCCAGCGACGTCAGCCCGTGCCGCTCGTGGATCTCGCGGCCGACGGCCGTGCCGAGGTCGTGGAAGGCGGGCAGGCAGTGCAGGAACTTCACGTCCGGGTTGCCGGTGGCGCGCAGCACGTCCGCCGTCACCGCGTACGGGCGCAGCGCCGTGATCCGCTCGTCCCACACCTGCGTGGGCTCCCCCATCGAGACCCACACGTCGGTGGCGACGAAGTCGGCGCCGGCCACCCCCTCCGCGACGTCCGCGGTGAGCGTGATCCGCGCGCCGGAGGCGGCGGCGAGCCGGCGGGCCTCGGCGACGACCGCCGGGTCGGGGCGGTACGCCTCGGGCGCGACGATGCGCACGTCCATGCCGAGGAGGGCGGCGGTGACGAGATAGGAGTTGCCCATGTTGAAGCGGGCGTCGCCGAGGTAGGCGTACGCGATCTCCTCGACCGGCTTGGGGCTGTGCTCGGTCATCGTGAGGACGTCGGCGAGCATCTGGGTGGGGTGCCAGTCGTCGGTCAGGCCGTTGTAGACGGGCACGCCCGCGTACGCGGCCAGCTCCTCGACGGCCGACTGGGCGGTGCCGCGGTACTGGATGGCGTCGTACATCCGCCCCAGCACCCGCGCGGTGTCCTTCACCGACTCCTTGTGGCCGAGCTGCGAGCCGGCCGGGTCGAGATAGGTGGTCGACGCGCCCTGGTCGGCCGCCGCGACCTCGAAGGCGGCGCGGGTGCGCGTCGAGGTCTTCTCGAAGACCAGCGCGACGTTCTTCCCGGTCAGCCGGCGCCGCTCGGCGCCCTCCCGCTTCTCCGCCTTCAGCGCGGCGGCCAGGGAGAGGAGATGGCGCAGCTCCTCGGCGGTGCAGTCCAGCTCCTTGACGAAGTTCCGGCCGGTGAGGTCTGTCGCCATGGTCCCGCACTCCCGAGATTCTATGCGTATGAACGCATCACTATACAGACCGATCGGCGGACGCGGCCCCGGGGGGCTGGACCGGGCCGCGCTCGACGGGACAGCTCATGCACCGCGGCCCGCCGCGCCCGCGGCCCAGCTCGCTGCCGCGGATCTCGATCACCTCGATGCCCTGCTTGCGCAGGTAGGTGTTCGTCGTCGAGTTCCGCTCGTACGCCACCACCACCCCCGGCTCCACCGCCAGCACGTTGCAGCCGTCGTCCCACTGCTCCCGCTCCGCGGCGTGCACGTCCTGCGTCGGGGTCAGCACCCGGATCCCGTCCAGGCCCAGCGCGGCGGCGATGGCGTTGTGCATGTGCTCCGGCGGATGGTCCGTGACCTTCAGGTCGTCGCTGCCCGAGCCGGGCTCGATCGTGTACGAGCGCAGCATGCCCAGGCCCGCGTACTGCGTGAACGTGTCGGCGTCGATCATCGTCATCACCGTGTCGAGGTGCATGAACGCCCGCGCCTTCGGCATGTCCAGCGCGACGATCGTGCGCGCCGAGCCGGCCGCGAACAGCCCGCGCGCCAGCAGCTCCACCGCCTGCGGCGTGGTGCGCTCGCTCATCCCGATGAGCACGGCGCCGTTGCCGATGACCAGCACGTCACCGCCCTCGATGGTCGACGGGTAGTCCTCCTGACCGCCGGACCAGACGTGGAAGGCGCCGGACTGCGGCCCGGCGAACAGCGGATGGTGCTTGTAGATCGCCTCGAAGTGGACCGTCTCGCGCTGCCGCGCCGGCCAGCGCATCGCGTTGATCGACACCCCGTCGTAGACCCAGCAGGACGTGTCGCGGGTGAACAGGTGGTTCGGCAGCGGGCCGAGGAGGAAGTCGTCCGGGTCCATCACGTGGAAGCGCACCGACGCCGGCTCGGCGAACCCGTCCAGGTACTCCCGCTTCGTCATCCCGCCGACCAGCGCCTCGACGAGGGCCGCGGAGTCCAGGGACTCGAACGTGGCGCGGAGCTTCTCGGTGGCCAGCGGCCCGTACTCCTTCTCGTCGAAGACGCGGTCGAGGACGAGCGCCCGCGCCTCGGGGATGTCCAGGCTCTCGGCGAGCAGGTCGCCGAAGAGGTGCACCCGCACGCCGCGGTCGCGCAGCACGTCGGCGAAGCCGTCGTGCTCCTCGCGGGCGCGGCGGACCCACAGCACGTCGTCGAAGAGGAGGGCGTCCTTGTTGCGGGGCGTGAGCCGCTTCAGCTCCATGTCCGGCCGGTGCAGTATCACGCGGCGCAGGCGGCCGGCCTCGGAGTCGACGCGGAAAGAGGGCGCAGGCATGAGATCAGACTGCCACGCGGGGCGAGGCGGGGCAGCGGTTCGGGATCACGGGACGGAGGCGGAGACGGTACGGAGACGGGGGCGCGGGGCGGCGGGCGCGGGGGGCCGGGCGGCGGTGCGGGGTGCGGCGGGCCCGCGGTGGTGGTGCGCGGGCCCGCCCGTCTCACAGCCGCGGGTCCACCGGCTCCGACTCCAGCGCCAGCACCGCGAACACCGCCTCGTGCACCCGCCACAGCGGCTCCCCCGCCGCCAGCCGGTCCAGCGCCTCCAGCCCGAGCGCGTACTCACGCAGTGCGAGGGAGCGCTTGTGGCCGAGGAAGCGGTTCCGCAGCCGGGTCAGGTTCTCCGGGCGGGTGTACTCCGGGCCGTAGATGATCCGCAGGTACTCCCGGCCGCGGCACTTGACCCCCGGCTGTACGAGCCTGCCGTCGCCGTTGCGTACGCACGCCTGCAGCGGCTTGACGACCATGCCCTCGCCGCCGGCCGCCGTCGTCTCCCGCCACCAGGCCACGCCCGCGGCCACCGACTCGTCGTCGCCGGTGTCGACGTACAGCCGGCCGGTGCGCTGGAGCAGGCCGCTCGCGTCGTGCTCCACCAGCCGGTCGAGCAGGGCGAGCTGGGCGTCGTGCGGCTCGGTGGCCAGGTTCCGGCCCTCGGCGGCGAGGAGCTGGAACGGGGCCAGGCGCACGCCGTCGAGGCCGTCGACCGGCCAGCAGTAGCGGCGGTACGCGGCCGAGAACGCCTCGGCGTCGGCGGCCCGCTCGCGCTGGCGGGCGAGGAGGGCGGCGACGGCGGGCTCCGGGTCGCCGTCCCCGGCCGCGGCCGGGGCGGCCTGCGCCGCCTGCGGGGCGGTGCCGGCCAGCCGCGTCCGCGTCGCCTCCAGCGCCGCCAGCGCGCCCGGGAACACCGCCCGCGACGCCGCGCCCACCGCCGCGTACTGCTGCCGCAGCAGCCCGCCCGCCTTCAGCGACCAGGGCAGCAGCTCGGCGTCGAGCAGCAGCCAGTCCGTCCCCAGCTCCTCCCACAGCCCGGCCGCCGTCACCGCCTCGCGGACGCGGGCGAGCACCTGCTCGGTGCGCTCCGCGTCGGAGAAGAACGGGCGGCCCGTACGCGTGTGCAGCGCACCCGTGACGCCCGCCCCCGCGGGCAGGCCGAAGCGCTTCTCCGCGACGCCCGCGTCCCGGCACACCAGCGCCACCGCGCGCGAGCCCATGTGCTTCTCCTCGCACACCACGCGCGCCACGCCGTCCGCGCGGTACGCCGCGAACGCCTCCGCCGGGTGCTCCAGGTGCCCCTCCTCCGCGGAGGTGGCGGTGGGCGCCATCGTCGGCGGCAGGTACAGCAGCAGCCGCGGGTCGACCGCGAAGCGGCTCATGACCTCCAGCGCCGCCGCCGCGTTCTCCTCCCGCACAGCGACGCGGCCGTGCCGGCCGGTCTCCACGACGCGGCGGCCGTGCACGTCCGTGAGGTCCAGCGGGCGGTCGCCGCCCGCGCCGCCCTGCGCCGCGCCGGTGCCGGCCCCCGCCGCGAGGGGCTTGACCGGCTCGTACCAGACGCGCTCGGCCGGCACGTCGACCAGCTCGCGCTCGGGCCAGCGCAGCGCGGTCAGCTTGCCGCCGAAGACGCAGCCGGTGTCGAGGCAGAGGGTGTTGTTGACCCACGACGCCTCCGGCGTCGGGGTGTGGCCGTAGACGACGGCGGCCCGGCCGCGGTACTCCTCGGCCCACGGGTAGCGCACCGGCAGGCCGTACTCGTCGGTCTCGCCCGTCGTGTCGCCGTACAGCGCGAAGGAGCGCACCCGGCCGGAGGTGCGGCCGTGGTACTTCTCCGGCAGGCCGGCGTGGCTGACGACGAGCCGGCCGCCGTCGAGGACGTAGTGGCTGACGAGCCCGTCGACGAACGTCCGCACCCGCTCGCGGAACCCGGGCTCCGCCGCCTCCGCGCGCTCCAACTGCTCGACGGTCTCGGCGAGGCCGTGGGAGACCTTGACGTTGCGGCCGTGCAGGAGCCGGCCGAGCTTGTTCTCGTGGTTGCCGGGCACGCACAGCGCGCTGCCCGCGGCGACCATCCCCATGACGCGGCGCAGCACTCCGGGGCTGTCGGGGCCGCGGTCGACGAGGTCGCCGACGAAGACCGCCGTACGGCCCGCGGGGTGCACCCCGTCCTCGTACCCGAGGCTCGTCAGCAGCGTCTCCAGCTCGCTCGCGCAGCCGTGGACGTCGCCGATGAGGTCGAACGGGCCGGTGAGGTGTGCCAGATCGTTGTAGCGGCGCTCCCGCACGACCCGGGCGGCGTCGACCTCGTCCGTGCCGCGCAGGTGGTGCACGGTGCGGAAGCCCTCGCGCGGCAGCCCGCGCAGGCCGCGGCGCAGCTCGCGGCGCTGCCGCGGGATGACGTGGGCGCCCATGCCGGCGCGGTCGGGGCGGGCGGCGTTGCGCTCGCGGCAGACGCTCTCGGGGACGTCGAGGACGATGGCGACGGGCAGCACGTCGTGCTCGCGGGCGAGCCGGACGAGCTGGCGGCGGGCCTCCGGCTGGACGCTGGTGGCGTCGACGACGGTGAGCCGGCCGGCGGCGAGGCGTTTGCCGGCGATGTAGTGCAGAACGTCGAACGCGTCGCCGGAGGCGGACTGGTCGTTCTCGTCGTCGGCGACCAGACCGCGGCAGAAGTCGGAGGAGAGGACCTCGGTCGGCTTGAAGTGGCGCCGGGCGAAGGTGGACTTGCCGGAGCCGGTGGTGCCGATGAGGACGACGAGGGAGAGGTCGGGGACGCCGAGGCGGCGCGTCGGGGCGGTGTCGGGTGCCGGGGTGGCGTCCGGTGTCGGGGTGGCGTCCGGTGTCGGAGTGGCGTCGCTCATCACGCCTCCTTCGGGGTGTCGGTGCGGCCGGGCGTGCCGGTGCGGCCGGGCGTGCCGGTGCGGTCGCCGGTCCTGGTGAAGACCGCGAGCTGGGTCGGCGGGCCGACCTCCGGGTCGTCCGGGCCCACGCCCGCGTACGCCACGGCGTAGCCGAACCGCGCCGCCACGGGCCCGGCCCAGGCGCGGAACTCCGCCCGGGTCCACTCGAAGCGGTGGTCCGCGTGCCGGACGTGGCCGGCGGGCAGGGACTCCCAGCGCACGTTGTACTCGGAGTTGGGCGTCGTCACGACCACCGTCGCCGGCCGCGCGGAGCCGAAGACGGCGTACTCCAGGGCGGGCAGCCGCGGCGGGTCGACGTGCTCGACGACCTCGCTGAGCACGGCGGCGTCGTAACCCGCGAGCCGGCGGTCGGTGTACGTGAGGGCGCTCTGCAGCAGCGACACGCGCGCGGCCTGCCGCTCGCCCATGCGCTCCAGGCGCAGCCGGCGGGCGGCGGCGGCGAGGGCGCGTACGGACACGTCGACGCCGACGACCTCGGTGAACCGCGGGTCGTTCAGCAGCTCTTTGACCAACTGTCCCTGGCCGCAGCCGAGGTCGAGCACCCGGGCGGCGCCGGCGGCGCGCAGCGCCTCGGCGATCGCGGCGCGGCGCTGCACGGCGAGCGGCACCGGCTTCTCCTCGGTGTCGGTCGTCTCGTCGACGGCGTTGTCCAGCTCCTCCGGCTCGGCGTCGTCGGACTCGGCCAGGCGCGCCAGCTCCAGCCGCTCCAGCGCCTCGCGGGCGAGCGACCACCGGCGGGAGAGGTAGCGGCCGGTGATGAGCCGCTGCTCGGGGTGGTCCTCCAGCCAGCCCTCGCCGGCGCGCAGCAGCTTGTCGACCTCGTCGGGGGCGACGCCGTAGTGCTTGGCGTCGTCGAGCACCGGCAACAGCACGTACAGGTGGCGCAGCGCGTCGGCGAGCCGCACCTCGCCGTCGAGGACGAGGGAGACGTAGCGCGAGTCGCCCCAGTCGGGGAAGGCGGGGTCCAGCGGCACCGGGTCGGCGGTGACCCGCCAGCCCATGGGCGCGAAGAGGCGGCTCACCAGCTCGGGGCCGCCGCGGGCGGCGACGGCGGGCACCTCGATGCGCAGCGGGAGGGGCTGCGCGGCGCGCTCGGGGTGGGTGCGGCTGGAGCCGGTCATCGCGGTCCGGAAGACGCGGCCGAGCGCGACGGCCAGGAGGGAGGACGCGGCGTAGGGCCGGTCGTTGACGTACTGCGCGAGGGCGGAGTCGGGGCTCTTGCCCTTGCCGCCCTTGCCCGTGCCCTTGGCGGCGCGCACCAGGCCGACGGGGTCCACTTCGAGGAGCAGCGCGGCGGTGCAGCGGGCGGGGGTCGCCTCGGGGTAGAAGACGTGGGCCGTGCCGCGGGAGGTGGCGAACTCCTGCGCTTTGCCGGGGTGCTTGTGCAGGAGGAAGCCGAGGTCGGTGGCGGGCGCGGCGTCGGTGCCGGTCGCGGTGATGGTCAGGAACACGTGCGCGAGTATGTCGCGCGCGGCTGGGCGCGGGCCAGCGGGTTTCGGGCGGGGGGAGATCAGTGCTCGCCTGGGAGAGCGGTGCTCACGGCCGAGAGCAGCGCTCACCATGCAGTCGGGTGCTCACAGCGCGGAGCGGTGCTCTCGTGCGAGAGCGGCGGTCACCGCCCCGCGCCGTCCCCGTGCAGCTCCGCCGCCAGGGCGGCGATCGCCTCCGGGCCGACGCGGCAGCAGCCCCCCAGGACGGCCGCGCCCGCGCGCCGCCAACGCACCGCGCTCGTGGCCTCGAACGAGCCGGGGCCGCGCCAGGCACGGGTCTTCGCGTCCCAGCCCTCGCCGCTGTTCGGGTACGCCACCACCGGCTTGCCCGTGACCCGCGCCGCCGTCTCCACCGCGTACGCGACGTCCTCCGGCGCGCAGCAGTTGACGCCCACCGCCGCCACCCGCTCGTCGTCCGCCGCGAGCGCGAAGGCGTCCGCCAGCGGCTCCCCCGCGCGGGTCGCCCCGCCCGCGACCGTGTACGTCAGCCACACCGGCACGCCGAGCCCCGCCGCCGCCCGCAGCAGCGCCGTCGCCTCCGTCGTCCCCGGGACCGTCTCCAGCGCCAGCACGTCCGGCTCCGCCGCGGCCAGCACCTCGAGACGGGGCCGGTGGAAGCGCTCCAGCTCGGCCACGCCCACGCCGTCCCCGTACCGGCCGTGGTACTCCGAGCCGTCCGCCAGCATCGCCCCGTACGGCCCCGCCGACGCCGCCACCCACACCGGCCGCGGCGCCGCGTCCGCCACCCGCCGGGCCAGCGCCACGCTGCTCGTCAGCAGCCGGGCCGCCTCCACGCGGCCGGCGCCCCGGCGCGCGAAGCCCTCGAACGTCGCCTGGTAGCTCGCCGTCAGCAGCACCTCTGCCCCGGCACGTACGTATGCGGTGTGGGCGGCCTCGATCTGCGCCGGGTCCTCGGCGAGGACCCGGGCGGACCACAGCGCGTCGCCGAGGTCGCAGCCCTGCGCTTCGAGCTGGTTCGACAGGCCACCGTCGAGGACCAGCGGCGGGCCGCCGTCCGCGGCCCGCGCGAGCGCCCGGGCGAACGGCACGCGGGGTCTCAACGCCCCGCCCCCGACCCGGGCTCCGCCCCCGGCGCGCTCTCCCCCTGCGGTGCCGGGAACCGCTCCTCGTTGCGCTCGATCTTCGCCGCCAGCGCCGCCAGCGGGTCCACCCCCACCACGGAGCAGAACTGCAGCAGGTACGCCAGGACGTCCGCGACCTCGTCCGTCACCCGGTGCGCCGCCTCAGGATCCGCCATGATCCGCGCGGACTCCTCAGGCGTCAGCCACTGGAAGATCTCCACCAGCTCCGCGGACTCCACGCTCAGTGCCGCCGCCAGGTTCTTGGGAGTGTGGTACTGCTCCCAGTCCCGGGCCGCGGCGAACGCCACGAGCCGCTTCTGCAGTGCCTGCACGTCGTCCGTCATGCGCCCTGTCTACCACCCGCGCCTACTGCACCCAGCGCCGGAATCCCGACTCCGCGTCGAGCGTGTTGCCCGTGATCGTCGCCGCGTCGGCGCCCAGGAGCAGCCGCACCGCGGCCGCCGCCTCGTCCGGCGTGTTCCACCGCCCGCGCGGCAGCGCCCGGCCCACCTGCGCGGCCAGTTCCGCACCCGCCCAACCCGTGTCCGTCGGGCCCGGGTTGACGCAGTTCACGGTGATGCCGCGGTCGACGAGCGCGTCCGAGAGCGTCAGCGTCAACTGCTGGAGCGCTCCCTTCGTGGCGGCGTACGGGACCTCCTGGCTCATCGGCGCCAGATGCTGGCCGGAGGTGAACAGCACGACCCGGCCGCCGCCCCGGTCCGCTCCCGCCGCCGCGTCGTACTGGGCCGCGTACGCCTGCACCAGCAGCAGCGTGGCCCGGACGTTCACCGCCCAGGACAGGTCGAGCTCGGCGGCCGTCAGCCGCTCGAGGTCGTACGTGGAGCTGCGCGCGTGGTTGACCACCAGCGTGTCCACCATCCCGAACCGCTCCCGCGCCGCGGCCAGCAGCGCGGCGGGCGCGTCCGGCTCCGCGAGGTCGGCGTGCTCGTAGGCGAGGCGGTCGCCCTCGCCGCCGAGGGCGGCGACGACGGCGGCGGTGCCGCCGCGGTCGGCGCCCCAGGGCATCTCGTCGTCGTGCGGCGTCCAGCCGTGCGCGCACACCCGCGCGCCGTCGGCCAGCAGCCGGCGGGTGAGGGCGAACCCGATTCCCTGCGCCCGGCTCACGCCGGTGACCAGTGCGGTCCGGCCGTCGAGGGCCATGTGTACTCCGTTTCGCCGTCGTTCGTACGCCACCGGCCCCGCCGGCCCCCGCCGCCGCGTCAGCCGCGGGCGGGCAGGGTGATCTCCCAGGTGTCCACCGCGAAGTACACGACCATGCCGTGGCGCTCGTAGAGCGCCACGGCGCCGGAGTCGTTCGCCGTGTCGACGCCGAGCCCGACGACCTCCCGCCCCCGCCCGGCGAAGGCCGCGAAGGCGTGCCGCAGCAGCAGGCCGCCCAGACCGCGACCGCGCGCGTCGGCCAGGACGCCGAGGGTGGGGATCCAGCCCATCGCCTCGCGGTCGTTGCGCGCCAGGAGGGCGCCCGCGTCGCCGAGGCCGTCGACATGGGCGATCCAGACGAGCGACCAGTCGACGTCCGCGTTGGCGGGGTCGGCCAGCCAGGTCTCGTAGCTCTTCGGCTGGAAGTCGAAGTGCTCGGCCATGGCTTGCTGGAGGAGGTCGTGTGCGATGCGCCGGTCGGGCTCGGCGGTGCAGTCGCGCAGGCGCACGCCGGGCGGCGGGACCGGGGCCGGGTCGGCGGCGGGCGCGACGTCGCGCGTCAGGACGTGGTAGCGGCGCACGACGTGCCAGCCGCGGGCGTCGAGGAGCGCGGTGTCCATGGTGGGTGCGGCTCTGAGCTGGAGGTGGACGACGGCTTCGCGGACGCCGTTTTCGGCGGCCTTCGCCGCCGCCCGCGCCTCCATCCGCTCCAGCAGGCGCAGCCCGGCGTCCTGGTGGCCGGGCAGCACGTAGTGGTCGACGTCGATGCGCTCGGCGTACGATTCGTCCCAGAGCAGCCCGTACGCGACGAGGGTGCCGTCGTCGGCGACGGCCAGCCAGGAGTTCCGCGGGAGGTCGGCCTCGGGGTGCTTGAGGTCCGCCTCGACGGTGTGCAGGTCTGTCTCCGGGCGGCCGACCTCCGCGACGTCCACCTGGTTCAGGAGCGCGCAGATCGAGGGGGCGTCATCGAGCCGCGCGGCGCGCACGGTGAGTGGCATGCACCAACTGTCCGGGGCGCGGCCCGCGGTCCGCAACGCAATTTCGTACCGCCGACCGCCCGCCGACCGCCCGCCTACGGGCGACGGGCAGACGGCCGACGGACTGCTGACGGACGACTGACAGACGACGGAAGACGGCTGACAGATTCTGAAATCTGCCAGCCGTCAGTCACCTACGCCCTACCCCCGCCCCCTCGCCCCTGCTCCGCCCGTGGCCGCAGCGTGACCGCCGTCGCGCACTCCGCCTCCGCCAGCGAGGGGTCGCTGACGGAACCCACCACCCGGATGTGCCCGCGCTCGGCCATCCGCCCGCACAGCGCCACCAGTTCCTTCGCCTGCCGCGCGTCCAGGCACCGGTCGAGCCCGTCCGCCAGCACCGTCAGCACCTGCCGCGCCGGCAGCACCTCAGAGGCCGGGTCCACCGCCAGCACCCCGGGCCCGGTGAGCAGCACGAGCGCCAGCGCGAGGTAGCGCAGTTCCCCGTCGCCCAGTGTCTCGACCGGCGTGCTGCGCCGGCCCGGTTCGCGCAGCAGCACGGCCCGTACCAGACCGGTCCCCGACTGCTCCGTCGTCAGGTCGTGTACCGGCCCCGCGCAGCCGCCGCGCAGGGCCTCCAGCAGGGCCGCGTGCCGGGTGCCGCATTCGTCGCGTACGCGGCGCAGGACCGCCGGGAGGTTGCGGCAGTCCGGGGTGAGTTGGTCGCCGCGGCCGGCCGGCACGGCCCGCGTGGCGCGCATCAGCGCCGGGTGCGGGTCGCAGGGGTAGACGGAGCGGAGTGCGACGACGGCTTGTTCCGCGGCGGCGAGCACGAGCCGTTCCCCGTCGGTGCGGCCCCCGACGCGCAGCGGTAAGAGGGCGGTGCCCAGCCGGTCGTCGGGCAGCGGCGCGCGGGTGACGGGGGTGGGTCCCGCGGTGTGCCAGGTGGCCTGGACGCGGTCGCGTCTGGGGTCGCGCAGCGCGGTGGCGAGGAGGGTGTGGCCGGCGCCGCTGAGGCGTTCGCCGACGATGCGCAGTTCGGGTTCCGCCTGTACGGCGACGTCGAGGCGGACGTCGCCGAGGGGGCCGTGGACGGTGCAGCCGAGGCGGACGCCGCGGCGTCCTGCGGCGTCGGGCCGGGCCTTGTGCGGTACGCACGCCGCGGCGCCCCCGGACACCGGCGCGAAGGCCTCTTCCAGGGTGGCCCCGGCGCCGAGTCTGGCCAGTACGCCGCATGCCTCCAGTGCCGCGGTCTTGCCGCTGCCGCTGCCTCCGGTGAGCAGGGTGAGGGGACCGAGGCCGAGCCGGGTGCCGTGGTGCGATTTGAAGGCGGACAGCCGCAGTTCGCCGATGGTGGCGCGGTCGGCGTGGGGGTGGCGCCCGCTGCCCGTCGTGCGCGGGGTGTCGCGCGTCGGGTCGCGCAGGAGGTCGCGCGGGGCACGGGGAGGGTGCCCGGTGTGGGAGGTCATGCTCCGGGACGCTATTGAGCCCGCCGCCAGCCGAACCGTTCCGGCAGGTGACCTTCGCCCGAACGGGCGAGGCCCCGCGGATCCGCGGGGCCTCGCGCGCAGCGCACGGTAGAGCGGTAAGGAGAGCCGTTCCCGCCGCGGCGAGCCCGCCGGGCGAGGCGGGGCAGGGCAGGGCAGGGCGGGGCGGGGCGTCAGCGGCTTACGGCCGGTTCGACTTCCGTGCCGACGGGGGCGAGCAGGAAGACGTTGCGGTCGACGCGGTGCATGCTGCTCCGGATGCCGAAGGTGACCCCGCTGGCGAAGTCGAGGATGCGCTTGGCCACGTCGATCTCGGCGCCGGTGAGGTCGAGCAGGACGGGGACTTGCGCTATCAGGTACTCGGCCACGCGCCGCGCGTCGGCGAAGACCTGGCAGCGGATGACGACGAACTGCCGCTGGTCGGCGTCGGCTTCGGGGTCGTCGAGGGCTTGGTGCCCGGTCCACGAAGGCCATTCGTTGCCGCGCAGGGGCACGACTTCGGCGAGCCCCCGCCACTGCTCGTCGGTGACGTCATGTCCGGTCAACGTGCCTCCTCGCAGTTCCGCGTGCTCCCGGTACGGCCGTCGCGCGATTCTATCGATGGGCCGAACAGGTGACCGCGCAGGGACACACGGGAATCGGGGTTTTTCCCTCCGGCCCGGCTGAAGGTCTGCCCGGGACCGGCCCAAGGTCTCCCTCGGCCTGCCACAAGTAAATCCGAGGATTGACTTGGGTGTTGGCCGCGGCGGACGATCGGGCGGGGGTCCCCAGGCGGCAACCCGGCCGGGCCCGTACGCCGTGCGGCCGACGGCGTGCGTGACCCGGCCGGGTGCCGACCGCGTCCGCGGTCTGCCGCCCCGCGTCAGTCGCGGCGGTACTGGGCCGGGGAGCCCTTCGTCGCCTCGTCCTCGTAACTGCCGGGCCGGCCGCGGTCGACGTGGAAGGTGGTGAGCGTCGTGACGGGCGAGTCGGGGTCGCGGCGGTCGCCGATCACGCGCATGTGGGCGCTGAAGCGTTCCGGCGTGACCTCGTAGACGTCGTAGCCGTAGCGGTTGCCCTCGAAGTACTTCAGGTGCGGGTTGGCGGCGCCCATGACGGGTCCGTTGGTCTGGTTCCAGTCCGGGGAGTACGCGCCGGAGGTCACGGAGTGCGCGGTGAACTCGGTGCCGACGAGCGGCGATTCGGGGTCGTCGTAGTCGGTGCGGACGTCGTCGACGAAGGCGGAGTGCCAGTCGCCGGTGACGACGACGAGGTCTTCGAGCCCCGCGGCGTGGACGTGGGAGAGGACTTCCCGGCGCTCGGCGAGGAAGCCGTCCCACTGGTCGGTGAACATGTACGGCCCGCCGGGTGAGCCGCGGAGCTGGCTGAGCATGATCGAGTTGGCCCAGACGTGCCAGGCGTCGGGGGCGTTGTCGACCTGGTGCTTGAGCCAGTTCTTCTGCTCGGTGCCGAGGATGGTGCCGTCGGGCAGGTTCTGCGCGGAACGGTGGGAGCGCAGGTCGAGGACGGTGAGCTGGAGGAGTCCGCCCCAGTCGCGGACGCGGTGGATCTCGGGGTCGGGCAGGGCGGAGTCGCCGAAGGAGTCGCGGTGCGGCATGTGTTCGTACCACGCCTGGTAGGCGGCGGCGCGGCGGCGTACGAAGGGGGCGGAGCCGGTGCTTCCGCTGTAGTCGTTGACGACCTCGTGGTCGTCCCAGGTGAGGAACCAGGGGTGGGCGGCGTGGGCGTCGCGGAGTGCGGGGTCGCCCTTGTAGAGGGCGTGGCGCTTGCGGTAGTCGCCGAGGGTGAGGATCTCGGGTCCGTCGTGGTCGCGGACGTGGTCCTCGGGTACGCCGCCGACCTGGCCGTGCTCGTAGATGTAGTCGCCGAGGTGGATGACGAAGTCGACGTTCTCGCGGGCGATGCCGCGGTGGGCGGCGTAGTAGCCGTCGTGGAACGCCTGGCAGTTGGCGGTGGCGAAGCGGACCCGGCCGGCCTTGCGGCCGGGGGCGGTGCGGGTGCGGCCGGTGCGGCTGGTGCGGCCGAGGGCGCTGAAGGCGTAGTAGTACGTGCGGCCGGCGGCGAGGCCCGTGACGGGGACGTGGACGCTGTGGCCGAGGGTGGCGGAGGCGGGCACGGTGCCGCGGGCGACGACGCGGCGCAGCTTGGGGTCTTCGGCGACGGTCCAGCGGACCTCCACGATGTCGGGGAGGTCCTGTTCCGCGGCGAGGGGTTCGGGGGCGAGCCGGGTCCACAGCAGGACCGAGCCGGGCCGGGGGTCGCCGGAGGCGACGCCGAGGGTGAAGGGTGCCCTGTCGTACGCGGCACCGAGCCGCTCGGCGGCGGCGCGGGCCTGGGCGGGGCTGAGGCCGGCGGTGAGCGGCCAGGCGGCGCCGAGGGCGCCGGCGGCGGCCGCGGACTTCAGCAGGGTGCGGCGGTCGACGCTCACGGGCGGCCTCCTGGGCGTACGGCGTTGAGGGTGAGGGTGACGGCGTCGGCGTAGCCGTCGTTGGCGGTGCCGCCGGCGCGGGTGAAGGTGAGCAGGAGGCGGGCGGTGCGGGTGCCGGGCGGTACGGGTGCGGTGGCGGTGCGTTCCAGCAGGGCGGTGCGGCCGGCGCGTTCTTCCGCGGTGACGGGGCCGAGGACGCTGAGGGCGAGGGGGGTGCCGTGGGCGTCGTGGAGTTCGGCGGAGAGCCGGGCGCCGTCCTGCTGGTCGGCGTAGCCGCCGAGCCAGGCGGTGAGGGTGTAGCGGACGCGGCCGGCGTCGACGGCCTTGCGGCCGGTGGGGCCGCCGCGGGGGAGGTCGATGTCCTGGAGGAGTGCGGTGCGGGCGCTGTTGCCGCCGGTGTAGAAGCGGGTGCCGCGGGTGGTGGGGCCGGGGTCGTCGGGGGTGGGGTAGCCGCCGCCGAGGTCGTAGGGGACGAGGGCGGGGGCGCCTTGGGTGAGGCGCCAGCCGTGGACGGTGGTGACGGGCTCCGCGGTGCCTCCGGGCCCGGTCTCCGCGTCGCCGTTGACGACGAGGTTCACGCCTGCCTCCCTGGTGGGTCGGGGTGGGGTGGGGTGTGTGGGGCGCAGGTATCACAGCAGCGGTGGGTGAACCCGCGGAAGACGTACGGCGAATGCCGCCCGGCGCGGGTGCGGCCCGCCGCGCGGGTGGGGACCGGTCAGCCGTCGAGGAGGTGCCGCCCGCGGGCGGTGAGGCGGTGGACGACGTGGGGCCCTGCCCGTTCGCTCTCGGCGAGGCCGGCGCGGCGCAGGACGGTGAGGTGGCCGCTGACGGAGGAGGCGGGCATGCCGAGGCGGGCGGCGAGTCCGCCGGTGGTGGCGGGTGCGGTGGTGGGGGTGAGCGCGGTCAGGACGCGGGCGCGGCTGGTGCCGAGGAGTGCGGCGAGTGCGGTGTCGCGGCGGGGGGCGGGGCGGTCGGTGCCGGGCGGGACGGGGTGGCGGCGTACGGGGTGGACGACGACGGGCGGGAGTCCGGGGTCGGCGATGGCGATGGGGGTGGTGTGGCAGAAGTAGGAGGGGATGAGGCGGATGCCGCGGCCGTGCAGGTGGAGGGTGGAGTCGACGGGGTAGGGGGCGCTGAGTACGGGGTCGGTCCAGGTGAAGGGTTCGAGGGTGGCGAGGACGGCGGGCATGCCGGCTTCGAGGGCTTCGAGTTGGCGGGCGCGGTCGGCGGCGACGGTGGCTTCGATCTCGCTCCAGTCGGGTGCGACGAGCCTGTCGTGGAGGTGGTGGAGGGCGTCGGCGAGGTCGGCGAGCACGGTGCGGTCGCCGGCGGCGAGGCGGCGGGTCCAGGGCGGCAGGGGGCGGTGGCGGGCGGCGAGGCGGATCTCGCGGGCGAGGCGGGTGGCGGGGGTGGCCCGCAGGGTGCGCAGGCCGGCGGTGATGCCGTCCTCGGATTCGACGGGGGTGAGGAAGTCGGGGAAGTAGGTGGCGTCGGCGGGTGCGATGCCGTTGATGAGGCGGCAGGTGCGGCGCAGGTCGTGGTGGCGGAGGCGGTGGCGGGCGCGGCGGTGCCAGGGGCGCAGCCGGGCGGGCAGGAGGGGCCCGGGGGTGTAGGCGACGTGCAGCCCGAGGATCGCCTCCCAGAGCGGGTCGGCGGTGCGCGCGAGCTGGACGTGGCGGAAGTCCCGGTCGTTGAAGTGGACATGAAGCATTCCGGCCATACCCGAGGGTAACCACGCGCCGCCTGCGCTGTCCTGACCCCGGGCGGCCTCGTTCCGGCGGCGGTGGACTCGGGTTTTCGACGGTGGCGGAAAACCCGTGCGGCACGGCGGTGAGGGGGTGCCTACGATGCGTCGCCGCACGGCCAGCACCTTCGCGGACGTCTCCGGAACACGGGAAGGAGCCACATGCGGCGCACACCAACACTGGGCCGGTGGCGCAGGGTTGCGCTGACCGGCGCGATCTGCGCGACCGCCGTCGCGCACCCGGCGTATGCCGGGGCGGCGGGCGGCGAGGCGGGGGCCGGCGGCCCCGCGCCGCCCGCCACCTGGCGGGCCGACCTGTCGGACGTCG